>JADZCA010000024.1 GCA_020851795.1 Planctomycetota bacterium | reverse complement strand
GGAGGTCGGCGCTCTCCGACTTCTTCGCGAGGCCCAGGTCGCACAGCTTCACGCTGCCGTCCTGGCCGAGCATGAAGTTGTCCGGCTTGATGTCGCGGTGGAGGATGCCCTTCTTCTCGGCGAAGATCAGCGCGTTCGCCGCGTCGAGGAACCACGGCAGCGCCTTCTCCCACGACACGCCGCCGCCGGTCTTGGGGATCTGCCCGTCGAGCGAGCCGCCGTGGATGTACTCCATCGAGAAGTAGTGGCGGCCGTCCACCTGGCCGACGTCGTAGACCTGCACGACGTTGGGGTGGTTGAGCTGGCCCGCGGCGCGGGCCTCGTTGACGAACTGGTCCACGAACGCCGAGTCGGAGACGAGCTTCTCGGCGAGGACCTTGAGGGCGACCTCGCGGTGGAGCGAGAGCTGCTCGGCGCGGTAGACCGCGCCCATCCCGCCGGCGCCGACCTTCTCGAGGATCTTGTAGCCGGCGAGCGTCTGGCCGACGAGCGCGTCGGGCGGGAGCGTCTTCGCGGCCGGCGTGCCCACCGACTTCGGGGCGGGCGCCGGAGCCGTGCCGGCCGCGGGCGCGGGGGCGCCCGACGCGGCGGGCACGGGGCCGGTCGGCTTGACGTCGGCGTCGCCGGGCCCGTCGGAGAGCACGCGGAGCACCGTCAGCCCGAGGCGGATCTCGTCACCCGGGTTCAACGGGCGCGCGTCGCCCGCGACCTTCTGGCCGTTGAGCAGCGTGCCGTGGCTGCTCCCGAGGTCGCGCAGCGTCGTCGCGGACCCGTCGTGGACCAGCTCCATGTGGTCCTTGGACACCTTCATGTCCAAGACCTGGAAGGACCCCTGCGGCGAGCGGCCGACGCGGTAGGTGCCCGCCGCCGCGAGGCGGTAGGTCCTCCCCGCGTCCTGGCCGTGCTCGATCCGGATCCGCAGCGCCATGTCAGGTCCTCGGTCGGTCGAGCGTACGCGGACGGGCGCCCGGCGTCGCGGGGGAATCCGGGCCGACGCCGGCCCACACCGCGCGGCCCACGCGGACGACCGTCGCGCCTTCTTCGACGGCCACCTCGAAGTCGTCGCTCATCCCCATCGACAGGCCGCGGGGCGGGACCCGACCGGTCCCGCGCCGCAGCGCGTCGTCGCGCACCTCGCGCAGCGTCCGGAAGCAGGACCGGGCCCGCTCGCCGGGGTCGTCCTCCTTCGCCATCGTCATCAGGCCGACCACCTCGAGCGAGGGGAAACGCGCGAGGGTCTCGAGGAACGCGCCGGCGTCCTCCGGGGCGACGCCCCCCTTGGCCGGGTCCCGCGCGGCGTTGACCTGCGCGTAGACGGGCCAGCGCCGGCCCGCCTCGGTGAGCAGGGCGTCGAGGGCCTCCGCGAGCCGGACCGAGTCGAGGGCGTGGAACACGTCGAAGGTGCGAACGGCCTTCTTGGCCTTGTTGGACTGGAGGTGACCGATCCCGTGCCAGACGAGGCCCGGGGGGGCCGCCTCCCTCTTGGACGCGGCGTCGGCGACCCGGTTCTCGCCGACGTCGCGCTCCCCGAGCGCCCGCAGGAGGTCGAAGCACCCCGGGGGGGCCGCCTTGGTCACCGCCACCAAGGTCACGGCGGCCGCAGCCCGCGGGCTCGCGCGGCGCGCGCGCTCGATCCGGTCGTAGACCTGCGCGAGGTTGTGCCGGAGGACCTCGAGCGGCGCCGACCCGTCCGCGAGGTCGCCGGCCGACGGCGGGGGTGCCGGGGGCGTCGTCACGTCGCCGGGCATCCTACGGCCGGGGGGGGCCGCCGCGCAACGGCGCCGGGGTCGTGCGGGCCACGCTCCCCGGGGCCGCAAGCGCACGGAAGTCGTTCGCCGACGCGGGTTCGCGGCGATCGGGGCGGGACCTGCATCCTTGACACCCGGAGGGTCGATTCCTATAACCGCCGCGATCGCGCGTCACGCCTCGGACGGCCCGGGCAGGGGTCTCCGCAGGCGCGGCGCCGCGCGAGCCCGGTCGGGATCCTGTCCCGCCGTTCCCGCGTCCCGTCCCGCCCCCCTGTCGCCGAGGTCGCCGATGACGTCTCGCCGGGCCCTGTTGCTCCCTGTCGCCGCCGTTCTCGTCGCCGGTTGCGCCGGTCGTCCCGTCTCCGACGCCCCGCGCGCGCGCGCCAGCGGCTCGGACGGCGCGTACGCCGGCGCCGCGAACCCGATGGCCGAGGCCGGCGAGCGGCTGCTCGAGGGGCTCCCGTGGTCGCCCGACGTGTACCGCGTCAACCTCGGCGCCGCGCTGACGCAGGTCTACGCGATGTCGGAGGACATCCTCGCGGTGGACAGCACGGGCAAGGTGTACTGCCTCTCGCGCCGTGAGCTGTCGGCGAAGTGGGTCTCGTCGCTGCGCTCGCCGCTGTCGGCGCCGCCGGCCGAGAGCCCGACGCACTACGTCTTCGTCGAGCGGGACGCCGCGGGTGCCTGCTGGCTCGAGTGGTTCAGCAAGCGCTCGGGCGCGGCCGGCGACCGTTCGCCGGTGCGCCTGCCGTTCTCGGCGTCGTCGGGCGTCGCTGCGACGGCCGGGATGGCCTTCGTCGGCTCGCTCGGCTCGTCGCAGAACAACAAGACGCTCGAGACGGTCAACCTCGCCGACGGCACGCCCGGCTGGTCGTACCGCACGCTCGGTCGCGTCGTCGCCACGCCGGTCGTGGACCCGACGGGCGAGGTCGTCCTCGTCGCGAGCGAGGACCGCACGTTCACGTCGCTCCCGACCCGCCAGTCCGGCCTCACGCCGACGGTGAACTGGGTGTCGGAGACCACGGCGGCGAACACGTGCGCGCCGGCGGTCACGAAGGACTGGGCCTTCCTCGGCAGCGACGACAACCTGCTCCGCGGGTACGACATCCACAGTGGCAGCGTGAACTGGCTCAAGGGCCTCGACGCGCCGATCCGCAAGACGCCGTGGGTGGTCGGCCGCGCCGTCACGAAGACGGTGACCGCCGGCGGCGAGGGCGCCCCGGCCACGAAGGTCGAGTCGTTCGAGGGCTACGTGTTCGCGCGCAACGCGACCGGGCTGCACTGCTTCGTCGCTACGACGGGCGAGGACGTGTTCAAGGACGCCGGCTCCGAGCGCCCGCTGATGATGCACGGCGACTGGGTCGTGACGATCGACGCGCAGAAGACGGCCCAGCTCCGCAAGGGCAAGGGCCTGCCCGTCGTCCGGACCGCCGACTTCGGGATGTTCGACTTCCTCCCGACCAACGGCCGCGACGGCCAGGTGATCGCCGGCTACGCCGACGGCACCCTCCTCCTCGCCTCGCCGAAGTAGTCGCTCGCCGCGATCGGTCGAACGCGCCGCCGCCGGCCCGCACCCCGCCCCGGGGGGCGCACCGCGGGGCGGCGGTGCCGTCCCGTCGACCCCGCTCCATCCGGGGGTATGATCCACCCCATGCTCGTCGTCGCGCCGCTCGCCAACATCAGCAGCCCGTGGGCGTGGGGGATGATCCTCCTCCTCGCGCTGCTGTTCTTCGGCCGCCGCCTCCCCGGCGCCGCCCGCTCGCTCGGCCAGGGCATCAACGAGTTCAAGAAGGGCCTCAGCGAGGGCGACGGCGCCCGCGTCGAGAAGGTCGAGCGTGGCGAGAAGCCCGAGTCGCTCGCGACCGGCGCGCCCCCGTCCAAGACCGACATCGACCAGACGTCGGTCTGAGCTCCCCGAAGCGGGGCCCGACGGGGTGGGCTTGGCGTGGGGCAGGCGTGGCGTGGGGTGGGGCGCCGCGGGGGCTCTTCCTAGGCTGATCCGCCGCCGACCGCGGGTTCGGGCCGCGACGGCTCGGGGCGGCGGACGTGTGCGCGGCGCGCACTCGCGGGACGCTCACCGGCGCCGCAGCGCGACCTCGACGAGCGCGACATGCTTCGTCGTCGCGGTGACGCCGGCGTAGGCGTCGATGCGGCACCCGACGACCCACGCGATCGCCCCGTCGGCGCGCCGCAGCGCCAGCACGCCGCGGCGCACCTCGGCCGGCACGCCCTCGCGCGCGAGCAGCGCGTACGCGCGGCACGACGACGTGCGGCCCCACGGCACGAGCACGTCGTCGGGCGCGACGGGCGCGAGCTCGACGCGCGGGCCGAGCCGGTCGGCGTCGAACGCGGCGCGGGCGGGCTGCGCGCCCGTGGGGTGGCGGTGCGCGCGGGCCCACGCGCCCGCGTCGAAGCCGTCCGCCGCGACCGTCCGTCGCGCCAGCGTCAGCGCGTGGGCTCCGACGTCGGCCGAGACCGCGCCGTCTCCCCGCAGCTCGAGGCGCACCGGCGGTGGCGGGGCGGCGAGGGCGAGCACGAGCCGGTCGCGGCGGACCGCGAGCGTCGCGCCCCGGGGCAGCGCCACGGCCTCGCCGGGCCGACCTCGCGCGACGAGCCGCGCCGCGGCCTCGACGTGGTGGCGCGTCAGCCACGGTCCGTCGCGGTCGGCGCCGACCCCGGCCCCGAGCCAGCGCAGGAGCGTGTCGGCGTCCCGCGGCCCGACGGCGCGCGCGTCGTCGAGGGCGACGTCGGCCGCGGCGGCGAGCGGGTGCACGCGCAGCGACGCGGTGCACCGGGCCTCCACGGCCGCCTCGCGGCGCGCGAGCGCGCGTCGGACGCGCTCGGCGGTCGCGGCGAGGTCGCGGGTCCACGCCGCGCCCGACGCCTCGGCGGCGAGCAGGCGTGCCCGCACGCGGACGCGGTCCCGGTCGAGCACGGCGTTGGTCGGGTCCTCGCGCCACGCGAGCCCGCGCTCGTCGAGGTGGCGCCGCAGGCGCCGCGGGTCGATCCCGAGCAGGGGCCGGACCACCTCGACGGGACCGCCGGCGAGGGGACGTCGCGACGGGATTCCTGCGAGGCCGGCGGGGCCGCTGCCCCGCCGCAGGCGCAGGAGGAACGTCTCCGCCTGGTCGCGGAGGTGGTGCGCCGTCGCGACGACGCGGCAGCCCGTCGCCGTCGCGAGGCGCAGCAGGGCGCCGTAGCGGTGGCGGCGCGCGTCGTCCTCGGTGCGCCGCACGACGGCCGGCGGCGGGGCCACGAGCAGCGGGACGCCCAGCGCCGCCGCGAGCGCCTCGCACGCCCGCCGGTCCGCCGCCGCCTCCGCGGGCCCGCGCCAGCCGTGGTCCACGTGCCCCAGCGTGAGCGAGAGGGGCAGTCCGTGCTCGGCGCCCCGCGCGAGGAGCGAGGCGAGCGCCGCCGAGTCGGCCCCGCCCGACACCGCGACGAGCACGCGGTCGCCCGGCGCGAGGCCCGCGGCGCGGGCCGCCTCGGCCACCTCGGCTTCGAGGACGGGCACCTCGGTCATGGGAGGCGAGGGTACCCGGGCCCCGCGCCGCGGCGTGCGGGCGGCCGCCGGCCGGCCGGGGCGCACCCGCCCACGCTGGCGCCCGGGGCGTCGGCCCCGTTCACTACGCTTCCCCACTCCCTCGGAGCGTCCCGCTCATGACGAAGGTCGCGATCAACGGGTTCGGCCGCATCGGACGGCTCGTGTTCCGGATCCTCGCCAAGCACCCGCAGCTCTCCGTCGTCGCGGTCAACGACATCGGGGCGCCCGAGGCCAGCGCCCACCTGCTCCGCTACGACTCCACGCACGGCCGCTACGACGGCTCGGTCACGCTCGAGGGCAAGGACCTCGTGGTGGACGGCCGCCGCACGGCGCTGCTGCAGGAGAAGGACCCCGCCAAGCTGCCGTGGAAGGCGCTCGGCGTGGACCTCGTCGTCGAGGGGACAGGCAAGTTCACCTCGCGCGAGCAGTGCGCGCTCCACCTCGCCGCGGGCGCGAACAAGGTGCTGCTCACCGCGCCGCCCAAGGACGACGTGGACGCGATGATCGTGATGGGCGTCAACGACGCGGCGCTCAAGCCCGAGCACCGCATCGTCAGCAACGCGTCGTGCACGACGAACTGCCTCGCGCCGATGGCGAAGGTGCTCCACGAGACCTTCGGGATCGAGCGCGGGTTCATGAACACGGTCCACGCCTACACCAACGACCAGCGCATCCTCGACCAGGAGCACAAGGACCTGCGGCGGGCGCGCGCGGCCGTGAACATCATCCCGACCTCGACGGGCGCGGCGAAGGCGGTGGGCAAGGTGCTCCCCGCGCTCAAGGGCCGCCTCGACGGCTTCTCGCTGCGCGTGCCGGTGCAGGACGGCTCGATCGTGGACCTGACGGCGGTGCTCACGCGCGCGCCGAAGGACGTGGCCGAGGTGAACGCGGCGCTCGAGGCCGCGGCCGCGGGCGCGCTGCGCGGGATCCTGCGCGTGACGCGGGACCCGGTCGTCTCGTGCGACATCGTCGGCGACCCCGCCTCGTGCATCGTGGACGGCCTCTCGACGATGGTCATGGGGCCGCTCGTCAAGGTCCTCGGGTGGTACGACAACGAGTGGGGCTACTCCACCCGCTGCGTCGACCTCCTCGCGAAGATGGCGAGCTAGGACGCGCGACCGGGACGAACGCCATGCGCGCGAACGACCGCCCCGCCACCGCCCGCGCCGTCCAGATCGCGCCGTCGATCCTGTCGGCCGACTTCGCGCGCCTCGGGGCCGAGGTCGAGGACGTGCTCGCCGCCGGCGCCGACCTGCTCCACCTCGACGTGATGGACGGGCACTTCGTGCCCAACATCACGTTCGGGCCGCCGCTCGTCGCCTCCGTGCGCGCCGCCACGCGCACCACGCTCGACTGCCACCTGATGATCACCGAGCCGACGAAGTACGTCGGCGCGTTCTGCGACGCCGGCGCGGACTGGGTCTCCGTCCACGTCGAGGTGCACGGTCGCACCGACGACGTCGGCGCGGCGCTGGACGCGATCCGTGCCAAGGGCAAGCGCGCGGGCCTCGTGCTCAACCCCGACACGCCCGTCGCCCGCCTCGACCCGTTCCTCGACCGCACCGACTTCGTGCTGGTGATGTCGGTGTTCCCGGGCTTCGGCGGGCAGTCGTTCATCCCCGACGTGCTCGACAAGGTGCGCGCGCTCGTCGAGCGCGGCTACCCCGGCCCGATCGAGATCGACGGCGGCATCGGCCCGAAGACCGCGCCCGCCGCGGTCGCCGCGGGCGCCCGCGTGCTCGTCGCCGGCAACGCCGTGTTCCGCAGCCCCGACCGCCGCGCCGCGATCGCCGCGCTCCGCGGCGGCGCCTGACGCCCACGGCGGCCCGCGCAGGGCGCGGGCCCCGACGGCGGACCGCGCGGGCGAGGTCGCGTTCGCGGGCGACGGCGGGGGAGACGGCCGCCGGGGGCCCCGGCGGTCGGCGCCGGGTAGACTCCTCGGCCGTGCGCCCCACGGGGCCGCGTCGGAGTCTCCATGCCCTGGTCGTTCCGCAAGAAGCGTGAGGTCCCCGCCGGGCTGTGGACCAAGTGCACCAACGCCGCGTGCGGGAAGATGGCGTTCAGCAAGACGATCCAGGAGAACGCCAACGTGTGCCCCGAGTGCGGGCACCACATGAAGCTCGAGGCCAAGCGCCGCGTGGACCTGCTCCTCGACGCCGGCTCGTTCCGGCCGGTGGGGGAGGACGTCGCCCCGGTGGACGTCCTTCGCTTCCACGACGGCTCGGAGCCGTACGAGCAGAAGCTCAAGCGCACGCGCGCCAAGGGGACCGCGAGCGAGGCGTGCATCGCCGGGCGCGGGACGATGGGCGGGCGGCCCGTCGCCCTCGCCGTGCTCGACTTCGGCTTCCTCGGCGGCTCGATGGGCGTCGTGGTCGGGGAGCGCGTCGCGCTCGCGGCCGAGGCGGCGCTCGCCGACCGCGTCCCGCTGATCGTCGTCGCGTCGTCGGGCGGCGCGCGCATGCACGAGGGCGCGCTCTCGCTGATGCAGATGGCCAAGACCAGCGCGGCGATCGCGCGCCTTCGAGCGGCCGGCGTGCCCTACGTCAGCGTGCTCGCCGACCCGTGCACCGGCGGCGTGTCGGCGTCGTTCGCCGCGCAGGGCGACGTGACGATCGCCGAGCCGGGCGCGCTCGTCGGGTTCGCCGGGCCGCGGGTCATCGAGAGCACGATCCGCACGACGCTCCCCGACGGGTTCCAGCGCGCGGAGTTCCTCGCCGACAA
This sequence comes from Planctomycetota bacterium, assembly GCA_020851795.1. Lineage (GTDB taxonomy): Bacteria > Planctomycetota > PLA2 > PLA2 > JAEUHO01 > JAEUHO01. The sequence goes on along the minus strand of JADZCA010000024.1, from coordinate 102,268 downwards.
GGGCTTCGTGGACCGCATCGTGGACCGGCGCAAGCTGCGCGACGAGATCCTCGCGGTGCTCGCCTTCCTCGCGCCGCTGCCCGACCAGCCGCTGCTCGAGACCGCCACCGCCGGCGAGCCCAAGCCCGCCCCGGCGCTCGAGCCGCACGGCAAGAAGGGTCGTTGACCCTGCGCACGCCGTGGCTGCTCGCGCACCGCGGCGACCGGGCCGCGGGGCCCGAGAATTCGCGTCGCTCGGTGGTCTCGGCGTTCCGGCGCGGCGACGGCGCCGAGGTGGACGTCCTCGTGACCGCCGACGGCGTCCCGGTCCTGCGCCACGACGAGCGCCTCCCCGACGGGACGCCGGTGCGGGTCCTCCCCCTCGCCGACCTGCGTCGCGCGGTCGGGGCCGACGACGACGACCTCCCGACGGTCGCGTCGGTGCTCGACGCGCTCGAGGGCGTCGGCGCACCGCAGGCGACGCTCAACCTCGAGCTCAAGGTGCCCGGGGCCGCGCGCGCGCTCGTCCCGCTGCGCGAGCGCCTCGCGCGCGTGACGTTCACCTCCTTCTGGGCCGCGGAGGTGCTCGACGCCGCGGCGCGGCTGCCGCAGACGCCCCGGGGCCTGCTCCTCTCCCACGTCCCCGACCGCGGCGTGCCGCCCGGCGTCGGGCTCCTCGCGGTGCTCCACCGCGTCGTGGCGCCGGTGCGCGCGGCCCACCCCGACGCGCGCATCTGGTGCTGGACCGTCGACGACGAGGCCGCCGCCGCGCGCGCGCACGCCGCCGGCGCGCAGGCGTGGATCGGCGACGACCTCGACGGGCTCGCGCGCTGGCGCGACGCGCTCAGCCGCGGCGCTTCGTCGTCCCGGTGACGAACTGGCGCGCCCAGCGCTCGTCGCTCTTGCGCGCGACCTTGTAGGTGGACCGCACCTCGGAGCGCGTGTCGAGGCCCCAGAGCACGCCCGTGTCGAGCGCGACCCACGCGGTCCCCTCGACCTTGGCGACCGCCGAGAGCGCGCCCGGCTCGGCGGGCGCGACGACGGGGCCCTCGAGCTTGGTCTCGAGCGCGATCCGCAGGCGCACGCAGCGCGCGCCCTCGTGGTCCTCGAGGCCCTCGGCGCCCACCTGGCCCCGCCACGTCCCGGCGGGGAACCCGGCGGGGTTGGCCTGCAGCGTCGCGAGCGTGCGGACGGCCTCGACGATGCCGCCGAGCTGCGCGCACTCGTTCAAGTCCCACACCTCGCCGACGCGGACCGCGCGCGGGGGCAGGTACGTCGTCGAGAGGTCGCTCAGCCCCGAGAAGAGGTACTCGAGCGCGACGCGCCGCCCCTCGACGGCGGGGTCGAGGCGGGCCGTGCCCTTGCGCGGGCTCCCGTCGGCGTCGCGGTCCACGAAGAACTGCAGCGGCGGCTCCGCGCGCATCGCCGCCGAGATCAGCGGCGGCAGGAACGGGAGCGTGCCGTAGCACGAGTCGAGCCGCGCCGCGATCGTGGACCGGAGCGCGCCGTCGTCGGTCGCCGCGAGCGTGTGCTCGAAGCGCAGCTCGGCGTCGAGGGTCATGCCGCTCATCGGGTCCACCGCCTCGCCGAGGACGACGCCCGTGCGCACCTTGAGCTTCATGTCGAACGCGTCGCCCGCGCGGACGGCGTGCCCCAGCGGCACCGCCTCGCCGCCCTCGCGCGTGACCGGCCAGAAGACGTCGAGGTCGTGCTTGGGCGTGCGCGAGCGCAGGAGGAACCAGCCGCCGACGAGGATCGCGACGCACGCGGCGCCGAGCACCACGGGGAACAGGGTCGAGCGGCTCTTGGCGGCCGTCTTCGCGGTCAGCGTCGTGCCACGGGGCGGACGGGGAGCGGACGGCGGCGGGGGCGGGGCGGGGTCGGCCATGGGGCCCGGAGGGTAGCCGCTGCGGGCCCCGTGCGGAACGGCCCGCCGAGCCCACCCGCCCCGACCGGGGTCGGACGTGCGCGGGGCGCGCGTCGGGCGTGGGACGGGCTTCGTCGGCGGCGGAATCGGCGGGGGGGCCGGGTGCGGCCGCCCGCGGCCCTCGCCGCTGCGTATGCTCCCGCCCCGCGCGGGACGGCCGTCCCGCCCACCGGAGGCCGACCCGTGCACGACCCGCTGTTCCGTCCGCTCGCCGTGGGCGCGCTCACGCTCCCCAACCGGCTCGTGATGGCGCCGATGACGCGCGGGCGGGCCGAGCCCGACGGGACCCCGACCGAGCTGATCGCCTCCCACTACGCGCAGCGGGCCGCCGCCGGGCTGCTCGTCACCGAGGCGACGCCGGTGAGCCGCGACGGCGTGGGCTGGCTGGGCGCGCCGGGCGTCTACACCGACCGTCACGTGGAGGGCTGGCGCCGGGTCACCGACGCGGTGCACCGTGCGGGCGGGCGCATCTTCCTCCAGCTGTGGCACATGGGCCGGGTCTCGCACCCCGACTTCCTCGACGGCGCGCTGCCCGTCGGCCCGTCGGCGGTCGCCGCGAAGGGCGAGACCCACACGCCGAAGGGCAAGCAGCCCTACGTCACCCCGCGCGCGCTCGCGCTCGAGGAGATCCCGCGGGTCGTGCGTGCCTACGGCGACGGCGCGCGCCGCGCGAAGGACGCGGGCTTCGACGGCGTCGAGATCCACGGCGCCAACGGCTACCTCGTGGACCAGTTCCTGCGCGACGGGAGCAACCACCGGACCGACGGGTACGGCGGGAGCGCGCGCAACCGGACCCGCTTCCTCGTCGAGGTGGCCGAGGCCGCCTGCGCCGCGTGGTCGCCCGACCGCGTCGCGATGCGGCTCTCGCCGCGAGGCGCCTACAACGACATGCGCGACAGCGACCCCGTCGCGACGTTCTCGCTCGCGGCCGAGCGGCTGTCGGCGCTGCGGCTCGCCTACCTCCACGTGGTCGAGCCGTTCGAGGGGCACATGATGTGGGCGCCCGGCGAGCGGGTCTCGCCGTCGATGCGCCGTGCGTTCCGCGGCCCGTTCGTGGCCAACGGCGGCTACGACGCGGCGCGCGCGTCGGCGGCCGTCGAGCAGGGCGAGGCCGACCTCGTCTCGTTCGGCCTGCCGTTCCTCGCCAACCCCGACTTCGTCGAGCGCGTGCGCCGCGGGGCCGCGCTCAACGCGCCCGACTTCTCGACGCTCTACACGCCGGGCGCGAAGGGCTACGTCGACTACCCCACGCTGTCGTGAACGGCGGCGCGGGGTCGCGCGCGGGGCCCGGCGGCCCCGCGACGCCGGGCCGGCGGCCGCGCGCCCCGGGGCTCCGCCGTCGGGCCCGCCCCGACGGGCGTCACGCCTCGGGCACGAGCGTCACGAGCGCGATCTCGGCGGGGTTGCACAGGCGCATCGGCGGGCCCCAGGTGCCCACCCCGCGGCTCACGTAGAGCCACGTGTCGCCGAAGCGGTGCAGGCCTGCGACGGCCGGCTGCGCGAGCCGCACGAGCCAGCCGAACGGCGCGATCTGGCCGCCGTGGGTGTGGCCCGCGAGCACGAGGTCCACGCCGAGGCGGCGCGCGTCGTGCACCTGCTTGGGCTGGTGCGCGAGCATCACGACGGGCCGCCCGGGCACGCGTCCCGCGAGCGCGCGGTCGGGGTCGGCGCCGTGCCCGCCCCCGAATCGGTGCGCGCTCGCGTCGTCCACCCCCGCGACGTCGATCGCCGCGCCTTCGCGCTCGACGGTCGTGCGCTCGTTGCGCAGCGGCCGCACGCCGAGCGTGGCGAGGTGGGCGAGCCAGGCGTCCGCGCCCATGTAGTACTCGTGGTTCCCGGTCGTGAACCAGACGCCGTGGCGAGCGCGCAGCGACGCGAGCGGGGCGACCACGTCGGCGAGGTCCTCCACGCTGCCGTCCACGAGGTCACCGGTGATCGCGACGAGGTCGGGGTCGAGCGCGTTCGTGCGCGCGACCACGTCCTCGAGGAACGCGCGGTGAAGGATCGGGCCGACGTGGACGTCGGAGAGGTGGGCGATCGAGAACCCGTCGAAGGCGGGGGGGAGCCCGTGGATCGGCACGCGCACGCGGACGATCTCGGGCGCGGCCGCGCCCTGCGCGAGCGCCGTCGCGGCGGCCCCCGCCGTCGTCGCCCCGGCGACCCCGGCCAGCGTCCGCGCGAGGAAGCGACGGCGCCCCGCGTCCACCGGCGCCTCGGACCGTCGAGGCCTCGCCCGGGCGGCGACGGTGCGGGCGACGTCGAGGACGCCGAGGACGACGACGAGCAGGAACAGCACGCCGGCCCACGCCGCCCCGGCCCACGAGAACGGCCGCGCCGCGTCGGCGCCGAGCCAGCGCCACAGCGAGAACCCCACGGGCACCGTCGCCGCCAACGTGACGAGGACGAGCGTGGCCCCCGTGCGCCGGCGCCCGGGCGGCAGCACGTCGCGCACGAGGCGCCGCCACGCGTAGAGGTGCGCGGCCGCCGCGACCACGGAGAGCACCGCCACGAAGACGAGGAACGAGAGGGGGGGCGGCGCCACGGCCCCGGGAGGCTACCCCGGGGGGCAGGCCCCGGGGACGACCGATGAATACAACTGTATGCGAAAATACTTGTGAAGTGGGCGTCCGGGGGTAGGCTCCGTCGCGAAGGGTCGAGGTCGCCCTCGGGCGGCCGACGGCCCGCGGAGGTCTGCGCATGACGCCCCGCGTGCTCGCGCTGCTCCTCGGCCTCGTCGGGTTGGCGGCGTCGGCCTTCGTCGCCGTGGTCGTGCCCGCGACCGCCCACGAGACGTCCGACGCCCCCCGCGAGCGGCTCCCGCGCTTCCCCGAGCCCACCGACCACGCCGCGTACTTCACGCGCCCCTTCGCGGACGGTCCCGCGGTCACCCGCACGTGCCTCACCTGCCACCCCGACGCCGCACGCGAGGTGAAGGGCACCGCGCACTGGACCTGGCAGGGCGGCCACGGCGTGCGGTCCGACACGGGCGAGGCGGTCGCGTTCGGCAAGCGCAACGTCCTCAACAACTTCTGCATCGCGGTCCCGAGCAACTGGCCGCGCTGCACCTCCTGCCACGCGGGCTACGGCTGGGAGGACGCGTCCTTCGACCCGGCGCAGGCCGCCGACGACCGCGTGGACTGCCTCGTCTGCCACGACGGGTCCGGGCAGTACGCGAAGGACCCGCAGGGCGCGGGCCGGCCCGACCGCGGCGTGGACCTGCTCGCCGCCGCGCGCAGCGTGGGGCGCTCCTCGCGCGCGACGTGCGGCACGTGCCACTTCAAGGGCGGCGGCGGCGACGCGGTCAAGCACGGCGACCTCGACGAGACGATGCGGTTCCCCCCCGACCGGGTGGACGTCCACATGGGCCGACACGGGCTCCGCTGTGCGGACTGCCACCGGGCCGAGGGGCACCGGATCCGTGGCCGGCTGATGCCCACCGACGCCGACGGGACGCGCGTGCGCTGCGAGGACTGCCACGCGGCGGCGCCGCACGGCGACGAGCGCATCGACCTGCACCTGCGCGCCGTGGCGTGCACGACGTGCCACGTCCCGACCTTCGCCGCCGAGACGCCGACCAAGATGTGGTGGGACTGGAGCAAGGCCGGTCGCGACGGCGACCCCGAGGCCGTCGCCCACGCGATCGTCGCCGACACCGTCGCGGGCGGAGCGGAGGGGCGCCTCGTGCCCCCCGCGGTGCTCGCGCTGTTCCGGCGCGTCGGCACCGACCCGGACGTCTCGACGCACTACGACAAGAAGAAGGGCCTCTTCCTCCTCGCGCGCGAGCAGGTCCCCGAGTACCGCTGGTACGACGGCACCTCGTCGCGGCACCTGCCCGGCGAGCGCTTCGACGGCGACGGGCCGGTCCCGCTCAACCCGCCGCACGGCCGCGTCGGCGACCCCGCCGCGCGCATCGTCCCGTTCAAGGTGCACCGCGGCGTGCAGCCCTTCGACGCCGAGCTCCGCCACCTCCTCGTGCCCCACACCTTCGGCCCGGGCGGCTACTGGTCGGCCTTCGACTGGGAGCGCGCGCTGGTGGACGGGGCGAAGGCGTCGGGCATCGCCTACAGCGGGCACTCGACCTGGCGCAGCACGGAGATGGTGTGGCCGCAGAACCACATGGTCCGGCCGAAGACGGAGGCGCTGCGCTGCACCGACTGCCACGGCGACGGCGGGCGCCTCGACTGGGCCGCGCTCGGCTACCCGGGCGACCCGGCGGTCCGCGGCGGGCGCGTCGCCGCGGGGCTCCTCGACGTCGCCACCCGCCCGGGAGCCACCCGATGAGCCTGCGCCGCCGCACGGTCTCGACCGTCCTCATCGCGCTCGTCGCCGCGGGGCTCGTTCGCGGCGCCGCCGCCGCCGACCGGTCCACGACGCACCCCGCCGTCGAGCTGCTCGACGCGCAGGGCCGTCCCGTGCTCGGGTCCGGGGCGCCCGTCTCGCCGCGGACGACCTGCGGCGCCTGCCACGACACGTCCTTCGTCGCGGCCCACGGCTACCACGTCGCCGCGGGCGCCGACGAGCGCACCGCGCCGGGCGGCGTGAGCGACGGGCGTCCGTTCGACGTGTCGCCGGGCCCGTTCGGTCGGTGGGACCCGGCCGCGTACCGTCGCCTCTCGCTCGACGACGACGAGCGCTTCGACCTCGGCGTCGCCGACTGGGTGCGGACGCACCCGCGCCACGTCGGCGGCGGGCCGGCGGAGCAGACGGCGGCGGGACGCCCGCTCGCGCAAGGCGGCACGCGGACCGAGACCGACGCGCTCGACCCGGCGACCGGCCGTCCGGTGCGCTGGGACTGGGCCGCGTCGGGCACCGCCGAGCCCGACTGCTTCCTCTGCCACCTCGCGACCCCCGACGCCGCGGCGCGGGCCGCGACGCTCGCGCGCGGGGCGTTTCGCTGGGCGGCCACCGCCACGCTCTCGCGCACCGGGCTCGTCGAGCCCGACGACGCGGGCGGCTGGCGCTTCGTGCGCGGGCGTTTCGACCCCGACGGCACCGCGCCGTCGGCGAGGCTCCCCCTGCGCAACCCGACGTCGGGGGCGTGCGGCGCCTGCCACTTCGAGGCGACCGACGACCGCACCGCGCTCGGGGCCGCGGGGCCGTGGTCGCCCCGGGACCCGCGCGGCGCGGGGCAGGTCTTCTCCTCGCAGCGCCTGCGCGACAGCGGCTTCAACCTGCGCGACCGCGAGACGCTCGACGTCGCATTCGACGTCCACGCCGCGCGCCTCGTCGGCTGCGCCGACTGCCACGGCTCGCCGAGCGACCCCGCGCGCCCGGCGTCGGGCCGGGCGGCCGCCCCGCGCCACCTCGTCGTGGACGCGCGGCGCCCGTCGGTGGGCGAGCACCTGCGCGCGCCCAGCCACGACTTCGGCAAGGGGGTCTCTTCGCGTGGCCACGCGGCGCGCGCCCACGACGGCACGATGCGCGGGTGCGCCGAGTGCCACGACGTCGCGTCCTCGCACGGCCGTTGGCTCCCGCACGCGGTGCGCCACCTCGACGCGCTCGCGTGCGAGGCGTGCCACGTCCCGCGCGTCGCGATGCCGGCGGTCGAGACCACCGACTGGACGGTGCCGTCGCCCGACGGCCGCCCCGCCCTCGCTTGGCGCGGCGTGGAGGGACGCGTGGACGACCCGGCGAGCCTCGTCGTCGGCTACGAGCCCGTGCTGCTGCCGCACGCCGGCGCCGACGGGCGCACGCGCCTCGTGCCGCACCACCTCGCGACGACGTGGTACTGGGTCGCCGGCCCGACCGCGCGGCCGGTGCGCGCGTTCGACCTCGTCGCCGCCGTGTCCGACGGCGCGGGCGGGTGGCACCCCGACGTGCGCGCCGCGCTCGACAGCGACCACGACGGCGCGGTCTCGGCCGCGGAGCAGCGCCTCGACACGCCCGCGAAGGCGGACGCGCTCGCGCGCCGGCTCGTCGCGGTCGGCGTGCCGTCGCCCCGCATCGAAGGCGCCGTGGACCCGACCGCGATCCACCACGGCGTCGTGGACGGGGCGCACGCCGTCGCGTCGTGCGAGGCGTGCCACGCCGACGGCTCGCGCGTCGCGCGGCCCTTCGAGGTCTCCGACCGCGTGCCGGCCGGCGCGGTCGCGCGCCTCTCGCCCGACGCCGCCGTGGCGCTGCCGGGCGCGATGGCGCCCGACGGGCGCGGGCGGCTCGTGTACGCCCCCGAGCCCGCGCAGGCCGGTCGGTGGGTGCTCGGTCGCGACCGCCCCGTGCTCGTGGACCGCGTGGGGGCGCTGGCGCTCGTCGCGACGGTGCTCGGTGTGCTCGGTCACGGCGCCGCGCGGTGGGTCGCGTCGCGCCGCCGCAAGGAGGCCCCGTGAACGCCGCCGTGCCCGCCCGCGTCCGCGTCTACACCGGCTACGAACGGCTCTGGCACTGGGTGCAGGCCGCGTCGGTGCTCCTGCTGCTCGTGACCGGGCTCGAGGTCGCCGGCGTCGTGCGCGTGCTCGGGTTCGCGCGCGCCGTGACGGCGCACGAGGTCCTGGGCTTCGTGCTGATCGGGCACGCCTTCCTCGGGTTGTTCTACTTCCTCTCGAGCGGCGCGATCCGCCAGTACGTCGCCGAACCGCGCGACTTCGCGACGCTGGCGTGGCGGCAGGCGCGCTACTACGTCTCCGGGATCTTCCGCGGCGAGCGCCACCCCGTCGAGCGCACCCCCGAGCACCGCCTCAACCCGCTGCAGAAGGCCACCTACGTGATGATCCTCAACGTCCTGCTCCCGTGGCAGGTGGTCACGGGGCTCGCGACGTGGGGCCTCGAGCGCTGGCCGCGCCTCGAGGCGACGACCGGCGGGCTCGCGCTGTGGGTGCCGCTGCACGTCGCCGGTGCGTGGGCGTTCGCCGCGTTCCTCGTCGGGCACGTGTACCTGACGACCACCGCGGGGCCGCGGCCGCTCTCGGCGATCCGGGCGATGGTGACCGGGCACGAGGACGCGCCGACGCACGCCGGCGCGACGGAGGCGTCGTCATGACCCGCAAGGCCCCGGCGCCGTACTGGAACCCGACCGTCGGCGGCGTCGTGCTCGGCGTCGTCCTCTTCCTCGCCTACCTCCTGACCGGGAGCGGGCTCGGCGCGTCGGGCGGCATCGCGCGCGGCGTGCTCGCCGTCGAGAAGGCCGTCGCGCCCGACCACGTGGACCGCTCGGCGGTGCTCTCGGCGTGGGGGGGCGGGACGCGCGACCCGCTCGACCACCCGCTCGTGTGGGGCGTGATGGGCGTCGCGCTCGGCGGGTTCGTCTCGGGCCGCCTCGCCGGCCGGGCACGGATCGAGACGTACTCGGGCCCGCGCGTGGGCCGTCGGACGCGGTGGGTCCTCGCGCTCGCGGGCGGGGCGGTGATGGGCTTCGCCGCCCGGCTCGCGCGCGGGTGCACGTCGGGGCAGGCCCTGTCGGGCGGGGCAGTGCTCGCCGTGGGCTCGTGGGTGTTCATGCTCGCCGTGTTCGCGGGCGGCTACGCCGTCGCGTGGCCGCTGCGCCGGCTGTGGAAGTGAGGTCGCCGTGCTCCCCCTCGCGCTGGCCCCGTTCGGCCTCTCCTCCCCTTGGCTCTTCCTCGCGATCGGGGCCGCGTTCGGCGCGGTGCTCGAGCGGAGCGGTTTCGGCGACTCGCGTCGCCTCGCCGCGCAGTTCTACTTCACCGAGACGCGGGTGCTGCGGGTCATGTTCACGGCGATCGTGACGTGCCTCCTGCTCCTCACCGCGGCCTCGACGCTCGGCGTGCTCGACTTCCGGGCGCTCGCCATCCCGCCGACGTACCTGTCGTCGGCGCTGCTCGGCGGGCTCCTGCTCGGCGTCGGCTTCGTGGTCGGCGGGTACTGCCCGGGCACGTCGATCGTCTCCGCGGCGACCGGGAAGGTGGACGGGATGTTCTTCCTCGGCGGCGTGGCGGTGGGGGTGTTCGCGTTCGGCGAGACGGCCGACGGGTTCCGGACGTTCTGGGACCGGTCGGGCGCGATGGGGGTGGTGACGCTCCCCGACGTGCTCCGCCTCCCGTTCGGGGCCGTCGTGGCCGGCGTGGTCCTGATGGCGCTCGGGATGTTCGCCCTCGCCTCCGTGCTCGAGCGTCGGATCGGGCGCGTCCCCGTGGCACCGCGCGGCGGGCGGGCGGCGGCGCGGGGCCCGCGGGCCCTGCGGGCGGGCGCGCTGGCCGCGCTGCTCGTCGCGCTCGTCGGCCTCGCGCGGCCCGCCACCGGCGCGGGGTCGGCGGCGGCGCGCGTCGAGCTGCTCGCGCCCACGCTCGACGCCGAGCTGGCCGCGGGCACCGTGCGCACCGACCCGCTCGAGGTGCTCGGGCTGCTCCACCACCGCATCGGCGGGGCGCCCGCGAGGTTCCGGCTGGTCGTGCTCGACGTCCGGCCCGAGGCCGACTTCAACCGCTTCCACCTCCTCGACGCCGAGCGGACCACGCTCGACGCGCTGCGCGGCGAGGCGGGGCGCGCGCTCGCGGGTCCCGCGTACACGACGGCCGTGAAGGTGCTCGTGTCCAACGACGGGCGCGACGCGGTCGAGGCGTGGCGCCTGCTGCGCGCCCACGGGGCCCGCCACGCCTACGTGCTCGACGGCGGCGTCAACCTTTGGCTCGACGTGTTCCGCGACGGGCGCACGGACGCGCGCGCGACCGACGACGGCGAGCGCCTGCGGCACGCGTTCCCGTCCGCGCTGGGCGCCCGTCATCCCTTCGCACGGCCGCCGCTGGCGCTCCTCGAGCGCCTGCTCGCGACCAAGGCACGGTCCTCGCCGTGCGTCGTCCGGCCCGTCACGAAGGCAGCCAAGGCCTCCGGCGGCTGCGGCTGACCGTCGCGGCCGCGCGGGCGCTCAGCGTCGGCGGTCGGCGACGACGCGACCGTGGGCCAGCTCGACGACGCGCGTCGCCCGGGCCACGAGCGCGTCGTCGTGGGTGGCCACGACGACGGTGCGGCCCTCGGCATGCGCCGCCGAGAGGAGGTCGGCGACCGCGGCGGCGTTCTCGCGGTCGAGGCTCGACGTCGGCTCGTCGGCGAGCACGAGCTCGGGGTCGCCGACCAGGGCGCGGGCCACCCCGAGGCGCTGCAACTCGCCGCCGGAGAGCTCCTCCGGCGGGCTCCCGGCGCGGTCGGCGAGCCCGACGCGGCCGAGCGCGGCCCGGGCGCGCGCCTCGCGCTCCGCGGCGGGCACGCCGCGTGCGACGAGCGGCATGCCCACGTTGTCCACGGCGGTCACGCGGCGCAGCGTCGGCCCGCCCTGGAACACGATCCCGATGCGACGGCGCACGCGGGTGCGCGCGGCGTCGGAGGCGCGGAGGAGGTCCGCGCCGTCGAAGACCACGCGCCCCGACGTCGGCCGGTCGAGCGCACCGAGGAGTGCGAGCAGCGTGGACTTCCCGCTTCCCGACGGTCCGACGAGCGCGACGAAGGCGCCTCGCTCCACCTCGAGCGTGACACCGAGCAGCGCCTCGACGGGCGCGGGGCCCGTGCCGCGGAATCGCCGCGACACGTCGAGGGCGGCGACGAGCACCGGCGCCGTCATCGCAGCGCCTCCGCCGGCGACGCGCCCGCGGTCCGCCACGTGGAGACCAGCGTCCCCGACAGCACGACCGCGAGCGCGACCGCGGAGGCGAGCAGCACCGGGACGGGCGTCAGGCGCCACGGGATGCGGGCGTCGGGCGCGGTGTCGGTCGCGTCCAGGAACAGGGCGGCGACGCCCGTCCCGCGCAACGGGCCGAGCCAGAGCGCCGCAAGCAGCACGCTCGCCGACGCGGCCAACACCGCGAGCACGAGGCACTCGACGCCCGCTCGGAGCAGCACCTGGTCGGTGTGCCAGCCGACAGCCTTGAGGAGCCCGACCTCGCGCCGCCGCTCGGCCAGCCCGATGCCGGACGTGACGAGCACGAGCGGGATCCCGACCGCGAACGCGAGGAGGAAGTGCAGGCCGACGACGCCCTCGCGGTGGAGCACGCTCGCCGTGAGGACCGCGCGCGCGTCGTCGCGCGTCACGACGCGCGGGCGCACCGGGCCGTGGCCGTCGTCGCCCCCCAGCGTGCGCAGCGCGAGGATCGCGCGGCGCACCTCGGGCACGTAGTCGGGCCCGCAACGCACGAGCACCTCGGTGGCGACGCCCTGCTGGGCGAACACGGCGAGCGCGGTCTCGACCGAGGTGAGCACGACGTTGCTCTCGAGCAGCGGCGCGTCGGCGCGGAAGATGCCGACGACCCTGGACACCTTGACGCCGTGCTCGTTCTCGTAGAACGGCGGCACGAACGCGCCGACGCGCAGCGCGAGGCGCGACGCCAGGGCGCGCCCGACCACGAGCTCGTGCGTCGCTCCCGGGGCGAACAGCCGTCCCTCGACCGCCTCCAGGCTCGCGGGGAGACGGTCCGCGGGCACGCCGACGACGACGGCGGGCCACCCGTCGCGGCCGAGCTGGACCTCGCCCACGACGCGCGGCCACGCGTCGGTGACGCCGGGCAGGCGCCGGACGGTCTCGACGGCGGCGAGGTCGAGCGGCGCGGGTCGCCCGAAGCGCAGCCCGGTGACCGTGAGGTCGGCCCCCTCGGCGAGCGACACCTCGGCCTGGTCGAGGAGGCCGTGACCCACGCCGAGCGCGACGAGGTAGGGGAGGAGCGCGGCCACGACGCACGCCACGACGACCGCGCTGCGCAGGCGGTGGTGGGCGACCGCGTCGAGGCCGGTCCGGGCGACGGAGAGGGCCGAGCGCACGATGGGCAGAGGGTACCGCCCGCCCCGCCGCTCCCGGCGAACGGGGTCGCCCCGCCCGACCGGGGTCGGGGGCGGGCCGGTGGCGCGCGGTCTACGGCGGCTCGACGACGTCGAAGGGACGGCCGACGGGCACGTCGGTCAGCGTCTGCCGCTGCCCGCTGGGCCACACGATCTCACCGCCGTCCACCTTGGTCGCATCCCCGAGCCCGAAGTGGAGCCAGCGCGACGGCTGCGCGAGGTAGCCGCCCGCCGCGTCCACGTGGCGCACCAGGGTCTTGCCGCCCACCCGGAGGCGGACGACGGCCCCGACGGCCTCGGCGTGGCTGCGCGAGGCGGTCAGGCGCAGCATCACGTGCGGACGCGCCGGCGTCTGGTTCATCCAGAGGTACGGGCGGTCGTTGAAGTTGACGACCAGCAGGTCGAGCCGTCCGTCACCGTCGGCGTCGAGCGAGACCGCGGCGCGTGAGCTCTTCGCCGGCGACATCCCGCGCAGCGGCGAGCGACCGTGCGTGCCGCCCGGCGGCGGCTCGAAGCCCGCCTCGCGCGACCGGACCTGGAACGTGCCGTCGCCGTGGTTGAGGAGGAAGACGTTGCGACGATACGTGTAGGGGAACCCCATCCCCGTCGGGATGAACACGTCGAGGTCGCCGTCCTCGTCGTAGTCCCCGGGGGCCGCGCCCCACGGCCACATCGTCTCGACCCCGGCGCGGGCGGAGACCTCCTCGTACTTCCCGCCGCCGAGCGAACGGAACAGCGCCGAGCCGAACAGCACGTGGTCGTACTGGATGTCGAGCCCGTCGTAGTACGAGCGGCTCGTGGCCGAGATCGCGTCCGTCTTGCGCGGCCCCATCGGCGAGTCGTACTTCGTCACCTCGTCCTTGCGCGAGGGAACGTAGTCGGTGTCCATCCACATGTCGGAGTGCATGTCGAGGACGAGGAGGTCGAGGCGCCCGTCGCCGTCGGCGTCGAACACCTTGCACGCCACCGCGCCCCACGGGACGCGCCCGAGCACCGCCTTGGTGACATCGTGGAAGACGCCCCGGCCGTCGTTCTGGTAGAGCGTCGCGCCCCCGAACATGTTCGCGAGCATCACGTCGAGGTCGCCGTCCTCGTCGTAGTCGAAGATCGCGGTGTCGCCCGACCAACCGCGTCCCTCGAGCCCGGACGCCGCCGACGTGTCCGCGAACTTCCCGCCGCCGACGTTGCGGTAGAAGTGGTTCTGCTCGTGGGGGCTCGCGACGAGCTCGAAGATGCTCTCGTTGCCCCGCCAGTAGCGCTGCACGGGGTCGTACTGCCCGGTCGTCCACTTCGCGGTGTTCGAGACGAGCAGGTCGAGCCGACCGTCGCGGTCGGCGTCGAAGAACACCGCGTGCTGCGAGTGCGCGACGAGCGTGAGGCCGGCGGCCTCGGTCACTTCCTCGAAGTGGCCGCCGCCCTCGTTGCGGAACAGCGCGTTCCCGCCCATCGTGGTCGTCACGTAGAGGTCGGGGTCGCCGTCCTCGTCCACGTCGCCGAACGCGGCGGTCACCGAGATGCGGTCCGCCAGCGCCAAGGCCGGCGAGCGCGCCGTGATGTCCTCGAACGTGCCGTCGCCGCGCCCGCGGAACAAGGCGTTCGGGCCCAGCTGGTTGCAGAAGTAGACGTCGTCGTGCCCGTCGCCGTCCACGTCGGCGAGCGCGAGGCCCGCGCCGTGGTCGTACATGTTGACCTTGAAGTTCTCGCCTTGCTCGTCGGGGAGGAACGCGCTGCGGAACCGCAGCCCCGCCGCCTCGCCACGCTCCTCGAACCGCGGTCCGACGTAGGGCTCGGTCGTCGCCGGTTCGGCGTACGGCTCCGAGGGCTTCGACTTGGCGGTCGGCGGGGACTTGGGGCCTCGGTGGGCCGAGCCCAGCCAGACACCCAGACCGGCGGCGACCACGACGAGCAATCCGACGACCGCGGTGAGCGGGGGCCGAGACCGGGGGGCGGGATTCGTGGAGGCGTCGATGGCGGGATCCTCGCGCGGGGGGCCGTCCGTCCCAGCGGAGGCGATCAACACGCAATCGGCGTTCCGCCGCGCTTCGTCCGTGGTCGGTCGGCGGCGCGGGCGGCCGGCCCCGCCGCCGGCGGCCGGCTGCGTCGCAGCGGCTTGGTCCGAACTGCGTCGGAGGTGCCCTTCCGGTGCGGAATTCGACGGGTCTGGACGTGACGAGGGTCCGCGCGGTCGGCCGACGGCATCGCGCGCGCCGCGACCGTGGTCGTCGGGGAGTCCTAAGTCCCGCATCGCGGGTGATCGAACTCGTGCCGCCCCGGCGAGCCTCTCGGCTGCCCGTCCGGGTCACCGAACGGCGAGCAGCCCGCGGTGGCCACGACAGTACGAGCCGCCGCCGGCGACCGGGTCCACGCGGCAGCGGCAGGTCGCCTCGAGCCGCGGGTCGAACGCGACGGCGCAGGTCCGCAGATCGAGCGCGGTGCCCGCCCCCAGCCCGCCCAAGGTCCGCTGCAGCGCGGCAGCCCGCGCGTGCTGCACCGGGTCGCCTCCACCGCCGGCGAGCACGGCGGTCGCACCCGCGGTGAGCGCGAGCGTGACGCCGAGCACCGTCGCGGGCGTCCGTCGGCTCACGTCGTCTCCCTCACCTCGACCACCTTGCCGGTCGCCGGCACCGGGACTCGCTGGCGTCGGCCGCCGGGCCACGACACTTCGACCTCGTCGATCGTGCCCGTGGGGACCCCGAAGAGCAGCGTGCGCGACGACTGCTGCAGGTACCCGCCCGCGCACGACACGATCCGCGTCATCGTCTTCCCGCCGCTGCGGACGCGCACGACCGCGCCGACCGCGTCGCGGTGGCTCGTGGTGCCCACGAGCCGGAAGCCGACCCAGGGCCCGGGCGGATGGCGGTTCACGTAGAGGTGGGGGCGATCGTTGAAGTTCTGCACGAGGAGGTCCGGCCGCCCGTCGGCGTCCACGTCGAGGGTCGCCGCGGCGCGGGAGGACCGCGCCGCCTTCTTGCCGGCGATCGGGTCGCCGTAGGCGCCGTCCGGGCGCGGCTCGAACCCCTCGTCGCGCGCCGCGTCCTCGAACGTCGCGTCGCCGCGGTTGCGCAGGTATGCCGGAGGCTGGTAGGCGTACGGATAGCCCATGCCCGAGGGGACGAAGAGGTCCACGTCGCCGTCGAGGTCGAAGTCGGCGTCCGCGATGCCCCAAGGCCAGAGCGTCTCGAAGCCCGACCGGTCCGACACCTCCTCGTAGCGCCCGAGCCCTCGCGAGAGGAACAGCGTGTTCCCGAACAGCACGCGCTCCGGCTCGATCCGCACCGCCGCCATCGTCTCCTGCACGTCTCGGGGGGCGCGGTCGAGCGGGACCGGCCCCGTGGGACTCGGGTGCTTGCGGCGCGCCTCCTGCGGCGTCGGGACGAACTCGTCCCACTTCATCCACATGTCGGAGTGCATGTCCATGAACGCGAGGTCGAGCCGGCCGTCGTCGTCGAGGTCCACGGCGCGCACCGAGACGGCACCCCACGAGGGCCGCCCGAGCAGCGTGGCCGTCGCGTCGGTGAACCCGAACTTGCCGTCGTTGCGGAACACGCGGCTCGCGCCGAACATGTTCACCACGACGAGGTCGAGGTCGCCGTCCTCGTCGTAGTCGAGGACCGCCGTGTCGCCCGCCCAGCCGACCCCGGTGAGGCCGGCGGCGGCCGTGACGTCCTCGAAGGTGCCGTCGCCCCGGTTGCGGTAGAAGCGATTGGGCTCGTTGGGCGCGCGGACGAGCGCGAGGAGGTCGGCGACGCCCTCACGGTACCGGCCGTCGGGGCCCGGTCGGTCGAGGGTCCACGAGGCGGTGTTGGAGACGAAGAGGTCCACGTGGCCGTCGAGGTCGGCGTCGAAGAACGTCGCGTGCTGGCTGTGCGCGACGAGGGTGAGCCCGGCCGCCGCCGTCACGTCGGCGAAGCGCAGCCCGCCCTCGTTGCGGAACAGGACGTTCCCGCCCATCGTGGTCGTGACGTAGAGGTCCTGGTCGCCGTCGTCGTCCACGTCGGCGAACGCCGCGGTCACCGACACGCGGTCGGCCAGCGCGAGCGCGGGCGAGCGTGCGGTGACGTCCTCGAAGGTGCCGTCGCCGCGGCTGCGGTAGAGGGCGTTCCCGCCCAGCTGGTTGCAGAAGTAGACGTCGTCGCGGCCGTCGCCGTCCACGTCGGCCACCGCGAGCCCCGCCCCGTGGTCGTAGAAGTTGATCTTGAACGTCTCGCCCTGCTCGCCGGGGAGGAACGCCATGCGGAAGCGGATCCCCGCGGCCTCCGCGCGCTCCACGAAGCCGGCTGGGCGGGCCGGCGCCGCCGCAGGCGCGCCCGGCGGGGGCGCGCTCTTCGGCGCGGGCGCGGCGGGCGGCGCAGGGTCGCCGCAGGCGCCGAGCGCGCACGCCGCCGTGGTCGCGACGGCGAGGGACCAGGGCGTCCGGGTCATCGGGCTTCCTCCACGGCGTGGACGGCGCCCGCGCGCAGCGCGTCGACGCGCTGGCGGTGGCCGCCCGGCCAAGTGACCTCGCACCGGTCGATCCCGCGCGCGTCGCCGAGCCCGAAGAGGAGCGTCCGCGACGACTGCGAAAGGTACCCGCCGGCCGCCTGGACCAGCCGGACCTGCACACGGTCGCCCGACCACAGCCTCGCCACGGCGCCCACCGCGTCCCGGTGCCCCTTCGTCCCGACGAGACGCAGCCCGACCCACGCGCGCGGCGGCGAGACGTTGTGGAAGTACGTGGCGGCGTCGTTGAACGGCTGCACGAGGAGGTCGGGCCGACCGTCTCCGTCCGCGTCGAGCGTCGCCGCGGCCCGCAGGCTGCGGGCGACGGGCTTGCCCGCGATGCGCGTGGGGGCCCAACCGCCGCCGGGCGGGGCGAGGCGCGCGTCGCGCGAGCGCTCGACGAAGGTGCCGTCGCCCCGGTTCACGAGCAGCGGCGAGCGGTGGTAGGTGAACGGCCAGCCCATGCCCGAGGGGACGAAGAGGTCCACGTCGCCGTCGAGGTCGAAGTCGGCCTCGGCGACGCCCCACGGCCACAGCGTCTCGACGCCCGCCCGTTCGCTCGCCTCGTCGAAGCGTCCGCCGTCGCGCGCGAGGAAGAGCGTGTTGCCGAACACGACGTCGTCGGGACGGACGTCGAGCGACGCGTAGAGCTCGCGCCCGGTCGCGGACACGTCGTCGGGGCGGTGGGGGCCCGTCGGCGCGTCGTACTTGCGGCGCTCGTCGTCGGGGCCGGGCGTCCAGCCGAAGCCCATCCACATGTCGGAGTGCATGTCGGCGAAGAGGAGGTCGAGGCGGCCGTCCCCGTCGGCGTCGAAGGCACGCACGCCCACCGTGCCCCACGAGACCCGCCCGAGCAGCGCGCGGCGCACGTCCTCGAAGCGGCCCTTGCCGTCGTTGCGCAGCACCTGGCTCGCGCCGAACATGTTCGCGACCACGACGTCGAGGTCGCCGTCGGCGTCGAGGTCGAGCACGGCCGTGTCGCCGCCCCAGCCGGGGCCCGCGAGCCCCGAGCCGGCCGTCGCGTCCTCGAACGTGCCGTCACCGCGGTTGCGGTAGAAGCGGTTGTGCTCGACGGGGCACGCGATGAGCTGCGCGAGCGTCCCGACGCCGGGCCGGTGCGTCTCGCCGACGGCCCCGTCCCCGACGGTCCACGACGCGGTGTTGGAGACGAGGAGGTCCACGTGCCCGTCGAGGTCGGCGTCGAAGAACGTCGCGTGCTGGCTGTGCGCGACGAGCGTCAGGCCGGCCGCCGCCGTCACGTCGGTGAAGCGCAGCGCGCCCTCGTTGCGGAACAGGACGTTCCCGCCCATCGTGGTCGTGACGTAGAGGTCCTGGTCGCCGTCGTCGTCCACGTCGGCGAACGCGGCGGTCACCGACACGCGGTCGGCGAGCGCGAGCGCCGGCGAGCGGGCCGTGACGTCCTCGAAGGTGCCGTCGCCGCGGTTGCGGTAGAGGGCGTTGCCGCCGAGCTGGTTGCAGAAGTAGACGTCGTCGTGGCCGTCGCCGTCCACGTCGGCCACCGCCAGCCCGGCGCCGTGGTCGTAGAGGTTGATCTTGAACCGCTCGCCCTGCTCGCCGGGCAGGAACGACATCCGGAACCGGATCCCGGCCGCCTCCGAGGCTTCCTCGAACCGCGGACCCGGCTCCGGGCGCACGCTCGGCGCGGTGGGCGACGTCGGCGCCCCCCCGTCGTCGCGGCCGCAGCCGCCGACGGACGCGAGCCCGAGCACGAGCGCCCATCCCCAGCCCCGCGTCGCGTTCATCGTGCCTCCTTCGCCGCGCGCAGCGCGGGGAGCCCCGGGCCCGGCAGCACGCGTCCGTGGAACGCCTCCGCGTGGCGGCGCGCGGCCGCCTCGGTCGCGAACGCGTGCGTGCGGTCCCCGGTCGCCCGGTCCACGACCGCGCTCCGGACGAACCACGCCGCGTCGGCGTCGAGGAGGGCGCCCGTGTCCTCGTCGTGGACGCGCACCGAACGCGGCGCCGGGCGGTCGGTCCGGTGCAGCCGACGCTCGAGGCACTCGATCCCGCACAGGCGCGCGGCGCGGCCGTCGGCCTCCTCGACCTCGACGGCACGGCGAGGGGCGAGCCGGGCCCCGTCCTCGGCGCAGCGTGCCGACGAGCCCGCGCGGAGCGCGCGCGCCACGGCGGGCGTCGCGGCCGAGAGGGCGATCCCGACGAGGGTGACCCAGAGCGTCCGGTTCATCGCAGCGCCAAGGCTCCCACGACGAAGGCCGTCGCGCACGCGGTGGCCACCTGGGCGACGCGGAGCCAACCGGCCACCGCCGGGGCGAGCGGTGCCTCGCTCGCGGCGGGGCGTCCGAGCGTCGCCAGCACCGCGGCCCAGCCGGTGGCGAACACGCCGGTGAGGAACAGGCCCACGCCGAGCAGCGACTCGGGCGTCTCGGCGAGCGCACAGTAGGCGCAGAAGTGCTCGGGGCGCCCGAGCAGGTGGGGCGCGAGCACCGTCGAGAGGAACGCGAGCCCGACCGGCACGGCCGCGGCCGCCGCGAAGACGACGAGCGGCGCGCCACGAGGCCACGCGCGACCGGTCGTCGTCCGCGCGCGCCACGCGGAGGTCCCGACGAGGAGCACCGCGCCGAGGCCGAGGTGGGCGGCGGTGACGAAGGGCGCGGCGGCGTGCGGCGACCACGCGGAGAACGGCCACGGCGCGCGCACGTCGCGGGCCGCGCTCGCGAAGGTGCAGCAGCCGACGGACAGGCTCCGGTCGTCCTTGGGGATCCCGAGCGCGCCGAGGCTCGCACTCGCGTCCACCAGCGCGACGAGGGCGAGCAGCGCGAGCACGCCGCGCAGCCGGCTCGACAGCGGGGCGCTGCCGGTCCGCCGGTCCGTGCGGTGCAGCACCAGCCACGTCCCGGCCAGGAAGGCGAGCACGGGCTTCGTGGCCTGCGCCACGGCGACGAGCGGCGGGAAGAACCGCGCGGGACCCGGGTCGCCGGCGCCGACGCGCGTCACCCCCTGGATGCACATGACGTCGGCCCACCGCGGGACGAGGCTCTGCAGCCAGAGATAGAGGACGGGCCACGAGACGAGCGACAGCGCCGCGAGGACGAACCCCGTCCACGCTCGCAGCGGACCGCGGTCGTCGTCCGCGCCTGCCGCGCCACGACGCGCGACCACGGCGAGCAGCGCGCAGGCGACGCCGATCTCGACGACACCCACGAAACCGACGAGGACGGAGTACGGGTCGAGGTGCATGCGGACGGGCGCCGATTCTACGGCGCCGCCGGGGGGTGGCCCGGAGCGTCCGACCGGGCGCGCGCGGTGGTTGCAACACGCCCGTTGCGGCGGCGTCGCGTGCAACGCGAAAGGCCTTGGCGACGCGGGGCGCGTCGCCGCTGTGGACTGGCTACCGTGTGATCAGCGCGCGTCTGCATCGAATTCGCACGCCGCAACCGTCGCGTTGCATCGTCCCGCCGCACGCTCGTAACTCGTTCGAACGCGTCGCCGCTCGCGCGGCCGGAACGCCGGTCGGATGGCACGGATTCTGCCAATCCACGGCATCGACACAAGGACCGCGGGCCCGCGACGGGCTCGCTCCGGGAGGCCCTATGAACCGCTCGACGCGTCTCGGTTTCGTCTCGTTGCTCGGCTTGTCGTTGCTCTCGCTCGCCGCGTGCGGCGGTGGTGGGGGCGGCGGCGGTGGAGGCGGCGCACTCGTTGCGCCCAGCAACGTCGCGGCCGTGCCGTCGATGCGGTCGGCCGCCGCGACGTGGGACGCGGTCGCGGGCGCCGACTCGTACCGCCTCTACCTCGCCGCGGACTCGACGATCTCCTCGAGCAACTGGACGTCGCTGCCCGAGGGCCGCCAGGTGCTCGCGATCCCGGACGCGTCCTACACGCTGCTCGGCCTCGAGCCGGGCGGCCAGTACTGGTTCGTGGTCGCGGCCGTGCGCAACGGCGTCGAGGGCCCGTTGAGCGCGCCGGGCACGGTGACGCTCGCGCCGGACACGCCGAAGTGGATCCTCGCCGACGGCGGCCCGAGCTCGGTGACGTTCTCGTGGACGCAACCGCGCGGCGCGCTGCGCTACGACCTCTACGTCGGGCGCGAGGACCGGATCACGCCGGACAACTGGCAGACGGTCGTGGACGGCCAGATGATCAGCGACGCGCAGCCCGGCCTCGTGATCGACGGCGTGCCGAACGGCACCGAGCTCTTCGCGGTCGTGGTCGCGTGGAACGACATCGGGCGCAGCCCGACGTCGAACACGGCGAAGGCGGCGGCCTGCGGCCGTGGCACGTTCACCCTCGGCGACGTGCTCGGCACGTCGGGCGACGCGACGACGAGCGCACTGGCCGACTTCGACGGCGACGCCGTCCCCGACCTCGTGACCCTGTCCGCGTCGGTCGGTGCGATCGAGATCTTCCCCGGCGTCGGCGACGGCACGTTCGCCGCGCCGGTGCTCGTCGACGCGTCCGCTTGGGGCGTCAACCTCACCGCGATGGCCGTGGCCGACCTCGACGGGGACGGCCTCGCCGACCTCGCGCTGCGCGTCAACGGCGCGACCTACTCGGGCATGCCCGAGGTGTGGACGCTGATCGGCTGGGGCGACGGCACGTTCTGGCTGTCCGAGGCCGAGCCGCTGGCGACGGCGGACGGCGCCCTCGCGGTGGCCAACCTCCGTGGCCTCGGCTTCCCGGCCGACCTCGTCGTCTCCGACCCGAACCTCGGCGTCGTGGGCGTGCTCCTCGGCGAGGGCCTCGGCGGCTTCGAGCCGGTCGTATGGTACGCGGCGCCGGTGGGCGTCTCGACCCTCGTGGTCGGCGACTTCGACGGCGACACCCTCCAGGACGTCGTGGCGAGCGACCCGGTCGCGATGAACGTGCTGTTCTTCAAGGGCGACGGGCTCGGCGCGCTCGCCGACGCCGTGGCCTCGCCGTCGTGGGTCGTCGCGCAGCGCATGCAGGCGGTGGACGCCAACGGCGACGGCACGCTCGACGTGCTCGTCTACGACCCGGCGGGCAGCGACGTGATCGTGCTCCGCGGCGTCGGCGACGGGACGTTCCTCGTGGGCGGCTCGATCGCGACCGGCTCGACGGCCGCCACCGCGGTGTCCGTGGCGGACGTGGACGGCGACGGCCTGCTCGACATCGTGGTCTCGGTGGCCGACGACGAGACGCTGCGCGTGTACCTCGCCACCTCGGCGAATACCTACGCGCCGCACTTCGCGCTGCCGACCTCCGCGACCGACGGCGCCGCCGACACGCTGCTCCTCGAGGACCTCAACGGGGACGGCGCCCTCGACATCGTCGTGACGCACCCGGGCGACGACCACGTGGTCGTCGCGTACGGGTCGCCGGTCTGACCTCACACCGGCGTCGGGGCTCCTCCCGGAAGCCCGCGCCGGCGCGCCGCGCCCGACCCCGTGTCGGGCGCGGCGCCTTCGTGTTCGGCGCGCGGCACGGATCGGCCGGACGGCGTCGCCCGGGCCGAAGCCGCCGCCCCGACCGCGCCGGCTCGTGAACTCGGCGGGCGAGCGCCGGTGCGCAACGTCGCGCAGCCCCGTGCGCGGGCCACCGCGGCCGTTCCTTGCACCTTCCAAGGATCGCCGCGCGCGACCCGGCGGGTGGCGCGGGGCGGCGTGAACGCGCGATGAAGAGCGCCGTGCCGGTCGGTCAGCGACCCGCGGACGCGGCGGGCGCGGACGCGAGGCCGCCGCCGGCGAGGTCCTCGCGCACCCACGCGTCGAGCAGCGCGACGGCGTCTTCGTCCACGAGGCGGGTGCCGAGCGGCGGCATCGCACGCAGCGGCGAGCGGGAGCGCAGGCGGGCGAGCAGCGTGCTGTGGGCGGGGTCTCCCGGCGTCACGCGCACGTCGCCTCGCTCGGTGCGGAAGCGGCCCGCGCGCCCGAGCAGCGACGCGACCGACGCGTCGCTGCCACCGCGGGCCGGCTGGGCGAGCACGAGCCCGAGTGGCGCGAGGGCGCCGACGGCGTCGTGGCACGCGCCGCAGTTGCCGTGCAGGTAGCCGAGGGCTGCGCGGCCGCGCGGGGTCGCCGCCGAGACGCGCGGCGCGCGCTCGCGCAGCGTCGGCGGCAGGCCGCGCACGAGGCCGCGCTCGACGAGCACGGCGAGGTCCACGTCGCCGGCGGCCGGCGTCTCGGCGCGCGGGGCGAGCGGGTCGCGGTCGGGCGAGAGCTGCAGCGCGCCGACGCCGAGCACGACGTTGCGGCCGGCGCCGTGGCACGCGCGGCAGTCGGACCGGCTGGGCAGGTCGTGGCGCACGCCCGGCGCGATCTCGGCGACGCCGCGGGCGCCCTCGGGCGCGACGAGCGTCGCGTCGCGCCCGTCGTCGTCCCATCGGTACGTCGCGAACACCCAGCCGTCGGGCGTGCGGACGATGCGGCGCGTCTCGACGCGCCGACCGAACGAGAACTCCTTCCACAGCTCGGTGCCGACCGGGAACTCGAAGCGGTCCGGGTCGCTCGCGTCGATCGACGCGCCCGGCGGGAGCCGCAGGAACCGGCGCTTGGTCGCGCCGTCGGTCCAGAGCGGGTACTGCGGCGTGTAGGTGAGCACGTCGTCGGCCAGACGGTGCGACGTCGGGTCGGCCCACAGGCCGGTCTCCGACAGCCGTCCCGGCATCGCGGGCCACGGCGTCGTCGCCGCGGCGCCGCGGCGGGCCGACGGCGCCGGCGACTCCGGGCGTGCGGTCGCCGTCGCGACCACGACGGCGACTACGACGCCTCCGACGGCGACGGCGGCGCTCCACGGCACGAGGGAGCGGAGGGGGGCGGCTCGCATGGCGGTCTCCCGGCGCGCCGAGCGCGCCACGACCGGGAGAACACGCTTTCGCGTCCGCCCCCGCAACGCGCGCGTCCGGGTGGGGCCCCGGGGCCCGCTGCCCTCGCGACCGCGCCCGGTGGTCGCGCCTGCGTCGGCGCGCCGCGGCGCCTCACTCGCAGGGTGCGAATCGACGCGGCGGCGGCGCGCGGTCGCCGTCGGGGGGCGGCTGCGGCGCCGGCACGGCGCGCGACGGGCGCTCCGGTGCTGCGCCGAGCACCTTGTCGTAGCGGTACCAGACCTCGAGGATCAGCGCGTTCGCCGCGGTCGAGAAGACGCGCCCGCCCTCGTCCGCCCACACGCCGACGGGGTCCCACGAGCCCTTGAGGCGGCAGTAGGTGCCGTCCTTGCGCTGGCGGTCCACGACCGCGTCCCGCAGCGTCGTCTCCCACGCCCTCCAAGGCTCGCCGCCCACGGCGAAGAGGGCCCACGTCCCCGCGGCCCACCCCATCACGTCCACGCCGACGCCGTCCTCACGCCACCGCGGCGGCCGCGCCGCGATCCACGCCGCGGCGGCAGCACTCGTCGCCTCGGTGCGCCGCTCCGGCGCGCCGCGCAGGCGCAGCGCGAGCGCGACGCCGACGCGACCGAGCGACCACGACGTCGGCGCTTCGTCGAGCCACGCTTCGACGTCGCGCCGCACGCGCATCGCGGCGGGCGCGTTCGCCCACGCGAGCGAGGGGCCGGGCCCGTCCGGCCCGCGCGTCGCCGCGGCGTCGGCCGCCATCGCGAGCCACGCGACGGGTGGCACGCCGCCGGGACCGACGTCGGTCTCCCACCGTCGCTCGTCCTCGGCGCGGGCGGTGACGGCGTACACGAAGGCGCGCTCGGCGGCCTCCGCATCGTCGGAACGCCCGGACCGCGCGGCGAGCGCAGCGAGGGCCCAGGTCGCGAGCCCGTGTCCCGTGGCGAACGCGGGCCCCGCGGGGTCGCCGACGGCGCCGTCGCGGCGCTGCTCGCTTCGCAGGAAGTGCCGCGCCCACGCGACGGTCCGGTCCTCGGTCGTCGTGCCCGACGCCGTCCAGCCCGCGCCCACGAACGCGAGCACCGCCAGGGACGTGACCGCGGCGTCGTGCTCGGGGCGTCCCACGCCGGGGAGCGTGGCGGAGACGTGTTCGGGCAGCGGCTCTCCCCGCGCCGCGCGGTGCCAGCGGGCCGCGGAGAAGCGTCCGTCTCGCTCTTGGTGCGACCCGAGCCACCTCGGCTCCTCGACCGCGTCGCGGACGTCCTCCTCGGGTGGACGCTCGACGCCCGCATCCGGGACGGCCGGGGCGTCCATCGCCCGCGCCGGTCGCAGCGGCGCGAGCGTGAGCACGACGAGGGTCGCGCCTCGCGCGGCGACGCGGGTCCGAGGCCGAGGACGCGTCATCGTTTCGACCTCCGTCGAGGGAGAACGGCGCGGCCGTCCCGCGGTTCGGTCTCCGCGCCTCCCGGGCTCCGCACGCCCTACGGTGCGGTCGCCTCGAGCCAGGAGACGCCGAGGTGGCACCACGCGCCTGCCCGACGGTAGGCGGCCTGACCTCGGCGCGCCCGGGCGTCGAGGTAGGCGAAGAGCCCCGGGGTCATGCGGTCGTACTCGACCGGCTGGAACGCGCGCTCCACGCGGGCGACCCGCCGCACCGAGAAGCCGGACGCGCGCAGGAGCGCCGCGACGGCCGGCGGCCACGCCCAGTCGGTCACGAGCGCGTAGAGCCGCCCGCGCGGCTCGAGGTGGCGGCGCGCGTGCGCGGCGAGCGCCCGCAGGAAGCGCAGCCCGTCGGGGCCGCCGTAGCGCGCCGGCGACACCGGCCGCGGCGCCGGGAGCTGCGGCAGCGAGGTCGCGATGACGTCGAACCGCTCGCCGCGCACGGGCTCGAACATCGACCCGACGCGACCGGAGACGTCGTCGAGCCCGTGGCGCGCGGCGTTGTCGAGCGCGCAGGCCACCGCGGCGGCGTCCACGTCGGTCAGCACGACGTGCGCGGCGCCCCGCAGCGCCGCCGAGAGACCGTAGCCACCCGCGCCGCACCCGAGGTCGAGCACCCGGTCGCCCGGGCGCACGCGCATCGCGGCGGCGAAGGTCGGCGCGTACGGGTCGGGCTCGTGCACGCCCGGCGCGAGGCGCAACGTGAGCGCCCCCGTCGGCCCGAGCGGGAATCGGACGTGGCGGCGACGCACGTCGGTCGCCAAGGCGGCGGGGCGTCGGGTGCTGCGCGCGGCCACGGGCCCTCCGTCGCCGCGGGGGCGGCGAGCGGCGCATCGTATCCCCCCGACTCCACGGGCCCGGGTGATCGTCGCAACGTCGAACCGCGGGCCCGCCCGCCGGACGCGCGGGCCCCGACCGCGGGACGCCGCTCGGTCGGTCCACGAAGCCCCTCGTCTTTCGTGGGAAATCCGGGCTCAGTCGGGCAGCCCGTGGAGGACCCACGCCGCCCAGTACCTCGGCGCCGACCATCGCGGCTGGGCGGCGATCTCGGCCTGCGCCTCGGCGAGCGCGCGGGCGGTGGGGGCGCCGGCGCGCCACCGCCGGTAGAACGACGTCATCAGGGCGCGCGTCGCGTCGTCGTCCACCTTCCACAGCGACGCGACCACGCGCACCGTCCCCGCGACGAAGAAGGCGCGCGGCAGTCCCATCGTGCCCTCGGCCCCGACGCGGCGACCCCGCACGGTCTCGCAGCCCGACAGCACGACGAGGTCGGCGGGCACGGCGAGCCGCTCCACCTCGAAGGCCGTGAGCAGCCCGTCGTCGTCGTCGTCGGGGGCGAGCGCGAGCCCCGAGCGCAGCGGGCGCGCGGCGTCCACGAGCCCGTGGCACGCGAAGTGGACCGCGGCCCAGCGTGGTGCGCCCGCGACGTGGCGTCGGACGGACGCCTCCGTCGCGTCGCCGCCGAGCCAGACCTCGTCGCCGACCGCCCGCGCCTCGGCGGCGGTGCCCGGCAGCCGCACCCACCTCGACGGGCGCGGCGTGCCGCGCGCGCTCCCGTCGTAGTCGGGGTCGCCGAAGGCGAGGACGCGCTGCCCGGTGCGGGCGCGGTCGGCCGCGAGCCGCATCCACACGCCCGCCGACGGGACCACCGCGACGTCACGGTCGGCGAGCACCGCCGTCCACGGCACGTCGGCGGCGGCGCCGTCAGGACAGACGACCACGCGTCGCACGCCCGCGCCGAGCCCGAGCGCGCCCGCCCAGCGCTCGCGCATCCTCCCGAGCGACGCGAGGTCCTCGGGGGGCCCCGCCTCCTCCTCCGACGGCGCGACCGCCGCCGTCGCACGCGACCCGTCGCGCGTGAGCACGATCGCGAGCGCGCCGCGTGCGGAGGCGACGAAGGCCACGTACGCCTCGTCCGGCCCGAGCGCGGCGCGCACCTCGGCCGCCGTGGGGCGGCGGGGGACCACGAAGCCCGCGCGCGACTTGCCGTCGCGCTCGATGCGCGCGACCGCGTCGGCGTGGCGCGCGCGCGCGGCCTCGAGCGCCGTGCGCCGCGCCCGGATCGCGGCCCGGTCGCCCGACGCGGTCGCCTCGGCGAGCGCCGCGCTCGCGACGGCCTCCTGCGCCCGCGCCGCGTCCTCGTCCCGCCGCAGCGCCTCCGGGACGACGGCCGCGCGCAGCGACGCCGCGGCGCCGAGCGACTCGAGGAGCGCGAGCGCGCGGTCGCCGTCGGCGAACGCGAAGGCCTCGTCGAGCGCGCCGACCCGCAGGCACGCCTCCGCGCCCCACAGGGCGGGACGTCCGACCGTCTCCCGCACGCCCGCACCACGCTCGTCGGCGAGACCCCGGCCGATCGCCACCGTCGCGTCGAGCGCACGGCGGGCGGCCGCGCGCGTGCCGTCGAGGTCGCCGCGGGCGAGCGCGACCGACGCGACGCGCGTCGCTGCGTGCGCCTCGAGGTCGGCCGCGCCGAGCCCCTCGGCCGCGGCGAGCGCCGCCGTCGCCTCGCGCGCGGCGTCGTCGAGCCGTCCGAGGCGCTCGAGGTCGCCGGCGACGGCGAGCCGGCCGAGCACGGCCACGCGCGGCTGCGCGGTCGTCTCCGCGCGCGCGAGCGCGGCGCGGTGAGCCGCCAGCGCCTCCTCGAGCCGGCCCGCGGCCGCGTCGAGGTCGCCGCGCTGCAGCGCGAGGAGCGCCGCGGCGGGGGACGTGCCCGCGGCGAGGTCGGTCGCGCCCGCGAGCGCCGTGGCGACGGCGTCGAGGTCGCCGTCGAGCCGCGCGGCCTCGACGAGCCCGAGGCGCGCGCGCGCCGCCGCCTCGGCGTCGCCCCGTGCGAGCGCCTCGTCGGCCAGTCGCCTCCAACGGGGCACGGCGACGTCGAGGCGCCCGAGCCGGGCGTCGAGCGCGGCGGCGTCCAGCTCCATCTCGAAGCGCGCCGCTGCGGGCGCGTCCTGGCCCGCCGCGAGGCCGTCCTCGAGGTCGCGCTCGGCCGACGCGACCGCACCGGCGGAGAACGCCGCGCGCGCCCGGGCGACCAGCGCGCGGGCCTCGGTCGGCCGGTCCTTGGCCGCCCGAGCCGCGGCGACCGCCGCGTCGAGCAGCCGTCGCGCGGCCACGACGTCGCCCGTCGCGTCGGCGAGTGCGCCGGCCTCGACGAGGGCCGCGGCCCGCTCGCGCGGCGCGCCGACCCGCTCGAGCGCCTCGACGGCGCGCGCGGCGTCGTCGGCGGCGCCGCGCAGGTCGCCCAGCGCCCACCGCAGCGTGGCGGCGAGCCGACGCTCGTTGGCGGCGTCGGCGAGCGCGCCCGCGGCGTCGAAGGCCGCGACGGCCGCGACGCGTCCGCTGAGCGCCTCGGACCGGCGTCCCCGCGCCTCGAGCAGCGTCGCGAGCCGCGAACGAGCGGCGCCCTCGCGGCGGCGGTCCGCGCCACGGACGGCGGAGGCCAGCGCCTCGCCCAGCGCCGCCTCGGCGTCGGCCTCCCGCCCGAGCGCGCGGAGCAGCTCGGCGCGGTTGGTCTGCGTCTGCCCGAGGTAGCGCTCCACCTTGGCCGCGTCGGGGCGGAAGCGCGCCTCGCCGAAGTGCGTCGCGGCGCCGCCGTACGCCGTCGCGGCCGCGTCGAGCAGCGCCAGCGCCTCGGCCGTCCGGCCCGCCTCGGCGAGCAGCATCGCGCGCTCGCCGAGCACGTTGCCCACGCTCTCGCGGTCGTCGGCGGCGCGCGCCGCGGCCTCGGCACGCCCGAGCGCCGCCTCGGCGTCGGAGGCGCGTCCGAGCGCGCGCAGCGCGGCCGCGCGCTGGTGCTCGGCCCGCGCCGTCCCTGCCGCCGAACCGAGCGCCGTCTCCAGCGCCACGCGCGCGTCGGCGACCTCGAGCATCGTCGTGGCGTCGCCGCGCTGCTGCGACCGTCGGGCCGCCTGGCGCAAGGCCTCGGAGGCGGCGTGGCGCCACCCGATCGACGCCGCGTCGCGCGCGGCCGCGAGGAACCCCGCGACGGCCGCCGCGAGGTCGCCCGCCACCGCCGTCGCCTCGGCGTGCACGAGCGCGGCGTCCACGCCGACGACGTCGGGTCCGCCCTTCGCCGTCGTCGCGGCGCCCGTCGCGGCCTTCGCGTCGCCGCGAGCGAGGGCGGCGCGCGCGCTCGTGAGCGCGGCGCGCCGCGCCGTCGTCGCGGCGCGCGCGGCGGGCGAGGCGACGTAGGCGGCGAGGCCCTCGGTGGCCGGCCGCGGCGTCGCGGCGGCGAACGCGCGGGCGACGTCGTCTGCGCCTCGGGCGAGGAGCGCGTCGGCGACCCGCCACGGGTCGGGGTCGTCCGCCGCCGCCGCCCGCGCGACGGCCGCCGCGTCCCGCGGCGCCGCGGCGAGCGCGGCGGCGACGTCGGCCGCCTCGTCGGCACGAGCGACGGCGCCGACGCCGCCGAGCGCGGCGACGACGAGGACCGCCAGCAGGGGGAGGGGCGACGCGCGCACGGCGGGGACCGCGAGCCTATCCGATCGGCGCCGCGGGCCCCGTGCGCTTGCGGGATCCGGCCCGCTCGGCTATCTCCGCGCCCGGACGGCGGCGTGCAGGGCCGGTCGAGGCGCACCCGTCGCTGCGGAGCCGCCGATGCGTCGAGCCTTGCCGGTCGCCCCCCTCGTGATCTTGGCGCTGCTCGGTGCGGCGCCGCGGTCGGCACGTGCCGAACTGGTCCACGGCGTCGTCGTCGTCAACACGTCGAGCGAGCCCGTGCAGGGGGTGCCGGTCGTCGTGCAGTCCGCGACCCGCCCGAGCCTGTTCCGGTCGGTGGTGTCGGCGGCGGACGGGACGTTCGTCATCCCCGACATGCCGCCGGGCATGTACACCGTCCGCCCGTCAATCGGCGCGACGACGTTCACGGGCTACTCGAGCTTCCTCGTGCCGCCGGGCGGGCTCGAGGGGCGCTTCGAGGGGCCGATCGCGCTGCCCACGGGCATGTCCACGGGCGTCGAGCTGCGGCTCTCCACGCCGGACTCCGGCGGCGGCGGGACGCCGCCGGTGCCGTTCGAGGGCCGACTCGACGCCATCGTGCGCCGCGCCGTCGGTCGCACCGACATCGCCGACGGCGACCTCTTCAGCTTCGACGTGGGCTGGCCCTCCGAGCCGGTCGCGGGGCGGTCGGTGCGCGTCACGCCGGTGACGCCGTCGGGGACGCCCTTCGACCTCGTCACGGAGCCGTCGGGGTTCGCGACGGCGCTGGGCGTCGCGCCGGTCGCGGTCGACGCGCCGCCGACGCTGTTCGAGTTCGACGTCGCACTGCTCGGCGCCGGCGGGGTGCCGGGCACGCCCACGCGCCTGGGCGACCTGACGCCCGCGTGGTACGCGCAGGCTCGCTTCGTCCTGCCGCCGCGCCTCGCCACGATCACGGGCCGCGTCTTCGTCGAGCCCGGCGTGGCCGACGACGACTTCGACCCGCAGGACCAGCCGCTGCCCGGGACGACCGTGCGCCTGTACGCCGGCGGCGACGTCCCGCCGGTCGGCCCGCCGCTGCGCAGCACGGTCACCGGCGTGGACGGCACCTACGCGTTCCCCGACGTCGTGGACGGGCTCTACCTCTTCGAGGTGGACACGCCTGCCGGTCCGGAGCGGCGCCTGCGCGACGTCTCGCTCTACCTCGACGAGCGGGCGGGGCGGGCGCCGGTCGTGGACTTCGCGCTCACGCCGCTGACGTGCCCCCGGAGGCCGTGCGACGGCGGGGCCTTGCACGAGGTGGTGCTCGAGGGCGAGGCCTTCGTCGGCGACGTGCCGTCGCTCGACGTGACCGCGACGTTGTCGGACGGCTGTCCCACGGGGTCCGTGCTCGACGAGGCCCGCGGCGTCGTCGCCGGCACGCTCGGCGGCCCATTCTCCGGGCTCAACGGCGTCGTCACGGTCGAGTCGGTGTCGGTGGTGCTCGGCGTCGCGCGTGCGCGCGTGCGCCTGTCCGCCGACGCGCCGACCTTCCCCGGCGGGTTCTTCGGGGGGACGGAGCGCAGGCTCACGCTCTCGGTCGGGCGGGGGCGTGTCGCCGGCTGCGCGGTGCTCGACTGCGACGGCCTGGCGGCCGGGGCGCTCCCGGGGGCGCGCGACGCGTCGCGCTGGACCGCGTCGCGCTGGACGGTCGTCTCGACGTGGTCGTACGACAGCTGGCGGCGCTGCGCGACGCTGGGCCCGTGCCGCGCGCAGAGCGAGACGCCGGAAGGCGGGCTGAACTCGATCGTCGTCGAGCTGCCGCTGACGGGCCCGCTGCCGCGGCGGTCGCCGCGCACGCTCGAGGTCGTCGCGTGGCGTGGGTCGCGCCGCTTCGACGCCGCGAGCGCGACGTTGCCCGGCATGCCCTGGGGCGGCTCCGCCACCGGCGCGGGCGGCGTGCTGACGCTGCTCGGCGTGAGTCTCGAGGGGGGGCGTCCGGTCGTCACGCTGCGGCTGACCGCGCCCGACCGTCTCGACGGCAACCCCGGCGCGCTGCCACGCGACCGCGTGCGCCTCGTGGCGCGGATCGGCAGCGCGTGGGCGACGTGGTCGCTCGACCTCGCCGCGCCCCCCGCGCCCGGCCGGGTGCGCTCGGCCACGGGCGCCTGGCTCGCCACGGTCGTCTCGTGGCGCAATCCGGAGGACGCGGACTGCCCCTGAGCGATCCGCTTCCCTGCCCTGCGCCCGCGCGGTACCGTCGTCCCCATGCACACCCTCGCGTTCCTCTGCGTGCTCGCGCTCCTGGGGCTCGTCGCCTGCGGTCAAGGCGGCGGCGACGGCGGCAAGCCGGCCGGCAAGGCGGCGTCCGCCGACCACGTCCTCGTGGACCACATCCTGATCGGCGTGCGGGGCCCGGGCCTGCCGAGCGCCAAGCGCACCGACGCCGAGGCGAAGGTGTTCGCGCAGCAGCTCCTCGAGAAGCTCCGCGGCGGCGCCGACTGGGCCGCGGCGAAGAGCGAGCACAGCGAGGACCCGCCCCCGGGCGGCCCCTACGGCATGAGCAACCGCGGCGTGCGCCCCGACCGGGGCGAGTACCCGCGTGACCAGATGGCGCCCGCGTTCGGCGACGTCTCGTTCTCGCTGGCCGTCGGCGAGATCGGGCTGGCGTCGTTCGACCCGCGCACGAGCCCGTTCGGCTACCACATCATCCGCCGCGTGAAGTGACGCCGCACCCCGCCATCGGCGGCCCGGCCGTCGCCGCGGGGCCCGCGTCGTCGCCCCGTCCGTGACCTCGCTGCCCGACCTCCGCAACACGCACGACGCCGTCGAGGCGGTGCGCCACCACGAGCGCCGGACACGGTGGGTGGTCGCCGTGACCGCGGCGATGATGGTCGTCGAGCTCGCCGTCGGGTACGCGTCGGGCTCGATGGCGCTGGTCGCCGACGGGTGGCACATGGCGACGCACGCCGGCGCGCTCGGGCTGTCCGCGCTCGCCTACTGGTTCGCGCGCACGCGGATGCGGCACGGCGCGTTCACGTTCGGCACCGGCAAGGTCTACGCGCTCGCGGGCTACACGAGCGCCGTGCTGCTCGCCGGGGTCGCGGCGTGGCTCGGCGTCGAGTCGACGATGCGGCTCGCGCACCCCGGCGCGATCCGGTTCGCCGAGGCGCTCCCCATCGCCGTCGTCGGCCTCGTCGTCAACGTGGTCTGCGCGCTGCTGCTCTCCGACGGTCACGGCCACGACCACGGCGGCGCGGACGCGCACGGGCGCCGTGACCCCGCCGACCGCGGCCACGAGCACGCGCGTGCGTCCGGGCACGCCCACGGCGGCGCCCATGCCCACGACGACTCGCGCGCTCACGAGCACGGCCACGATCACGATCACCCTCACGATCACGCCCACGACCACCCGCACGAACACGGCCACGCGCACGGCGCGCCGCCCGTCGAGGGGAACGCCGGGCCCGCCGGCCGCGCGCCCGCGGCGCACGACCACAACCTGCGCTCGGCGCACCTCCACGTCCTCGCCGATGCGTTCACGAGCGTGCTGGCGATCCTCGCGCTGCTCGGCGCGGAGCACCTCGGGTGGACGTTCCTCGACCCGGCGATGGGGCTCGTGGGGGCCGTCGTGATCCTGCGGTGGTCGGTGGGGCTGTGTCTCGGCGCGGCGCGGGTGCTGCTCGACGTGCGGCCCTCGGAGGCGCTGGAGGCCTCGGCGCGTGCGACGCTCGAGGCGATCGACGACGTCGCCGTCGCCGACCTGCACGTCTGGGAGCTGGGGCCCGGTCGTCGGGCGGTGCTCGCCTCGATCGTCACCGAGCGGCCGCGCGACGTGGGGCACTACCGCGAGGCGCTGTTCGCCCGACTCGACGTCTCCCACGTCACGGTCGAGGTGCATCGCCGGCCCGGTGACGCGGATCGGTCCCCGGCGGCGCGGTCGCCCGGGTCCGGCTGACCCGGGCGGGGCGCCTCGCGGGCCCGCCCGCCGTGCACGCCGACGTGGAGGGTCAGCGTCGGCGTGCGTTGCCGGCCGGGAGCCCGCCGTGCGCCGCGACGTGCTCGGCGAGCAGCTCGGCGCAGCGCGAGCCCGGGTCCTCGCACACCTCGCGCTTGTAGCGGGTCGCGCCCATCGCGGCGACGCCGAGGTGGGCACGCAGGCGGCTCCGGATCGTGTCGGTCCGTCCGCTCGACTGTCCGAGGAAGACGAGCGTGCTCCCGGCGTACAGCGCGTACACGCCGGCCTTGCGCGGCGCCTTGTCCACGTTGGGGGCGCTCAGGCGTTTGAACTTGGGATCGAGGATCGCCATCGGGACCTCCATCGAGGATTTGCACCGGACCGTCGGGCCGGAACGGGCGCCGCGGGGCGCCTGCGCGCCCCGTCGGCCCCGCGTACGGGCGCTACCAGCGACCGCGACCGCCGCCGCCGCCCCCGCCACCGCGGTTGCCGCGCTCTTCACGGGCCTGGGCCTCGTTCACCTTGAGGTTGCGGCCGCCGACGAGCGCGCCGTCGAGCGCGCCGATCGCGGCGGCAGCCTGCTCGGGCGTCGCCATCTCGACGAAGGCGAAGCCGCGCGGACGGCCGGTGTCACGGTCGGCCACCATGTGGACGTCGGTGACCTCGCCGTGCTCAGCGAACAGCGCGCGGACGTCTTCCTGAGACGTCTGGAAGGAGAGGTTTCCGCAGTAGATTCGCTTGCCCATGAAGTTCACTCCTCGATCGGTCGGCGTGAGGGGACGACCGCCCGCGGGGGCGGCCGAGGGCCTCCGGGGCGGTGACCCACGCCGGCTGGGCGCGGATCGAACGGAGTGGGGGAGACGCGTCGCGGACGCGCGGAGGCGGTGCAAGCGCGGTTGTGGCCGTCCGGAGGCGGGTGCCCGCGTCCCGCCGCGAGGTCGGACGCGCGGAGGGCGAGCCCGGGGCACACGACGGATCCCATGGACGCGGAACACGCTCCAACCTGCGACGACGGCCTTCTCGAATGGCCTGGCGGTCGGGGCTGCGGCGGGACGCCGCGAGCGGACGGACAGCGACTCGAAAGTCGGGCCGCTGGCAGCGGGCGCCCGACCCCCGTATTGACGCACGCCGGACGGCTCGGGTGCGCGGAAAGCCGCACGCCCGACGAGGCGCCGCCTCCCGGTGGCTCGCGGCGCCGGTCCGGGGGTTGTCAGCACCGCGCCCCCCGCGGACGATCGGACCGTGCCGCCTCGCAGCGCCCCCCGTGCCGAGCCCCTCGAGCGGGTGCTGTCGAAGTGGCGGGTCGCTTCGCGGACGCAGGCGCAGCACCTCGTCCGCGCCGGGCGCGTCCGCGTGGACGGCGCCGTCGTGCTCGACCCGCGCCGCTTCGTGGACCCGGCGCGGGCCCGCATCGAGGTGGACGGCGTCGCCGTGGCCCGCCGCGTCGCGGCCCCGACGTGGCTCGCGCTCAACAAGCCTCGCGGCGTCGTCAGCTCGACCTCCGACCCGCAGGGGCGGCGCACCGTGATGGACCTCGTCGCGCCCCCGCACCCGCCGGGCCTCGCGCCCGTCGGGCGGCTCGACCAAGCGAGCGCAGGCCTCCTGCTGCTCACCGACGACGCCGGCACCGCCGCGCGGCTCCTCGATCCGACGTCGCACGTCGAAAAGCGCTACCGCGTGAAGGTCGCCGCGCGCCTCGCGCCCGAGGAACTCGCGCGGCTGCGGCAGGACACGGTGACCGAGGACGGGCTCGTCCTCGGGCCGATGCGCGTCGAGGTCGAGGCGGAGAACCCGCGCTCGACGTGGATCGTCGTCACGCTGCGCGAGGGGAAGAACCGCCAGATCCGGCGGCGGATCGCCGACCTCGGGCACGAGGTCGAGGTGCTCGTCCGCACCGCGTTCGGGCCGATCGAGCTCGGCGACCTCGCCCCCGGCGCGTGCCGCCCGCTGCGCCCCGACGAAGTCGCGACGCTGACGCGCGCCTCGGGCGGGGGACCCGGCGCGGCGTCGGCGCGGGGCCCGCGGCGACGGTCGGGCCCGCGTCGGGCGTAGACTTCCCGCGGAGGCCTCCCATGCGCGTCGCGGTCCCCATGACCGGCGGGACGATCCCGAACCACCTCGGCCACTGCGAACGGTTCCTGCTCGCCGACGTGGACGGCACGACCGTCGTCGCCGAGCGCGAGGTGGACAACCCCGGGCACGGCCCCGGCGGCCCGCCCCCGATGTTCCTCGTCGCGCAGGGCGTGCGCCACGTGCTCGCGTGGGGCGTGCCGCCGCACGCGCTCGAGGTCTTCGCACGCTTCGGTGTCGGCGTGACGCGGGGCGCGACGGGCGACGTGCGGGCCGCGCTGCGCGCGTTCCTCGCCGGGACGCTGTGCCCGACCACCGAGGCGCTCGACGCGGGCGGCGGCTGCGGGCACGGCCACGAGCACGACCACGCCCACGGGCACGATGCCGAGCCCCGTCGCCACGGGTCCTGACCCCGCGCCCCGATCGCGTAGTCGGGGCGCGCGCTACGGCGTCGTCCGCTCGGCGTCCGACGCGAGCGCGACCGTCCGGGTGCGCCCGGTGCGGATCTCGCGGACGACCACTGCACCGTCGCGCACCGCGAGCCACCAGTAGATCTCCCCGTCCTCGCTCTCGCCGACGGACCGGCTCGTCCACGTGCCCGTCGCGTCGAGGTCCCAGCGACGCACCCGCGAGCGCGAGACGGCGGGCTCGTACTCGCTGGTGAACAGCGCGCTCGACCCGTCGTCCCACGCCACGCACAGCGCGTCGAGCAGCACGATCGTCGTCGGCGTCGCGACGGTGGCGACGGGCGGGGCCAGCGGGTCGTCACGGGACACGAGGTCCACCACCCGGCCGTCGTCGCGGGGGCGGACCGCGAGGCGGCTCGAGCCTGCGCGGTGTTCGGATTCGCGACGGACGCGGAGAAACACGACGTCGGCTCCGGACAGGACCCCCGGGACGGCACCGTGCCGGCCCGGGCGCCGCTCTCGTGGCAAACGCCATTCCGCGCGGAGAACCGTCCGACCGTGTCGGCAGCGATGCGAACGAGCGGGGTCCTCCGGGCGCGACCGTAGCGGTCCGGTGCCGCGGCGTCACCGCGATGCGGCGCGACGTCGTGTCCGTCGCTCAGCCTCCGCCCGGCGTCGGCGCGGACGCGGCGGGAGGCGGGGGCGGCGCGACGAGGGCCACGTCCACGCGGGCCCCTTCCACGAGCGCGTCGGCGCCGAGCGTGGCGGCGGCGCCGTCGGCGACCGAGACGCGGGCACCGACGGCGCCGTCGGCGACGACCACCGCGTGGACGCCCGACGGCGCGTGCCAGTAGCGCGAGTCGGGCGAGAACGGCGTGGGGCCGCCGCCGGGCGCCCACGTCCAGTCGATCGCGACGACGGAGGCGGGGCTGCCGTCGGGACGACGGACGGTCCACGTCACGCGCGGCAGGCGTCGCTGCAGGCGCAGCTCGAGCGCGTCGCCGTCGGTCGCGACGCCGTCGAAGGGCTGGCGGCTCCACGCGTGGTGGAACACCTCGAGGCGCAGCGGCCCGACGGCGACGTTGTCGAGCCAGAACGTGCCGTCGGCGTTGGACGGCGTCCAGTTGCCGCCCCCGACCACGACGGCGGCTTCGACGGGGTTCCCGTCGGGGTCCACGACCCGCCCGCGCACCTCGTGGCCGGCGCGGACGTGCGGGCTCCACGTGGCCTCGCCGTCGATGCGCAGCGGCTGGTGGAGCACGCAGTCGAGCCGCACGTGCACCGACGCCTCGTGGGTGCCGGCCGCGAAGCCCTCGATCGCGTAGCGCCCCTGCGCGTCGGTGGTAGCACGCGGGCACTCGTCGAGCACGACGTGCCGCTCGGTCTTGTCGTAGTCCACCGGGACGAACGCCCCCGACACGACGACGACGGCACCGACGACCGGTCGGCCGTCGAGGTCGAGCACCGTGCCGGAGAGGCGCGACGGGCGGGCGGGCAAGCGCAGCGTGCCGACGTCGCTGTCGCGGCCGGGGACGATCCCCGCCACGGGCTGCGCGACGACGTCGGCCCACGCGTCGTGGCGGACGTCGGCCAGCACCGCGCCGCCGGCGCCGAAGTGCACCGTGTCGAGCGCGAGCGCGCGCACCTCGAAGCGCCCGTCGCCGTCGGTGCGCCCGCGGCCGATCTGGCGCACGCGGTGGTCGTAGTAGGCCTGCCGGACGTAGAAGCTCGACCACAGCACCACCTCGGCGCCGGCCACCGGCCGATCGTCGTCGCCGACGACACGTCCGCGCACCGCGGTGCCGACGGGCTCCTCAGTGTCGTCGGGCGGCTCGGTGCCGTCGGCCGAGGTGCGGACGACGCGCGCCACGCCGGTCCACGCGCGGCGGGACGCGTCGGCGCCCTCGCGCAACCCGAACGCGCCGACGCGCCCGACGAGGTCGTCGCGCGTGACGGGCATCGGCGGGGGAGCCGACCCGGTCACCTCGTCGGTCACGCTCGCGGGCGCGACCGCGAGGAACCCGCCGAGCGCGACGACGCCCGCCGCGGAGGTCGGCGCGGCGCCGGACACGGACTCGCTTGCGGGCGCGACGTCGCCGCCCGGAGTCGAGGCCCTCGCCGCGCCGGCGACCGCGTCGTGTGCGGCGTCGGCGTCTTTGCGCGCCACGGCGCGGAGCCGCGTCGCGCCGGCCGCGAGCGCACCCTCGTCGGCCACCGGCGGACCTTCGGGCGCTGTCGCGACGACGGGCGGCGTGCCGTCGGACGCGTCGAAGACGGTGGTCCCCCGTCCGAGCACGCCCGCCGCGAGGACGCCGCCGACGCTGAGCAGGACGACGACGGCGCGGCGCCGGCTCCGCCGCGCAGGGCGAGTCCGCAAGCCTCCGACGTCGGCGCGCGCCGCCTCGGGGCCGAGCGGCTCGACGGGGCGGTCGGGGCGGGAGGCGCGGCCCACGCGAGGATGCTACGTCCGCGCCCCGTGGCGCGTCGCGGCGCTCGATCACCGGCCGCGGAGCGCGGGCCCTCGCCGGGGGCCCGGTCGTCGGTCGGCCGGCGGCGAGGGGCCTCGTCGGGTGCGTCGGGCGGACGGATGGGGGGGCGCGCGCGGAACCGGGCTACCCTTCGGGGTTCGCATGCGATTCGACGACCTGAACCTGATCCCGCCCCTCCTCCGCGCGCTCCATGCGGAGGGCTACGACACCCCGACGCCCATCCAGGCGCAGGCGATCCCGGCGCTGCTGCTCGGGCGCGACCTGCTCGGCATCGCCCAGACCGGCACCGGCAAGACCGCCGCGTTCTCGCTCCCGCTGCTGCAGCGGCTCGCCACGGGGCCCGCGCCGTCGCGCCGACCGCTCTCGGTGCGCGCGCTCGTGCTCACGCCGACGCGCGAGCTGGCCGCGCAGGTGGACGAGCGGATGCGCGCCTACGGCTCGCACCTGCACCTGCGCTCGACCGCGATCTACGGCGGCGTGTCGCAGCGCCCGCAGGAGGACGCGATCGCCGCCGGGGTCGAGGTGCTCGTCGCGACGCCGGGGCGGCTCCTCGACCTGCTCGGGCAGCGTCGGGTGCTGCTCGGCGACGTCGAGATCCTCGTGCTCGACGAGGCCGACCGCATGCTCGACATGGGCTTCCTGCCCGCGGTCCAGAAGATCGTGGCCCAGCTGCCCCTGCGCCGCCAGACGGTGTTCTTCTCGGCGACGATGGGCGACGAGCCGAGCCGGCTCGCCGACGCGATGCTGCGCGACCCGGTGCGGGTCGCGGTGACGCCGCCCGCGACGACCGTCGAGCGCGTCGCGCAGACCGTGTACTTCGTGGCGAAGGCCGACAAGCAGGCCCTGCTCGCGCACGTGCTCGCCGACGACACGGTGACCCGCGCGCTCGTCTTCACGCGCACCAAGCACGGGGCCGACCGCGTGGCCACGCGCCTGCACCGCGTCGGCGTGGACGCGGCGGCGATCCACGCCGACAAGTCGCAGCGCCAGCGCGAGCGGGCGCTCGACGGCTTCCGCGCGGGCACGACGCGCGTGCTCGTCGCCACCGACATCGCGGCCCGCGGCATCGACGTGGACGACGTCTCGCTCGTCGTCAACTTCGACCTGCCCAACGTGCCCGAGAGCTACGTGCACCGCATCGGGCGCACCGCGCGCGCCGGCGCGGAGGGGCGCGCGGTCTCCTTCTGCGACGCCGAGGAGCGCGCCTACCTGCGCGACATCGAGCGCGAGACGCGCCGCGCGGTGCCCGTCGTGCCCGACCATCCGTTCGCGGCGGGGGCGCCGCGGCCGCCGGCCGACCACGCGCCGCACCGCTCCGGCGTCGGACGTCGCGGCGTCCAGCCTCCGCGTCCGCCGGCGAACCCCGACGCGGGCCTCGCGCCCTTCGTGGACGCACCGATCCCCGCGTCGGGCGACGTGCGGGCCCCGCACCGGTCGCACGGCCCTCGTCCGTCCGACCGCCGCAGCGGCCACGGGCGTCCCGATCGGTTCGTGCGGTCGGGCGGTCACGGCGCGCGCCCGCGGTCGGCGGGGACCTACGCCGACGCGGGTCGCTCGCCCGCGGCGCCGCGTCCCACGACGCCGGCTGCCGACGACGTGCAGGTCGCGCCGGACGCGCCCGAGGCCCGCGCGCCGCACGCGCCCCGCGATCCGCAGGGCCCGTCGCACGCCGAGCGCCACGGGCCTCGTCGCGGCGGCGGCGGCGGCGGCGACGACGAGGGCGTCGTGCGGGGCGCGCACGCGCCGCGACCGGCGCACGGCGGCGCGGGCGGCGGTCCCGCGCATCCCGACGACCGGCGGGCGCACGGGCCCCACGCACCCCACGGCCCGCACGCGCGGCGTGGCGGCGACCGTCCGCACGGGTCGCAGGGGGCTCACGGGTCGCACGGGGCCCATCGGCCGCACGGGGCCCATCGGCCGCACGGGGGCCACGGCGCGCACCGCCCGCACGGGCCCCACGGTTCGCACCGGCCGGGCGGCCGTCGCGGGCCGCGCTGAGCGGCGCGTCAGCGGCGCAGCGTGAGGTCGAAGACCTCGGCGATCTCGAAGGGGTGGTAGGAGAGCTTCGCCTGCCGCAGCCCGTCGTCGCCGAGGTCCTCCTCGCGGTTGACGACGGTGCAGCCGAGGGCGGCGATGCGGCGCGCGGAGGCGCGGTTGACGATCTGGTAGAGCCCCTTGACGGTGCGGTCGGCCTTCTCGAAGTGCACGGCGGCGACGTCGGGCGAGAGGCGCTCGAGGACGGAGAACGCGGCGGGACGCCCGTCCACGCGCACGAGCACGCCGTCCTGCTCGAGGACGTCGAGGCGCGGCAGCGTGAACTCGAGGGCTTCGAGCTCCATCGCGAGGTTGCGGTCCTCGTTGGCCTCGCCCTGCGCGCGTGCGAGCGCGAGGAGGGCGTCGAGGCACGCGGACCCGCACGCGGCGTCGAGGGGCTCGACGCGCGCCTCGCCGTGGGCGGCCTCGAACTGCGCGATCAGGTTGCGCTTCTTGCTGTAGCGGCGGCCGGGCAGGTCCACGAGGTCGCCGACGCGGTAGAGGTAGTTGGCGCCCGCGCGGTCCTCGACGGCGTCGAAGGCCGCGGCGAGCTCGGGTTCCTGCGCGAGGAACTCCGACGAGACG
This sequence comes from Planctomycetota bacterium, assembly GCA_020851795.1. Classification (GTDB taxonomy): domain Bacteria; phylum Planctomycetota; class PLA2; order PLA2; family JAEUHO01; genus JAEUHO01. Next base: position 61,026 of record JADZCA010000024.1, on the reverse strand, counting down.
CTGAGCAGGCGCAGCGCGTAGGGCAGGCGGGCCGCCTCGTCGAGCAGGCGGGCGCGGTCCTGCGCCCGCAGGCGGCCGAGCGGCTGGAGCAGGTGCGTCTCGCCCGCCGGCCCGAAGGCGCGCGAGAGGAGCACGGCGTCGTCGGAGAGGCGGGTCCACCCGAACGCGAACGGCCGCGCCCACGCGACGAGCGACGCGAACGTGTAGCCGGAGATGCGCTGCGGGAAGCGGCGCAGCAGCGACGTGAGGGCGTCGCGGTCGGCGAGCGTGACAGGGGCGAAGGTCAGGCCGAGGAAGCGACCGGTCACGGGGCCTCGGCGGTGGGGCGGCGCATCGCGACGTAGCCGGGCAGCACGCGGTAGCCGAGGCGCTCGTAGAACGCGGTCGTGCCCGGCTCGGCGACGAGGCCGATCCAGCCGACGCCCGCCTCCTCGAGCGCCGCCGTGAGGCGCGCGATCACCTCGCGCCCGATCCCGCGGCCGCGGTGGGAGGGGCGCACGACGACGTCCTGCACGTACGCGTCGCTCGCGCCGTCGCTGATCGCGCGGCCCATGGCGACGGTCTCGTCGCCGTCGGTGGCGACGAGGAATCGGAAGCTGCCGGCGACGAGGGCGGGCACGCCGGCGCGCGCCGCGGCGCTCTCGTGCCACCATCCGCCGGCCGCGTAGAGGGCGACGACGGCCTCGGTGGGCCAGGCGCGCACGAACTGGTAGCGGATCGTCATCGGGGCGGCGGGGGCGGTCGCGCGAGGCTACTCGGCGGTCGCCCCGGGGCCCGCCTCGTGCGCGGGAGCGGGCTCACGGCGCGAGGGCGCCGACCTCGCGCAGGAAGGCGATCAGGTCGGCCATGCGCGTGCGGTGGTGGTGGTGGGCGCGCATGCCGACCGCGCGGGCGCCTTCGACGTGGCGCGGCGTGTCGTCGACGAACGCGCAGGCGGCGGGGGGGACGCCGAGGCGGTCGGCGGCGAGGCGGAAGATGGCGGGGTCGGGCTTGGCGCGGCCGACGTCGCCGGAGGTGACGACGTCGTCGAAGAGGGCGGCGACGCCGAGGGTTTCGAGGCGGGTGCGGGCGCCGGCGCCGGCGTTGGAGAGGAGGCCGAGGCGGACGCGGCCGCGGAGGCGGTCGAGGACGTCGCGCATCGCGGGTTCGACGGGGGCGTCGGCGCGGCGCAGGGCCTCCCACGCGTCGAGGGCGGCCTCGGCGCGGTCGGCGGGGAGGACGCGGGCGAGGGCGGCGACGACGGCGGCGCGGTAGCCGGCGGCGTCGAGGCGGCCGGTGCGGGAGAGGGCGTACTCGGGGATGTCGTGGAAGGCGGCCCACAGCCATCCCGGCGGCAGCCCGACCTCGCGCGCGAACGCGTCGAAGTCGGCGGGGTCCTCGCGGCGCAGCACGCCGCCGTAGTCGAAGATCACGGCGGCGACGGGCGGCGGGGTCACGGGGAGGGGCGCCGGGGAGGGGCTGGCGGGCATGGGGCGGAGGGCGCTGCGGCGGTCGCGTGCCGATTCTGGCCTGCCGGGGAGGGGTTGCTATGCTCTCCGCCCGGCTCACGCGCTCCCCGGTAGCTCAGTCGGTAGAGCGGCTGACTGTTAATCAGTAGGTCCGTGGTTCGAGTCCACGCCGGGGAGCCACTTCATTTGTCGGACTCGCGGCGGAGAGAAACCGCAGCGCGAGGACCGTCCGCGGGCGTCCCGCGAGGGGCGCCGTAACCAGCGTGTGTTGCGTGAGTTGCGACGACCGTTCGCGACGACGCCGCGCCCACGAAGCCTGTACCGGGGCGGGACTGTTAAGCGGGAGAGGCCCTAAACCCTCTCGAACTCTCCCCGCTCTCGCCCCGACCCGCGCGAGTTAACTCAGTTTGACGGGTATGGGGCCCACTCCCGCGTTCGGAACGGAGAACGTCGGAGTGACCCCGGTGGAGTGGCCGCGCGCCTTCTCGGCCTGTGGTTCCGCTAGAGGTGGTACCCGCGGCGCATGGGTTTACGGGGGGCCGTGGCAGAACCAGACTCGTTCGTCGGGCGGCCATCAGCGGAAGGCGAACTCCGCGTCTGGGTACGATCGACCCGTGAAGCGCACGGCCATCAACGTCGGGATCGCAGTCCTGTTCGGTTCATGGCTCGCGGCCCGTAGTGAGGGAGACGACAAGGAACGCCCGCAGGCGAACCCGCCGTCGACCTGGGCTGTCCGCGACGTGGCCGACCCCTTCGAGGGGACAGCGGACTTCGTCGTGAAGCCGACCGCGCTCTCCGTGCGGGTCGTCGACCAGCAGGGCCGCGGCATCCCCGGTGCCAGGATCTACTACGTTGGGGAAGCGACCCATCCGCTCCCGCGGCTGGTCAACGAGAAGGACGACGTCCTCTACGGCCCGACCGACGAGTGGGGCCGGCTGCGGATCGATGAAGCGGAGGTCTCCTGGTCCCACATGCTCGTCCTGGCGGAGGGCTACGCACCCAGCAACGAGTGGCGGTCGGCGGGCTCGGACTCGGTCTGTGAGCTCGCCCGCGGGGAGGATCTCCCGGTCACGGTAGTTGACCCGCTTGAGCGCCCCGTCGCGAACGCACTCGTGGGCTACCGCCTCTACTGTGGCCACACGCCCGACGTGCGCCAGGCAACGACGGATGCGAACGGTCGCGCCGTGCTGCCGCGCATCGACCGTCGCCACACGAAGTGGCTCTGGCCGGTCGGCGAGTCGATCGCGGCGGAGGACTTCGCGACGGGCGGCGGGTACGACTTCTCGCGCCGAGGGATCCTGCTTCGACCGGAGTGGGGCGTGGTCGCTACCGGTACGGTCGTGGACGCAAAGGGCATCCGTGTGGCCGGGGCCGCGGTCGGCGACGGCGGATGGCACCGCGGTCCATGGACCTTCACGGACAGGAACGGAACGTTCCGGTTGCTCGGACTCGCTCCGTTCGACCACTTCCAGGTCGACCCCGACGACGACACCTTGGGAGAGGCCACTTCCGGAAACGCCGTAGCGGTCCCTGGCGTGGCGTCCCAGGTCCGCCTCCCGTCGAAGGACGGCTCACCTGAGGAGGCTGAGGAGGCGACGTTCACGATCCGCGTGCGCAGCGCCGACGCTGCGAGGCCGATCACCCGGAACGACCAGGTGATCGCTTGGCGGCCGGTGGACGGTCGGGTCGCCGATCGGGCCGAGCGGGGCTCCGACGGTACCGTCGAGCTTCTCCTCCCCGCCGGGTCATGGGTCGTGCGCCTGGAGGGTCCGCTCGAGTACGGAGGGAGCGGCGAGGCATCCCTCGACGTCAAGGGTCCCGCCGAGGTGAACGTACAGCGCGAAACGACGAGGACCTTCCGTGTCGACGCCAGCGCCCTGACGGAGGAGGATCTCGTCCGACTCGGCGCCCTGGGGCGCTCGGTCGACGTCACGGAGGCCGCAAGGAAGGGATCCATCGTCCTGCCCGCATCGGGGGTGTCGGTTCTCCAAGTCGCCCGCCCCCCGCGCATGCGATCGGTCCAGGTGCCGCCCGCGGCTGCTACCGGGGCGTCGCCGTTTCCCCTCCTCCCGCCCAGCGCAACGACGATCACCGCGCGCCTGCGTGGGCCTGGGGACGCGGAACCCAAGGCCGGCGTGCGGATCGAGTCCCGGCTTCCGACGTTCCTCAGCGAGGACGACGAAGAAGTCGAGACCGAGGCTCTACCGCTGGCGACGGAGTCGATCGGGCTCGCGTGGTTCGTCGCGCGACCGAAGGATGAGAAACTCGCCGGCGTCGCAGTGGAGGTCGATCTGGGGCACGGCGAGCTCCCGACGATCGACCTCGGCGAGCTGCGCTTCCCCGAGCGGTCGTCCATGATTGTGTCGATCGAGCCGCCGTCCGGCGTCGCAGCTGAAGAGACGTTCGTCCGGGGCGAGGTCCCCAACATCGACTGGGGGTGGCTTGCGACCGCGGCGGCGGAAGAACCGAACCGCCTTCCCTTCTCCCTCCCCGCCGACTCCATGCTCGTCGGCAGCGCAAAGAACTGCGTTCCCGTTCGCGTGCCCGCCGATGGCCCGGGTCCCTACCGCGTCGCGTGGCCGAAGGGCGCGCTGGAGGTCGTCGTCCCGACCGCAAACGGGGAGATCCTCGACCGCGTGCATGTGCTCGTCGACGGGGAACGGTTCGAGGCGGGCCCGGCGCGGAGAGTCGTGTGGGTCGGCGGCATCGCGGCGGGCGAACACCGCGTCCTCGTCGCGGCACCCGGCCGCAAGGCGCGTGAGTACAGGGCGACCTGGGCCGACGGCGAAACGAAATGGCTGTCGGCGGACCTGCCGTCGCGCTGACGTTTCCCGACCGCGTTCTCACTCATCTCCCGAACGCCCCGGGGACTATGCCTTGGGGGCACGAAGCAGCGCGAGGAAGTCGACCGAGAACTTCGCCAGATCCGCTAACCGGTCTTGAGAGTAGACAACGATCGACTCGCCATCGATACGTGGAGCTGCCGCGTCCTGAAGGACAATCTGCCCTTCGCGCGAAGCGAAATGGAGTTCGAACATCAAGTCTTGAGCCCCCTGCGGAGGGTGGACGAACTCGTCGCGCACCTGGATCGCGCGGTCAATCCAGCGTCGCTTGTGATCGCAAATCAGCTCCGCGATGCGGCGGCACGTAGGCTCCTTCCCGGCTACCGCGTTGCTGCCCAGAATCGACAAGACTCGGCCGCCAGGGTCGCCCCGCGCCTTGTTGAAGCCCTCCACGTGTACTCGAACGACGTCCTCCGCCTGGATCAACTGCACCAGGAGATCAAGTGTCGTCTTGATACTGGCGAAGAACCCCTCGATCGCCAGGTGGAGCTCAAGGTCCTGTCCGAAGAAGGTGCACCGCGTGAGTGACGATTCGGTTCCCTTGCTGTTGAGTAGTGTGTCGAGATGTGGACGGCAGCGTCCGGCGGGGTATCGGCAGATCTTCTCGATCAACATCTGGCCGAAGTGCAGGCACGAAAGCTCGGCGGCACAAGAATGGACTACCTGCTTGCTGCGCCCGCTCCACTCGTTGGGGTTGAAGACTCGAAAGGCCGAGCTGCCGCCGGGTCCGAGGAGAATGACGGGGATCTTGTCCGTGGTGTCCATTGCTCAGCCGTACGCAGAGAGTAATCCTCCGGGGCGACATCATCGAAGCGTCGCGAGGTCGACCGGAGAGTCTTCTCCTGTCGCCTGGTCGCCGGGCGGCAGCCGATGCGCCACGCTGACTACGGCCTCGCGGCGTCTGACATGCCTGTCTTCGCGGGCAGTCGGAGTCGGGCCCAGGCCGAGCGCTGCTCGCTCCACAGATACCGCCCTGCGACAGCGAGCAAATCGCGATGGCCGATCGGACTCCGGCCTTCCCACACGGCGGGGAGGAAGAGGATCGCCTCCTGGATGCCGGGCGCGAGGTAGAGCAGGTCCATCACCTGCGTCACACGGGCCCGAGAAACGCCGACAAGGCGCGCCAGGGCGGCCTGGTCCTTCGCGACACCGTCTCGGATGAGGCCTCGCCAGTGGTGGGCGAGGGCGAGCATGCGGGCGACGCGGGGGACGCGGTCGGCCTCGGACGACGGCGCATCGCTGGGCGCAGTGGGATCCCGCCGACGGCGCACCCGCCTCGTTCGCAGCGGCAGGACGATGGTCATCCGCGTACCTCCCCGGCCAGCGCCTTGATCCCGGTCGCGCGGAACGTTAGCGCTGCATTGCCGATCACCCCGTCGTACGCGACGCGCTCGAGGAGGAGGGCCGCGACGCGCGCCTGCTCCTTCATCGTGAGTGCGCCCCACACGTCGTCCCACAAGGAAAGCGCTCCGCGCAGGTCCTCGGCGTGGATCTTCACGCCGTCCGCCCGGGCGCGGGCGGACGCGAGGGTCGCCTCGAAGACCTCCCGATCGCCGCCGACCGCGCGGATCTGACCCACGACGAGGCGCTCGATCTCCTCGGCCGCCACCGACTTCGTCGGGCACGCGCCCCACCCTTCCTCCTTTATGCGGCGGCAGATGTAGTAGCGATAGAGCCGGCCTCGCTTCTTGCAGTAGGTCGGCGCCATCGGACGGTCGCAGGACGCGCAGTGGATCAGACCCGTGAGGAGCATATGGTGCTTGTTGCGAACCTCCCGCCCCCCTGTGGTTCCGTTGTGCGTGAGGAGCTCCTGCACGCGGGCGAACGTATCCGCCTCGACGAGCGGAGCGTGCTCGGCGGGGAACGTCGCGCCGTCGAACCGGACCTTGCCCACGTACGCCGGGTTGCGGAGGAGATGCGAGATGTAGCCGCGGGTCATCGGGCGGGGCGGCACCACGCGGCCCACCTTCGTGACCCAGGACTTCGTCGTCCACCCGCGTGTCTTCGCCTCCCCGACCACGGCGATGAGCGAGCGTAGCTCGAGGTAGAGGTCGAAGAGGGCGCGGACCTGCGCCGCTTCAGCGTCGTTGACCACGAGCCGCCGGCCCTCGGGTGCGCGGTCGTAGCCGAGAAGGAGCGCGCCACCCGTGAACTTCCCGCGGCGCCGGGCTGCGCGCATCTTGTCGCGCGTCCGCTCGCTGATCGTCTCGCGCTCGAACTGCGCGAAGACCGTCAGGAGGTTGAGTGTCAGGCGCCCGACCGAGGTGCTCGTGTTGAACTGCTGCGTGACGGAGACGAACGCGACGCCCTTGCGGTCGAAGGTCTCCATCAGCCGCACGAAGTCCGCGATCGAGCGCGACAACCTGTCGATCTTGTAGACGCACACGGCGTCCACGGCCCCGGCCTCGATGTCGGTGAGGAGGCGGGCGAGCGCCGGCCGGTCCACGTTTGCGCCCGTGAAGCCCTCGTCGTCGTAGCGGTGCGGGAGGGCCGTCCAGCCGAGCGACGCCTGGCTCTTGACGAAGTTCTCGCACGCCTCGCGCTGCGCCTCGATCGAGCCGAAGTCCGTCGCGGTCCGCTCCTCGATGGACTTGCGGCCGTAGAGCGCGCAGCGGACCGAAGCCGGAGCCGCCGGGCCGTGGCCGGCGACCCCGTTCCGTGCGGCGAGCGTGGTCCCGTTCCGCCTCATGCCGACTTCGCCTTCCGCAGGCCGAAGAACAGGTGGCCGTTCCAGTGCGCGCCCGTGACCGCCTTGGCGACGGCCGAGAGACTGGAGAACACGCGCCCGTTCCACTCGAAGCCGTCCTCGAGGACCCGGACCACGACGTTCTGCCCCTTGTAGTCGCGGACCAGCACGGCGCCCGGAAGCGGGGCCTTCGCGTCGCGCACGGGCCCGACGGTCACGATGCGCGGGGCGGCCTCCGCCGGCTGTCCGGGCGTGAGTAACTGCCGGTTGCGCGGCCGGACGTCGCTCTCGCGCACCAGTTCGGCGGCGCGGTGCTTGGCCCGCTCGGAGAGCCCGCCCTCCGCGAGCGCTTGGATCTGCCAAGCGATCTGGCGGAAGAGCCAGTCCTTGTTCCTCGACTGCGTGGGCTCTCCGAAGGCCTTCTCGTACTCCTCGCGCAGGTCACCGACCGGGAGGCGTCGCAGCGCCGCGATCCGCGTGATCATGGACTCCCCGCCCGGCGCGGGAGAGGCGGACCCGCCGACGGCGGCGGGTCCCCCGTTGGTGGTGGCCTCGCGGCTCACTTCGCCGGCTCCTTCGCGGCGGCAGGGTCGTCGATCCCGAAGAACCGCGGGCCCGAGATCGCCGGGGCCTTCGTGATCTCCTTCGCGATCGCGGTCAGCGACCGCCACTCGCGGCCGTCGAACTTGAAGCCTCGCTCGAGGACCTCGACGCGGTAGGGCTTCGCCTTGTAGACGCGCTCGATCACCGTGCCGGCGGCGGGGAGGCGGGGATCGCGGTCGGGCGTCGGCGCCGGCTTCGCCGGGGCCTCGGGCTTCGCCGGGACCCGGGGCTTCGCCGGCGGCTTCGGCTTCGGGGAGGGCTTCGCTGCCGCCGGCTTCGAGACCTTCTGCTGCTTCTTCGAACTGCTCATGTCGATCTCCTGTCCGGCGGCCTATCCGCCGGGTCGTCGCATGAGGGCTCGCCGGGCGACGGACTCAAGGACTGTTGGTTCGCTCCCGCGTTCGCCCCGGGTGCCGACGCTTCCTTCTCCCTGACTTGGCCCGCCGTTGCGGGGGCGCACAGCCGGAGGTAGGCCGTCGCGAGGAGCGAGGCGAGCTCCGCGACGAGCTCCCGCGGGGCGGGGGGCTCACGGCGGGTACGGAGCGCGGGGGCGATCACGGGCCCTCCATCGGGCCCGATGCGGCCTCCTTGGCGAGGACCGAGGCGAGCCAGGTGACCGTGCCGGCGTCGAGGTGGATCCCGGTGCGGCAGGGGAACCAGTCGGCCGGGCTCCCGCGGCGCCAGCGGCGGATCTCGACCGCGCCCCGCTCGCAGGGGGGCAACCAGCCCGTGCGACGGATCACCACCGCGGACAGGGTTGAGGGGAGGAGGCGAACGGCGACGACCCTGGAGCCGTCGGCCATCGCGGTGGCGACGAGCGCCTCGAGGTCGGCAGAGCGGTCGGCGGGGCCACCGCCGCGCCCGCTCGTCTCATCGTGAGGGAGGAGAGACGTCACGACAGCGCCTCCGCACCGGGGACGGGGGGATGGCAGCGGCGGCAGGCGAGGTGGCCGCCGATGCGCGCGCGCCACCAGTCGCGCTCCCCACAGCCGTAGCAGGACGACTCCGCCACCTCCGTCGACTCCTCGCGATCGAGCCGATCGATGGCACGCAGGATCGCGAGGTCCTCGGGGCGGTTCTCGGGGTCCACACAGCTCCACGGGCCAGGCTTCTCCGACGGCGGGCCGGCGTCTGCGGGTGTCGGGGCCGCAGTTGTGGCCGCATCGGCGGTGTCCTTCGTTGTCGTGAGCGCCTCGCGCTCCGCCGGCGTGCAGCCCTCCGCCTGGATCGCCTCGCGCTCCGCGGCCTCGTACGCGGCGTCCACATGCGCCGCCTCGTCGGTGCACGCTCGGCAGCGGCAGCGAGGACTGTGAGGCTCGTCGCTCTCCGAGCACGAGCCGCAGGCGCACGGCTCGGTGAGGAGGCGGAGGATCTCCACCTTCACCTTCGGCACCTGCGCGTGGTCCGCTTCGGTGATCGCGCCCTCGGGCGCGTCGTACTGGAGCCGGCCGTCGTCAACCCAGAGACGCACACCCCGGGCTCGGAGCGCCCACAGGGATCGCAACGCAGAGGTCACCACGACCCCCTCTCGCGCCCCGGCGCGGCATCCGGAGGCGGCGGAACGGGGGGCGTCTCGGGCGGCGGCGGGGCCGAGGTGCTCGTCGCCGCCGGCTCCGCGCGAAGGACGAACCGCCGCGTGGGCCGCCCTCCCTTCTCGGACGGCGCGGCCTCCTCCCACGTCCCCCAACCAGCGTTCACAAGGCCGTCGAGCGCCTGCTCGGCCGCCGCCTCGTTCCCGCGGAAGGCGCGGGGTCCGCGGGCGAGGTCGCGGGCCGTGACCCTCCCGCCGTGCGCGCGGATCCAGTCGGTCAGGATCCGTTTCGCCCGCACGTCAGGCGACTCGCCGAGCACGGCGTACACCCGCTCGGTCTCGGCGAGGAACCAGCGCGAGAGCTCCGCACCTGCGGCGACGTCCCCTGCGTCCACGCCCGAACTCGGGGCCGCCTCCCCGTGTGCCTCGCGTACGAGGTGAATCACGAGCGCGAAGCGCGCTGCGTAGCCCTCCGCCTTCGACCACGCAGCCGCGAGGCGCCCGTCGAGCCCCTCGCCCTCCGCCGCGTGCTCGTTGAAGAACTGGATCCACGCGGCCTTCCCCTCCTTCGTGAGCGGGAGATCGATGGGCAAGGGATCGCCGGTTGCGTCGCGCGCGTGACGGAGATCCAGGAGGTAAGCAAGCACCCGTGCGAGGCCGTCGAGCGCCTCGTGGGAGACCTCCGCCTCGGTCCAGCGGCGCTGAACCGCCGGCGGCATCGTGAGGAGGAGTCGCGCCGCGAACCCGCTCTCGAAGAACTCGGTCGTCAGGGCGCGGGCGAGGGTCGCCGGCTGGATGCCGCCGATGACCGAGGATGCAGCGAGGGGGATCTGGATTGTCGGATGGTCCCCGCTCTTCCGGTCCACCGTCAGCGTCCGGGCGCCGTGGAGCTCGAGCCACTTCTCCCTATCGCCGCCTCGGCTGCCGGCGCGGTAGGCGTCGAAGCTCTGGAGCCAGCCGTTGAGTTCATCGCGGGTGACCAGCAGGCCGCGAGGGTTGTCGGCGAGCCGATCGGCCAGAGCCTCGACCGTCACGTCAGAGACGAGGAATCGCCGGTACGGGGGGCGCTTGGGCTTCTCGGGGGGCTCGTCCCCCTTCCCCCTCCGGAACCTTGCGGCATCGCGCTCGTACTGCGCGAGGCTCTTGGCGTGTTGGCGACCGAGCTCGTCGTTCTCGCGCGCGGCCTTGCGCTCGTGGTAGCGGAGCAGACTGACGGCCAGGTCGAGGGCGGGCGACTTCAGTTGCCCGCTCTCGGCGACGATGGCGCCCCAGAACACCGACGGCTCGGCCCACGGCTGGGCGCCCCCGCGGAGGATTACCCGGCGGGTCGTCCCGATCGCGGAGGCCAGGACCACGAGCACGGGCAGGGCCACGAGCGAGGGGCAGCAGCCCAGGTAGGCCGCGCACTCTTCGACGTACCGACGGACCACCGGCGGGAGCGTGGCGATCGGAAAGGGCTTTCGCGGCGGCGGAGGCGGCGCGGCGGCCCGAGGCCGGGAGGATCCCGGGCGACCGGGCGGGGGCGTCGTCGCTGCGACCTTTTCCGCAGCGGCCTTCCGGTAGGCCTTGTCGACGGTCCGCCCGACATAGTCCGCGCGGTCGGCCTTGTGCCCGGGGTCTCCGGCTGCCTCGCGGCGGGCCCGGATCGCCGCCTCCGCGACGGCCTCGGGGTGCCCGGCCTTCGCGAGCTCGAGCGCGACGACGTAGTCGGCCTCGGAGGGGTTCATGCCCGCGAGCGGCCAGCGATGCCGGAGCGACTCGGGGAGGAGCTGGACGTCGAAGGCCGGGGGCTCCTCTTCTCGGCCCGTCGCCGTGGTGTGCCGCCCGTGTGCGGCGCCGTTCCTGGCCGCGTCGGCTTCGTCCTGTTCGGCTTCGGCGGCAGCGATGAAGGGGATCAGGAAGGTGAGGTCCGCCGCCACCAGGTGCGCCAGTCCCTCCGGCCGCCCCGGGGCGACGAGCTCGACCGGCCGCCACTGCGAGCGGTCGGCCGTCAGTACCTTCTCGCCCTCGCCACGCTTGCAGTTGAAGCCCCCGGGCACGCGCCACACCCTCTCCGCCCCATGGCAGTGGTCGAGCGAGACGGGGGTCCCGAAGAGCTCGAAGCCCTTGTCCTCGAGGAAGAGCCGCAGCGCGCGGCCGTAGACCGCGAGGCCGCGGCGACCGTCGTCGGGGTCGACGTGGGTCCCGACGCGATCCCTCTTGGCGACGAGGACGTGGACTTGGAACCCGTGGCCCGAGTCCACGACGACCTTCGGGCACGGGATCGCCCCGACGAGGTCGCGGGCCCGCTTCCGACGCTCCTGCTCCGTCGCGCCGGGCAGGTCCTTGAGGTCCACGTCGGCGCCGAACGACGTCTTCTCGACGACGTTCTCGGCGAGCTTCCCCCCGACGAACCACCCGAGGGCGCAGTAGGTCTCCGCATCGGCGCGATGACGAGCGAGGTACTCGGCCGCGGCCTCCACGTCGGGGACGGGCTCTTCGGTCCAACTGCCCTTCCCCTCCCCGTCTCGCGGCGGGCGGTTCGAGCAGACGCGCAGGACGGCGTTCGGGTCCGGCTTGGGGCCGAGCAGCGTCTCGAGGAAGGCGCAGGCGGCGGCGTCGTCGGGCGAGACGGTGACGACCACGACCTACCGCCCCTCGCGGTCGCGCGCCGCCGCGACGTAGTGCTCGAGGTCGGTCTGAAGGACCCGGACGCCCCTCCGCCCGATGCGAACGGAGGGGAGTTGCCCCGACCGGACCAGGGCGTAGGCGGTTCGCTTCGACACGCGCAGGACCGCTGCGACCTCGGTGATCATCAGCAGCGGGACGGCCGCGCCCCCGGGTTGCTGTCGTTGCATCGTCTGGCCTCCGTGGCGGCATTTCGGTGCGCCGCACCCCTGAAGAAGCCCAGAACGGTGTTCCGGACCGATCGAGCTGTCCGGACCGGTCGAAGCGAGAAAGGCCGCCGGCGACGAGCACCGCGTTTCCCCTCCCGTCCTGTCCCTACCGCCGCGTGCTCCGCCTACGCGGAGTTCTGTCCGGGCGTACCGTCAGTCCTGTCCGAGGAAGCGCTGGCGTCGCGCCTCCCGGACAAGACGACGCGCGGCGGCAGTCCGGTCGGGAGAGCCGTCGGCGAGGTGGACCGTGAAGTGCCCCTCGAGTCGGAGGACGTGCGCCTGGCCCGCGCCGGCGGCACGGGCGGGGACTGACGTCCGCACGCCCCATGAGCCGAGGCGCTCTCGAAGGCGGTTGCGTGCCCGCTGACCCGTCTCGTTGGGCTGGAAGGCGAGCACCCGCTTCCGCGCGAGGTCGACCATCGACTCGTACTGCGCCCGGCTGACCTGGACCAGCTCGGGGGGCTGGCCCTCGCGCACCAGGTTCGCCGTCACGCGCCCGCTCTCCCGCGGAGCGCCGAAGGGGGTCTCGAGCGACTCCTTGAACGCGAAGAGCCGAACCGCGCCACGCGTCGTCGGCGGTACCGCGCTGGCGGCCGGAGCCGCGAGTGACGAGACGCCCGCGGGCTCCGAGCGGGGGGCGGCCTGCGAGGTTTCGGTTCCGTCGCCACCCACGGAGTCCGGACACGCGGGTCCCCCTGCCGCGAGGTTCTTCGCGGGTAGGGCCGGCGACGAAACCTCCCCGAGACCCGCACCGGAGGCGGGTTTGCGGGCGTCGGTTTCGTCGCCACTCGATCGGCTCGTCTCCACGAGGGGCTCGGCAGGCTCGGCGGAGGCCTGGCCGGAGGGGGGTGGCGGCGACGAAACCCCACCCGTGGCGACGGAACCCTCTACTCGATCACTCGCCCGCGGGGCGGGGGAGTCCACTGCCTTCGCACGCTCGTCGGTCTCCGCGTTCCGCTGCGCCGCGGCTCGGATCGAAGGGCCCGTCGTGTCCGTCGTCTCGACGCGCGGGGGCGGCTCGATCGGCGCCTCGACGAGGGCGACCAGGTCCTCGATCTCGATGGAGCCGGCCAGGACGGCATCGGCGGCGTCGCGGAGGTCGTCCACCCAGACGGGTTTCGTCGCCGTCCTGCGCAGCACCCCGTAGGCGGAACGGCCACGCCAGAGGAGGCCCGGGGTCCCCCCAGCCTCCGAGACGTCCGCGGCGCCCAGGAGGAGCAGGGCCCTGTCCACGAGTGCCGCGGGGGGCGGGGGGCTCCGCCCGGGGTCGCCGAGGAAGGCGTCGTCCTCGATCCGGCGGTCCTGATCGCGGCCGGCGTAGGTCGCGAGCGCCCGGGCCATGGCGTACCGCGCGCGCCGGGGCCCGCGGATCCCGGCGACCCGCGCGAGGAGCTGTCGAAGTTCGGCCCTCGTCACCTCCGTGCCCGCGCAGAGGATCAGCTCCACGAGGACGCCCCGGAAGACCGGCGCCAGGCGGGCCGACGCGGGCGGCGTCTGCACCGCGAGGCCGCAGGCCCGTGCCGCCCCATCGATCGGGCGGACGTCTTTCGGGTCGTCGCGGCGCACCTGAAGCCGGACGTAGCGGAGAAGATCGTCTCGGACGTGGGGCCAGTAGTCCCACAGGTCCTTGAGCGTCTCCTCCACGCCGTCCTGGAGCCAGCGGATGATGAGTTCGGCACCGACCTGGTGGTCGCGGCCTTCCTCCGTGGCGGGCAGCGCCCGGCCGAGCATCTCCCCGGTCAGCACGATCGCGCCGACGACGCGGTCCCACATCGCCCTCGGCTTCGGGCTGGACCACTTGCCCCCGCACGAGAGCCACGCGTCCAGGGGGGCCGGGTACCCGCCGCGCCGCTCGAGGAGGTACTCCACGAGTCCCGAGAGCCGGCCCAGGTGGTCGAGGGCCTCGACGCCTACGGTTGCAGCGCGGGCGGCGCCCTCGGAGTCGGCATCCCGCACACGTCGGATCACGGCTCGCCTGTCCCGCCCGTCCCCTGCGAGGGAATGGCGGGCCCCCGGCGGGACGAGCGAGGGGCCGACCGCGGGGGATCAATCCCGCGGCGGGGCCCGCCACGCAGATGATCCCCATCGGGGGGGACAGCGAGGTTAGGGTTCTGATAGTGGCGACAAAACCCCGGCGACGAAACCTCCAAGGCCGGAGGGACCGGGCCTGGAGGGCGATCGGCTTCGTCGCCACCGGGGGGGCGCCGAAGCGGGGGCGTGGGGGGAGAAAGAGGGAGTGTGGGAGCTGGCGCCGCTTTGACCCTTTCACCGACGGAACCCCTACAGCAGGCCCGTGGGATGGCGAACCTGCTCCCCCTGCGGGCTCTGCCCCGGCAGGGGGAGACCCTCTCATCGCGAGACTCCTCGGGCGGCGACGAAACCTCGGCGACGAAACCCACCGCGCTGGGCCTGGCCGCGCGGGTGGCTCACGGCGTGGGGTCCGGGGGGTAGCTCCGCCGGGCGACCCCACCCCTCGGCGAAAGCCCTTGAGGGGTGGCTCGACTTCGACCCTTATCGCCCCCGTCCCCCGGCGGGCTGGTCCGCCGACGGACGACGGGTGGTCACGATGAAGTCGAACACGACGCCGCGCCCGGTGCTCGTCGATGGGGCGGTCTACTGGGCCGACGGCGGCCGTCGCATCTGCCTCCGCTGCGCCGGCCAGTCCGCTCTCTACACGGGCCGCGACCTCAGCGGCCAACGCGTCGAGCGCGTGACGGTCGCCGACGTCCGCGCCTGGCCCGACGACCTCGGCGTCCTCTGCTGCGAGGCTCGGTGCACGGCGCTGTCGGCGGTTGCTGGCCCGGACGGGTGGCCCCTCGAGCGGGGGGACGTGTGGTGAAGATCGACCAGAAGACCCCGATCTGGGTCGTGATCGACCCGACGCCGCACTCGACGCTCCCCGACATCTGCTTCGAGACGACGCTCGACGGCCTCCGGCTCCAATTCGCCGGAGGCCTCTCGATGGACGACCGACCGGTCGTATTCACGACGGACGAGGAGGCCCACGAGGAGGCGCGGAATCGGCTGCTCATCCGGCGCGTCGCGTCGCAGATCCGCCTCGACCGCGGGGTCCCCGAGGACGAGGTCGTGCGGGTGACGTTGCACGGCCAAGACGGATCCGTGCTGTTCGAGGGGGAGGTGCGGTAGCAACCCTCGCCCTTCAACAGGACGCAGTGCCTTCCTTGGCAACGCCCCCTGTGCGAACTCCTATCTGCCCGAAGACCTGCGCACTTGAACCGAATCAACCAATGGCGTGCTGATACGGAACCATCGGTTACCGAGCAACCCCAAGAAGTCCTCCTCGGTGAGGACGGCTTCCTCTGTGCTTCCCGAGCCCAGAGTAATCGTCGCTGTGACCGCACGCGGCGTGAACATGTTCTTCCCTTGGAGCACCAGCCGCTGAATGCGATCCATGGGAACTTGAACGCTAGTGGCACCCCTCTCGAACCGCAGTGTGCTCTTGCTGCGGTAGCCCGTGTACTTGGGAGGGATCCAGTTGTCATTGTACTCGTCCTGTCGCCCACCGAAGTTCGCGAGTTCGAACTCGTTACCCGCGATGTCGCGCAGCGTCCAAGTGGCTTCTGGAGACTGCCGCGCGTCGCTGCCGCTCTTCACATCGTTGAACCACATCTCCTTGATCAGGCCAATCGGCATCTCGAATTCCCCTGATCCCAATTCGCCGAGCGCTTCCGTCCCTGAAACCACCAAGGGATAACCATTGGAGAGAAACACCTCCTCGGTCGTGCCGCCGACCATGACCACGGTTGCCTTGGTACATCGCGCCAGGCCACCATCCATGATCTTGTCTCCCAGGGTCATGTGCGAAACTTCGGTGATCGGAAGATACGACTCTATCCGGTATGCGCTCAGGTCCTTCTCGATGCCTCTCGTCCGCGCAACCTCCGCGAGCTTCTTGAAGGCGGCTGGGCTCATAGGAAGGTACGGGAGACAAGGCCCGTTGATCTCGCGGGGCGAATGCACAGTTGAGATAGAGACACCAGACAAATGGTGTATCTTCCCGCTTGTGTCAACTACATAGGGAAGAGTGGCTTTTGGAGTTGCGGGCTTGGCGGGGGCAGAGACCGATGGCCGCGAGGGAGACGAGTTGACGAGTGGAACGCCTTCCGCGACGTGAAGCACCTTGCCAGCACGCAGGAAGAGCCGGACAGAATCATAGGACCAGATCTCACCGGTCTTCGTGTCCGCCGGAAAAGAGGGGAAGAAGGTCACAGCATCATGTTCGATCTTCTGAGGCTCGCCGAACTGCGATCGTAGAGCCGACTCATCGACAGGCTTCGAGAGCGCGGTCACAAGTTTTGGGGCGTCTGGCTCGGTAGAACGCGTGAGCTCGAGTGTGGCCCCCACTCCACCGAGTTCTTTGAGATGCGCAGCGACTGCAGGTCCGTGGTCCACCCTCGTCGCATCCTGGACCGCCTTGTCCTTGGCAGCCTCTTCAGCCTGGATCCGTGCGCCGTTCGTCTGCCACCAGTCAATTGCGGCCCTTACGCTATCAGCATTAGGCAGTTCGCCCTTCTCGGGCAAGAACGCACTGGTAATCAGCCAAGCTGATGATACACGTACGGTGATAGACTCGTCGAAGCGCATCGCGTCACCCAACACCAGCGCAGCCCGTGGATCGCCACCAAAAGTGAGAGCGCGCAGGAGACACATTCTTGTGGGTGCATCCCTGGACTCGCGGCACCAGCCGTGGACCTTGGTGAAAGTCCATGGCATAGGCAGTTCACTCAGCACCTTTAGCACTGAAGCGACATCACTTTGTTCGGTGACGTAGGCATTGGCCAAGAGATCCGGCTCGTCCTTGCGAGTGCGAGGCACGTACTGCGCCGGTTGCTTATCGGGAGGAACATCGGGAAATGCTCTTAGGAGCGTCATAATGGCAGCGAGGCCGATCTGTTCGACGGTGAGGCCCAACTCACTGGGAGGTCGGAACAGAAGTCGCTTGGAGACCTGGTTCGCCCCGCGCGCGCGGGCTGCCTCCACGAACTGGCTGGGGAGTGCTGTTCCGGCATTCGGATTAGCAAGCCACTGTCGCGTCGCCTTCAGGTCCGCGGCGCTCACCGGGAACCTCGCCATCAGCTCCGTGTCCCCAACTCCGTCCCGCTTGATCCAGAGCGCCGCCTGAACCTGCTGTATCGAGCGTCCCGACGCCACCGCCGCCGTCATGAACCCCGTTGTCTCGGCGGTGGGAGCCTCCATTCTGAATTTGTCCCCCGCCCCCGGGTTCGCCTTGTGGAAGTCCATGCAGTAAGCCTCGACGACGTAGACGTGGGGTTGGTCGTCGACGAGGCTGATCTGCACGGCGGGCGTGTAGGCGGACGCTCCGACCCTCTCGCCCTTGATTCGCGACCCCGCCATGTCTTGGACCGTGCCGGCTACGTTTCGGAAGACCGTGCCAGGCGCCAAGTCGAGGTGGATCGGGTCCTTGCCGAGGCGCTTGACGGAGATCTGGACCGTGTCCCCTGTCGAGCCGCCGATGGCGGTCACCTCGACGGACACCTTGCCCTGCGCCACGGCATCGTGGAGATGGAGGACGGGATCACCGGCGGACGCCGTCGAGCCGAGGACGGCGAGGCAGGTCAGCGTGGTTGCAAACACCAGTGAGCGAATCATGGGTGGCGTCTCCGTGACGGGTAACCCTAGTGAGATCCGTCCTGTAACGCAATGGCGTGACTCGGGCAGTGCATGTCGGCATCACTCGTGTCGCGCTGTGGTACGATCCTCGCGCGCTCATCCCAGCGGGCGCGAGCCAAGGCAGCAGCATGCCGTCGAAGCCGCGCACTCTCGCTCGGATCCTCCACCCCCGTCGCCACGCCGACGCGGAGTACAACCGCGCCCGTCGCGGTGACCCCGACCGTGGTGTCGAGGACGCGGTCGTCTCGTCCGCCCGGTGGAAGGCGGTCCGCGCCCAGGTCCTGCGCAACGAGCCGCTCTGCCGCGCGTGCGTGGCCGCCGGCCGCACCGAGGTCGCGACGGCCGTGGACCACGTCGTTGCCGTGCGCGTGCGTCCCGACCTCGCGTACGACCCCACCAACCTGCAGCCCATCTGCGGGCCGTGCCACGGCCTGAAGAACGCGGCCGAGCGGCGCTCCGGGGGGGGGGGGGGACCTCGAGCTCTCACGCCTCGGCGGCCTACGGCGGGGCGCGGGGCGTGCCTCTATTTTCACGAGATCGGGGGTTCTCCACAGATCGGCCTGCAGGGCCGGTACTTCCGGGCTTACTTGCGTACACAAGTCCCCCGTGACCCCCCTCCGCCCCCCCTCCCGAGTACCCCTGCGGCGGTTCCGCGCCGACCTCGCCGGGACACTCCGTCGCGTCGCCACGGATGGCGAGTACGTCGTCCTGACCCGCCGCGGGGTGGTGGTGGCCGCCATCGTCCCCCCGGGGGCCCTCGAAATGCTCGCCGCCGCGGACGCCCTGTTCGCGGGACGGGCCAGGGCGGCGTCCGCGGACCTGCACGACCTCGCGACCGCGGCGCCCGACGCCACCCCCAGCCCCCGGGACGGCGACGGCCCCGACCGGGGGCAGTGGCGCGGCCGTGGCCAGCGCCCGACCGTCCCCCGCCGGGGGTAGAAGATCAAGTTGTCCGCTTCCGCCGGGCTCCTCCAGCACCCGCCGCGTGGGCCAGTAGCTGGAGTCGCATCATGCCCAAGCCCGGTCCCCGTCCGACCCCGACGCGCGTCCTTCGCCTTCGCGGCTCGTGGCGCGCGAAGCGGAACTCGAACGAGCCGCAGCCCAAGGTCGTGAAGCCCGCGGCCCCGGCGTGGCTCTCGGACGACGCGAAGAAGGTGTTCGACGAGTACGCCGAAACGCTCCACGCCAGCGGCGTCCTCACGGCCGTGGACCAGTTCGCCCTCGCGCGGTACGCGGACCTCTGGAGCCAGTACCGCCGCTGCGCCGAGTTCACCGCGAAGCACGGCGAGGTATGGGTCGTCCGCGGGCGACCCGGCCCCAACGGCGCCGAGGGCCGGCCCGTGGGCTTCGCCACGTATCCCCAAGCGAAGCTGAAGCTCGCGCTCGCCGCCGCGCTCCTCCAACTCGAGCGGGAGTTCGGCCTGACGCCGGCGGCGCGGGCCGGGTTGCGGACCGACGAGGTCTGTGCCGACGAGACGAGACCGGCCGACTACTACTTCGGGACCGGGTGGCGGGAAGTGTGACTCGGGACCGTACGAGCGGGCACTGGCTCGCCCGCGGCCCCTGAGAGTCGCTCACGAGCGCTCGGTTTCACACCTGCCGGCGCGCAACTTCCGTGCTCGGGCGACGATCAGAGTCTGGACCGGTCGACCGTAACGCCGTAGCATCGCCAGCCGAGCAGTTTCCCTCAGGACTTGGCAGTCGCCGATTGGGTGTCGCCCCGTGCCGATAGGTCACGGGCGGTGCCTCTCGGGGGAATGGAGGCGCAGGCGTCGTGGCTACAGACCTAGGCGGTATCGGACTGACCCGCGGGGCGGTGGCCTACGTCCGCAGCCGGCAGTACCTCGTGGAGGACGTGCAGCCCGGGACCGAGCCCTGGGAGAGCCCGCTCGTCAGGCTGTCCTGCCTCGCCGACGACGCCATCGGCGAGCCCCTCGAGGTCCTCTGGGATCACGAACTGGACGCCCGGGTCATCGACCCTGGGGCCTCCTGGGCGGAGGCCGGGCGCAAGGGCTACGACGACCCCCGGCTGTTCTCGGCTTACCTCAACACGCTGCGCTGGAACTGCGTCACCGCCACCGACCCCAAGCTCTTCCAGGCGCCCTACCGGGCAGGCATCGAGGTCAAGGCCTTTCAGCTCGAGCCGTTGCGCAAGGCCCTGCTGATGCCCCGGGTCAACCTGTTCATCGCCGACGACGTGGGCCTGGGCAAGACCATCGAGGCGGGGCTGATCCTGCGCGAACTCATCATGCGCCAGCGCGTCCGGCGCGTCGTGGTCTGCTGCCCGCCCTCGGTCGTCACGCAGTGGAAGGAGGAGATGGAGCAGCGCTTCGGGCTCACGTTCGCTGTCTATGACCGCGCGTTCGTGGCCCGCACGCGGGAGGAACGTGGCTACGCCGTGAACCCGTGGAGCACGCACACGCGATTCATCCTCTCCCACGCGCTCCTTCGGGACGAGGCCTACGCCGCGCCGTTGCGCTCCTGGCTCGGGGCCTTCGCGCACGAGGCCATCTTGATTCTGGACGAAGCCCACAACGCCGCGCCGGCGAGCGGCTCGCTCTACGCGATCGACTCGCACCTCACGCAGGCCGTGCGCGACGTGGCGCCGCTGTTCGAGCACCGGCTGTTCCTCTCGGCCACCCCGCACAACGGGCACTCCAACAGCTTCGCGGCGCTGCTGGAGGTGCTAGACCCGCAGCGTTTCTGCCGGGGCGTGCCCGTCAAGAGTCCGAAGTTGCTCGACGACGTGATGGTGCGACGCCTGAAGCAGGACCTGCGCGAGGTGGGCGAGGAATTCCCCCGGCGTCACGTCGAGCCGGTCGTGCTGAAGGACGTGCCGCCCACGGCGCCGGAGTTGATCCTCTCGACCCTGCTGGCCGAGTACCGGCGACTGACCGAGAGGCGTCTCGAGGCGGCCGAGAAGCGGCGGCGAGCCGCCGCCATGCTCGTCCACACCTCGCTCCAGAAGCGGCTGCTGTCCTCCATCGACGCCTTCGCGCGGACCCTGGCCATCCATCGCAAGAGCGTCGTGCGGGCGACGGCCGAGGCGCCGGCCGAGCCCGACCTGCAGGGCCTGTTGCTGCTGCTGGAACCGCCGGGGCGCGACGATGTCCGGTCTGACCTCCCCGAGGCCGAGGTGGAGGCCGAGGAGGACGCCAAGCTCGCCTCCGCCAGCGCCGCCACCGGTGGGGTCGCCGCGAGCCTGGCCGCCGAACTCAAGGTGCTGGACCAGATGGCGGCCATCGCCGGCGAAGCGCGTTACCAACCCGACGCCCGCATTCGCTGGCTGCTCGGCTGGATTCGTGCCAACCAGTGCCCGGACTTGGGCGCACCCGGCGCGCGTTGGAACGAGCGCCGCCTGTTGATCTTCACGGAGTACACGGACACGAAGCGCTACCTCGAAACGCAACTCGAATCGGCCCTCGAGTCCTCCGACCGCGGCGCTGCGCGCCTCGGGGCGTTCCATGGCGGCATGGGAGAGGAGCGCCGCGAGGCGATCAAGGCGGCGTTCAATGCCGACCCTGCCCACCACCCGCTGCGCATTCTGATCGCCACCGACGCGGCTCGGGAGGGCGTGAACCTCCAGAATCACTGCGCGGACCTGCTGCACTTCGATGTGCCGTGGAATCCGAGCCGCATGGAGCAGAGAAACGGGCGCATCGACCGCCAACTGCAGCGGGCCCAAGACGTCTGGTGCCGCTACTTCGTGCTTCCCGGGCGGGCCGAGGACCGCGTGCTCGATGTGCTCGTCCGGAAGATCGCGTTGATCCATGAGGAACTGGGCAGCCTGACGCCCGTCGTCAGCCGCAAGGTGGAGGGCCTTCTCGAGCGCGGTATCC
The DNA here is from genome assembly GCA_020851795.1 of Planctomycetota bacterium. Lineage (GTDB taxonomy): Bacteria > Planctomycetota > PLA2 > PLA2 > JAEUHO01 > JAEUHO01. The sequence goes on along the minus strand of JADZCA010000024.1, from coordinate 39,548 downwards.
GTCACGACGAGGAATCCGCCCTGCGTGACCGGCTCGAGCGCCTGGATGCCAGCGCCGCCGAGGCCAACGGATCCCAGGCGATCGTGAGGGAGGAGCTCGAGGCGCTTCGGAATCGGCACGCGAAGCTCCGTGAGCAACTCACCGTGCTGGGCGGAATGCTACGCGAGGCCAAGGACTGGATCGGGCTCGACGTGCGTCACTTCAAGGACGCGCTCTCGGCCGCGTTGCTGGCCACCGCAGGGACTGAACTGGAGGCGTTGGCGTCGCCTTCCAATGCCTTCGACCCGGACACGGCGCGCTACGTCCTCCCGCACCTCCACGGCCGTCCGAACGTGGACCCGACCTGGTCCGCGACGCTCGACACGCTGCGCGTCCCGCGGAAGAAGGGCCAGAGCGAGGCCGAGTGGCGGCGCGACGCGCCCATCCGGCCGGTCGTGTTCCGCGACCCGCGCAACCTGGACGGCGAGGTGGTGCACCTGCACCTCGAGCACCGGCTCGTGAAGCGCCTGCTGGGCCGATTCCTCGCGCAAGGGTTCGTCACGCACGACCTGAAGCGCGTCTGCCTCGTCCGCACGGAGGACCCTGTCCCCCGTGTGCTCGTCTTGGGGCGGCTCTCCCTCTACGGGGAACACGCCGCGCGGCTCCACGACCAGGTGATCACGGTCGCTGCCGACTGGGAGGACCCCGCCGCGCGCGGGCGACGCAAGTTGCGCTCGCTCGGCGTGGGCGAGACGAGCGAGGTCCACCGACTGCTGGACGAGGCCTTGGCCACGCCGCGCCTGCGCGAGGTGCCGGAGACGATCCGCGCGATGCTCCTAGCTGGCGTGGCCAACGACGTGGCCGACCTGCGGGGGGCGCTCGAGAAGCGCGCCGAGGCGGTGTCGGCGACCGCCCGGCGCGAACTCGGCGAGCGCGGCGAGCGGGAGGCGAGGGAGATGCGGCGCATCTTGCTCGACTCGCAGAAGCGCATCCGCGCCCGCGCTGCGGAAGTAGACCGCGACTACGCCCAGTTCACGCTGGACTTCGGCGAGGGCGATCGCCGTCAACTCGAAGCGGACCGCAGCTACTGGCCCAAGCGATTGGCGCAACTGGAGAAGGAGGTCGAGAGCGAACCCGCCCGCATTCGCACCTCCTACGACGTGCGAGCAGAGCGGGTGGAGCCGGTGGGCGTCGTCTACCTCTGGCCCGTGTCGCGCTAGCGCCATGCCCACCGACAGTCGCCTCCTCGAGATCCACCGTGCTTGGCTGGGCCTGCTCCAGCCCGTGGGCCTGGTCGTTTCGCCGCCAGCCCTGGAGAAGGCGGGGCTGGTGCCGATCGAGAGCGCCGTCGAATTGCAGGAACGGCTGCTCGAGGTGGTAGGACGCCCCGATGGTGATGCGGCGCGCGGCGGGGAGGACTCGCCCGCGCACGCGCTCGACCTTACGCGGCTGCTAGAGCACGTGCTCGGCTGGCGGCGCGACGATCTCCTCGGCCCCGGCGGGTGGGGCGACCTTCCATCCACCTTTGACGTGGCGCTTCCGAACTACGGCGAGGTGCTGCGCCCCACCTGGGCGGCCCAGGAGCCAGGCGCGCCGGAGCGCGCCCTGCTGCTGATCCAGCAGATCGCGCTGGGGCAGAACTTCGACGAGCCCCCCGCCGAGACCTCGGGACCCGGCTGGCACACGAGCCCCGAGGCCAAGTTCGAGCGGCTCCTGAGCGACTCGGGCGTGCGGATCGGCCTGCTCACCAACGGGCTGGCGATCCGAATGGTCTACGTGCCTGAGCACCAGACCTCCGGCCACCTGACCTTCCCCATCCAGGCCATGACCGAGGTCGGGGGACGACCGATCTTGGCGGCTTTCCACATGCTGCTCCGCGAGGGAGCCGTGTTCAACGCGCCCCCGGGGAAGAGCCTGGCGGAGGTGCTGGCCGACAGTCGGAACTTCCAGAACGAAGTCTCGAACAAGCTCTCCGAGCAGGTGCTGGGAGCGCTGTGGGAACTGCTGCGGGGATTCCAGGAGGCGGACGTGGTGAAGGAGGGCTCGCTGCTCCACGCCGCGACCTCGGAGGAGCGCGAGCACATCTACGGCGGGCTGCTCACGACCCTCATGCGGCTCGTGTTCCTCCTGTACGCCGAGGACCAGGGCTTGCTGCCCGACGATCCCGTCTGGGTTCGGAACTACTCGGTGGCGGGCCTCGCGCGCCGGTTGCGCGATGACCAGGGGGCGAACCCCGACACGATGGACCATCGCTATGGGGCGTGGGCCTCGCTGCTGGCCCTCTTCCGCGTGGTCTACCACGGTGGCGGTCACCAGCTGCTGCGGCTCCCGGCCCGCAAGGGACAGTTGTTCGACCCCGACGCCTACCCGTTCCTCGAAGGCCGCGCGCGCGGGACCCGGCATGAGCGCGCCCAGCGCATCGAGGCGCCGCACGTCCCCGACGGTTGCGTCCACCGGGTGCTCCAGAGTCTGCTCATCCTGGATGGCGAGCGGCTCTCCTACCGCTCGCTGGACGTAGAACAGATCGGCTCGGTCTACGAGGCCATGATGGGCTACGTGGTCGAGCGCATGGAGGGGCCTGCCCTCGCGCTCAAGTTCAGCCGCAAGGGGAGCCCGGGCTTCGTGTTCTTCGATGTTGCCGCACTTCTCGCCCGACCGGCGCGTGAACGCGTGAAGTGGCTAGAGGAGCATGCGCTCTGCGAACTTCCGGCGAAGGCCGCCGCGGCCCTGCGCGAGGCGACGACGCCGGAGGGTGTGCTGGCCGCGGTCGAGCGACGTGTATCGCCCCGCACGCCGCGGGTGCTCCCGAAGGGCGCGCTGGTGCTCCAGCCCGGGGAGGAGCGCCGGCGTTCGGGCTCGCACTACACGCCGCGTTCGCTCACCAAGCCCATCGTTCAGACCACGCTGGACCCGGTGCTGGTAGGCCTGGGCGAGAACCCCACAGCCGAGCAGATCCTGGAGCTGAAGGTCTGCGACCCGGCGATGGGGTCGGGCGCGTTTCTAGTGGAGGTTTGCCGGCAACTGGCGGAGCGCGTCGTCGAGGCTTGGGACCGGCATGGGGCGACGCTGAGGCTTCCCGCCGACGAGACGCCACTACTGTATGCCAAACGGATCGTGGCGCAGCGGTGCCTCTACGGCGTGGACAAAAACCCGTTCGCAGTGAGCCTTGCGAAGTTGTCCGTCTGGCTGGTGACGCTCGCCAGGGATCATGCATTCACGTTCGTGGACCATGCGTTGAAGCACGGGGACTCGCTGGTTGGCCTGGACTTGGAGCAGATCGGGAAGTTCCACTGGGAGCGCGGAGAGGATGCGCCGCTCCCGCTCTTCCGTGACCTCAAGCGCGACGAGCGGACTGCTGCCGCTGCCCGACAGGCGCTTGCCGAGATGGAAGACGACCGCAAGGGTGACCAGAGTGCTCTCCATGAGCGATCGGAGCATGCGCAGATGCGGGCTCGGGCACTGGGTGACGCCGTGATCGCCGCTTTCTTCGCGGCCGAGAGCCCGAAAGTGCGGGAGCATCGGCGGAAGGAACTACGAGACGTCGCCGACGGATGGAGCGGTGCAGGCGGGCCGATTCCGGCGGCACTTCTCGAGTCTGTTGTCGCACTGCGGCACGGACCGCTCGGCACACCGCCGTTCCACTGGTCCGTGGAGTTCCCAGAGGTGTTCGATCGGGTCCCATCTGGATTCGACGCTATAGTGGGCAATCCACCATTTGCCGGAACAGCAACGGTCGCTCGTTCAGCAGCAAGTGAGTACCCCTCGTGGTTGCGGCGCGTCTGGGAGGGGGCCGGTGGCAAGTGTGACCTCGTGGCGTACTTCTTCCGACGCGGATTCGCGTTGCTCCGCGAGCGAGGGGCACTCGGATTGATCGCGACCAAGTCGATTTCGCAAGGTGATACCCGAGCATCGGCGCTTCGACCGATCAGGTCGGCCGGGGGAACGATATTCTGTGCTCGGCGCCGCATGCCATGGCCTGGCGCCGCCTCGGTCATTGTGAGCGTCGTCCATATCGCCAAGGGAAATCTGCCGGTACGTCCGATGCTCGATGGGAAGCACGTGGAGCGCATCACTGCCTTTCTCTACGCCCGCGGTGGAGACGACGACCCCGAAAGACTAACTGCAAACGCCAATCGCGCGTTCCTCGGGTGCAAGCCAGGCGGGATGGGGTTCATTTTTGAAGACGGGCGTTCGGATACGACGCCGTTGAGTGTGGCCCAGGCGATTTTGGCGGAAGAGCCGCGGTACGCCCACGTGATCAAGCGGTACGTCGGCGGAAGCGAACTCAACGCGAGCGCAGAGGCACGCGTGACTAGAATGATCATCGACTTCTCGACAATGGACGAGGACACGGTCCGTCGCTACCCGAAGGTACTCTCGATCATAGAGAGCAAGGTCCGCCCATTGACGCAAAGGCGCAGGTGGTGGCGATTCTCTCATACGGCTGACGAACTGACAGTGAGGCTTCGCGCCTTCAAGCAGGTCTTAGTGTGCGCTGAGTCCAGCAACACCTTGGCGTTTTTGTTCTACCCATCTGATGTTGTCTTCTCCAACAAGGTGGTTGTCATCTTGGCGGACTCAATGGCGGCTTTCGCGGTGCTTCAATCGCGTCTGCATGAGACATGGGCTCGCACTTTCTCTGCCACAACAGCCGGTGACAACCTAGCGTACGTTCCAAGTGATTGCTTCGAGTCGTTTCCGTTCCCTCCCGAGTGGGATCGTGCCGTGCCGCTTGCTTCAATCGGAGAGCAATATTACGCCGCTCGTTCTTCCTTGCTCGCGACACCCGGTCATGGGCTCACGGCGATCGATCACCTTTTTCACGATCCCCACAACGACAGTCCCGCCATCGTCCGACTCCGGGAACTCCGTGCTGAAATGGACTACGCCGTTTTATCTGCATACGGGTGGGCGGATCTTCGCCCGCAGTGCGAGTTCATCCCAGAGGATGAGACGGAACGGGAAATCTCGCCGGGAGAGACCTTCCGACTCCGGTGGCCCGACGGCGTGCGCGACGAGGTGCTGGCCCGGCTGTTGGAACTGAACCGAGCGCGCGCCGAACAGGAACGCCTGGCTGGGCCGTACGCGAAGCGAGGCATCGTGATGCCGCTCAAGCCTCGGACGCGGAAGGTTCTGGACTCCGCGGTTGCCGAGGGGTCGGGCCTCTTCGGCACATCGGCGACCAGTGACGAGTCCGCGCATGGTGGATCCACGAATCCGGACGAGGAGCAACGATGACCCCTGGTGCAACATCCACCTCCTCCGAAGTTCGTGCCCGCCTCGTGGAGGCAATGCGCCTAGACCTCGTGGGCCCCGATGCCTCGTTGCCGACCGACGCTCAACTGCTCGCTGAAGTGCTACCCGAGGCGCCGTCGCAGTGGTACCTGACCGGTTTCCTGGCGCCATTCGAGGGCCCGACACGCGCTCGTGCGGACGACGAGCCACCCGAGAGCATGGATGCGGGGGGCGACGAGGGCGCTCGCGACGACGCAGCTGAGTTGGAGCGCCCGGTCGCACGGCGTGCCTTTTTTGCGTCCTCGATGGGGCTTTCGTTCCTTGCTCCGGCGGCTTGCACGCAGATCCGGGCGACCGTCGAGTGGGGGGACTACAGCCCCGAAGCCCGCGATGGGGCGCCTCCCGTCTGGCGGCGGCGTGCCCGTCACGAGGAGATCCCGCTTCCCCTCGACGGAGGGCCCGCAGTTCCACCGGTGTCGGTCCCGTCGAGCGACGGCCTCGAACTCGTGGTGGTCTCACGCGCGACCTCCTGGCCCGCGGGCGTCCCGGGAGCGCCGGCGCCGGGCACGCGAGCTGTCACGGTTTTCCTCGTCAATCGCCGTGCGGCGCCGCCCGAGGATGCCCCGCGCGACACCGCGTTTGTGTTTCAGGCGAAGCTCCGCCTGCGCGCGGAGGTCCCATTCATCGCCCGGCCCGATCCACTCGCTTTGGCCGCCGCGCTCGATCCCGACCTCGCCATTGCTGCCCTGCAGTTCTCTGACGCCGTCGAGTATGCCGTCGGGCACAACGTGTCGGCTCGATGGGCGCTGGAGGGCGAGCGTTGCACAGAGGTCGCCACCGACTGGCTGCCCGCCACGTTCGTGGATCGAGTCGAGTCGCGGGATGACCTGCGCAACGTAACGCTCGACATGGAGGCTCTCTCGCGCGCGACGGACGCGGCCACGATTCGGGAAGGCGCGTCTCCGCTTGTCTTGCTCTACTCGGCCTGGATCGACGAGCATGCGCGTGCGAGCGCTCAGGCGGAGAGCCACCGCAACGCCCGACTGCAGTTGGTCGAGGACGCGAGGCGCGCGGCCCGGCGCATGGAGGAGGGCATCGACTCGCTCTCGGACCCGAAGGTATTTGAGGCGTTTCGGATCGCGAACCGTGCCGTCGCGCGGGCTATCCGGCAGCGGGCCGCACAGGAGCGTCCCGACCGCGACCCGGAGCGCGTCGATGCCCCGGCCTGGCGCCCGTTCCAGTTGGCGTTCTTCCTTCTGAACGTTCGAGGACTCGCCGACCCTGACCACCCTGACCGTCGGGTCGTCGACCTTCTCTTCTTCCCGACGGGCGGCGGAAAAACCGAGGCGTACCTGGGGCTTGCCGCCTTCTCGATCGCCCTGCGGCGGCTGCGCGACCCATCGCCGCGTTCGTCGGGTGTCACGGTCCTTATGCGGTACACGCTGCGCCTTCTGACCCTCGACCAGTTTGGGCGCGCGGCGACTCTAGTCTGTGCGCTGGAGCTCGAGCGTCAGCGGCGTCCGACCGAGTTGGGGACCTGGCCGATCGAGATTGGCCTCTGGGTGGGCATGAGTGCCACGCCCAACCGGTTGGGGGGGCGGGGCGACGACGGAAAGACGACCGCGCGCGCGAAGGTCCAGGCGTACAAGCGCGAGCCGAAGGCACGCCCGTCGCCGATCCCGCTCGAGACCTGCCCGTGGTGCGGGACGAAGTTCGAGCCGTGGAGCTTCGACCTTCAGCCCAACGACGACGTGCCCGACCAGCTGCGGATCTATTGCGCTTCGCGCACGTGCGAGTTCACGCCCAATCGGCAGCGGTTTGGGCTACCGGTGCAGGCTGTTGACGAGCCGATCTACCGCCGCCTGCCCGCATTCCTGATCGCCACGCTGGACAAGTTTGCAGCCCTCCCTTGGGAGGCGAGGGCGGGCGCACTGCTGGGACGCGTGGACCGCCACGACCCGGACGGCTTCTACGGGGCTGCGGAGCCTGGGAAGGGAACGCCGCTCGGCGGGTACCTCCCCCCGCCCGCCCTCGTGATCCAGGACGAGCTGCACCTCGTCAGCGGGCCCCTGGGAACAATGGCGGGACTCTACGAGACGGCCATCGAGGCCCTCTGCGGCCGTGCGGCGGAGACGGGCCCCGCGCTCTGTCCGAAGGTCGTCGCGTCGACCGCGACCGTGAAACGGGCCCAGGCCCAGATCCGTGCGTTGTTCGCGCGCAGCGAGGTCGCGATCTTCCCGCCCCCGGGGCCGGACCGGCGTGACACCTTCTTCTCGAAAGCGCATGTCGGGCCAGGGGCTGGAGGCCGCCTCTACCTCGGCGTGGCGGCCCAGGGGAGGAACCTGAAGGTCGTGCTGCTGCGGGCGTACTTGGCCCTACTCGCCGCGGCGAGGCGCTCGTACGACGACGCACGGCGGGCAAAGCGCGACCCCAACCCCGCCGATCCCTACATGACCCTCGTCGGATACTTCAACTCGCTGCGCGAGCTCGGAGGGAGCCGGCGCATCATCGAGGACGAGGTCGCCTCGCGCCTGAACGACTACGGCCAACGGCGTCGGCGCGTGGAGCCGACAGAGCCTGTCCTGTTCGCCGACCGGAGGCGGTTCCACCTCCCGCGGGAACTCACCAGCCGCGAGCCGACGCATCGCGTCGCGGACACCAAGCGCTGCCTCGCGCTCGACTACGAGCACGAGTCCGAGCACGTGGACGTAGCCCTCGCGACGAACATGATCTCGGTCGGTCTCGACATCACGCGCTTGGGTCTCATGGTCGTGACGGGACAGCCCAAGTCCGCCGCCGAGTACATCCAGGCGACGAGCCGTGTGGGCCGGGAGAAGCGGCGCCCGGGACTTGTCGTGACGCTCCTCAACGTCAACCGCGCCCGCGACCGCTCGCACTACGAGCGCTTCTCGGCGTGGCACGAGTCCTTCTACCGGGCGGTCGAGGCGACCAGCGTGACCCCGTTCTCGCCGCGGGCGGTGGACCGGGGGCTCGCGTCGGTCGTCGTCGCACTGGCCCGCCACGGCCGCCCGGAACTGACGGAGGCCCGGGGGGCCGAGCGCGTGCTCGCCCACCGGCACGAACTCGGCTTCGTCGCCGATGCGCTCGCGGCTCGCGGGATCGCCCACGCGCCGCTCTCCGAGGCCGACGCCCAGGCGCTCGCGGCCGACCTCCGCACGCGAGCTGCGGACCTCCTCGACGCTTGGGCCTCGATCGCCCAGGACAAGGGACAGCTCCAGTATCAGCGCGAGGTGGGCCATGCGCCGCCGCTCCTTCGCGACCCGCTCGACCCCGAGTTGGACCGGCTGCTCGCACGCGAGCGGAAGTTCCGATCCCACCGCAGCCTTCGCGACGTCGAGCCGTCGGTCCTGTTGCGCATGGCCGGCCTCGGGGAGGACGCCTCGTGAGCAAGGCCCGTCCGCACCCCGTGGGCGAGCTGCGCCGCAGCCAGCTCATCACGACGTTCGGCCCGGGCGCCATGCTGGACCTCGTGGACCGGTCGGTCCTCGTGGGCGGGCTGGAACTGTGGCACGGCGTCGATCACCGCGAACCGATCGTCGAGGACCGGCTCAAGGCGAAGGTCTGCGAGATCCTCACGCTGCCGAGCGTGCGGTTCTTCGCCCCCCCCGTCGAGGACGACGCGCCCGGGGCGCGGATGGCGCACGTCGGCGTCGTCGAGTTCCCGACGTGGTACCTGGCCCAGGTGGACCGCACGATCGAGCGCGCCGGGAGGGTCTACCGCACGAGGCCGCTGGTCCCCGGGAAGCACCTCGACGGCGGCAAGTGGATCGGCGACGACCGCAAGAAGGTGGACGTCGTCCCCGTGCGGTTCGTCCAGGCTTGCCGGCGGGGGCACATCAGCGACATCGACTGGTACGCGTTCGTCGGAGCAGACCGCGGCGAGATGCTCTGGCTCGACGAGGGAGGGGCGGGCAACGACTTCGCCGAGATCTACGTCCGGCGGGAGCGCGGGGGCCCGCCGCGCCAGCTCGCCGACGCGGCGATCATCAAGGATCGCGTGCTTGGCACCTGCCGCGGGGAGATGCCGTGGCTCGGCGGCTTCGAGCGTGAGACGTGCAGCGAGGCGAACCGGCTGCTCACTCGCTCCGCGAGCAACGCGTACTTCCCCCAGGTCCAGTCCGTCATTTCGATCCCCGATGACGCGGCGGCTTTGCGGGACGCCGTCGAGGGGGTGTACGAGGACTTCCTGGCGGAGGTCTCCGGCGTCGAGGACATCGAGCGCGAGCGGCGGAAGCCTAAGGTCAAGAGGGCTCTGGAGGGCTTCGTCGCGGCGGACGTCTGGCGCGAGATCGAGCGGCGACGGACAGGGAAGGAGCCGGTCCCCGAGCCGGTGAAGTCGGTCGAGGTGCGAACGCTGCGGCGGACGAACCACGCCGCGCCACCCGCGATCCTGCGGGACGAGGTCCAGTTCTCCGCACGGGCGCGGCAAACGACGGGCCTTGCTTCGCACTTGTCCGCCGTCATCGACCGGATCGTCCTCGTGGACCGGCTTCGGGAGGTGGTGGCCCAAGTCGGCTTCACGCGATTCGAGGCCGCAGCCCCGGATGTCAACGGGGACCTGAGTCTTGGCGTTGAGCGCGCCCGGATCTCGCACGACCTGCGCTGGCTCCCGGCGATCGACAACAAGGGGGAAGGCGTGTTCTTGGGCGTCGCGGACTCGGCGATTACGGCGTGGCTCGCTCGGCCCACGGTCGTGGCACGCGGCCGCAAGCTCGAGGCGGCGTTCGACACTTGGCGCAAGACGCACGGCGTGCTCAAGGCCCAGTTCCCGGGCCTGCCCTTCTTCGCGCTTCACTCCCTCGCCCACCTCCTGATCACGGAGGTGTCCCTCTCGTGCGGGTACACGGCGAGCGCGATCCGCGAGCGCGTCTACGCCGGCCCCGACGGGCACGGAATCCTCCTCTACACGGGGGGATCGGGCTCGGAGGGGACGCTCGGCGGGCTCGTCGAGGTGGGCCGCCAGATCGAGCACCACGTGGAGCGTGCCCTCGCCGCGGGGCGACTCTGCTCCAACGACCCGGTGTGCGCCGAGCACGAGCCCGACCAGGCCTACGAGGACCGATTCCTGCATGGCGCCGCCTGTCACGGCTGCCTTCTGATCGCCGAGACGAGCTGCGAGCGCTTCAACCAGCACTTGGACCGGGCGCTCGTCATCCCGACCCTGCGCGACCCCGACTGCGCCCTCTTCGGGCTTCCGGCGGGGACGTCATGACGGACGCCCTCGTCGCCCTCTCCAGCCCCGTCCTCGATCACCTCATGTGTCGCCTTCGCACAGGAGCACTTCGACTCCCCTGCACTGCCGCGGACCTAGCGCCGATCGTGCCCGATGGCGTCGGCGTGCGCGTGGCCGCCGCGCTGAACGCGCTGGGGCTCCCGGGGGCCCCGACTTCAGCTGCCGTGGGGCAGACCGCCGTTGGGGCCGGGTCGCAGGCTGCCGCCGCAGCCCTCGACCTCGTCCTCGCCGAGAGGGGGAGTGCCGGTGTCGGTGCCCCCCGGGCGGACCTTGTCTGGTCCGGCCCCGAGGCGGAGGGAAGCCTCAACCGCGACACGGCGATCGTGATCCAGGAACTATTCTCCCGCGCGCGACGCAGCGTCCTGATCGCGTCGTTCGCCCTCGATGGCGGCGAGAAGGCCCGGGCGATCTTCCACCCGCTCGCCGCTCGCCTCGACCGCGGCGACCCGCTTGACGTAACGGTGGTCGTCAACGTCCACCCCTCCGCTGACGTGTCCCGTGCTCCCGAGGCTGTCATCGCCGACTTCGCCCGTCGCTTCCGGGCAGACATCTGGCCTGGCCGACTGCTCCCCCGGGTGCTCTACGACCCTCGCTCGCTCGTCGTCGCCGGTCCCGTCCGCGCCTCGATGCACGCCAAGTGCGTAGTGATCGACGAGCAGGTCGCCTTCGTCACATCCGCCAACTTCACCGAGGCTGCTCAGCACCGCAACGTCGAGGTCGGCGTCGTCGTCGAGAGCGCGAGCCTGGCTCGGTCGTTGGTTGCACAGTTCGGCAATCTGGCGAGGGACGGATCCTTGTGCGAGATGCCCCTGCCTCGGGGGCCTGTCATGGGAGGGACCTAACGCGTGGCCTCCTCATTCACCTGGCTCGACTACTCGGAGTCGGAACGTCGGGCGATGCTCGACGTCATCGACCTGTTCAAGGAGCAGGACACGCGGGACGAGCTCGGGCTCGCACCGATCCGGGACGCGCTGTCCGACCGCTTCTTCCCCGGCACGATCGTCCCGCAGACGCGGGCCCGCTACTACCTCTTTGTCCCGTGGATCTATCGGCGTCTCGAGGAAAAGCGGGTCGCGGCCAGCGAGATCGCGAGGAAGGCGCGGGTGGCCGAGGGCGACCTGATCGAGGTCTTGAAGCGCCTGGACGAAACTGGCGTCATCGGGCGTCAGTCGGGCGTGAATATCCGCAGGCTCCCAAGCAACACATACTGGCCCGGTCTCGTCCGGTGGGGGATCTTCCTCGGGGACATGATGCAGGATCAGTACCACACGCAACTGGACGCGCTCTACGAGCGCCGCCGCGTGCGCCCAACGAACGACGACAAGGAAGTCGTTGGGGGCACCGGCGGGCTCCTCACGTGGGATCCCGAGATCCCCACCGCGCCGACCGGCTTCCCAGAAAGTGTGGACTTCCGACTGCCGAGGAAGGAGGCGCGTTACCTCCAGGGTCGGATCGAGATGAGCGTTCCCCAGTCGCTCCTCGCCTGGTTTGTCGGGCACGGGAGATCCGCGGACAGGCTCGACGAGCTCGGGTACGCGTGGGACTTCGGACGCACCCAGGAACTTCGCCCGGACCTGCACTCGGACCTGGATCAAGCGCGCTGCTTCAGCGAGGCGATGGAGGGGGCAGCTCTGCTCTACAACCTGCTGCTCTGCCGCGAGGCGGGCCGCGACGACGGAGCCGACAAGTACGTCCAAGCGTCGCTCGAGTGGATCGACCGCCTGCGCAGTCGACGTGCTGCGCTGGCCGCGTGGAACCCCGCCGGCTTCTGGCCGCTCGTCGAAGGGCAGGGGCATAGGATCCCCGCCCGAGCGCGGCTGTTCGTCGAGAGGTGGGTCGCCTGGCTGGCTGCCTCGGGGTGGAACCCTGCGAGTCTCGACGCACCGACTCCCTCCACACTCGTTCGGGACCGGGAGATCGAGATGAAGGGGACCCAGTCGCGGTTCCAGAACGCACGGCTCCGTGAGATCTGGGGCGGCGAGGCCGGCGTCGGGGCCATGGGTTTCCGCTGGCGGATCGCCCGCGGGATCCTCGCCGATATCCTTGACGGACTTGAAGGTGCTGACTGATGCTCGAGACTCGCCACCGTCGCCTGTTTCTCGAAGCCCTTCGTCCCCCCGGCGGCTACGCCTTCAGCGAGGCGGTGTGTACCACGTTCACGCTCGATCTTCTCTCACTCCTGACCGCACCGCTCGCCTTCACGATGTTCGACTGGGAAGACGCCGATGGGCGACCGCAAGCCGACCCCTTGGCGCTCCTGGAGTCACTTCGCAGGCACGCCGACAACATCCACCTGTTCTGCCAAGCCGGCTACGTGTCCGTGCCCCCGGCGGAGCAGCGGCTGCTCGGATGGCTCGAGCAGTCCGTCATCGAGGTGAAGAAGCCCGACGGCGGACCCTTCCACCCGAAGGTCTGGGTCCTGCGGTTCACGGCGGACGGCGAGCCCGTCCTCTACCGCGTGCTCGTGTCCACCCGGAACCTGACCTTCGATCGATCCTGGGACACCCTCCTCGTCTTGGAGGGGGACGTGCGCGACGGGGAGAGCGAAACCCGACAGGGCCCCGCACTGGCCGACTTCCTGACGGCACTGCCCCGCTTGGCGCTCCGGCAGCCGGTCGCAGAGCAGGTCCAGGCGGCGGTCGATCGCGTGGCGAGGGAGATTCGCCGCACGAAGTTCGAAGTCCCGGAACCCTTCGAGGACTTCCGCTTCCAGCCGCTCGGGCGCTCGCTCTGGAACGCGCTGGGCAAGCCACAGAAGAAGCACCCGGAGTGGACGGGGTTCGACCACCGGCGCGTGGACCGCCTGCTGGTCGTCTCGCCCTTCCTCTCCCCTCCCGCGCTGCGACGCATGTCTGAGCCCGGGGCAGGCGACATTCTCGTCTCCCGTGCAGACGCGGTGACGGGCGTTCCCGGCGACGATCTCCGACGGTTCGGCGACGTCTTCGTGCTGGCGCCCCAGGCGGAGGGTGAGCCGTCCGAGGCCCAAAGCGACGGTCCGACTCCGCTCGCCGGGCTGCACGCGAAGCTCTACGTCGCGGACCAGGGCCGATACGCGACGATCTGGACCGGGTCAGCGAACGCGACCGGCTCACTCTTCGGCGACGGGGTTGAGTTCCTGGTCGAACTGCGGGGCACCAAGGGCAAGTGCGGCGTCGATGCCGCGCTCGGGGGAGCGGATGGCCAAGTCGGTCTGCGGGGGCTGCTCCAGCGCTACGAAGTCCCGGCGGTTGATGTCCCCGGGGACGCCGTCCAGCGCGAGCTCGAGCGCCGCAGGGAGGTAGTTCGAACTGCAGTGGCGGAAGGCGGCCTGTCCCTCGATGTGTCCCCCGGCGATGCGGCGAGCGCCTTCCGGGTTCGCGTCCTCATCCCTGGCGGCTTCGATGCCACGATCCCCGCTGGCGCGGTGCTCCGAGTACGGCCGGTCACACGTGCGCGGGCCACGGCGGCTCCGTGGCCGACATCGCCCGCGCCCGCGATCGACCTGGGGACATCGCCCTTCGAGGGTCTGACGACCTTCTTCGCCTTCTCGGTCGTCGTTCACCATGAGGGGCGGACGCTCGAGGACGAGTTCGTCGTGAACCTCCCGGCGACCGGGATGCCGGCCGACCGCCGCGAGCGCCTCCTGCGCTCGGCACTGGGGGACCGTCGGCAGGTCGTTCGCTTCCTCCTGCTCCTCCTCGCCGACAGCGGGCTCGACGTACAGCGGCTGCTGCGCGGGTCGTCCGAGGGGTCGGAGGACACCCAAGTCGGCCACGTCGCCGGCCTTGGCGAGGCGGACCTGCTCGAGTCCCTCCTGCGCGCACTCGACCGGGACCCCGCGAAGGTCGACCGCGTCGACCAGTTCGTGAGGGATCTCGCGAAGGCCCCGGACGGGGCGGCGCTCCTGCCGTCGGACTTGGAGGGGCTTCTCGCGCCAATCCTCGAGGTTCGCCGGGGGCTGGCGCCATGAGCACGTCCATCCCGCGGCCCGATGTCCCGAAGGTCCTCTCGCGTCTCAAGGACTTCCAGCGCGCCTCCGCCGAGCTCGTCTTCCGTCGCCTGTACCTCGACCCGAGTCCCGCTCGGCGCTTCCTGATCGCCGACGAAGTCGGCCTCGGGAAGACGCTGGTCGCCCGCGGCGTGATCGCGCAAGCGATCGAACACCTCTGGGACCAGATCGATCGGCTCGACGTGCTCTACATCTGCTCCAACACGGAGATCGCCCGACAGAACGTCCGCAAGCTGAACCCGATCGAGGGTGTCGACGTCGCCCTCGCCTCGCGCATCACCCTCCTGCCCATCACGCTCAAGGGGCTGCGGGGCAACAAGGTCAACTTCGTCTCCTTCACGCCGGGGACCTCGCTTGAGCTCAAGTCGAGCCTCGGACTGCGCACGGAGCGTGTCCTCCTCCTCAAGCTGATCGAGAAGGCGTGGGGCCTCCAGGACCGCGGGTTCGATCATCTGATGTCGGGCCATGTGCGGCGCATCGAGCGCTTCCGCGACGCCATCCGCTGGTTCGACGAGGAGCACGAGATCGACGCAGACCTAGCGACGAAGTTCATCGCCGACCTCGAGGCGCAGGTTGCCAGCGACCGGGCCGCCGGGCGGCCGGACCTGCGGAGCCGGCTCGAGGCCCTCGTTCGCGGATTCTCGGGAGGCAAGCGCTCCGTCGATGACTCAACCTGGGGCGAGGGCGTCGCGTGGATCGGGGAGATGCGGGAGCTCCTCGCCGACACCTGCATCTCCGCGCTCGAGCCGGACATCGTCGTGCTCGACGAGTTCCAGCGGTTCAAGGGGCTCCTCGATGGGACAGATCCAGCGAGCAGCCTCGCGAAGAAGCTCTTCGACTACCCCAATGTCCGCGTCATCCTGCTCTCGGCGACGCCCTACAAGATGTACACGGTTCGCGACGAGGCGCAGGGAGAGGACCACTACCGCGACTTCATCGAGACGTTGCGTTTCCTGTTCAACGACCCCGCACGGACAACGGAGGTCGAGGGCCTCGTCGCAGAGTATCGGCGTGCGCTCTTCGACGTTGTGGGAGGCTCGACCGCGCGCCTCGAGCGAGCGCGAGACGGCCTCGAGGCGATGCTCCGATCGGTCATGGTCCGCACGGAGCGTCTCGCCGCGACCGACGACCGAAGCGGGATGCTGACCCAGGTCCCCCCGCGGGGCGTCGATCTTCGGGCTTCCGACGTCCGGTCCTACGTGACCCTTCAGCGCGTCGCCCGCGCTGTCGGCCAGCCCGATGTCGTCGAGTACTGGAAGTCCTCGCCCTACGTCCTCAACTTCATGGACGACTACCAGCTGCGGAAGGCGTTCGAGCGCGGCGCGAAGGCGGCCGACGTCGCGCCAGTGCTGTCGAAGAATCTTGCCGCGGACTCCGCGGCGTTGCTCGACTGGAAGGACATCGAGCGGTATGGGCGCGTCGACCCGGCGAACGCGCGCCTTCGGGCGCTCGCAGGCGACACCGTCGGCCGCGGGGCGTGGCGCCTGATCTGGCTACCGCCGTCGCTTCCCTATACAGCGCCCGGCGCGCCGTTCGATGACCCCCAGCTCCTCGGCCTCACGAAGCGGCTCGTTTTCTCCGCCTGGCGCGTAGTTCCGAAGGTCGTGGCGGCTTTGCTGTCCTACGAGGCCGAGCGGCAGATGATCCTGAGCACCGACAAGGCCCCCGAGAACACACCGGAGGCGCGGAAGCGACGGGCGCCCCTGTTGCGGTTCCAGGTGTCGGATGGGCGCCTCACCGGGATGCCGGTACTCGGGATGGTCTACCCGGCCCGCGTGCTCGCCCAGGTGGGGGACCCGCTCCCGTTGCGGGCCACCCGGGGCGCCCCTGTCGCAGTTGCCGACGCGCTGCTCGAAATCCGGGGCCGGATCGTCCCTCTGCTGCAGCGGCTGACGCGCTTCGCCACCCCCGGCAAGGGCATCGACGAGGCCTGGTACTGGGCCGCTCCGATCCTCCTGGATCTGGAGGACACCGAGGTCGGAGCGACCACCCGAGCCTGGTGGTCTCGCGACGACCTCGCCGCAAGGTGGGCGGGGCAAGTCGAGGTGTTCGAGGAAGACGGGGCCGAGGCGGAGGGGGACGATCAGGAGACGGCTTGGGAACTTCACGTCGCCGAGGCCGTGAAGGTCGTCCGCAGCGAACGCGTGCTCGGCAGCCCTCCCGACGACCTTCCCGACATGCTGGCGCGGCTCGCGCTGGGCGGTGCCGGGGCGTGCGCCCTTCGCGCGGTACTCCGGGGTACGACGCGGTGTGCACCGGGGGGCGCTGAGGCAGACGACCTCGAGCGGGCCGACGCCGCGGGGCGCATGGCCCGCGCGCTCAGGGACGTGTTCAATCTCCCCGAGACCATCGCGCTCCTGCGCGGCCTCGACGACGGCGACCGCTACTGGGTCCGGACTGTCGAGTATGCGATCGCGGGCAACCTGCAGTCCGTGCTCGACGAGTACTTGCACGTTGTCCGCGACAACCTAGGCGTCGCCACGGGACCCGTCTCCAAGGCGTGCGAGGTGGTTGCCGAGGCGTTCGAGTCCGCGGCGGGACTTCGGACCTCCCGCGTGGACGTGCGTGTGGTCCGAGCGGACGCGGAACGCGGGACGGTCGGGTTTGGTGACGGAACGCTGCGCACCCGGTTCGCGTGCCGGCTCGCGGAGGAGAAGGCCGACGTGGGGGCGGCGACCACCCGACAGGACCAGGTGAGAGCGGCCTTCAACTCTCCCTTCTGGCCGTTCGTCTTGGTCACGACCTCGGTCGGGCAGGAGGGACTCGACTTCCACCCGTACTGCCACGCCGTCGTCCACTGGAACCTCCCCTCGAACCCCGTGGACCTTGAGCAGCGAGAAGGACGCGTCCACCGGTTCAAGGGCCATGCGGTCAGAAAGAACCTGGCACAGCACTTCGCCGGGCGCCTGCCGGCATCGCTGGCGACCGACCCGTGGGACGCACTGTTCGACCTCGGCGTGACCTCTCGCCGCGCAGGTGCGAGCGAACTTGAGCCCTTCTGGATCCTACCCGGCGACGCCCGCATCGAGCGGCACGTCCCCGCTCTTCCCCTCAGCCGCGACGCGAGCCAGCTCGAGGCGCTTCGGAGGGCGCTCGCCATCTATCGGATGGTCTTCGGGCAGCCCCGACAGGAGGAACTCGCCGCGTATCTTGCGTCTCGCCTCTCGCCGGCCCTTCTCGATGAAGTCCGACGGACGGGTCAGATACGGCTCGCGCCGACGGCCGGGAGCGGCCATGCGTGAGCGCGACTTTGAGATCTGGCTGGAGCGCTGGTACCGAACCGGGGCGGGCAACGCTCTAGACCCCGCCACCCGTGGCAGCCGGCTGTCCTCCGTGAAGCGCATCGACAACGCCATGGGGAACCTCGACGTTCAGTGGGGGAAGGACCGCGGGCGGGCGGTCCTCGACCGGCTGCACTTCACAAGGGCTGACGCCCGGATCGGGCGGAAGCCGAGCCATGGCATCCGCATCGACGGCGACAACTACACGGGCACGGCCACCCTTCGCACGGGCGCGGTCCTCTACTTCGCCTTCTGCGAGGCATGGCCCACGAGCGCTCCCGCTCCCGGCGGGGCACCGCCTCTTCACCCCGCCGACAAGTCAACCGCAGCGCCCTCGCGGCGGGGCCGAGGGTCAGCGACCTGGCCGCTCTGGGACCAACCCTCGGACGCGGACATGCTCGGGCTGGCCCGGGTTCTTGCGCGCTTTGCGAGGTTCATCAATCCCGCCCTCGTGAGTGCTGTAGTCGAGGACAATGTGCTGCAGGGAGGGGAGTGGGCAGCGGGCATGCGGGCAGCTGGAGTTGAGCCGGCCCCGTACCTTTGGGACCGGAGCCCCTGTGCCTTCCCCGGCGTCCGTCGCTACGCGGGGAGCCGGGAGATCGCCGAGTTCCATGGACACCGGGATGTCGACGGACGTCCCGCGGGAGCGCTCGCCCTTGACGATAACTCCCATCCGAAACACATCTGGTCCTTCGCGCTGCGCGGGCGCCCCTTCCAACAGTTCGGCCCGGAGGCGTACGCCTTGGCGCATCTCGCGGATCACAAGGTCTCCGGGAGCCGCGTGAACACGGAGATCCCCAACGCGTGCGTCACGGGTTCTGCCCTGTTCGGTCTCTTCACGAGTCCAGCGAACGCGGTCTACGTGCCGACGGCCCTACTGCGCCCAACAGACCACGCGCCCGCACTTCGCAACCTCCTGCTGCGGCGTGCACAATCGCTCTACGGATCGACCACGAACCTCTTCCCGCCGCCGTACGAGATCCCCGAGGGTCCCTCGGACGATTGGCGTGTGGATCGATTCCGATGGGCGGCCCCGGTCGGCACGACGGAGTTCCTCGCCGACTTCCTGGCCTACCGGCGTGATCGGATCGGGACCCTCCTCGCTGGCGGAGGATGTCGAAGCCGCAGCACCAACCGAAACAAGGAAGGCGATGAGACTGGAGGCACGGAATGAGTGAAGCCAAGACCTTGCTTGACGCGACTCTGCGCACACTCCGTGAGGCCGGCCAACTGGAGTTGGTTGCTGCCTGTGAGCAGGCTCTGCGCGACGTGGAGGACCTTCCGGACCGAGTGAGTACCGGAATCGGTGGTCGAGTATTGGGGGAGGGGTGCACGGATGCCGACCGGCTTGCCGTTGCGCTGCGAGTAATCAGATTGCACACCTCAATTCCCATTCTGTGCTGGACGCGGGGTAGTGAGGTGCTTCGGAGTCGGCTTGGCGCCTCGGTGATGATTGCCGCTGAGGACTCCCGGGACGGCGTCGATCTTGCCGGGGGGTTGAGTGACGAAGTGGGAGCGGCTGAGCAACTCGACTCCGTCTTGCGGGGGATCTGGGAGTACGCAACTTCGCATGGGGAGCAACGCGGCACTGTCCTCGCCGAGGACCCCTTTGCAGGGGAATCGGCGTGAGTCGCCCCGCGCGAGACGAGCTTCTGAAGGCGCTCGCAGCTGCGTTCGCCGGGGTAGGGGCCTCGCTTGCATCTCGTGTGCGCCGCGCGCGCCGTGAGTCCCTCTACGAAGTGTATGTCGCCGGCTTGCTGGTCGGCTCCGCTCAGGCCGCAGGTGCGAAGCCCGAAGTTCGGGACGGCTCCGACAAGCCCTCGAAGGTCCTGACTCTTCGTCGGAAGCCTGGCCGCATCTGCGGCGACCCCAAGTTCGGCTTCGTCCTGCTCGCGGGGCCGAACAGATACATGGAGTTGCACACGGACATCCAGGTGATCGGGAGGAGTGGCACTCGACACGAGATCGATGTTGCGCTGTTGGGGCGCCAGCGGTGTGTGAAGGCCCGCGCAGCTTCCGCCGACCCAGCGAGGGCGGGGCTCCGCCTCCTGGCGGAGTGCAAGTTCTACAGCTCGCCGCTACCTCTACACACGGGAAGGGAGTTCGCCGGCCTTATCGCGGAAATGAGGCCCACGAAGCCTGCGCTTGTCACGAGCGCAGGCACCGGGGGCACAGATGACCTCGTGCAATTCGTCGGCGGTCGCACGTTCCCTGGCCTCGTTCCCAAGGCCGCGGCGGCCGAGTCGGTATTCAGGGCTTGGGCGGACGCTGCGATGGCAGCCATACTGTGAGACTTGGTGACCCACGGCGGAGTCCGATCGGAGGCGGAGGCGGTCTCCGCGATGAGTTGGGGGCGAGCTGGCCCGCAAGGGGAGCACGTTTCAACCACGGTCGGGGCATGGGGAGCCACTTCTCTGTCCGAACTCGGCGCGGAGAGAAACCGCCGCGCAGAGACGCCGCGCGGGCGTCCCGCGGAGGGCGCCGTAACTCGCGCGTGCGTCGGGAGTTGTGGCGACGGTTCCCAACGACCGCGCGCCCACGGGCCCCGGTACGCACCCCGTGTGTTAAGCGCGAGAGGCCCCGAAACCTCTCGGACTCTCCCCGCTCTCGGCCCCACCCGCGCGAGTTAACACAGGATGCGGGGTGTGGGCGCCCACGCCCGCGTTCGAAACGGAGAAAGAGGGCGGGCGGGGAAGGCGCACCTAGCCGCTGGCGTCATGAGCCGCCCTCGGCAGCATCCTCACGCGCCAGCGAGTGTCCTGCTGAAGGTGCCTCCGTAGTGAACTCTCCGGGATCCGGCGCGATGGGCTGCGGACGACGGCGAACGGCCGGACGCCGTCGCCTCTCGCGAGTCATCGTCCGCGTCAGGTGTGCTATCCGCCGACCTGTCGGAGGGGCCACTGACGACCGGATTCCGGGCCGGCGGGATCATGTATAGGGGCACAGGACCCCTGGTGACTATGGATCGCGAAACCCTCCTCCCCGTCGAGATCGTCGAGCACACCGCCTTCGTGCGGCGCTTGGCGTTCCACCTATTGCGCGACGAAGCGGACGCCGAAGACGCCGCGCAGCAGACTATCCTCCGCGCTCTCGAGCACCCTCCGCGCTCTGGCCCGCGGGTCCGCGCCTGGCTCGCTGCGGTGCTGCGGAACGTCGTGCGCAAGGGGCACCGCAGCTCCACGCGGAGGGCACGGCGAGAGCAGGAAGCCGCACGCGCCGAGGCGGTCGCCTCTTCACAGAGTGTCGCGGCTCGCAAGGAGATCCTCGAGGTCGTCACTCGTGCGATCCGGCGCCTCGACCCCGTCTCGCTCGAGGTGGTCCTCCTGCGCCACTACGAGGACCTGGCGCCCCGAGAGATCGGAGCGCGGCTGGGCATCTCCGTGGACACCGTCAACGGGCGGCTCAAGCGAGCCCACGCGAAACTGAGAGCATGCCTGGACGAGGAGAGCGGGGGGAACGTCGAGGGGTGGCGCCTGGCGCTCGGGGCGCTGGTCGGCGGCGGACCTGAGCTTGGTCTGGACCGGGGGCAGGTCCCGGTCGGAGGGGGAATCGCTATGGCGATCGGGACGAAGGCCGGTCTTGCTGTCGCCGTGGCGCTGCTGGTGGGTGCGCTTCTGGCGGCGCTCTGGGCGCGCGGATCCACACGCGACGAGCCACGGGAACTCGCGCTGCAGTCCCCTGGCGGCGCGGAGGTTCCCGGTGCCGGGACCGCGCCCGGGCTCGCTGCCCGCGCCGCCGCCAGTGACATGCATTCACAGGACGCGAATCCGCAATCGCTTGACGCACCGGAGCCGGCGAGTGTGGCTGGCCCCCGCGTGGCCGGCCGCATCGAGGACGCCACAGGGCGCGCGATCCCCGGCGTGCGGGTGATCGCGTTCGCGGGGACGGCGGCGAGCCTCGGCGTGGACGCGCTTGGGAAGCCCGACGCCCCGGCCTTCCGCGCGACGACGGGGCCGGACGGGCGCTTCCAGGTCCGCGTGTCGAAGGCGGCGCCGGTGCACACGATTGTCGCAAGCCACGACGACGCGGGGTACGCGGTCCGTCTCGGCGTCGTCCCGGGGAGCGACTTCGTGCTGCGCCTTGAGCCAGCGCGGGCGCTCGAGGGGACCGTCGAGTCACAGGACGGCCGACCGATCGGCGGGGCGACCGTGCGGTTCCTCGGTCTCGTGGACGCCTGGCAGCTTGTCCGCGAGGTCCGGACGGGACCCGACGGCGCCTTCCGGATCGTCGGCCTCCCCGGCGGCGACTGGAGTGGCAAGTGGCGCGGTTACTTCTTTGCAGCGTGGCTCGAGGCCGGCGCGGAAGCGTACGCAACTCGCCTGCTCCCCCTGGTCGGATTCGGAGGCCCCCGCACGTCCGACGGGACTCGGCCGATGCGGGTCGTCCTGGACGCCGGCTCGACCGTGACGGGTCGCGTCGTGGATGGCGAGACGGAGGCTCCGATCGCGGGAGCGCAGGTCCGGCTCTACACCGATGAGGCGGGCGCGGGGATGCAGCGCGAGGACGGCACCTCCTTCTTGAGCCCCTACTCGCCTCGCCCGCTCGGAGAGACGCGAAGTGGTGCAGACGGCGCATTCTCGTTCGCGCACGTCCCTCTGCCGAGGCCGGGGTTCGCCCCCCCGAGCGGGCAGTCGCGCCTCAGCGTGGCAGCGTGGAGCGTCGGCCGCTCGGCTGCGACGTGGCGGCTCCAGGTCGGAGCCGGGCCCGAGCCCGCGCCCGTGACGCTCCAGCTCTGGGCGTCGGCCACCGTCGTCGGGCGCGTGCTCGAGCCGGACGGCGCCCCGGCCGCCGGCGTCCGCGTCTACGCGTCCGTTCGGGGCCGGGAGCGGGCCCTCGCTCCCGCGATCTACGCCGACGCTCCGAGCCCGGACCGGACGACGGGACCGGACGGTCGCTTCCGCCTCGACGGCGTTCCGGTCGGAGGCGGCGAGCCGGCGCCGGTGGAGGTGAAGGGGTGGCAGCAGGACGCCAGCGGATCGAGGCGCTCCGCCGACGAGGGCGGGGAGTGCTCCGCGTCCGGCACCGCGCGGGCCGGGGAGACGCTGGACGTCGGAGACCTGAAGCTTAGGGGCCCCGACCCGAGCGCATGCACCTACGTGGTCGTGCGCGCCCGAAGCGGCGATCCGGTGTGGGGCGCTCGCGTACGCGACATCGGGCCGTCCATGCGCCAACATCGGACGGATGCCACGGGACGCACGACGATCCCATGGGGCCCGCCTCCCCAAGACGGCGTGCGGCGACCGTGGCGCGCATGCGTCGAGGCCGTGGGGTTTGCGCTCACCCCGGTGACGCTGCAACCCCCCGAAGCCGGTCCCGAGGTCACCGAAGTCGTCCTCGACCCGGAGCACCGGGTAGAAGGCCGTCTCGTGCGCGCCGACGGCACGCCTGTGGCCGGCGAGTACGTGCAGGTCGGCGACGGGTCCCTACCCCTCAAAGGGGTGTTCCCGGAGTCGTCGGGTCCGGGCCTCGCTCCTGACGACCGCCGCCCGCCGCCGGACCGAGCCCTTCCGATCGTGTACGGCGGCACGATCACGGACGCCGGCGGGGCGTTTTCCGTCGGCTCGTTGCCCCCGGGCCCCTACCACGTCCTCGCGCAGGTGGCGCGTCCGCCGGTCGCGGGCGCGAACCCGCCGCCCGCCCGCGCCGTCAGGTCCGACGTCTCCTCGGACGCGCGTGACGTCGAGTTGCGCCTGTCTGCGGAGGAGGCGGTCGAGCTCGGATCGTTGATCGGTCGAGTGTCTGACGCCGCGACGGGTGCCCGCCCCGCCGGCCTTCGCGTCATCCTGTTCCGAGACGGACGGTTCGCGGCCGAAGCCTCGAATCCCGGCCGAGGCCCGGTCCCGTTGCCCCCCTCGAGCGGGGGACCGCTGGGCGAAGACGGGGCCTTCGCGTTCCCTGAGCTCGCCGCAGGGAGCTACGAGGTCCGGCTCGTCGCCACGGGCTACGTCGAGCAGCGCGTCGCGGGGGTCGTCGTTCGAAGCGGGGAGACGACCTCCCTCCCGGCCGTCCGGATGTCGGTGGGCACTACGGTGACGGGCCGCCTTCGCTTCCCGTCCGATCTGTCGCCCGCGGGGCGGCACGTCACCTTCGTGCGCAGAGCCGATGGGGATCCGGTGGTGGCAATCTCCGCCGAGCTCGCTGCGGACGGGGGGTACCGAGCGAGCGGGTTCCTGCCGGGCGCCTACTCGGTCGAGGCCTGGTCCCCTGCCCCGCCGGGCCCGACCACGCCCCCGCCTCTCACGCTGCCCCTCGCGATTGAACTCCGAGTCCCGACCGAGGCACGCGAGGTGCGGTTCGACGCGGAGCTGGTCGCGGCCGGTACGCTCGCGCTCCAGCCCGAGGATCCGCGACTCCCTCCGGCCCCATGGTCCGGCGGTCGGGCGTCGGCGGAGCAGGCGGCCTTCGGTGCGGCGGCGCGCGTCCGTGTCACCGCGGCGGACGGGCGCGAGGTGCTGAACGCCCTGGGCGTAAGTCGATACGAGGTGAGCGGCCATCGGAGCAACCTCGCCCTACCTCCGGGGCGCTACGTAGCGAGGATCGAGATGCCGGGCGACGAGGTCCGCGAGGAGGCCGTGGACCTCACGGCGGGGGCGACGGTCTTCATCCGGTTCGCGAAGCGGTGAGCAGGCGGGGAGCCCCGGCGCCCCGACGCGTCGTGTCCTTCGCAGCGACCGTGTCGCGCCCCAGGGTGCCCGCAGGCGAGCCACACGGCCTTGGCTCCGATTCCCCCCCGAGTCCGCGCCAGGCGGCGCGCTGTGCCGCCCAGTCCGGCTCGGTCGCGAGCAGGATCAGTTCGCGGTGGCGGCTGATCACAGCGCGTCCTCTGGCTTAGTCGAGGATCCACATGCGCATCCCCTGGCAGATGTTTCTCGTCGCGGCGGCCGCGGTAGCGGGCGTAGGCGCCTGTGCGCCCGCTCGTCGGCCGATCGACTGGCAAGCGGTCGAGAGGGAGGGGCGCCTCGTCGACAAGCCCGAAGGGATTGACGTCCTGAAGGGGGGGCAGCAGTTCCGCTGGGGCGATGGCGAGGTCGAACTGACGGTCAATCATGTGGGCGGGCCACTTCGCACAGGGGCCAGACTCTTCGTGGATCTACAGGGCGCGGATGGCTCGCCGACGCCGTTCCTCGTGGACACGGGAACAACCGCCAGCTTCCTCTCCTCAACTGCGCCGTTGGCGCGCGAAGTCCGAATCGCGCGCAAGGCTACGTACCAGGTCGAACACGGTAGGAAGGACGTCGGTCACCTCGGGTACCTCCCGACCGTGCGCATGGGGCCGCTCTCGGGGCGGGACCTGGCCGTCGGGATCACAGAGCTGTCGCACACTGCGCGGGAGCCGGCGAATGTCCTCGGGCTCATCCACATCTTCCACACGCAGATGGAGTACGACGGTGGAGGCTGGTGGCTTCGGAGCGGTGCAACTCGTCGACCCGCGACGGAGTCTGGCTGGACGCTGGTTCGTCTAGAGCTAGGGACGCCATTCGTGCGCGTGCGGGATCCATCGGGCCAGGAGGTCTACGCGATGGTGGATACCGGAGCGAATGCGAGTGCTGCTGTCCAGGGCTACCCGGAAGGCGACTACACAGTTCTGGCTGCGGATGGGAGTGTCGCGCTCCGCATACCCGCGCGACACACCGCCCCGTGGCCGGGCCTGGAGCAGTCCGGCTACAAGATTTCGGTCGTCATCGGAATGGATGCACTCTCATCCCGCCCGTCGCGGCTGACTCTCGACCAGAGCGCGTGGTCCTTCCCGCCGCGGCCATAGGGTCTCTGTTGTTGCCGGCAGGCCGCAAGTCCTCTGTCGCAGGCTCCTCGCACGATCGACGTCAACGTGCGCTCGGGAGGTCAGGGTAGTCAGGGTGGCGGGGGCGGCTCGGGGGGTGCTGGAGGCACGGCGGGGATTCCGGGCTTCGCCCTCGGGTTCAGGCGTGGCACCTCGGGTGGGACTCTACAGAGGCGACCGTGCTCCGGCGGGCCCGCCTGCTGGTATGGCGCCCGCTCGCGGCGCGGCGGCGAGGTTCGTAGCGCGCCACAAGCGCCGTTGCGCGTCCCATGCGGGCTCCGCCGCGATCCTCGTCAGGTCTCGGTGGTGGACGGGGTCCCGGCCTGTGGTCGTCGCCCGCAGATCGAGCACCTCCTCCTGGATGGCCGCCGAGAGGTACAGCAAGTCCATCACCTGCGTCACGCGCGCCCGCGACACGCCCACGAGGCGGGAGAGGGAGGCCTGGTCCTTCACGACGCCGTCGCGAATGAGGCCGCGCCAGTGGTGGGCGAGTGCGAGCATGCGGGCAACTCGGGGAACCCGGTCGCACGCGGGCGGCGGGACGTTCGCTGGCCCCGTGGCGCTCCGCTGCCGGCGGACCCGCCTTGTGCGCACCGGTAGGACAATCGTCATCGGGTGGCCTCCTTGGCGAGCGCCCGGATCCCGCTCGGCCGGAACGTGAGCGCCGCGGACCCGGTCGCCCCGTCGTAGGCAACATCCTCGACAAGGAGCGCCATCACCCGGGCCTGCTCCCTCGGTGTCAGCGCGGCCCACACGTCGTCCCACAGCGCGAGGGCGCGTCCGAGGTCCTGGGCGTTGACGCGGGAGCCGTCCGCTCGGGCGCGGGCGGCGGCGAGCGTCGCCTCGAACACCTCGGGGTCGCGGCCGATCGCGCGGATCTGCTCCGCGACGATGCGCTCGATCTCTTCCGCTGCCACCGACTTCGTCGCACACGCGTCCCATCCTTCCTCGCGCGTGCGCCGGCACACGTAGTACCGATAGAGGCGGTCGGTGCGCTTCGTGTAGGTCGGCATCATCGGGCGGTCGCAGGAGGCGCAGCGGATCAGGCCGGTCAGCAGCATATGGTGCTTGTTGCGGACGTCCCGCCCCCCGGTGGTCCGGTTGTGCGTGAGGAGCTCCTGCGCGCGCGCGAACGTGTCTGCCACGACGATCGGGGCGTGCTCGGCGGGGAACGTCTCGCCATCGATCCGGACCTTGCCCACGTACGCCTGGTTGCGCAGGAGATGCGCGATGTAGTCGCGGGTCATCGGGCGGGGCGGCACCACGCGGTCCGCCCTCGTGGCCCAGGACTTCGTCGTCCAGCCCCGCGAATTCACCTCTCCCACGACCGCCGTGAGCGAGCGCCGCTCGAGGTAGAGGTCGAAGATCGCGCGGACGCGGTCAGCCTCGACCTCGTTGACGACGAGGCGTCGGCCTTCGGGCGCTCGGTCATAGCCCAGGAGCAGTCCGCCGCCGGTGAACTTCCCGCGGCGCCGGGCCGCGCGCATCTTGTCGCGGGTGCGCTCGGAGATCGTCTCGCGTTCGAACTGGGCGAAGACCGTGAGGAGGTTCAGTGTGAGCCGCCCGACGGACGTGCTCGTGTTGAACTGCTGCGTGACGGAGACGAACGAAACCCCCTTCCGGTCAAAGGTGTCCATCAGGCGTACGAAGTCGGCGATCGAGCGCGAGAGCCGGTCAATCTTGTAGACGACGACGGCATCCACGGCGCCCGCTTCGATGTCGGCGAGGAGCCGGGCGAGCGCGGGGCGGGCGACGTTCGCGCCGGTGAAGCCCTCGTCGTCGTAGCGCTGCGGCAGCGCGGTCCACGCGAGCGAGGCTTGCGACTTCACGTAGGCCTCGCAGGCCTCGCGCTGGGCTTCGATCGAGCCGAAGTTCGTCGCGATCCGCTCCTCGATGGACTTCCGCCCGTAGATCGCGCAGCGGATGGACGCCGGGGCCGCCGCGCCATTCGCGGCGACCCCGTTGCGGGCTGAGTAGGTGGTCCCATTCCGCCTCACGCCGACCTCGTCTTCCTGAGCCCGAAGAAGAGGTGCCCGTTCCAATGGGCGCCCGTGACGGCCTTGGCGACCGCCGAGAGGCTCGCGAAGATTTGCCCGTTCCACTCGAAGCCGTCCTCAAGCACGCGGACGACGACGTTCTGATCCTTGTAGTCCCGGCAGAGCACGGTCCCCGGGAGCGGGGCCGTGAGATCGCGTACGGGGCCGACCTGCACGACCCGCGGAGCGGCCGACGCCGGCTGCCCGGGCGTGAGCAGCTGTCGGCTCCGCGGCCGCACGTCGCTCTCGCGGGCGAGTTCGGCGACGCGTTGCTTCGCGCGCTCGGAGAGCCCGCCCTCGGCCAGCGCTTGGATCTGCCAGGCGACCTGGCGAAAGATCCAGTCCCTGTTCCTGGACTTCGTCTCCTCGCCGAAGGCCTTCCGGTACTCCTCGCGCAGGTCGCCGACCGTGAGGCGTCGCAGCGCCGCGATGCGCGCGATCATGGACTCGCCGTCCCGCACCGGGGCGGGGGGGCCGCCGACGCCGGCGGGCCCCCCGTTCGTCGTGGCCTCGCGGCTCACTTCGCGTTCTCCTTCCCGGCGGCGGGCTTCGCGAGCCCGAAGAACCGCGGGCCCGAGATCGCGGGCGCCTTCGTGATCTCCTTCGCGATCGCCGTCAGTGACCGCCACTCGCGCCCGTCGAACCGGAACCCGTGCTCGAGGACCTCGACGCGGTAGGTCTTCTCCTTGTAGAGGCGCTCGATCGTCGTCCCCGGCGCGGGGAGGCCCGTGTCGCGCTCAGTCGGCGCCGCCGCCGCGGACTTATTCACGGGCGCGGGCTTCTTCGCCGCCACGGGCTTGGCCGACTTCTGCTTCTTCGTCTTGCTCATGTGGAGCTCCATGCCGGCGGGCTCTCCGCCGGGCCGTCGCATGAGGGCTCGACGGGCACGTGACTCAAGGTCCGTTCGTCGGTGAGCTGGAGCTCGCCCGACGCCGACGCTTCCATCTCCCTTACTTGTCGCGGGGCCGCGGAGGCGCACGTCAGCCGGAGGTACGCCGTCGCGAGGAGCGAGGCCAGCTCGGCGCGGATCTCGTGCGGGGCGGGCGCCGTGGGGCGGGCGCGGTGGCTGAGGCCGGCCCGGCCCGCGCTCTCCTCGTGACGGGAGCCGACGGGCGTCACAGCGTCGCCTCCGCGCCCGGAACGGGGGGATGGCAGCGGCGGCAGACGAGGTGGCCGCCGATGCGGGCCCGCCACCAGTCGCGAGCCCCGCAGCCGTAGCAGGGCCAGACGGTCAGCGGCTCGGACCGCTCTTGGTCGATCCGATCGATGGCGCGAAGGAGAGCGAGGTCCTCGGGCCCGGCGTCGGGGGTCACCCAGCTCCACGGGCCGCACGTGCCCGAGGCCGGGCCGGCGTTCGCGGGCTCAGGCGCCCTAGCTTCGGCCGCCTCACGGCGGAGGAGCGCGAGTACCTCCCCCTTCGCGGCGCGGATCTCGGCCACGAGCTCATCGGTGAGAGCGGACCCCTCGACGCGTAGACCGCCGCGTTCCTCGGCGACGCGGATGCCGAGGCCCCGAGCGCGGGCGAGGAGCGCGGCCGACATCACAGGAGTTCGCTCCGGGGCGGCCGCGCCTCGAGCGGAGGCGGAGTCTCGGTGTGCGCCGGCGACGGAAACGGCGGGGGCTCCGACTCGGGAGCTTCCTCGTCCTGCGGCATGAGGGTCTCGGCAGCGAGGTGGAGCACCCAAGGGCGCGTGCCGCTCAACCGGCGCTGGACCTCGATGTGCTTCCCGTCCGGTGAGGTGCTGGCGAGGAGCTTCGCCTCCTTGAGCCGCCGGCCGAGTGTCGAGGCCAGGAGCGAAAGGGGGTCGCCGGTCGCGCCGCCGACGGCCTGCGCGCCCTTGAGTGAAGCCTCCGGCTCGAGGAAGACTCCCTCGTCCGTGATCCAGCCGACGTGGACGCCCTGAGGCACGAAGCGCTGCCGACTCTCGTCGCCGGACCTCTCGACGCTTGAGACCTGCCAACCCCAGGCCTGGGCATTGGGCGGCATCTGCCCGGCCGCGTCGGTCAGGTGCGCGGCGCCCGAGAGGATCGCGGACCGCAGGAGGGTGATGAATCGCGGCCCCGGCTCCGAGGCCTTCTGTTCCCGTTCCTGGCGCGTGGCGGCCTCGGAGAGCGCGCGGAACGCCCGGTCCCGGAGCACGGCGGCGGCCTCGGCCGAGAGGTGCCCCTGCTCCACGGCGAACTCGATGAAAGTCTCGACGCCGAAGAGTAGGTCCGCGACGAGACCCGGCACGCGGCGATGGCGACCCTCGCGACTGAACGTCTCCCGCAGCTCCGCGACGCGCTTGACCTGCCGCGCGCGTACCTCGGTCAGCCGCCGCGCGAGCCACTGAACGAAGGCCGAGAGAGCGAGGGCGAAGATCCCCTCCCCGGCGCGCTCCTGCGCGAGGGTGAGGCAGCGCTGGTCGATCTCGCCAGGCCCGACCTCGATCGTGAAGATGCGGGCGCGAAGAGAGGCCCCGCGAGGCGAGTCCTCGCCGTTGCTCACGAGCAGGCCGCGGGGCGCTCGAGTGGTGCGGAGCGTACCGTCAGGCGCGCACCGACCACGTCCCGAGCGATTGCCCTGCGCGCGGAAGACGCGGTCGGCCGACTGATGGAGCCTGGTCGCGCCGATGACGCCGCCCGTCGGCGCGAAGTCGTCCACGACGAGCACGACGTCCTTCGCGGAGAAGGCGAGCGCCTCCAGCGCGTTCGCCGTTGAGCTCCAGGAGCCCGGCAGGTTCCTCGCGTGCATGCGCCGGCCGAAGAACTGCTGCACGAGCGCCGTGACGGCCGTCTTGAAGACTCCCGAGCCGCCGACGACGTGGATCGAGAAGTCGCAGTCGGAGATCACCACCCGCCAGATCGCCGCGAAGAGCGGGACGGTGATGCGGTCCGGTCCCAGGTCGAGGAACTCGACCGCCGCGGCGACGGCGCCCCTGGCGTCGTCCTTGGAGGCCGGGGCGGGCAGATGGAAGTCGGCGAGGCGCGGGTCGAGCCGGACCTGGACCTCCTCGACCGGGCCGTCCTCTCCGAGCGCGCCGCCGGCGTGGAGGAAGAGCCATCGATCCCGGTGCCGGAGCCACCCGGTGTGAACGAAGATGCGCCGACGCGGTGCGGTGACGCCGCTCGTCGTCTGGATCGCAGCCCGGACATGCCGCTCGACGTTGGCGACCGGGAAGAGCGTCGCCCCGGCCCCAATCTCCGCCGCGGGCCATCTCATGTCCTCGAAGTCGCGAGCCGCGACGTCGAACTCGCACTCGTGCTCCCCGATCCCGGCGACGAGGTGGAACACCTTGCGCTCCTCGTTCCCGTCGTCGAGCGTGGTCTCCGACGCGATGCGGGCGACGAAATTGGTCAGCCGCACGCGGGTGACCTCGTCGTTGCGCTCGGCGAGGAGGTGGATCCCGTCCTTCTCGAAGGCGTAGGGCTCGCGGCGCGTCGGCTCCTCGGCGGCCGACCGCCGCACGTCCGCCTCGGCGTGGCGCAGGACATCGTCGACGGAGTGACCGGCGGCGAGGAAGTCGTCGAGCCCGACCTTCTTCCCGCCCTCGCCCGAGGGCAGGTAGATGACGGCGACCTTCGCCTTCCTGCGCTCGAGGAAGGCCTTGAGGCGCTCCATCGCCTGGCGCACGGCGGACTTCGTCGCGACGTCGGAGTCGAAGACGATGTAGACCTGTCGCCCTTCGAGCGCGACCGACTCCCAGTCCGGAAGCGCCGTCTTGCCTCCCTGGTCGTTCGTCCCGCGCCAGTTCCAGACGCCTTGGAGCGCGACGCAACAGAGGCCCCGGGAGGCCGCGGCGTCCGCCTTCTTGGACCCCTCCGTGAGGAAGAGCGGGACCTCGGGGTTGCCGAGCAGCCGACGAACCCGAGGGGGCACGTCGAGCACCACGTGCGCCTTGCCGGGCGTCTCGTACTTGACGGTCTTCCCGTCGGGATCCACCCGAGGAGCATCGGGGCGAGCCTGATAGCCGACGATCTCGCCGTGGACGCCGTGGAGAGGGATCAGGAGCGCGGGGGCGCGCGCCTGGCGCTCGCCGAAACCCAGGCGCACGAGCTCGGCGCGAACCGTGACGGTGCGGTAGCCGCGCTCGTCACGCACGGCCGGGTCGATCGCGCTCGCCTCGAGCATCGCGAGGTGGTGCGGGAGCAGGCGGGGCGTCGGCGGGTCGCCCCCTCGAGCGGGCGCCCCGGCCGCCGGCGCCTCGGTCGCCTTGGCTCCACAAACTCCACCTACGGGAGTGGAGACGCGCCTGGATTTCGTCTTCCCCCCCGCCCTACCCCGCGCTCGCTTCCCCTTCCCCCTCACCGTCCCACCAGGAGAGGAGGAGGAGTCTCGCGCGGGGATAGAGGTAGAGGTAGGAGAGGGGGGAGGGGTGGTAGGCGGCGAGGACGTGTCTCCACTCGGGGAAGTGGAGTTTGTGGAGCCAGGGCCGCCAGCGACCAGGGCCACCGTCGGCTCGACGGGCGTGGTGCGGACGTCGACGGGGTTCACGGGGGCCGTCACGGCTCAGCGACCCGACCGCGCCCTCGCCTCGGCGATCAGCCGCTCGACGTCGGCGGCGTCGACACGCGTCGCGCGATGGCCCAATCGGATTGCGGGCAGGCGCCCGTCGGCGATCATCGCCCAGACGGCCCGCTGCGAGATGCTCAGGCGCGTGGCGACTTGCGCAACGGTGAGGAGTTCTGTCTGCGGAGTGCGGTCAGGAGGAGTCGGCATGAGGGCGTTCCTTGCAGCGCGTGCGCACTCTCGCGCCCGCGTGCACGCACCCTACGCCCTCTGGCTCATGCTCCAAGGTGCTGTTTGTGGTTGCGTGTGCTGAGTGAAGCGCACAAGAAGCACGAGAGGCGATAGCGGCGCGAAGGACAGACCTACGACGCTTCGAGACCCGCGAGGGCCTCCGAGAGGACGACGCGGCAGGAGAATCGGGGACACCCGGCCGTGCCCCGAAGCTCGATGCGTCCCTCCGTCGACGCCACCACTGCGCGGCATGCGCGCCGCCACGAGTCTGCGGTCACGTCGAGGAGCGTTCGGCCGAGCGCCGCGGCGATCACGATGTTCCCCGGCGCGGTCCCACGACGGACGCAGTCGTTCCGGTACTGCCCGTTCGCGTAGCGCAGGCAGACGGCATTTCCGCCGTCGGGAGTGAGCGTCAGGACGCGCGTATCCCCGCGCTGGTCGATGCCCAGGACTGCCGGAGGAACCGTCGCCGGATCGGGCGTCGGCTTCGAGTCCTCGTACTCCACGACTTCGGGTTCCTCGCCGATCTGGCCCTTCAGCCTGCGGGCGAGGTAGTGGAGAGTCTTGACGACGCTCATCGAGTAGCGGCGCAGGCCGGGAAGATCCTCCGCGATCACGCCTCGGATCCACGAGCGGTCGACGTTCGCCTCGCGAAGCCGGTCTTCGGCCTCCTTGAGCCACGAGGTGCCCCGGTCCATCTGCGCCGCGCGCCGCGCGAACCGCTTCTCCTGCTCGGCCGTCACGGGCGGGCACATCCCGAGGGCCGCGTCGAGGTCGGACAGGACCCAGGCGGCGTACGACTCGATCCGCCTCACCTGCCTTCGGAGATCCTTCCTGACGCTCGGCGAGATCTCCACGCCGACGACGACCCAGCAGTCCTCGATCGAGCCGTTGCGGCGACGCTCCTTCAGCGTTTTCTCGACGTCCTTGATCAGCTCGAGCGGCGGCACCCTGCCGCCAAGGAGTGGCATCAGGTACCGCGCGAGCGCCAGCAGGCGGTCGGCGATCTGGAGGACGTAGGGGTCCTTCTGTAGCGGCGGACGCGGCGCGCTCATCGAGAACTCCGGCGCCCCGGTGGCCCCTGTGAGCTCGACGGCGCCTCGACCGCGCGGATGTGGCGGCGGCGGGGACGCCCTATCGGCCCGAGGTCGCCAGGGCCGCGCATGTTGACGCGACGGGGGGACAGGGGCGGCCCGGACGGCGGCACGCGGCTCTCTCGGGCCAGGTGCGCCGGCGGGCGCTTACAGAACGCAAGCTGCTGGGAGAGAAGGACTTCTGGCGATTCCACGCCGGATTCCTCTGGCGGATCCCCCCGGTCAGAGCCCTGTTGTGTCCGTGCCCCGGCGGGCTGGTCCGCCGGTGGCCGACGAGGACCGCGACATGAACAGCACCCCCGACGACCGGGCTTCCCGGCGTCGCACCGCCGCCGAGCAGGTCGACGCGCACCCCACTTCGACCCGACGCGTCCCCCCGGGCTGCTGCCCGGGGTGCCTCCTCGAGTTCGCGACGGAGCCCTGCGCGCTCCACCGCGCCGCCGCCGACCTCGCGGGCTCGGCGCGCGAGGCCCTCGCGTTCTTCGAAGTCAACGACGACGAGGACGCGCAGCGGGTGGCGAACCTGCTCCGCACCGCGATCGCCAAGGCGGAGGGCCGGTGATCATGGCCACGCGCAACTCGACCCCGCGTCCGCTCCTGGTGCCGGGCGCCGTCTACTGGGGCGACGGCGGGCGCCGGGTCTGCAACCGGTGCGCCGGTCAGACCGCCCTCTACACGGGCCGCGACCTCTCGGGGCAGAAGGTCGCGCGCGTGACCGTCGAGGACGTGCGCGCATGGCCGGAGGACCTCGGGATCCTGCGGTGTGCGTCCGGATGCACGTCGCTCACCGGGGTCGCGGGCCCGGATGGGTGGCCGCTCGAGCGGGGGGATGTCTGGTGAACCGTCTCCTCGTCTGGCGCGTGGCGTCGCAGATCCGCGTCGACCGGGGCGTCCCCGCGGGGGAGGTCGTGCGGGTGACGCTGCACGACAAGGACGGGGCCGTGCTGTTCGAGGGGGCGGTGCGGTAGTGCCAGGGCGCTACGATGGCCTCCGACGATGCCCGCCAAGCCCACCCTCTCCCCCGACGACGCACGACGCGACCCGGAGTTCGCGATCCTGTGGGCTGCGATGGCCGAGGCGGACTGGCTCGACTTCACGGGCGAGGAGGACTCCCCCCAACTGCGTGAACTGTTGGCCGCGCATCGCCGCCTGAAGATCCGACGGCGGAATCGACGGATCCTCATCGCAGTACTTCTCGTGTTGGCATGTGCTGCCGGGGCCCTCGTGCTGCTCACGTAGGCCCCGCAGGTGCCGCGACGCGGCGTGACCGGCTGCTCAAGGGGAGTCCGCCCGTGGGGTATCCTCTCGGTCGATGGCACAGTCAGACGAGAGATCCGACCGGCCGAGCGAGAGCGAACTTCAGCGCCGACGCGCGTGGTTCCATCGCTACGTGGAGCAGGTGGAGTCGGGCGTCACGCGCCCAGCAGAGGCTGGCGTCACCTACACATGTCCTTGCTGCGGCTATCCGACGCTGGCGGACCGTGGTGGCTATGACATCTGCGACCTGTGCTGGTGGGAGGATGATGGCCAAGACGACCACGATGCCACCGTTGTTCGAGGTGGCCCGAACAAGCACTACTCTCTGGCTGCGGCTCGCGCCAATTGGACGGCATATGGATCGATGTACGATCCGGAACACGAAATCAACGCGCTCTCGGTTGAGAGGGAGCAGCAAGCGCAGTTGAAGCGACAGATTGTCGAGAAGCTCGAGCCCTACCGCTGGGCGCGCGAGGTCGAACTTCCACTCGTCATGGAGGGAGAAGTACGGACGTTGCTGCAGAGATTGCGCGCTATCTGGAGCCACTGACTCAGTCGCTTCAGCCCCGCTTCGTCTTGTCGCGCTTGAGATCGTAGCCAGGGGGACACTGCACGCCCATCGTTAGGCGCTTCCCCGCATCGAGCAGCGCGCCTGCCTCGGACCCAACCCAGTAAGCGCCAATCTTGCTGCAGCGTTTCCGAATTGCGCTGCGGAACGTCTTGAGCAGGGTCCTGGCGCACTCTGACCCAGAGACTGTCTCCACTCGACCGTTAAGAAGCACAGTGCCCTCCCAGAGTCCGCCAGGAGAGACCTCGATCGTGTTCGGGTTGATCATCTGGTCGATGGCGTACCAGACTGCCCCATCGTTCGAAACGACCCTGCGCGGCGCAACGCTCCGCGCCCGCTCGGTGACGAGGTAGCCGCGGCAGGCGATCGCGTTCGGGTGGTCTGCGACCCCGAGATCTGGAATCTCCGCGGCGGTCAGGTACTGCTGCGTCTTGCCCGTCTCGTTGGCCGCGGCGAGCACGTATCTGACGGCCTGCTTCTGCTCCGCTTCGAGCAGAGCGGCCAGAAGATCCTGCCTCGTCGCGAAGAATAGAAACGGCATGCCTGTTGGCCTTCGGCGGATCCCGGGGACGGGTCATGGTATTCTGCCCACGCGCTCAACCCAGCGGGCGCGTGCCGAGGCAGCAGCATGCCGTCGAAGCCGCGTTCGCTCGCTGGGATCCTGCGCCCCCGTCGCGTTGGCGACGCGGAGTACAACAAGCGCCGCCGCGATCCCGCGCCCGCCGCCGTCTACCG
Source organism: Planctomycetota bacterium (assembly GCA_020851795.1). Classification (GTDB taxonomy): domain Bacteria; phylum Planctomycetota; class PLA2; order PLA2; family JAEUHO01; genus JAEUHO01. The sequence continues at coordinate 3,621 of JADZCA010000024.1, read as the reverse complement.
CTCCTCGAGGTGGACCGCCGTCCGTGCCGAGGTCCCGAAGCCGGAGCGGCCCGCGAGCCAGGGCCCACGACCCCCTCCCCATGGACGTGAAACGAAGCATGGAGGCGTTGCTCAGTCCGCTGGGAAGTCCTGAGTCCTGACGGAGCGGACGCTCAATTCGACACCTTCCTCGCCCGCTACCCCCTTCCAGTGCCTGAGGAAGGCTGCTCCGTGCTGGGTGCTGAGGCCCGCTGGCGAGACGATGTCGATCCGTACCTTGGCGGCGGTAGCCAGTTTCGCCGACAGCCGTCGGGCGACTTCATGTGCCTCACCGCTTCCGACGAAGTCGAGGTACCGCTTGATCTTCACCTCCAGCATGTGGAGGTGCCCCAACTCGTCACCTACAAGCGGATAGGCGACGAGCGTCAGGACAATTGCCTCCCCGTCCTTCTCGATGCTGAGGAAGTCGATCTTGTCGCGCTGATCGAGGCCCACGTCGTTCCTGCGGGTTCGGGAGGGGAGACCTCATGGTAGGCTTCTTTCGCGCTGAACCCAGCCGGCGCGTGCCGAGGCGTCATGCCGTCGAAGCCGCGCACTCTCGCTGGGATCCTCCACCGCCGTCGTGCCGCGGACGCGGAGTACAACCGCGCCCGCCGCGGTGACCCCGACCGCGGCGTCGAGGACGCGGTCGTGTCGTCCGCCCGATGGAAGGCGCTGCGTGCGCGCCTTCTCCGCGACGAACCCCTGTGCCGTACGTGTGCGGCCGCGGGGCGCACCGAGCTCGCGGTGCAGGTGGACCACGTCGTCGGCGTGCGCGCCCGCCCCGACCTCGCGTACGACCTGGGGAACTGCCAGCCCCTCTGCGGACCGTGCCACGGTCTGAAGAACGCGGCCGAGCGGCGATCCGGGGGGGTGGGGGGGACCTCGAGCTCTCACGCCTCGGCCGCCTACGGCGGGGCGCGGGGACCGTCCACATTCTCACGGGATCGGGGGGAAACCTGAAAACGGGCTCCGAGGCCGGAACTTGGCGGGTTTGAGGTGTGTCAAGGCTCGGGTCATCAGGTCCACCCTGGCTCGGCCAAGCGGGTCCAGGGTGAGGTCCTGGCACGAAGGCCGGACCGGTCTCGAAGTTGGGGCGTCGGGCGCTTGGCAGGATGGCCGTTTCCCCGCGGGCGCGGCGGCACGTCAGCTCGGCCAAGCAGGTCCACTCCCCGGGGCGGCTCAGGACGCCTTGCGCGTCTTGGGCGGGTTGCGGAACGAGTCGCCTTCCATCACCACGACGTGCGCGCGGTGGAGCAGCCGGTCCATCGCGGCCGAGGCCATGAGCTCGTCCTTGAAGAGCGGGTACCACTCCTCGACGGCGCGGTTCGACGTCAGGATCATGGAGCCTCGTTCGTAGCGAGCGCGGATCACCTCGTAGAGGTCGATCGGCTCGTCGCCGGTCAGCGGCCGCAGGCCGACATCGTCGATGATGAGGAGTTCCGGTGAGGTGAGTCGCGCGAGCTTGCGGTCATAGCTCTGGTCCGCCCGCGAGGCCCGCAGCGAGGCGAGCATGCGGTGCGCCGGCACGTAGAGCACGTTGTAGCCCGCGCGACACGCCCGCTCGCCGAGCGCCTGCGCGAGATGGCTCTTCCCGACGCCGGTCGGTCCCACGAAGAGGGCGTTCTCGTGCCGCTCCACGAACGCGCAGGTCGCAAGTTCGATGATCCGCGCCCGGGGGATGCCCGGGTTGAAGTTCCACTCGAAGTCCTCGAGGCGCTTGACGCCCTCGAAGGCGGCGCGCCGCAGCCGCGCGTCGACCTGCTTGCCGTCGCGCCGAGCGACCTCGTCGCCGAGCAGGCGCCAGAGGAACTCGCCGTGGGAGAGGTCCTGGTCGACCGCCTCCTTCATGCGCAGGTCGGAGGTGGCGAGGATGCCGGAGAGCCGCAGCTTCTTCAGCACGGGCACGAGCTCGTCGTTCAAGGCCATGTCAGGACTCCGTTGTCGGGGACGCCGGCCGGCGCGCGAAACGCGCGCCGGTGATCCACCCCGGCTCGGTCGGGGTCGCCACGGGCGCCGCCAGATCGAGGTCCCGGGTGAGGATGCCGCGGATGCCGCGAGCGTCGTGGCATCCGAAGTGTCGGGCGCGGTCCGCCGTCCGCTCGGCGCGCTCGCGCGGCTGCGCTTCGAGCAGCGCCACGACGGCCTGCACGCGCCGCAACGGGCTCAGCACGTCGTCGTCGCCGACGATGTCGTCGACGAGGCCCCGCACGGCGGGGCCGACGCGCGCCGCACGCACGAGCCAGTGCTCGATCGAGCGGTGGCGCAGGTCGCCGCGGTGCTCGGGCAGGTGCGCCTCCACGGTCACGCGCCGGCCTCGCGAGGCGCGCGCGTGCGTCGCCACGACCGCGTCGGCGAGGAAGATCGTCACGGTCGCTCGCGTCAGGCGCACCTTCACGGCCTGGCCCATGTGGGGCCACGGAACCGAGTAGAAGGCACCCTCGACCTGGACGTGCACGTCACGCTGGACGCGAGCGTCCCGCCAGAGCACGACCTCGTACGCCGTCCGCGGCAACGGGAGCATCGCGGCGAGCTCGCGCTCGGCGAAGAGCTCCGCCGGCGCACGGCCGGTCACGGCGTGGCGCCGCGTCCCCGCGACCTCTCGCAACCACCGGGCGAGCGCCGCGCGCGTCTGCTCGGCGTCGAACTCCTTCGGGTCGTGCGTCGCCAGGAAGTTGCGCCGGATGTAGCCGACGCCGCGCTCGACCTTGCCCTTCTTCTCGGGCGACCGCGGCGGCGTCGGGTCGATCTGGAACCCGTAGTGGCGGGCGAGCTCACGGTAGGTGCGGTGCAGCACCGCCGTGTCAGAGGCTCCGAACGCCGCCCGGATCACGGCGGCCTTGAGGTTGTCGGGCACGATCACCCGCGGCACAGACTCGAAGTACTCGAACGCCCGCACGTGCATGCGCACCCAGGTCTCGACCGTCTGGTCGAACACGAGCTCCGCGAACGTGTGGCGGCTGAATCCCAGCGTCATCACGAACAGCCACGTCTTGCGGCGTTCGCCGGTGGCGGGATCGAGCCGGGTCCCGGCGTAGCCGAAGTCGACCTGCGCCACCTCCCCGGGCACGGTCTCGACCGCGATCGCGACGTCCTCGGGGCACACGCCGTCGGCGCGCGCCAGTCGCGCCACGAGCCGCTTGACGGCCGAGACGCTCCCCGCGTAGCCCTCCTGGTGGAGGCGCAGCCAGTCGTGGATGGCCGTCGGCCCCGCGCCGCTCTTCCGCAGTCGGTCGACGTCGGGCCGAAAGCGCTCGAGGCTCGACCGCTGTTGCGGGGGCGGCGGCGCAGGAGGAGCGTTCGCCGTGACGGCCTCCTTGAGCGCGTCGAACGGCGGCAGCTGCGCCGCGTCGCCGTCGAGCAGCCCGGCCTTCTCGAGAGCACCCCGGTAGGTCGCGATCGTGTCACGCCCCATGCCAAGGAGCCGGGCGATGTCACGCCGGCTGCGGCCCAGCCGATGGAGACGGACGAGTTCCTGAAGTCGGTGCATGTCGGTCCTGTGTGCGCCCATGGGGCCTCCCGGTAGTGACCGGGAAGGGGAGCCCAGGGGGAGCCCGGCGAAGCAAGCCTCAGCTCGCCCGCGCGGTGGACCTGCTTGGCCGG
>JADZCA010000023.1 GCA_020851795.1 Planctomycetota bacterium | reverse complement strand
TGGAAGACGCTGGCGCCCGGCCCGCTCGAGGACATCCTCGAGCTCGCCGCGGAAGCCGGGCTCTGCGTGGAGATCCTCTACGTCAACGCCGCCGGCGAGAAGAAGCCGCGCACCGTCCAGCCGGAGGCGGTCTACCGCCAGAAGCGGCGGGTCTGGCTGGACGCGACCGAGCGCGACACCGACGCGAGCCACACGTTCGCCCTCGATCGCATCGCCGCCATCCGGACGGCCCCGGGCTGACGAGCTCGCGACGCGGCTCGCGCTGCTCCCCGCCCCCGCCGCCCCCCGCATTCCCGGCACCGCCGTCCTCCCTCCCGGATCGCGGTCCTCGACCCGGTCGCGCCTACCATGGCCCGCATCCATGCCCACGCCTCTCCGCTCGATCCCGCGTGTCTGCGACGTCACCTGGGTTCGGGGCGCGCGCGCGCCGGCCGACGCGGCGCCCGACGTCCTCCTCGAAGTCCCGCACGGCGCGACGAAGGCCGAGCACTTCGCGTCGCTGCGCGCGGAGCTCGTGGGCGTCTACCCTGACGACCTCGTCGACTTCTTCTTCGTGAACACCGACGTCGGCGCGCCGGAGGTGGCCGAGCGCCTCGCCGCGCGCCTGGTGGCGGCCGACCCGACGCGCACCGCGCTCGTCGTGCGGTGCCGGCTCCCGCGCACCTTCGTCGACTGCAACCGCGTCATCTCCCCGGATGCCGTGGCTGCCCCGTCGGTCGCGGGCGCCATGACGCCCGGGCTCATGCCGTGGGTCACGCACGCCGCCGATCGGAGGCTGCTGCTCGAGCGCTACGGCGCGTACCGGGGTCTCGTGGAGCAGGCGGTGTCGCAGGTCATGGGGGCGCGGGGGATCGCGCTGTTCGTCCACACGTACGCGCCGCGCAGCGTCGACGTGGCCGTCGACGCGCGCATCGTCGAGAGCCTCCACGACGCCTACCGGCCCGACGTGGTGCGCCGCTGGCCGCTCCGGCCGGAGGTCGATCTCATCACGCGCGACCCCGAGGGACGGCGGCTCGCAGACGAGGGGCTCGTCGCAGCGCTGCGCGCGGCGTTCGCGCGCGCGGGCATCCCGACCGCCGAGGACCACGCCTACACGCTGCAACCGAGCACGCTCGCGGCCGTCCACGCCGCGCGCTTCCCCGGGCGCACGCTCTGCTTCGAGATGCGACGCGACCTGCTCGTCGAGGAGTTCGCCCCGTTCGCCGAGATGCGCGTGGCGCCGGAGAAGGCCGAGCGGTTCGCGGACATCCTCGCCGAGGCGATCGGCGCGTGGAAGCGCCCGGCGGTCTCGCCGGCGTGATGACCCAGGGTCTGGGAAGACCCGCCCTCGCTCGCTCGGCGCGCGGCCCCTTCGGGCCCTCGCGCCCCGGGCTCGAGTCCGTCGCGGGGCGTTGCGTCGTTCCCGCGCGCGGGGGGAGACGACGGCCGTCCGGCGCCGGGCGCCGGACGGCCGTGTCGGTCAGCGGAGACGCTCGCGAAGCTTGCTCGCCTGCGCGCGGACGTCGCCGAATCGCTCGTCCCACGTCGTGGCGTCGACGTGGTCGAGGGCCGCGCGGGCCCCGTCCTTGTCGCCGGCCTCGAGGCGCTCGGCGACGAGGGTGAGCCACCCCTCGGGCTCGTTGGGCCGGAGCTCGGTCACGCGGAGCCACAGCCCCGCTGCGAGATCGTGGCGGTTCGCCGCGGTGCGCAGCTTCGCGAGCTCGCGCCAGCCGTCGGGCTCGGAGGGCATCGCCTCCACGAGGTTCGTGCGCGCGCGCTCGGCGGACGTCTCGTCGCCCGCGCGGGCGAAGCGCGCCGCGAGGTCGGGATAGGCCGCGAGGTTCTTGGGGGCCATCCGGAGCGATGCGAGGAGGGCCTCGACGGCGCCGGGCGCGTCCCCGGTCGCGTCGAGCGCGCCGAGCAGCAGCGCGTGCACCTCCCCGTCGGCGGGATCGAGCTCGCGGGCCGCGCGCGCCCACGCGATCGCGCGGTCGTTGCGACCCCGCTGCCGGTAGATGCCCGCGACGGCCTTGCGGATCGTGGGGGCGTCGAGGCCGCTCGTGGCCACCTCCGCCTCGTAGGCCGTTGCCCAGGCGTCGAGGTCCTTCGCCTCCGCGAGCACCTGGCGCAGGGCGGCCATGGCGTCCTGGCGGTTCTCGGACGAGCCGCCCCGCGCGACGATGGCGGCCGAGGCCGCCTTCACCGCGGCGTCGGTCTCGCCGAGGCCGGAGCGGGCGCGCGCGAGGAGCTGGTACCACGCGGAGAGCTGCGCGTCCGGGCCCCCGCCGCCCCCCGCCTCCCGGCGCAGACGGATCGCGTCCTCGATCCACGTGGCCGCCGCCTTCGGCTGCTTCGCCTCGTAGGCGGCCTGCGCGACCTGGAACGCCAGCCACTGCTGCCACTCCTTGCGCGCCTTCCACCGTTCGACGGCCGCCTCGAGCGTGCGGAGCGCGTCGGCGTCGCGGGAGAGGCCGTGGAGCACGGCCGAAGCGAGCACGACCGCGGTCGCGTCGCCCGGCTCCTCGCGGAGCCAGCGCTCGACGTGGGGGAGGGCCTCGGCGAAGCGGCCGTCCTCCCGCAGCCACTGCGCGAGCGTGTGGCGCACGTCCACGGGGTCCTTCCCGTGGGCGAGGAGCATGGTCAGCGT
>JADZCA010000022.1 GCA_020851795.1 Planctomycetota bacterium | reverse complement strand
TCGAGGGCGCCCGCGCCCGGCTGGTCGGCGTGGGCGGCGCGCGCCTCTACGCCCGCGGCCGCGCGCCGAAGGACGTGCGGCCCGGCGCCGACCTCTCGCGCCTGCTCGGCTGACGCGGCACGGTCGGCTCGCCGCCCGCCGCGCGCTTGCGACGCACCGGGGGCCGCGGGTGAAATGGCCGCGGCGGGCCGCCGCCTGTCGGGAGTGACATGCCGAGCCCGTCCCCCGCCGCCTTCGTCGCCGGCCTCCTGCTCGGCGCGTCCCTCGTCGTCGCCGCGCCCGCGACGGCGCAGGACGCGGCGCCGCCGCCGGCGCCGGCACCGAGCGACGCCTCCGCCGACCTCGCCCGCGCGTCCGCCCTCGACGCGAAGGCGGCCGCGGCGCTCGACGCCGGGGATGCACGGTCGGCGGCGTCCGGCGCACGCGAGGCGGTGGACATCCGCGAGCGCGTCCAGGGCCCGGAGCACGCCGACCTCGCGCGCTCGCTCGAGGTGCTCGGGGTGGCGCTCCTCGAGCTCGGCAAGACGGCGGACGCGTCCGTCGCGCTCGAGCGTGCGGTGGCGCTGCGCGAGAGGACGCTCGGGCCCGACGCCCCCGCGCTGGCGACGGCGCTCCTCCAGCTCGCGAAGACGTCCCGCGCCCGAGGCGCGTACGGGGAGGCGCGCCAGCGTCTCGAACGGGCCGCGGGGATCCAGGAACGAGCCCTCGGGCGCGCGCACCGCGAGACGTCGATCACGCGCGGGGAGCTCGCGGGCGTCCTCGCCGACCTCGGCGAGCTCGACGCCGCGAAGGCCCTGTTCGAGGAGGCGCTCTCGGCGCTCGAGGTGGCGCTGGGCCCCGACGCGCCCGAGGTCGGCGGCCTCCTCAACGACTTCGCGGGCGTCCTCGTCAGCAAGGGGGACTACGCCGCCGCACGACCGATCTACATCCGCACGCTGGCCCTCTGCGAGCGGGTGTTCGGCACCGACCATCCGAACTTCGCCACCGTCTCGAACAACTACGCGCTGCTCCTCGCCGACCTCGGGGAGCATGACGAGGCGACGAAGCGCTTGGAGGCCGTGGTCGCCCTGAGGGAGCGGGTCTACGGGCCACGCAGTCGCGCCGTCGCCGAGGTGCTGAGCAACCTCGCGAACGCCCGGAGCCGACAGGGCGCCTGGCCGGAGGCCCGCGCGCTCGCGGAACGCGCGCTCTCGATCTTCGAGGAGACGCTGGGCGCCGACCACCCCTACGTCGCGGGCTGTCTCGTCGCGCTCGCCGGTCATCTGCGGCTCTCGGGCGCGTTCCGTGAGGCACGCCCCCTCCTCGAGCGCGCGATCGCGATCTACGAGAAGGCGCGCGGCCCACGGCACCCGTACGTCGCGACCGCGCTCGTCGACCTCGGCAATCTCCTCGCCGACGAGGGCGCGTTCGCCGAGGCGCGGGCCGCGATGGAGCGGGCCCTCGTGATCCTCGAGTCGTCGCTCGGCGTGCGCCACAGGAACGTGGCCCGAACGCTCTCCCAGTTGGCGGTGATCCTCCTCGACGTGGGGTCGCACGCCGAGGCCCGCCCTCTCGCGGAGCGCGCGCTCTCGATTCGCGAGGCGGTGCTCGGGGCCGACCATCCCGACGTCGCCCAGGACCTCTCGGTCCTGGCGGTGGCGCTCGAGAGAGCGGGCGCGTACGAGGACGCGCGGCGCCTCCACGAGCGCGCGCTGGGGATCCGCGAACGCCGCCTCGGCCCCGGCTCCGCCTTGGTCGCGGCGACGCTGCTCAGCCTCGCAAGGCTCCACCGCACCCAAGGGGCCTTCGCACAGGCCGTGCCGCTCTACGAGCGTGCGCTCGCCATCGCCGAGCGCTCGTCGGGCGCGGAGAGCCCGAGCGTCGCGAAGGTGCTCAACGGTCTCGGCCTCGCGTTGTGGGAGCTGCGCGACTACGCCGGCGCCCGCGCGCGACTCGAGCGCGCGGTCCGCATCGTGACGCAGGCGCCGGGCGAGGACCACCCGGACGCCGCGATCGACCTCGGCAACCTCGCGTCGCTCCTGCAGGACCAAGGCGCTCTCGCCGAAGCCCGCCCGTACTTCGAGCGGGCGCTCGCCAGCACCGAGGCGTTCGTGCGGGCCAACCTCGCCGGCCTCGTCGGGTCGCAGCGCCTCGCGTTGACCCGGAACACGCGGCACGCGTTGGACCGATGGGTGTCGTTCGCCCGAGGAGCGAAGCTCTCGGGGCACGCCGAGACGCTGCGGTTGCGCGGGCTGGTCGCGCGCGCGGAGGCGGCCGAGCGGGCCCTCTGGCGTCGCCGGGCGGACGTGGACCCGGCGCTCGTCGAGCGTCTCGAGACGGCGCAGCGGACGGCGAGCCGCCTGGCGAACTCGCCCCCGGCCGGGCGCGACGCCGCGGCGCGCGGCGCGTGGCAGACCCGCTACGCCGCCGCCGCCGCGGAGCGCGAGCGCCTGACCGCGGAGCTCGCCAGCCGTTGCGCGCCGCGGCGGGCCGCGCTCGAGCGGCTCGACCTGCGCGACGCCGACGTGGCCCACGCGCTCCCCGACGGCACGGCGCTGGTCGATCTCCTGCGGGTGCGAGAGCGCTACGTCGGCTGGGTGCTGCGGGGCGCCGGCGACGCCGTGCGCGTCGAGCTCGGCGGCGCGGACGAGATCGACGCGGCGTGCGAGGCGTTCGTCACCGCGATCGCCGACGACGCCGGCGACGACGCGTCGCGCGAGGCGGTCGCGGAGGCCGGCGCAGCGGTCCGCCGCCTCGTCTGGTCGCCGCTCGAGGGGGTCCTCGGGCCGGACCTGAAGCGCGTCGTCGTCTGTCCCGACGCGGCGCTCGCCTCGGTCCCCTTCGCCGCCGTCCCGGGGAAGGAGGCGGGCCGCGCGCTCCTCGACGACGTCGCGGTCTCGTACGTGTTCCACCCCTTCGACCTCGTCCCGGCGAAGGACGCGCCGCCGCCCGGCGTCGGCGCACTCGTCGTCGGCGGCGTGGACTACGACCACGCCGACGCCGGCCCGAAGGACCGGTCGCTGGCGACGCCGCCCCCCGTCCTCGCCGCGCTCGACCGCGCCCCGCGCGGCGGGTCGTTCTCCCCCATCCCCGCCACGCGGGAGGAGGCCCTCGCGCTGCGCGAGCGGTTCGGCGCGGACGCGACGACGCTCCGGCTCGGCGCCGACGCCACCGAGGCCCGCGTGCGCGAGGGCGTCAAGGGCCGTCGCTTCGTCCACGTCGCCACGCACGGCTTCGCCCGCACCGACCTCTTGGCCGGCCTCTACGACCGCAAGGTCAAGGACGCGTTCCTCTCCGCCGACGCCGAGCGCATGCTCGCGGTCGGCCACGACCCGATGCTGCTCTCCGGCCTCGCGCTCGCGGGCGCCAACCCGCGCGAGGGCGGCGGCGGCGACGACGGCGTGCTGACCGCGCTCGAGGCGTCCTACCTCGACCTCGACGGCGTCGAGCTCGTCACGCTCTCCGCCTGCGAGACCGCCAAGGGCACGGCCGAGTCGGGCGAGGGCGTGCTCGGCCTCGTCAGCGCGTTCCAGATGGCGGGCGCGCGCCGCGTGCTCGCCTCGCTGTGGAAGGTGGACGACGAGGCCACCCGCCTGCTCATGGACGGCGTCTACGAGCGCCTGCTGCGCAAGGACGCCCCGCTCGCCCCCGCCGACGCCCTGCGCGAGGCGGCGCTGGCCCTGCGCGACCGTCGTGACGCCGACGGCCGCCGCCGCTTCGCCGCCCCCCGCTACTGGGCCGCCTTCGTCCCCTACGGCGGGTGAGCGCGAGCGGCCGTCGGGCCGAGCGGAACGACGCACCGCGCAGGCCGCCCGGCGCAGCAGGCACGCCGACGTGGACCGCGGCCGTGCGACGCGCGCCGCGGTCCGGTACGCTCTGCGGCCATGCAGCTCTGGATGGCGATCGCGTTCTGCGCGGCGGGCTCCGCCCTCGCCGTGGCCGGCCTCCTCCCGTTCCTGCGCCGCCTCGCGACGCGGCGCTGGCGGCGCGCCACGGGGACCGTCGTCTCGTGCGACGTCACGTGGAGCGACGGCGTCGGGCTCGCCGGCGACGCCGTCGAGATCGTCCGGATGGGCGCGCTCTCGGTGGCGTACGACTACGCCGTGGACGGCACGACCCACCGCGGCACGCGCGTCGGGCTGTCCGACCCGAAGCGGCGCCACGCGAAGGAGTGCGAGGCCCTCGCCGCACGCCTCGCCCCCGGCGCGAAGGTGGACGTGTTCCACGACCCGCGCGACCCCGCCCGCGCGGTCCTCGACCGCTCGGCCGGGTGGATCGGCTTCGTCTTCGTCCCGCTCGGCCTGCTCACGCTCGCCGCGGGCGTCGCGCTGCTCGTGCTGTAGCCGGCCGAATTCACGAAAGACGAGGCCCGTCGGGCGCCGATCGCACGCAGGGCCCGGGCCGGTCGCAGCCGACCTCTCGTCACTTCGCGGCGAGGACCTCGGCGAAGAACGCGTCCTGCGCCGCGAGGCTGCGCCGGTCGGCGTCGGCGTCGAACGCCGCGCCCTTGCTCGGGTCGGTGCCGGCCGCGGGGTTGGTGAACGCGTGCACGGCGCCGCCGTACACCTCCATCCGCCACGTCGCCTTCGCGCGGTTCATCTCCTCGAGGAAGCCCGCGACCTCCGCCGGCGGCACGAACGGGTCGGCCCCGCCGTGCAGCACGAGCAGCTTCGCCTTCACCGCGCCCTCGGCGGCCGGGACGTCGGTCTTGAGGCCGCCGTGGAACGAGACGACGCCCGCGATCGCCTCGCCCGAGCGCGCCAGCTGCAGCGCGACCGACCCGCCGAAGCAGAACCCGATCGCCGCCACGCGCGCGCGGTCCACGCCGGGCTCGGCCCGCAGCACGTCGAGCCCCGCCTTCGCCCGCGCGACCATCAGCGCGCGGTCCTTGTAGAAGGTCGTCGCCTGCGCCATCGCCTCCTGCGGGCCACCGCACACCTTGCCGCCGCCGTACATGTCGAGCGCGAAGGCGACGTGGCCCGCCGCCGCCAGCGCGTCCGCGCGCCGCTTGGCGAAGTCGCCGCAGCCCATCCAGTCGTGCACGACCAGCACCGCCGACGCCCCGCCCGCGGGGACCGACGCCGGCCGCGCGAGCCAGCCGCGCAGCGTGACGTCGCCGTGGCGGTACTCGACCTCGCGCCCGCCGGTCGCCGCGGGGGCGTCCTGCGGCCGGGGCGAGGCGGTCGCGCCACGGGGGCCCGCGACGGCGAACGCGGCGACGGCGAGGGCGAGCAGACCGAGGACCGAGGGGACGGCGCGCATCGAGGAGACCTCCGTGGGGCGGGCGTCGGGGAGCGGGGAGGATGCCACGGGGCCGAGCCCGGTGCGCGGGGCGCGGGGCCCGTGGCGACGGCGCGGGCGGAACCGGCGGCCGGGCCGCCGCCGCGCCCGACGGTCGGGGCCGGAGTCCCCCACCCCGGGCGGCCGCGGGGTCTCCCGCGGCGCGGGCCCGGATTGCTACGATCCGCGGCGATGCCGCCCCTCGCCCACGCCCGCCTGCTGCGCGTGCTCTCGGTCGCGTTCCTCGCCGTCTGGGTCGGCGCCCTGCGGCCCGCGGGCGCGGAGGAGTCGCCCACCGAGCGGATGAAGCCCGGCCACTGCAGCTGCCAGGAGGGCGAGGCGTGCTGGCACTACCTGCGCTCGCCGCTGCGGCCGCCCGAGGACCCGTGCCGCTGCGGCTTCTGCGCGTCGGGGGGCAACTGCTCGAGCAAGGACCGCCCCGACGGCTGGGGCGCGGAGTGCACGGGGTCGCAGAAGCCGGAGTGCTTCTGGAAGCGCCACGCGGCGTCGTGGGGCATCACGTGCAGCCGCTGCGCCGAGGACACCGAGTGCACGTCGTGCGACGGGCTCCCGGGGTTCCCCGACGCGGACGCCAAGGCGAAGCTCGCGCACCAGCTCGACGTCGAGTCGGCCGTCGGGCTGCGCAAGGCCGACCCGGCGGCGCGCAAGAAGATGGCAGTGGCGTGGACGAGCCGCTTCTACGTCGCCACCGACATCCCCCAGCTCAAGGTGCTCACGCAGGGCGGCGCGCCGCGCGTGATGGACACGCACGAGATTGCGCACCTCTTCCTCGAGCGCGCGGAGAAGGCCTACGACGACTTCGTCGAGGTGTTCGGCGACGACGCGCGGCTCGGCCAGCCGATGGCGATCTACCTCGCGTCGCGGACGTCGAAGAAGGAGGCGTGGCAGGCGACCTACTTCGGCAGCCCGCGCACGAACATGCTCTACGGCGGCGGCGGCGGGAAGGTCGCCGGCGGGTTCTGCTGGAACGGGTTCGCGACCTCGACCGACGACTACGGCAGCGACCGCGACCTGCACGGCTACGTGCGCCACATGGTGGGCCACATCCTGTTCTCGTGCTGGCACGGCGTGACGGGCCAGACGAAGAACTGCCCGAAGTGGGCATTCGTCGCGTGCGCGGACTGGCTCTGCAAGATCCACCCGTTCTTCGCCGACTGGACGACCTTCTGCCACGACGAGAGCACGGGCGCGTCCGGGTCGGGCAAGGACTGGGACAAGAAGGCCGTCGCGATCGCCGCGGGCAAGCGCCCCCCCACCGAGAAGCTGTTCGGCCACGCGTCGCTCTCGCACCTCTCCTACGACGACCACGTGCGCGCGTGGTCGTACATGAAGACGATGCTCGACGAGGACCGCGACCGCTGGCTCGCGACGCTCAAGCTCCTGCGCGAGGGGAAGGAGCACGCGGCCGCGTTCCGCGAAGGCCTCGGGATGACGCCCGACGACTTCGACGCGCGGTGGGCCGACCGCATGCTCGGCAAGCGCAAGAGCATGGCCGAGACGCCCAAGGACGTCGCGCTGACGGGCGAGACCGGCGGCGTGGACGCGGCCGAGCGGCGGCGCATCCAGGCCGAGCAGGACCCGATCACGCTGGCGGCGCTGCTGCGGGGCCTCGAGAAGGTGCGCAGCGTCGAGACCGCGCGCCTCGTGCTGTCGCGGCTCGCCATCGACGCCGACGTCGTGCGCGAGACGATCGTGCTGCTGCTCAAGCGGACCGAGGACCCCGAGGTGATCGGGTGGCTGCGCACCTCCGGGCTCTCCGACGCCGACGCGATGGTGCGGGCCCACGTCGCCCGCGTGCTCGGCGACCTCAAGGACACGACGTCGCGCACGACCTTCGAGGCGATGCTCAAGGACCCGCACTGGCTCGTCCGCGCCAACGCCGCGAAGGCGCTGCAGGACCTCGCCGACCCCGCGAGCGCCCCGGTGCTCGTGGCCGAGATCGAGGACAAGAACCCGAAGGCGTGGATCGCCAAGGCCGACGCGTGCGCCGCGCTCGGGCAGGCCACCTCGAAGGCGACGAAGGCGGTGGTCGCGCGCCTGACGGCGTCGGACTGGCAGGTGCGCCTCTCGGCCTGCCGCGCGCTCGCGACCATGGGCGACATCGACGCGGTGGACCCGCTGATCGAGCGCCTCGACACCGAGGGCGGGCGCCTGCACCGGGAGATCCACGCGGCGCTCAAGGCGGTGACGCACGAGAGCTTCGGCCCGAACCCGCAGGTGTGGCGCAAGTGGTGGCAGGACCAGAAGCCCAAGGGGATCCCGCCCCCGCTCCCGGAGGCGAAGAACCCCGAGGACGACCGCTACGCGCCCGCCAAGAAGCCGGGGGAGGACGAGCCGACCTACTACGGGCGGCGCATCTTCTCGCAGAGCGTGCTCTTCGTGCTCGACGTGTCGAAGTCGATGGAGACCCTGATCGAGGTCCCCAAGGACGCCCAGGAGAAGCTCGGCACGCTGCCCAAGGGCCAGCGCATCGACGTCGCCAAGAACGCGGTCATCACCGCGCTCGGCAAGCTCGACGCGCGCACGCGGTTCAACCTCGTCTTCTTCTCGACGAAGGTGCGCCCGTGGCAGGACGCCCTCGTGGTCGCCGGCGGGATGGGCGCCCAGGCGATCGGCGCGGTCAAGGCCGCGGGCCTCGAGGAGGAGACCAACATCTACGGGGCGCTCAAGGCCGCGGTCGGGCTCCACGAGAAGCCCACGCTCCAGGCCCAGCTCGACCCCATCCCCGACACCATGTACTTCCTCACCGACGGGACGCCGACCCGGGGCGAGATCACCGACACCGAGACGATCCTCTCGTGGATGCGGGACGTGAACCGGTTCGCCAAGGTCGAGATCCACGTGATCGCGATGGGCAACACCGGGGTGGACCTCGAGTTCCTCCGCCGGCTGGCCGCCGAGAACGACGGCGAGTTCATCCACGTCCCGGACCGCAAGTAGCGGGCGGCCGCCGCCCGGACCGGACGGGTCCGGTCTCGTCCCGCCGCGGGGCTGCCGCGCCCGAAGGTCGTGGGCCGTCCGCCGGGGTTGCGAGCCGCCTCCCCGTGCGGGACGATTCACGGGGTTTGGCCGCGCATCCGGTACCCTCTGGCGATGCCCCCCGCCCTCGCGCCGGCCGCCGCGCCGGCCGCCCCCGCCGCCGCGCCGGTCCCGGGGCGAGCCTCCGCCGGCTACCGTGCGTTCTCCACCAGCTGGTTCGTGCTGATCCACATCGTGCCGTTCGTCGCGCTGGCGTGGGTCGGCGTGAGCGTCGCGGCCGTCGTCCTCGCCTTCCTGATGTACGTGCTGCGCATGCTCGCGGTCACGACGGGCTACCACCGGCTCTTCTCCCACCGCTCCTACGAGACCAGCCGCGCGTACGCGTTCCTCGTCGCCGCCGCCGCGTGCACCGCGATCCAGAAGGGCCCGCTGTGGTGGGCGTCGGTGCACCGCCTCCACCACAAGGCCTCCGACACCCCCGAGGACGCGCACTCGCCGGTGCAGCGCGGGTTCTGGTGGGCGCACATGGGCTGGATCTGCTCGCCCGCCCACTCGACGACCGAGTGGAGCCGCGTGCAGGACTGGGCGAAGTTCCCCGAGATCGTCTGGCTGGACCGCTGGCACTTCGTGCCGCCGATCCTGCTCGGCGCCGTGATCTTCTTCGGCGGCGGGGCGCTCGCGGCCGCCTTCCCCGGGCTGCACACCTCGGGCGCGCAGCTGCTCGTGTGGGGCATGGGCGTCTCGACGGTGGTCCTCTACCACGGGACGTGGTGCGTGAACTCCGTCCTCCACGTCTGGGGCAGCAAGCGCTTCAAGACGGGCGACGAGAGCCGCAACAACCGCTTCGTCGCGTGGATCACGATGGGCGAGGGGTGGCACAACAACCACCACCGCTACCAGGCCTCCGAGCGCCAGGGCTTCTACCCGGGCGAGATCGACCTCGGCCACGTCTTCCTGTCGATGCTCGCCAAGCTCGGCATCGTCCGCCGGCTCAAGGTCCCGCCGGAGTCGGTGCTCGAAGAGGGCCGCCGCGCCCTCTGACCTCATGCGCATCGCGATCGTCGGCGGCGGGGTCACGGGGCTCGTCGCGGCGCGTCGGCTCGCCGCGAAGCACGAGGTCGTGCTCTTCGAGGCGCAGGACCGCCTCGGCGGCCACGCCCACACCCACGACGTCGAGGTCGGCGGGCGGCGCCTGCGCGTGGACACCGGCTTCATGGTGTTCAACCGCGCCACCTACCCCGGCTTCGTCGCCCTGCTCGACGAGCTCGGCGTCGGCGCCGTGGCGTCGGACATGGCGCTCTCGGTGCGCTGCCGACGCTGCGGCCTCGAGTACGCGCTCCGCTCGGTCGCGTCCGTGCTCGCGCAGCCGTCGAACCTGCTGCGCCCCTCGTTCCACCGCATGTTCCGCGACCTGTTCCGCTTCTTCCGCGAGGCGCGCGCGTGGCTGGCCGCCTCCGCCCCGGACGCGCCGTCGCCCGCCCCCGACGTGACGGTGCGGACGTTCCTGCAGCGCGGCGGGTACGGCGACGGGTTCGTGCGCCACTGGCTCCTGCCGACCGCCGGCGCCGTGTGGTCGGCCCCGTTCGGGGGCGTGCTCGACGGCTCGGCGCGCATGCTGCTCGGCTTCTTCGACAACCACGGCTTCCTGCGGCGCCGCCAGCTGCCGTGGCTGACCGTGGCGGGCGGGAGCCGCGCCTACGTCGAGGCGGTCGCCCGCGACCTCGGGCCCCGCGCGCGCACGTCGTCGGCCGTGCGCGCGATCCGTCGCGACGGGGGCGGCGTCACGGTCGAGGTGGCGGGTCGCCCGCTCGAGCGCTTCGACCACGTCGTGCTCGCGTGCCACGCCGACGAGGCGCTCGCCCTGCTCCCCGACGCCGACGACGCCGAGCGCGCGCTGCTCGCGCGCTTCCCCTACGCGCGCCACCGCGTCGTCCTGCACACCGACGCGTCGTTCCTGCCGCGCCGCCGCCGCGCGTGGTCGGCGTGGAACTGCGACGTCGCCGACTGCCGCGACGACGCGGCGCCGGCCTCGCTGACCTACCACCTCAACCGCCTGCAGAACCTGCCGGGCGAGGTGCCCGTCTGCGTCACGCTCAACCCGTCGCGCGAGCCCGCGGGCGTGCTGCGCGAGCTCGCGTACGCGCACCCCACGCTCACGGCCGACGCGGTCGCGGCGCAGGACGCGGTCGCCGCGCGCAACGGCGCCCGCCGCACGTGGTTCGCCGGGGCGCACCTGCGGCACGGCTTCCACGAGGACGGGCTCGTCGCCGCCACGCGCGTCGTCGCGGCGATCGACGCGCTCGGCGCGCGGTCGTGAGCGTCAGCGCGGTCTACGTCGGCACCGTGCGCCACGCGCGCGAGGTGGACCCGCCCTGGGGGCTGACGCTCCCGTTCTGGACGCTGCTGCTCGACCTCGACGAGCTCGCGGCGCGGCGCCGCTCCCCGTCGCTGTTCGGCGGGAACCGCGCGCGGCTGCTCTCGTGGCGCGACGCCGACCACTTCCGCGGACGCCGCGCCGACACCGCGCGCGCCCGCCTCGCGCGCGTGCTCCTCGCCGCGGGCCTCGCGCCGGCGACGGGCCCCGTGCAGGTGCTCGCGCAGCCGCGCTTCCTCGGGCTCGGCTTCAACCCCGTGTCGTTCTGGTGGTGCCACGACGCCCACGGCGCGCTGCACGCGGCGGTGGCCGAGGTGCACAACACCTTCGGCGACCGCCACGCCTACGTGCTCCCCGCCGGCGAGGCCGAGCGCGTGCCCGAGGGCCTCGCGTGGACGGTCAAGAAGCGCATGCACGTCTCGCCGTTCTTCGACCTCGAGGGCTCCTACCGCTTCGTGCTGTCGCCCCCCGGCGAGCGGCTGCACGCCCGCGCCGACCTCGTCCGGGGCGGGGTGCCGCGGCTGCGCGGGTGGTTCGACGGCGAGCGCCGCCCGCTCGCCGACCGCACGCTCGTCCCGCTGCTGCTGCGCCACCCGGCGATGCCGTGGCGCGCGTGGGCGGCCATCCACCGGCACGCGTGGCGGCTGTGGCGGGCGGGGGCGATTTTCCGCTCGCGCCCCCCGTACCATCCCGCCTCCGCCGGACGCCTCCCCCCGTGAACGCCCCTCCGCCCCCCGACCTCGCGCGCCCCGCCGCGCCCCCCGCTCCGGCGGCTCGGCCCGCCCCACCCGCGGGCGCGACGGGCGCGGCGCGTGCGAGCGCCGACGACCCCGGGCGGACGACGTCCTCGCGCGGCGGCTGGCTCGACGCCACGCTGCGGCGGCGGGTGCTCGACGCGCTGCGCCGCTGGCCGGTCGGTCGCGTCACGGTCGTGCTGCCCGACGGCACGCGCGTCGCGGGCGACGCCCCGTCGCCCGGCGCGGGGCCCGCGGCGACGCTCGTCGTGCGCGACCCGGCGTTCTTCCGCAAGGTCGCGCTGCGCGGCCGCCTCGGGCTGGGCGAGTCGTACGTGGACGGCGACTGGACCTCGGACGACCTCGCGACGCTGCTCGAGCTCGGCGTGCGCAACGCGGCGGTCGCGCGGCCGCCGCTGCTCGCCCGCGTGGGCGCGTGGTTCCTGCCGCGGCGGCTCGACAACGACCGCACGGGCAGCCGGCGCAACGTGCAGGCGCACTACGACCTCGGCAACGACTTCTACGCGCTGTGGCTCGACGAGACGATGACGTACTCCTCCGCCGTCGTCGCGCGCGAGGACGAGCCGCTCGGCGACGCGCAGCGCCGCAAGCTCGAGGCGGTGGCGCGCAAGGCGTGCGTGGCCGACGGCGACCGCGTGCTCGAGATCGGGTGCGGGTGGGGCTCCTTCGCGCTCCACGCGGCGACCACGCGGGCCTGCCACGTCACCGGGCTCACGGTGTCGCCGGCGCAGCACGCCTTCGCCGTCGAGCGCGTCCGGCGTGCGGGGCTCGCCGACCGCGTGGACCTGCGGCTGCAGGACTGGCGCGACGAGCGCGGCACCTACGACGCGGTGGTGTCGGTCGAGATGCTCGAGGCGGTCGGGCGGCGCTGGTGGCGCCCGTGGTTCGAGGCGGTGGACCGCGTCCTCGCGCCCGACGGCGTCGCGGCGGTGCAGGTGATCTGCCACCCCGACCGCGGCTTCGACCGCTACGCCGCGCGCACCGACTGGGTCGAGCGCCACGTGTTCCCCGGCACGCTGCTGGGCTCGCTGGGCGCGTTCGGCGACCTCCTCGCGCGGCACACGCGCCTGCGCGTGTTCCACGTCGAGGACCTCGCGCTCTCCTACGCGTGGACGCTGCGCCGCTGGCGCGAGCGCTTCCTGGCGCGCCTGCCCGAGGTCGCGGCGCTGGGCTTCGACGACCGTTTCGTGCGGCGGTGGACGTACTACCTCGCGGTGTGCGAGGCGGCGTTCCGCGCGCGCCGCCTCTCCGACCTCCAGCTCGTGCTCGCCCGCGAGGGCTGCGGGCGCCTCTCGACGCTCGGAACCGCCCCCGCATGACCCCGACCGTCCCCGCCCTCGCCGCGACCACGCTGTCCGACGACGAGGGCCGTCCCGTCCGGCTCGGCGACCTCTGGCGCGACCGCCCGGTGGTGCTCGCGTTCCTGCGCCACTGGGGGTGAATCTTCTGCTTCCGGCGGGTCGCCGGGATCGGCAAGCGCCTCGACGAGCTCCGCGCCGCGGGCGCCGACGTGGTGCTCGTCGGCGTGGGCGTCCCCGAGCAGGCCAAGGGCTTCCGCGTGCTCGCGGGGTGGAAGGGCACCCTGCTCGTGGACACCGACGGCCGCGCCTACGCCGCGGTCACCCTGCGGCGCACGAGCCTGCTCGCGCTGCTGCGGCCGAAGATGTTCCGCGAGGCGCTGCGCGCCCGCAAGGAGGGCTTCCGGCAGGGGAAGACGCAGGGCGACCCGTGGCAGCTCGGCGGCACGCTGGTCGTCGCGCCCGGCGACCGCGTGCTCTTCTCGCACCGCAACGCGGGCCCCGAGGACGACGCCCCGCTCGACGCGGTGCTGGCCGCCCTGCGCGCGGGGGCGGCGTGAGCGCGGCGACGGCGTTCCTCCTCGCGGGCGCGGCGTGCCTGCTGCTGCAGGCCGCGCTGTGGGTCGTGGCGCTGCGCGTGCGCAACTGGAGCCTCGTGGACCCGGGCTGGGCGGCGTGCCTCGTGCTCACCGCGGGCGTGTACGCGGCGGTGCTCGACGGCGCCCCCGCGCGACGGCTCGCGCTCGTCGCGGCGGTCTCGCTGTGGGGCCTGCGCCACGTCGTGCTGCTGCTCGTGCACCGCGTGGTCGGCCGGCCCGAGGAGGGTCGCTACGTCGCCCTGCGCGCGCGCTGGTCCGCGGCGACCTTCCTCGGCTTCTTCCTCGCCCAAGGGCTGCTCGCCGCGCTCCTGTCGTGGCCGTTCCTCGCGGTCGCCCGCCACGGCGGCGCCGGCCCGGCGCCGCTCGAGACGGCCGCGCTCGCGCTGTTCGTCGTCGCGTGGGCGGGCGAGGCCGTCGCCGACCGCCAGCTCGCGCGCTGGAAGGCCGACGCGGGCCACCGGGGCCGCACGTGCCGCGCCGGGCTGTGGGCGTGGTCGCGCCACCCGAACTACTTCTTCGAGTGGCTGGTCTGGGTGGCGTTCGCGCTGGCCGCGACCGCCGCTCCGGGCGGCGCTTGGGCGTGGCTCGCCGCGGCCACGATGCTCGCGCTGCTGCTCTTCGTGACGGGGATCCCGCCCGCGGAGGCGCAGGCGCTGCGCTCGCGGGGCGACGACTACCGCGCCTACCAGCGCGAGGTGTCCGCGTTCGTGCCGTGGCCGCCGCGCCGGGGGGACCGCGCGTGATCGAGCGGCTCGTCGACCTCGGCCTGCTCCCCGACGCGGCCCTGCGCTTCGGCATGCGGCGCCTGCTGGCCGCGCGGGAGCGCGAGCTCGCCCGCGGCGGCGAGGACGCGGCGGCGGCGCGCGACGCCGCCTTCCTCGCGGCGAAGCGGCTGGGCCCGGTCGCACGGCACACGCCCGACGCCAACGCCCAGCACTACGAGCTGCCGCCGGCGTTCTTCCGGCTCGTGCTCGGGCCGCGGACGAAGTACAGCGGCGCGTTCTGGCACCCGGGCGTGCGCGACCTCGCGGAGGCCGAGACCGCGATGCTCGACCTCACGCTCGACCGGGCCGACGTGCGCGACGGGATGCGGGTGCTCGACCTCGGCTGCGGCTGGGGCGCGCTCTCGATGCGGGTGCTCGAGCGCTTCCCACAGTGCGAGGTCGTGGCGGTGAGCAGCTCGCACGCGCAGCGGGGCCACGTCGAGGCCGAGCGGGACCGCCGGGGCGCGACGTCGCGGCTCGCGGTGCTCACGCAGGACGTGGCCGACCTCGAGGTGCCCGGGCGCTTCGACCGCGTCGTCTCGGTCGAGATGTTCGAGCACCTGTGGAACCACGAGGCGCTGATGGAGCGGCTCGCCGACGTGCTGGTGCCCGGCGGGCGGCTGTTCGTGCACGTGTTCGCGCACCGCCGCCGCACCTACCCGTTCGAGGACCGCGGGCCGGCGGACTGGATGGCGCGCCACTTCTTCACGGGCGGGTGGATGCCGTCGCACGACGCGCTCGGTGCCGCGCGCACGCGGCTCGAGCCCGACGAGGCGTGGTGGGTGGACGGCCGCCACTACGCGCGGACGGCGCACGCCTGGCTCGAGCGCCTCGACGCGCGCCGCGACGAGGTGCTGCCGGTCCTTGCGGCGACCTACGGCGCGGGCGAGGCGCGGCGCTGGTTCCACCGGTGGCGCGTGTTCTTCCTCGCCTGCGAGGTCTGCTTCGGCTGGCGCGACGGCGCCGTGTGGGGCGTCTCGCACCGCACCTTCCGTCGCTGACGCGGGGCGGGGCGCAGGTCGGTGCCAGGCACCGCGCTGCGGTGCCTGGCACCGACCTGCGGTCGGCACCCTTGCACGGCGGTCGCCCGACGTTCGACTAGGATCGGGGGGTGCTGACCGACGCCCTCGGACGACCGCTGCGGGACCTCCGCGTCTCGGTGACGGACCGGTGCAACTTCCGGTGCGTCTACTGCATGCCGAAGGAGGTCTTCGGCCCGGGGCACCCGTTCCTGCCGCGCTCCGAGGTGCTCTCCTACGAGGAGATCGCCCGCGTCGTGCGCGTCTTCGTCGCGCTCGGCGTGCGCAAGGTGCGCCTCACCGGCGGCGAGCCGCTCCTGCGCCGCGACCTGCCGCGCCTCGTCGAGATGCTCGCCGCGGTGCCCGACCTCGAGGTCACGCTCACCACCAACGGCTCGGCGCTGGCCGCGCTCGCCGCGCCGCTCGCGCAGGCAGGCCTGCGCCGGGTCACCGTCAGCCTCGACAGCCTCGACGACGCCGAGTTCCGCGCGATGAACGACGTGGACTTCCCCGTCGCCCGCGTGCTCGCCGGCATCGACGCCGCCGCGGCCGCGGGGCTCGCCCCGCTCAAGGTCAACATGGTCGTCAAGCGCGGCCTCAACGACCGCAGCGTCGTCGCGATGGCCCGCCGCTTCCACGGGACGGGGCACGTCGTCCGCTACATCGAGTACATGGACGTCGGCTCCACCAACGGCTGGCGCCTCGACGACGTCGTGACGGCCGAAGAGATCGTCGCCGCGGTGCACCGCGAGCTCCCCCTCGAGCCGGTCCCGCGCGACGACCCGTCCGAGACCGCGCTGCGCTGGCGCTACCTCGACGGCGGCGGCGAGATCGGCGTCGTGGCGAGCGTGACGCGCGCGTTCTGCGGCGGCTGCTCGCGCGCCCGCCTCTCGGCCGACGGACACCTCTACACCTGCCTGTTCGCCACCACGGGGACCGACCTCAAGGCGGTGCTGCGCGGCGGCGCCTCCGACGACGGGCTCGCGGACGCGGTGCGGGCCGTGTGGTCCGCGCGCACCGACCGCTACTCCGAGCTGCGCTCCGCCGCGACGCCGCCGCGGCCGCGCGTCGAGATGTCGTTCATCGGCGGCTGACCGGCGCCCCCGGCGACGACGCGGGCCCCGGGGCGTCGGCGAGGTCCCTCGCGAGCCGCACGAGCGGCCGCGAGGCCCCGCCGGCCTCGAAGACGTCGGTGCCCACGGGCGCGAAGCCCTGCCGCCGGTACCACGCGACGGCGCGACGGTTGTCGCGGTCCACGCCGAGCACGACGCGCGCGGCCCCGCGGCGCCGCGCGGCCGAGAGGCACGCGAGCAGCAGCGCGCGCCCGAGCCCGGCGCCCTGGCGGTCCGGGCGCACGTAGAGCCGCGTGACCTCCGCCTCCGCCGCGGTGCGCAGGACGGCGTCGGCGTAGCCCACGACCTCGCCGCCGGCCTCGACGACGAACGCGTCGCGCGCGGCGTCGAGGAGCGTGCGCAGGAGCGCCTCGTGCGCGTAGCCCCGTCGCAGCACCGTCGCGACGAGCGCGGCGGGCGCGATGCGCGCGTAGGTCGCGCGCCACGTGCGCCGGGCGACGCGGCGCACCGCGCGCGTGTCCGAGGCGCGCCGCGGGCGCACGACCGGCGCCGCCGCGGGCCCCGCGTCAGCCACGCGGGGCGGGCCCGATCACGAACGGCTCCTCGAGCTCCTCGTCCATGAACGCGACGGCCATCCGCGGGGTGTTGAACGCGTAGCCGAGCGAGCCGTCGCGCGACAGGACGATGACGCCCGCGCGCCCGCTCACGCGGTCCTCCATCTCCCGCACCGCGAGCCACGCCGCGTCCTGCGCGGCGGCCTCGCGCAGGTGCCCGACGGCCGTGCGCGCGAGCCCGATGCGCAGGATGCCCTCGCCCCAGCCCGTGCACGCGGCGGCGCCGACGCGGTTGTCCGCCCACAGGCCGGCGCCCGCGATGGGCGTGTCCCCCACGCGCCCCGACCGCTTGCCCGGCGTGCCGCCCGTGCTGCCGCCGGCCGCGAGGTTGCCGCCGCGGTCCACCGCGACGGCACCGACCGTGCCGCGCGGGCCGTCGGGCCGGTGCTGGAACGCGTCACGCGGGTCCGCCGTCGCGGCGTCGCGCCGCCACGTCTCGAGGCGCACGCGCTCGCGGTCCACCACGAGCGCGGCCGGGTCGCACGTCTCGACCCCGACCTCGCGGGCGAAGCGCTCGGCGCCGTCGCCGACGAGCAGCACGTGGTCGGAGCGCATCACCTCGCGGGCGAGGCGGATCGGGTTGCGCACCGTGCGCACGCACGCGACGGCGCCGACGCGCAGGTCGCGGCCGTCCATCGCCGCGGCGTCCATCTCGACGTGGCCGTCACGCGTGAGCACGCTGCCGACGCCCGCGTCGTAGGTCGGGTCGTCCTCGAGCAGGCGCACGACCGTCTCGATCGCGTCGAGTGCCTCGCCGCCGCGGCGCAGCACGTCCCACCCCGCGCGCACCGCGCGGTCCACGCCGGCGCGGTGGGCGGGCCACTCCTCGTCGGGGATCGCCCACGCGCCGCCGTGGACGAGGATCGCGGGCCGCGGCGGGGGACGCTTGTCCATGTCCGGCGAGCGTAGCCCCGCCCCGGTCCCGGGCGGCGAAACCTCCGCGGCGCCCCGGTGGTACGGTCCCCCCGTGCTCGACGCCGACGCGGCCGACGACGCCCGCACGATCGCGCAGGTCCTCGCGGGCGACCGCGAGGCCTTCGGCGCCCTCGTCGCCCGCTACGCCCGGCGCCTGCACGACCTCGCGCGGCGTCTGCTCGGCGACGCCTCGGAGGCCGAGGACGCGGTGCAGGTGACGTTCCTCCACGCGTACCGGGCGCTCGACCGCTTCGACCCGCAGCGCCCCTTCCGCCACTGGCTGCTGCGCATCGCCACGAACCACTGCCGCAACCGGTGGGCGGCGCGGCGTCGCGTGCCGAAGCCCTTGGGCGTGGGCACCGACGACGACGACCGGGCGGCGGTGCCCGAACCCGCGGCGCGTCCGCCCGCCGAGCGGGGCCCCGACGCCGAGCGCGAGCGCGTGCGCGAGGCGCTCGCCGCGCTCCCGGAGACCTACCGTGTGGCGGCGGTGCTTCGCTACGTCCACGACCTCGAGCTCACCGAGATCGCCGAGGTCACCGGGGACCCGGTGGCCACGGTCAAGACCCACCTCCACCGCGCCCGGGCGGTGCTGCGCCGCACGCTAGAGCCCTCCCACGAAACCGACGCCGGTCGCGCCGGTACGGACGGATGACCGATGGCCCCCGACCTGCCCCCCCACGACCCCCTCGACGACGACGCCGACCGCGACGCGCTCGAGGCGCGCCTGCGCGCCGAGCCGCTGTGGCCGCTCCCTGTCGCCCTCGTCGGGCGCGTGACGGCGGCGCTGCGCGCCGCGGGCCCCGCGCCGTGGGAGCGCCCCGCGAGCGAGCCGGCGCTGCGCCTGCCGCGCGCGCTGCGCGTCGCGGCCGCGGCGGTGCTCGTCGCCGCGGCGGGCGCGACGGCGATCGGCGGCATCGAGCCGGTGTCGGCGACCGCCGCCACCGTCGCGTCCGCGCCGGTGCCCGAGGCCGTCCGCGACGCGTGGCCGGTGCCTCCGGCCTCGCTGCGCGCCGTCTCGTCGCCGGCCGTCCCCACCGCGCGCGACGCGCTCGTCGCGGGCGCCGACGCCGTCCCCGGCGGGACGGGCTCGTTGGTCGTCGTCGGTGCGCTCGCGCTGCTCACCGCGACGTGGCTCGGCGCGCGCCGTCGTCGCGCCCTCGGAGGTCGATGATGCGCCCCCGTCCGTCCCGTTGCGTCCGCGTCGGCACGCTCGCGCTCGCCCTCGTCGCGGCGGCCGTCGCGACGGCCCCCACCGCGCTCGCCGCCGAGCCGTCGCTGTCGCCCGTCGAGAGCGCGACCAACGTGCTCGTCGGCGCGGGCGCGGTGCTCGCCGGGATCCTCGCGCTCGTCGGGCTCGGCTGCTTCGTGGCGGTCCTCGGCGCCGTCGCGCCGCGCGTCGCCGCGGCCGCGGAGCGGGAGGCCCGCGCCGGGTCACCGACGGGGCCGCTGCTGGTCGGCTCGCTCGTCGTGCTCGGCGCCCTCGCGCTCGTCGCCGCGGCCGCCAAGGCGGGCGGGACCGCGGCCGCGGTCGCGTTCGTCGTCCTCGGGCTGCCGGTCACGGCGCTGCTGCTCGCGGGCGTGACGGCGACGATCCCGCTGCTCGGCGAGCGCCTGCTCGGCGCGGGCGGGGCCGCCGCGTCGCCGCTGCGTCGGTCGATCGTCGGGGCGCTCGCGCTCGGGTTCGCCCCGGTGCCGACGGTGGTGCTCCAGCTGCACCCGCTCACCTTCGTCGTCCTCATGGCCGCGCTGGGCTGGCCGGTGGGCGTCGGGCTGGCCACGGTGCTCGCGCGCCGTCGCGCCCCGTCCGCCCCCGACGCCACGGCATCGACCTCCCCGTGATCGCGGGGCGGGGCCCCGCGACGCGCTCGGGCGCGAGCCGCTGCCCCGATCTCGTCGGCGCGTGAGCTCGGCGGGCGGGCCCGCCGCGCCGTCGGGAGACGAAGCCCTTCGAGCGCCGGACGCACGTCGAGCCACGGTCGGGGCACGCGGGCTCGGCGGGCTCGGCGGGCTCGGCGGGCTCGGCGGGCTAGAATCCCCCGCTCGATGGCGTCCGACCCCGTGCCCCCCCCGCTGCCCGCCGACGCGGCCCTCGCCGACCTGGTGCGCGAGCTGTCGCAGGCGCCCGACGCGGACGCCGCTGCGGAGCGGCTGGGCGAGCACCTCGCGCGCCTCGTCCCCGGCGCCTCGGTACGCGTCTTCCTCGTGGGCCCCGGCGACCGGTGCGCGTCGTGCGCCCGGGCGCGCGAGTGCGCCGTGCGCGACCGCTGCCTGCACCTCGCCTCCGAGCGCGGCACGTTCGCGCAGCCGCCGGTGCAGGCCGAGCGGGTCCCGCGGACGAGCGCCCCGTGGCCCGAGGTGCTCGCCTCGGTCGAGCCGATCACGCGCCCGGCCCCGCCCGAGCTCGCCCGCCCCGCGGCCGGCGGCAAGGGCGCGGCGCCGTCCCCGGACGCCGTCTTCGTCCCGCTGCGCGCGGGCGGCGACCTCGTCGGCGCCGTCGCGGTGCGCGCCGAGGGACCGGCGATGGCGGCGGCGCTGCGCGCCGTCGAGGTCGCCTCGTTCGTGGCCGCCGCGGCCGTGCGCGCCGCGGCCGCGCGGGCCGAGGAGCGGCGCCGGTTCGAGCAGCTGCTGCTGGTCAACGACCTCGGCCGCAAGGTCAACTCGATCCTCAACCTCGACCTCCTGCTGCGGCAGGCGGTCGTGGACGTGCAGCGCACGTTCGGCTTCCGCCACGTGACGCTGTTCGTGGTGGACCGCGACACGCGCAAGATCGCGCTGCGCGCGCAGTCGTCGCGCTACCACGCCCCCGACCGCGTGGACGGCAGCATCGACTTCGGGCAGGGCGTCGTCGGCCGCGTGGCGCGCAGCGGCCGCACGGTGCGCTGCGACGACGTCACGCGCGAGGCCGACTACGTCAACTGGTGGCCCGACACGCGCAGCGAGGTCGCGGTGCCGGTCCGCATCGGCGGCGTCGTCGAGGCGGTCCTCAACGTCGAGAGCGACGTCGTCGCGGCGTTCACCGAGGCGGACGTGCTCGCGCTCGAGACCGCCGCGCACCAGCTCGCGACCGCGATGGAGAACGCGCGCCTCTTCGGCCGCGTCAAGGAGTCCGAGGAGGAGTACCGCACGCTGGTGGAGGCGGCCACGGTGGGCGTCCTGCAGGTGGACACCGGCGGGCGGCTCTCCTACGCCAACCCGGCGGTCGCCGACCTCACGGGGCTCGACCGCACCACGGTCCTCTCGCGGCTGGGCGACCCCGCCGACCTCGCGGTGCCCGAGGACCGCGCCCGCTGGCGCGAGGCGCTCGAGGCCGCGGCGCGCGGCACGCCGCAGCACGGCGTCGAGTTCCGCACGCTGCACGCCGACGGGCGGATGCGCTTCGTCGCCGCGGAGCTGCAGCCGCTCGTCACCGAGGCGGGCGTGCGCAAGGGGCTGCTCGCGCTCGCGCGCGACGTCACGCGCGAGAAGGAGCTGCAGAGCCAGCTGCACCAGTCCGAGCGCCTCAAGGCGATGGGCGAGATGGTCAGCGGCGTCGCGCACGAGCTGAACAACCCGCTGGCCGGGATCCTCGGCTTCGCGCAGCTGTTCCTCTCGCAGCCGACCGAGCAGTGGTCGCGGCGCGACATCGAGCGCATCGAGGCCAACGCGCGCCGCTGCCGCAAGATCGTCGAGAACCTGCTGACGTTCGCGCGCCAGTCGCGCTCGGAGCGCCAGGCCGCCAGCGTCAACGAGGTGATCGAGTCGGTCATCACGCTCAACGAGTACCAGTTCCGCCTCGACAACGTCGAGATGGTGCGCGAGTTCGACAAGCGCGCGCCCAGCGTCCCGCTCGACGTGAGCCGATGGCAGCAGGTCTTCGTCAACCTCGCGCAGAACGCCCGCGAGGCGATGGTGGAGGCCGCGACGCCGGTGCGCCGCATCACGTTCACGACGCGCTGGAAGGGCGCCGTGATCGAGATCGTCGTGGAGGACACGGGGCCCGGGATCCCGCGCCACCTCCTCGACCGCGTCTTCGACCCCTTCTTCACGACGCGCGAGCGCGGGACCGGGCTCGGGCTCGGGCTCTGCTACGGCATCGTGACCGACCACGGCGGCACGATCGACGTGCAGTCCGAGCCGGGCCGCGGCGCGCGCTTCACGATCCGGCTGCCGTGCTCGACCGCGGCCGAGGAGGCGCCGCCCGCGGTCGTCGCCGAGCCGAAACCGCCGCCGCCCGAGGCCGCGCCCGACCGCCGCGTCCTCGTCGTGGACGACGAGCAGGTCGTGCGCGACGTGGTCACGCATGTGCTCGAGCTCAACGGCTACGAGGTGGACGCCGCCAAGGACTCGACCGAGGCGCTCGCGCGCCTCGCCGAGGGCACCTACGACGTGCTGCTCACCGACCTGCGCATGCCCGGCGAGCTCGACGGCATCGGCCTGCACCGGCGCCTCGCGCAGACCCACCCCGAGCTCGCGTCGAAGGTCGTCTTCATGACCGGCGACATCCTCGAGCAGGACGCGTTCCGCTCGATCGAGCAGCTGGGCCTCCCCTACGTCCGCAAGCCGTTCGACATCCGCGAGCTCGCGCGCGTGGTCAACGGCGTCGCGCGCCGTAGCTGAGCCCGGGCGTCCCACGAGCCGACGAGGTCGGGGCCGCGCCGGGTCGTCGGGCGGCGTGCCGCGCCCCCCGGATCGCGCCCCCACCTCCGCCGCGGTTCAAGTCGGCGACGCCGACGGGTCGAAAGGGAACCGCAGTGCCGGGGGGCCTCCTACGTGGTGGCCGTCCCCGGTCGTGCCCGTCGGCGGCCCGTGAACTCCCCGCTCCCCCCCCCCGTCCCCCTCGCGGAGTCGGATTCCCGCCTCCCGATCCTCCCCGATCCCAAGGGGCGGAAGGCGAGGGCGTTCCTGCTCGAGCGGCCGTGGCTGCTGGTCGGGATCGCCTACGCGCTCCTGTACGAGGGGGTGCGCCGCGCGACGTCGGGCGCGTGGGAAAGCTGGGTCACCAACGTCGGGGTGCTGCCGATCTCGGTGCTCGCGGGCTGGCGGGCCTTCGCCACGGCCCGGGCGTCGGCGGTGCTCGGGTCGGGAGCCTCCCGCCCGTGGCGGCTGCTCGGCGCCGGCCTGCTCACCCTCGCCCTCGGCGACGCGCTCTGGTGCGTGGCCGAGGACCTGCGCGGCGTGTCGCCCTCCGACGACGTCGTCACCAACCTCGTCTACTACGTCCACTACGGGCTCACGATCGCGGCGCTGATGGCGTTCCCCGGCGACGCGCGCCGCGGCCCGAGGACGCCGTTGCTGCTCGACATCGGCACCGTGTTCGTCGCGGTCTCGATGGCGTTCTGGCGCTTCGTGCTGCGGCCCCAGCTCGCAGCGGCCTCCGGCGCGGGGGCCAACGTCCTCCCGCTGCTGCACTCCTTCGGCGACGTCGCGCTCTTCCTCGCCGTGACCGCGCTCGTGCTGCGCATGCCGGGGTCGCTCGGCCGCCGCACGGTCGGGCTGCTCGCCGCCGGCTTCCTCTGCGGCTTCGCGGCGGACGTGATCTGGGCGGTCGAGGAGCTGGGCGACGGGTTCGAGACGGGCGGCATCGCGGACACGCTGTGGGTGGCCGACTGGGTGCTCGTGCTCGCGGCCTGCGAGCGGCACACCCACGTCGGCGCGCTCGACCGCGCCCCGTCGGTCCCGTCGGGCGGCCGGCCCCTCGGGCCGCTCCCCTACGTCGCGGCGGCGCTCGCCTTCGCGCTGCTCGTCACCGAGGTGCTGCACGCGGGCGCACTGAGCGCCGCCGACCTCGTGGCGGGCGTCGTGGGCCTGACGGGCCTGCTCGTCGCACGTCAGCTGCTCGCGCTGCGCGAGAACGCGAAGCTGTGGCGCGAGCGCGCCGACCTGCTCGGCGAGGCGCGCCTCTCCGCGCTCGTGCGGCACGCGGCCGACGGCGTCCTCCTCCTCGACGCCGAGGGCACCGTGCGCTGGGCGAGCCCTTCGGTGCACGGCATCGGCGGCGCGACGCCCGAGGCGCTCGTCGGCACGCCGTTCCGCAAGCTCGCCGACGGCCCCGACCAGGCCGCCCTCGCCGCCGCGCTGGCGCGGTCGCGCTCCTCGCCGCGCACGCCGGTGCGCACCGAGTGGACCGCGTCGAGCCGCCCGGGCGTGCGCGGCACGCGCGTCGAGTCGGCGATGACCAACCTCCTCGACGACCCGGCGGTGCGAGGCTTCGTCGTCAACGTGCGCGACGTGACCGAGCGCGCCGCGCTCGAGGAGCAGCTCACCCACCAGGCGTTCCACGACCCGCTGACGGGGCTGGCCAACCGCTCGCTGTTCCGCGACCGCGTCGAGCAGGCGCTCGCGCGCGCGCACCGCAGCGGGCGGCTCGTGGCCGTGGTGTTCGTGGACCTCGACGACTTCAAGACCGTCAACGACGGCCTCGGGCACGGCGCCGGCGACGCGCTGCTCGGGCAGGTCGCGCAGCGGATCCGCGCGGTCGTGCGCGACTGCGACACGGCCGCCCGCCTCGGCGGCGACGAGTTCGCGGTGCTCGCCGAGGACCTCGTCGACGACGCCGCGGCGGTGCGGCTCGCCGAGCGCGTCCTCGAGGCGTTCCGCGAGCCGTTCGTCGTCGAGGGGCTCGAGGTCCCGGCGACGGCGAGCGTCGGCGTCGCGACGTCGCGCGACGGCGGCTCGCGCGAGTCGCTCCTGCGCAACGCCGACACCGCGATGTACGCCGCCAAGGCGCGGCGGCGCGGGAGCGTCGTCCCGTTCGAGCCGACGATGCAGGCGACGGCGCTCGAGAACCTCGAGATCCAGACGCAGCTGCGCGCGGCGATCGAGCGCGGCGAGCTGCGGGTCGTCTACCAGCCCATCGTCCGCACCGCCGACCGCACGGTCTCCGGCATGGAGGCGCTGGTCCGGTGGCGCCACCCGACGCTGGGCGAGATCTCCCCGGTGCGGTTCATCCCGCTCGCCGAGGGGTCGGGGCTCATCCTCTCGCTCGGGCGCTTCGTCCTCGAGCGCGCGCTGGCCGACGTCGCGTCGCTGCGCGGCCGCTGGCCGGGGCCGAGCGCGCCGTCGCTGTCGGTCAACGTGTCGGCGCGCCAGCTGCACGACCCCGAGTTCGTCGGGATGGTCCGCGCGGCGCTCGAGCGCACCGGCTTCCCGCCCGAGCGCCTCTGCCTCGAGGTCACCGAGAGCCTCTTCGTGCAGCGCGCGGAGGGCATCCTCGGCACGCTCCACGCCGTCAAGCAGCTCGGCGTGCGCCTCGGCATCGACGACTTCGGGACCGGCTACTCGTCGCTGTCCTACCTGCACCGCTTCCCGCTCGACGTGCTCAAGATCCCGCGGGAGTTCGTCGAGCGCCTCGACAGCGGCGAGGACCGCGACTCGATGCTCGCGCAGTCGATCGTCGCGCTCGGCGCGGCGCTCGGGCTGCGGACCATCGCCGAGGGCGTCGAGACCGAGACGCAGGCGGCCGCGCTGCGCACGCTCGGCTGCGAGCACGCGCAGGGCTACCTGTTCAGCCGCCCGACAACGCTCGACGCGGTCCTCGACCTCGCCGTCCGCTCGGAGAGCGGCGCCTACGCCACCGTCGCGGCCGGCGGGCGCTGAGGGCGAGCGGGGCCCGCGCGCCCCCCGCGCGAGGCCCCGGCGCCGCCCGCGAGCCCGCCGAGCTCACGGACGACGAGGCCCGTCGAGCGTCGAAGGCACGCCGGGCCCCGGTCTGCGCCGGTCAGAGGCCCGACGCGATCTCGAGCACGTCGTAGGCGTGCTTCTCGCCGAGCACCTCGAGCGACACCGACTCGCCGGGCTTCTTGCCCATGAGCGACTGCCCGAGCGGCGTCTGGTAGTTGATCACGCCGCGCGTGACGTCCACGTCGGCGGGCCCGAGCAGCGTGTAGACGACCTCGTGGCCCGCGTGGTCGCGCAGCCGCACCTTCGTGCCGACGCTGACGGCGTCGGTGCGGACGATCTCGGGACGGATCGCGCGGGCGAGCGCGATCATCGTCTTGAGGTTCGAGGCCCGCGCCGCGAGCATGCTCTGCTTCTCGCGCGCGGCGTGGTACTCGGCGTTCTCGGAGAGGTCGCCGAACTCGCGCGCCCGCTGGATCTCGGCGGCGTTGGCCGGCATGTCCTCGTTGACGATCTTCTCGTGCTCGCGGCGCAGCTTGTCGATGCCGGCCTGCGTCATGTAGATCTCGCTCGGCGGCGCCTCGGTCGGCGCGTCGCTGGCGCGCGTGGACGCCGTCAGCGACGTCGGGTGC
Organism: Planctomycetota bacterium; assembly: GCA_020851795.1. GTDB lineage: Bacteria > Planctomycetota > PLA2 > PLA2 > JAEUHO01 > JAEUHO01. The sequence goes on along the minus strand of JADZCA010000022.1, from coordinate 15,590 downwards.
GCGCGCAGCACGACGTCCTCGAGCTTCTCCTTCGGGCGGGGCTTGAGCCCGAGGTTGCGGTCGAGCAGGCGCAGCAGGTGGCGCGCGCCCTCGACGTCGATCGCCGCGCACGCGTCCTGCACGAGCTTGCAGTTCTTCTCCGAGAGCAGGTTGGAGAGGGCGTCCACCGCCTTCTGCTTGCGCGCCTCGCCGCTGCGCTTGACCTGGTAGGCGATCGCGTCGGCGGTGCGCAGCACCTGCTCGGCCACGCGCGCCGGGTCGGCCTTGCGCCCCGGCCAGCGGCCGCGCATCAGCCCGCGCACGGCCCACTCGTAGAGGAAGGGACGGGCCGGCGGGTCGGCAAAGATCGGGTCGAGCAGGCGGTCGAGCGCCGCCTGGTCCTTCGCCGCGATGGCGAGCTCGGCGTAGGCGTCGGCGACCGCGGCGTCGTCGGTGAACGCGATCGACAGCAGCGTCGCGGGGCCGTCGGCGGGACGCCCCTTCCAGCAGGCGCGGGCGGCGACGGCGCGCGCGGCGTCCTCGGTCAGCCCGGTGACGAGCCCGCGCGGGTCCTGCGACGCCTCGAAGGTCGGCGCGAGGACCGCGACCGGGTCCTCGCCGTCGAGCTCGGCGACGAGCAACGCCCACGCGACGCGACCGGCGCCGTCCCACGCGGGGGCCTCGGCGAGGCCGGCCTTCGCCTGCAGGGCGAGCACGCCACGGGCCGTCGGGTCGGTGCCGGCGGTCTTGGCGAACTCGCGCAGCGTGGCGCGGCGGGCGGGCGCGTCCTTGGCGAAGGAGAGCTGGCGCAGCAGGAGCGTGTTGAAGTCCGCCGTGCCGCCCTCGGTGTGGGTGACGCGCGGGTCGGCGCCGGGCCCGACGGTCCAGGCGGGGTCGAGCGTGGCGAGCTTCTTCGCCTCCTTCCACCACCCGGCCCAGGCGTTCTTGTCCACCGCGTCGGGGACGAGGACGTCCTTGATGTGGCGCAGGGGCGCGTCGCCGCCGAGCCGGCGCACGGCCTTGGCGAGCATCTCGAGCGGCGCCGCGGCGGCGAGCCGGCGCAGCTCGTCCTTGCGGTAGGCCGCCATGACGCGCAGGTCGTCCTCGGGCAGCCGCTCGAGGAGGTCGGCGGCGGCGAGGAGGTCCATCTCGTGGCCGCGCTTGCTGATGAAGTCGATGACGCAGCGGCCGCGCTCGGGCAGGTACTCGGCGATGCGTCCGATCCCCCACCCCGTCTTGTGGAACACGTACGCCCCGGGCTCGAGGCGGAGGTAGCGCTCGAGCGCCTCGGCCTGCTTGGCGAGGTCCGCGGCGGCGCCGCCGACCACCCCGCTGCGCTCGAGCAGCGCCTCGACGTCGGCCCGACTGGCGTAGGCCGTGCGGGTCGCGTCCACGAGCGCCTGACGGAGCGTGCCGTCGTCCGGGGCGATCTTGGCCAGCCGGACGTAGAGGCGGACGAGGTCGCGCTCGCGACCCTTGTCCTTGAGCGCGCCGGCCACCATCCACAGGAGGACGCCGGCCTGCCGCCGCCCGCCCGCCCGCTCCATGATCCCGTCGGCGGCCCGGAGGAAGCCGTCCACGTGACCGGGGTCGCGCTCGAGCAGCTCCAGCCAGAGGCGCTCGGCGGCCTCGCTGTCCTTGGCGCGGATCGCGCGCTCGAGCTCGTCCCAGCGGGCGTCGGGCATGGGGCCTCCCTAGGTCGGGGGTCGTCAGGTCGGGGAAAGGAACAGGCCGGTCCCGGCCGAAGCCGGGCTCCCGGGGTCCGCAACGGGCCCCCGGGAGTGACGACCGCCGGCGGCTCCGCGCAGGAGGCCGCCGGCGGTCGCCGGTCGTCTGGTACGCCCTAAGGGAATCGAACCCCTATCCCCGGCTCCGGAGGCCGGTGCTCTATCCGTTGAGCTAAGGGCGCTTGGGGGGGCGAGTGTACCGACCCCCTGCCGGGCGCGTCGCGTTCCGGCAGGGCGGGTCGTCGCCCCGGCGGTCACCGCCGCGGCACGGGTCCCGCGGCGCCCCCCGGGGCGAGGGGTGGCGGCTACTTCGCGGGGGCGGCGTCGGCGGAGGACGGGGCTCGCGCGTGTCCGAGCGCCGGGGGGGAGCGGCCGGACCGACGGCAGGTCAGACCGCGGGGGGTTCCGCGCCATCACCGTCGGCGACGAACCGACGACGCTCGCGGAGCGCGTCGCGCAGCCGACGGGCGGCGTCCTTGAGGTAGACCCGGAACGCGCCGACCGACGCCTGCTCGGCCGACAGGATCCGGCTGAACGCCGCGTCGAACCAGCTGAGCTTGGAGCCGTCGCGTCGGACGAGGTACGAGTCCCGCCGTCCTCCGACCGTCCCGTCCGGGCTCTGGAGGAGGGCGACCCCCATGGACAGGCCTTCGTGCCACTGGGAGACGAAGCCGGCGCGCCCGCTTCGCGATCGCGACGCCCGCCACAGCGACGCGTCCGCCGCGAGCACCACGGCTGCGTCGCCCAGCCTCCGGCGGACGTCGTCGTCCAGTGCCTCGTCGCCGCAGCCGAAACGCGCGAGCCGCGCCGCGACATCGAGCATCCTGGCGTCGGTGAGGTCGTCGAGCAGCTCGCTCTCCGACACGTCCGACTCGGACGGGCCCTGCTCCCGCTCCGCGAGGCTGGCCTCCTCGGCGCGCCGAAGCACCGTGGCGAAGTAGTCCTCGCGTCCGCCCACGTCCTCGAAGACCGGGAGCATCGTGTCGCGCCAGAACTCCAGGTCCCCACGAGCCTCCAGGCACCGGCTCACCGACGCGTACAGACGACGCGACGCGGGACGCGCCAGCGCCGTCGCCAGGTCGCGGAGGCACGAGAGGAGGATCCGACGGCACTCCCCGGGATCGAGCGCGCTCGCGTCCGGATGGGCGACGACTGAAGGCTCGAAGACGAGCGGCATCAGCGCAGACGCCCCGATCCTCGCCGCCTCGAGTCTCCGTCGGAAGTCGAGCGGGCGCTGGAGGAGCGCGCGGAGCCGCTCGAGGAATCGCGGACGCTGCCAGAGGTACTTGTGAACCCTGATCGCGACCGAGTCACGCACCTCCGGCGGGGCCTGGCTCGAGTCGCACTCGACGACCGCCCGGTCGAGCTCCGCGGCGCCGTCGGTCGCGGCGCGTTCGCGGCGCTCGTCCGAGGCTCGAAACATGCGGTACCGAGCCCGTACGAGCGAGATCTTGCGCTCGACGGCATCCACCCAAAGCCATGGGTCGATGCCCGTGGCGACATGCGTCTCGTAGGCCCGGCCGATCCTGCGCGCCGCCCGCTCGAATCGATCGAGCTCCGCGCGACCTTCCTCGTCCGTCTCTCGCCTCGACAGCAGTCGCAACGACCAGGGCGCCCGCGCGTGGTCGCCGTCCGTGTCGTCGCCCGTCGCGTCGCCGGATCGGACGGACCCCAGCTCGTGCGCGGCCACGAACCGAAGGGCCTCTCGGCGCGCCCCCTCGAGCCAGCGACTGTGCGCCCAGCCCGCCCCCTGCTCCAGCGCCCAGTCGAGCGCCCGCCTGCAGGCGCGGTACGCGCGGGTCTCGGTGCCCGTGTCGCGCCGGCGCTGGCGGCGGAGTGCCACGAGGGCGACTCGGAGCAGCGCGCACGCCTCTTCCGTGGCGGGCCCCCCGAGCCGATCGACCGCGGCACGGACGGACTCCGCGGCAGCGTCGGCGCTCGGCGGTCGCTCGTCGTCAAGGCAGGCGAGGACGCGCGGGAGGAGCGACTCCCCTCGCGCGCGATCCAGCTCCCCCTGCCGTGCGTGCAGGACCAGCGTCAGCATCCGCAGCGCGGGCTCCGGAAGCCAGTGCTTCCCCGACCGGAGACGTTCGAACGCGCTCACCCACTCGAGCCCGAGCGGGAGCCGCAAGAGCAGCGTCCGTAGCCGGGCGAGCGCCTCGTCCCCGTCTCGGGCGTGGGCGACGAGGAACTCCAAGTGCCGCAGGCTGCGCAGGAGCCACGCGGTCGCGCGCTCCGGTCTCCACTCTTCGTCCGGAGGGATCGCCTCGAGCGCGTCGCGGTGCGCTCGCACCAGGTCCGCGACCGACGTCCCCGACCCGATCGCGGCGTCCGCGATGGCGTAGCGGGTGTCCTGGTTGAGCGACCGCGCGAACACGTCACCCGGCGCCGCCTCCACGGCCTCGATCAGCTCCCGTGCGGCGGCCACGAGCTCGACGCGGTCGTCCCGACCCGAGTCCCGGGCCGCAGCCGCGGCCTCGGCGAGCAAGCGGGCGCTCCACGCGCGCACGGCGGGAAGCGTCGCGTCGCGCGGCAGCAGCGACACCCACGTCCGGTAGAGCTCGTGCCTCTCGGCGGGCGCGACCGGAGCGCGGATCAGCGCGGTGTGCAGGCTCTTCACCGCGCTCCAGTGCATCCTGAGGTAGTCGCGGACAGGGGCCCCGGCACCACGAAGACGTCGCTCGGCCTCGACGAACGCGGCCGCGTCGCCTCGTCGCGCGGCGCCTTCGAAGGCCCAGAACGCGAGGTCGAGGCCGGCCGCCCCCACCGCGGGAGCGAGCTCGACGACGGGCGCCGGAGGTTCGTACCCCGTCGCGACGGCGGGGGCGGGGTCGGAAGGGATCGGTACGGTCGCGATCAGCCGGTCGACGAGCGGGCGGATCGGTTCGGGGACGTGCTGTCGGCGCTCGGCGAGGTACCGCCGCTGCGCGCGCGCGTCCGCCGGCGCGACGGACGCGGCGATCGACTCGACCCATCGAGCGTCGGCGTCCGAGACGTCCCGGACGGTGTCGCGACCGCTCCAGAGCCCCAGCATCCGGGCCCACCCGGTGGGACGCCAACGCCCGCCGTCATCGGCCTTCGCGAGCAGGCCCAGCCGCCGGAGCGCCTCGAGCTCCTTGCGGTCCGACGTCGCCAGGTCGTCCGGTCCGCAACCGACCCACGGGAGGAGCCCGAACCAGAGCGCGAGACGGAGGCTGAGGGTGTCGCCGGAGACGCCGGCCTCCTCCGCGAATCCCCGGATCCGCTCCCAGTGGCTCTCGAGCACCAGCGCGACGTCCTCGGCGTCGACGACGCCGTCGCCGAGGACTCGCGCCTCCGCGAAGAGCTCGAGCGCGACACGCAGCAAGAGCGGGTGGCCGTCGAAGAGCTTGAGCGCCTCCCATTCCGAAGGTTCGAGCTCCCTTCCGAGGCGAGCGGCCGCCCACGCGAGCACCTCGGCCTCCGCCAGCCGCGAGAGCGGCGGCAGGATCTCCGCGCGCGCGGACGGCGCGAACGCCAGCTGCTCCCTCAACGCGGACCAGACCTCGACCACGACCCAGTGGCCACGACGCGCGAGGTCGGTGGCGGCGGCGCGCACCGTGGCGTCGACCTGGCGTCGGTCGTTCCACTGAGCGTTTGCGAACACCACGACGGTGTCCGGCGGCACCGACTCGGCCACCAGGCGCGAAACGCACACCGGATTACGCTCGAGGGCGCGCTCCTCGTCGTCTGCGAGCCCGCGTGCACCCGCGAACACCGCGTCCACGACACCGCTGTGCGGGGACGCATGGGACAGGTCGACCCACAGCGTGGGCGCAGCCGCCGCGGCGAGCGCACGCGCGATCAGGGTGTCCTTCCCCCATCCCAGCGTCCCCTCGACGAGGAGGACGCCGCGCGGCTCGACCCGGGCGGACGACCGCAGCCGATCCGACAGCCCGCGGGCGACGGCGTCCCGGGTGTCGTACCGCGCCACGGAAGCCGCGACTCTGCGCGGCCCCGGGGGCGGGCCGTCGAGCGCGAGCCGGTCGGGCGGATACTCGATCGAGAGCGGCGTCCGCGCTCGGTCGCAGCGGCCGAGGTGGGCGCCCAGGTCGACCAGCATCCGCCCGACCAGGTCGTCGACGTCGCGGAACTCGTAGAACTCGACGCCCGAACGCCGGACGGCCGCGACGAACTCCGACTGCATCCTCCGTGGCGCCTCGCTCTCGGGCGCACCGCCTCCGTCGTCGCCCGACGCGCGCTGGAGGTAGACAAGGACGTGCTTCCTCGGCGCCACCGAGCCGTCGAGCCGCTCCCCGAACGCGAAGTGGTACTCCCACTGCGTGAACGACCGTCGGGGCCGCCTCCCCTCAGGAGGGTCGGGGTCGGGCTCCGCACCGTACGCCCTCCCGATGAGCGCGATCACGATCTCCGACCGGTCCACCGCACGCTCGAGCTTCGGGAGCAGGAACGTCTCCTGCGGCAACGCATGCTGATCGACCACGTCGAGGTCGGGTGCGTCCCGCGTCGAGGGACGAAACCTCGACCCGGGCGTCCGCAGCTCTCGCACGACCCGGTCCCGCACGGCCCCCAGCTCGGACGTGACGGCGGAGACGAAGACCCGCATCGACGAGGTGCTCCCGCCTCGTCCATCGTAGCGCGAGACTCGCAGGCCGCGGGTCGTCGCCCCGGCGGTCACCGCCGCGGCACGGGCCCCGCGGCGCCCCCCGGGGCGAGGGGTGGCGGCTACTTCGCGGGGGCGGCGTCGGCGGCCTTCTCCGGCCCCACGACCACCTCGACGAGGGCCTCGGGGTGGAGGTGCTTGCGGGCCACCCGGACGACCTCGTCGGCCGAGACGCCCTCGACGGCGGCGAGGTAGCGGCGCGGGTAGTCGAAGCCGAGCCCGAAGCGCTCGCAGAGGAAGAGCAGCCCGAGCAGCCCCTCCGAGGTCTCGCACGAGGCGATCATCCCGCCCCGCAGCGCGGCCTTGGCGCCCTCCATCTCCTCGGGCGTCGGCGGCGCCGAGCCGAGCAGCAGCGAGAGCTGCTCCTTCATCATCGCGAGCGCGCGCGCCGCGTCAGAGGGCTTGGTGCCGGCGTACATGCGGAACGTCCCGGGGATCGACCCGGCGTTGCCGGTGACGTTGCCGTACACGGAGTACGCGAGCCCCGCCTTGTCGCGGACGGTCTTCGAGAGCCGGTCGGTGAACCCCGACCCCGTCCCGAGCACGTTGTCGGTCACCTCGAGCGCCACGAAGTCGGGGTCGGTGCGGACGATGCCGCGGTGGCCGACGAAGAGGTTGGTCTGCGCGCGGTCGAGCGCGACGTCCACGCGCTCCGCGTGCAGCGGCGGCAGCTCGACCGGGGTCAGCGCGGCGGGCGCCTCGCCCGACCACCCGGCCAGCGCGGCGCGGACGCGCGCGACGACGTCGGCGGGTTCGAGGTCGGAGACGACCGTGAGCACCGCGTTGGAGGGCGTCCACACCGTCCGGTGGTGGGCGACGACCTGCGCGCGCTCGATCGCCTTCACCGACGCCTCGGTCCCGAGGGCCGAACGGCCCATCGGGTGGCCCTCGCCGTAGACCGCGGCCTGGAAGCGCAGCTGGGCCACGACCCTCGGCGTGTCGAGCTCCTCGGCGAGCTCGACGAGCTGGCGCTCGCGACGGCGCAGGAACGCGTCCTGCTCGAACGCCGGCTTCGTCGCGACCTCCGCGAGGATCGACAGCCCGACCGGCGCGTCGGCCGACATCGTCTTCACGGTCACCGACGACGGGGCGACCGACAGCTCGCCGCCCACGGCGCCGATCGCCGCCGCGACCGCCTCGCCGCTGCGCTCCGTCGTGCCCTCCTCGAGGCACGCTCCCGTGAGCGCGTCGAGGCCGGGCACGGCCTCGCGCAGGCGGCCGTCGAGCACCGACAGGCGCGCGTGGAACACCGGCGCGGTCGAACGGTGCAGCACGACCACCCGCAGGCCGTTCTCGAGGACGACCCGCGTCGGCGCGAGCGTGAGCGCGCGGTCGATCGTGGCCGCGGCGCCGCCCGCCGGGGCGGCCGCGCCGCCGTCGCGACGACGCGCACGGCGGGCCCCCTTGTCGGCCCGCGCCTCGTCGTCGCCGTCGTCCTCGTCGTCGGCCGTGGCCGAGCCGCCGCCCGCGGCGGCGCCCGGCTTGGGCAGCGAGCGGCCGACCACCGCCTTCGACGGGTCGAACACCCGCGCCGCGGCCGCCTTGGCGTCCTCGACCGTGGTCGCCTCGATCACGGCGGGGTAGCGCAGCACGTACTTCCAGTCGCCGACGACGGCGAGGGAGCCGAGGCGGCTCGCGTAGCCCGACGACGACGCCTGCGAGAACACCTGCGAGGCGAGGATCTTCTTCTTGGCGAGCGTGAGCTCGTCCGCGGTCGGGCCCGTCGCGACGAGGCCCGCGAGCACCTCCTTCGTCGCGCGCTCGAGCTCGTCGAGGTCGTGGCCGGGCGCCGGCTGCACGACGATCGTGAAGATGCCGTCGTCGCGCCGCGTGTCGCTCCACGCCTGCACGGACGCCGCGAGGCCCGTGTCCACGAGCGCCTTGTCCAGCCGCGCGGTCTTGTCGCCGGAGAGCACCGCGGAGACGACGTCGAGGTGCGGCTCCTTGGGGTCGAGGATCGACGTCGAGCGGAACGCGAGCACGAGCCGCGCGACCTGCGTGTCCTGCACGAGGGTGAGCCGCGTCTCGCCGCGGGGCGCCGGCTCCTTCATCTCGAAGCGCACCGTGTCGCCGCGCGGGATGCGGCCGAGGAGCTCCGAGGCCCGGGCGACCGCGCGCTCGCGGTCCACGCCGCCGACGATCACCATCGTCGCGCGCTCGGGGTGGTAGTGCTTGCGGTAGTAGGCGAGCATCCGCTCGCGCGTCGTCGAGACGACGTCCTCCTCCCAGCCGATCACCGGGTGGTGGTAGCGCGCGACGGGGAACGCCGCGCTCTCCACGGTCTCGAGGAGCACGTTCATCGGGTCGTCGAGCCCGATGTAGAGCTCGTTGAGCACGACCGTCTTCTCGCTGTCGAACTCCCCCTGGGGGCAGTTCGCGTTGCGCATCCGGTCGGCCTCGATCTCGAGCGCCACCTCCCAGCGGTCCGCGGGGAACGTGAAGTGGTACTCGGTCGCGTCCGGGCGCGTGGACGCGTTGTTCTGGCCGCCGTTCTTCTGCGTCAGGCGGTCGATCGCGCCGGGCGGCAGCGTCTCCGTGCCCTTGAAGAGCATGTGCTCGAGGTAGTGCGAGAGGCCCGTCTCCCCCACGCCCTCGTCGCGCGAGCCGACGGCGTACCAGATCATCGTCGTGACCATCGGGTTGTCGGGCTGCGGCTTGACGAGGATCCGCAGGCCGTTGGCGAGCACGGTCTCCGAGACGCCGCTCGCGGCGTCCACGACGGTCGAGGGCATCGAGGCAGGCTCCGCAGGGGCGACGACGACGGACGCGGCGGCGGCCGGCGCGGCCGACGACGGCAGGGCGGGCGGACAGCACCGCGTCCCGCCGCGGCAGCCCGCGGCGAGGAGGAGCGAGGCGAGCAGGAGGCGGGGACGGCGCACGAGGAGGCTCCGGGGTCGGTGGGCGCGCAGCGGCGGGACGGGACGGCGTCAGTCGTAGAGGCGACGCGGCGGCGCGTCGTCGGGGCCGGGCCCGCCGGGACCCGGACCGCCGGGACCCCCGTAGGGACGTCGCGGGCCGGGCCCGCGGCCGAACCCGCCGCGCGGGGGGCCGCCGAACCCGCCCCGCGGGGGGCCGCCGAACCCGCGCGGGCCGCCCGGGCCGCCGGGGCGCCGGCCGCGCTTGGGCCGGAACGGCCGCGCGACCTTCGGGGGCTTCGGCGGGATCTCGGCGTCCCACGCCTCCTTGTTGGCGGCGTAGAGGCGCTCGGCCTCGCGCACGAAGGTGAGGTCCTGCTCGGTCAGGCGCACGTGGTGTCCGACGGGCAGCGAGCCGAGCTCGAGCGGCCCGAGGCGCACGCGCAGCAGGCGGCGCACCTGCAGCCCGACGCGCGCGAAGATGCGACGCACCTCGCGGTTGCGCCCCTCGAACAGCGTAATCTCGACGAGCGTCTCGTTGCGCTTGGGGTTCTTCGCGATGGCCCGCACGCGCGCGGGGGACGCCTTGCCCTCCGACAGCCACACGCCCGCCTCGACCTTGGCGAGCTGGTCGCGGCTCACGTCGCCGCGCACGACGACGTGGTAGGTCTTCTCGATGCGGTAGCGCGGGTGGCAGATCACGTTGGTGATCTCGCCGTCGTTGGTCACGAGGATGAGCCCCGTGCTCTCCGCGTCGAGGCGCCCGACCGTGTAGACGCGGTGGTGCTCGTCGCGCACGACGTCGATCGCGCGCATGCGGCCGCGCTCGTCGGAGTTCGTGCAGATGACGCCCGCGGGCTTGTGGAGGAGGTAGTAGACCTTCTCCTCCGACTTCACCCGCTCGCCGTCGAGCAGGATCTTGTCCGAGGTCGGGTCCACCTTCGTGCCGAGCTTCGTCACGGTCTTGCCGTTGACGCTCACGCGGCCCTGCTCGATGAACGTCTCGCACTCGCGCCGCGAGCCGGCGCCCGTCGAGGCGAGGAACTTGTGCAGCCGCACGCGACCCTGCGCGTCCGCGGCCTCGGGGGCGTCGTCGCCCTCCGCGTCGGGGGGAGTCATGGGAGGTCCTTCCGGGCCCCGGGCGCCTCGCGGCGGCGGGGACGTTCGTCTTCCGAGCGCGGCACGTCGAGCGCCGCGCCGCGGGAGTGTAGCGACGCGTCGGCGACGCATGGACGATCGCCGCGGGGCCGACGGCCCCGGCGGACGGCGCGAGGCGTCCACCCCACGGCGCGGGGCCCGGGGCTCGCGCGGCGCGGAGACGGCCCGGGGGCGGCGATCCGCCCGGGCGACGTCCGCGGCGACGCCCGCTACTTGACCCCGCTCAACCGGGGGGTGCGCGGAGGAGGAGGCGGCGGCGGAGCGGGCGCCACCGGGGGGGCGGGCGGGGGCGGCGAGGCCGCGGGCGCGGCCGGGGTCGTCGGGGCGGGAGCCGCGGGCACGGCCGGCGCCGCGGGGGCGGCGGGGGCGGCGGGCGCGGCAGGGGCGGCCGGAGCCGCCGGGGGGGGCGGCGCGGGGGCGGTCGGGGCGGCGGGCGCACCCGCGGCAGGGGCCGAGGTCGGAGGCGGCGCGGGCGGCGGAGCCGGCGGCGGTGCGGGCGGTGGAGCGGGCGGGATGGGCGTCTCGGGCGGCTTGGGGGTGTCGTAGGGCGTGCCCGGGAGATCGTCGAGGCCCGAGACCGGCGGCGGGGCCGCGGCGGCGGGCCCGGTCGCGGGCGCGGCGCCCGGCGCCCGCGCGTTGGTGCCGACCGGCGCGTCCGCCGGCACGCCCGGGAGATCGCCCTCGCCGCTGACGGCCGGCGGCGCGGCCCGAGGGGCCGCGGCGGTCCCGGGCTCGGGGAGCGGCGTCTTCGTCGCGCCGAGGATCGGGCTGCCGCCCTCGACGTCGTTCGCCTCGCGACCGCGCCCCGCCGCACGGAGCACGTCGGCGAGCCGCTTGCGCGCGCGCAGGGCGCACGTCTCGTCGAGGGAGACCTCGGCGAGCGCCGCGCGGTAGTGCGCCTCCGCCTTGACGAGGTCGCCGGTCGCGGCGTACGCGTCGCCCGAACGCATGAGGTCCACGAAGCGCCGGCCCAGCGTCGCGGGCGCGACGCGGAACCCGCGCACCTCGATCCAGGGACGCTGGCGGTAGACGTCGCGGACGAGCCCGGTCACCTCGATGCGCGTCATCGGCGCGAGCTTGACGAGCTCGGGCCACTGCGGGTGGTCGCGCCGGAGGTAGAGGTAGGGGAAGTCGTCGCGGACGAACGCCGCCTCCTCCCACAGCGGGGAGCCGTCGAGCCACGCCGTGAAGTTCACGTGCTTGTCGGGGCTGAACGACGTGAAGTACGGCGAGAACACCGTGTCCACGGTGTGGAACACGCAGGCGAACGACACGACCTTCTCGCGCCAGCGCACGGGGTCGGCGACGAGGTCGGACAGGCGCGCGGGCTCGCCCTTGTCGAGGTCGTCCCACCAGCCGGCGCGCGCGTGCGGGGGGCGTGCGGCGAGGACGAGGGCGCACGCGGCGAGGGAGACCGCGACGAGGCGAGCGAGTCGCATGGGGCGAGTATAGGTCCGGCCGCGCGCGCCCGACGCGGCGACTGCGCGCGTCAGCGGGGGCGGCGGATCAGCCGCTCGAGGCCGTCGCGGACGACGTCCTCGCTCGGATAGCGGCCCGAGCGGATCGCCTCGCGCAGCGCGCGCAGGGCGTCGGGGCCGATGGGCCGCATCGGGCGGCGCGCCTCGTCGCCGAGCGGCGCGGGCTCACCGGCGGCGGGGGTCGCGTCGCGCACGGGGGCGGGCGCGGACGCCGGGGGCGGCGTCGAGGCGTTCGGGGCCGGCTTCACGTCGGGGTCAGCCACGGGGCGCACGTCTCGTCACTCCGGCTCGCGACTGCGGCGCGCGGCGGAGCGCGTCGTCCCGCACGGGCGGGTCGGCGTCGGCCTCCGCGGCCACCGAACAGGATCGGCCGTCCGCTCCATTCTCTTGACGACCGCGGGCGGCGTAAAGCCCCCCCCGGCGGGAGGGGTGTCACGGAGCGATCGGGCGCCTCGACGCGGGTCCCGGGGCGGCGACGCCCCGGCGCGCCACGGCGCGCGGCGGCGCCGGGCGCGGCTCACGCGCGCACGATCAGCGCCCACGCGGCGTCGCCGTGGCCGCGGCGGTCGGTGACGCGCCAGCGCGGGTCCTCGGGGAGGGGCGCCCGCGTCGGCACCTTCGCGGCGACGACGCCGTCGGGCGCGGTCGCGGCGACGGCGACGGCCACGAGGTCGCGCGCGAGCGCGGCGTCGTCCCACGCGGCGAAGGGCGGGTCGAGGAACACGAGGTCGAAGCCGTCGCCGAAGCCGCCGCGGCGTGCGTCGGCGACGACCACGTGCGCCTCGCGCTCGACGTGGCGCTCGGCGATCCAGCGGGCGAGCGCGTCGGCGGTGCGGCGGTCGCGCTCGACGAGCACGACGTCGGCGGCGCCGCGCGAGAGGGCTTCGAGGCCGAGCCCCCCCACGCCCGCGCAGCAGTCGAGGACGCGCGCGCCTTCGAGCCACGGGAGGAGCACGGTGAAGAGGCTCTGACGGAGCCGCCCGCCGACCGGGCGGACGTGGTCGCCGACGGCGGGGAGGAGGGCGTTGCGGAAGCGGCCGGCGCCGATGCGCACGCCCCCACCCTACCGCGGGGCGGGCCGATCGAGCGGCGCACGGCGTGACGGTCGCCGAACGCCGACGGCGCGAGGTCGCGAGCGCGCGTCGGCGCAGGACGGCGCGCCGTGGCCCGCGGTCGCGCGGGGCCCGTGGGGCCCGTGGGGCCCGCGGGGCGGACCGATCGAGCGGCGCCCGACGTGCCGGTCGCCGAACGCCGAGGGCGCGAGGTCGCGAGCGCGCGTCGGCGCGGGACGGCGCAGCGTGGCCCGCGGTCGCGCGGGGCCCGCGCGGCGGGGTCGATCGAGCGGCGCCGGACCGGCCGTTCGCGCCACGCACGGGGACGCGGGCCCGCGGGCGCTCGTCGTCGCGCGGGGGCGCATCGCGCCCCGCGGTCGCGCGGGGCCCGCGCGGCGGGGTCGACGGCCGCGCCGCGTCCGGGCTCCCGGTGGCGGGCGGGCGCGATTAGGCTCTGGCGCCCAGCCCTCCGTCGAGGGACCGCACCGACCGCGATGCGGCGAGGCCCCCCGCGCGGAGCGCCGCGCGTCGGGGCCGCGCGCCGCGGAGGCCGGGCGGTGCCGCGGCGAGGGGCTCACGCAACCGCGCCTGCACGGAGGCCCGCATGATCCGGCTCGGAGTGTCCCTCGACGCGCTGCTCGCGTTGCGCGAGGTGGCGGGCGGCCGCGTGCCCGACCTGCTCGCGGCGGTGCACGCGGTCCGTCTCGGCGGCGCCGACTACGTCGTGCTGCGCGCGACGGCGGCGCGGCGCCCGACGACCGAGCGCGACGTGCGCTGGCTCGTCGAGGCGGGCGTGCTGCCGCTGCACCTGACGATCGAGCCCGAGGCCGCGCTGGTCGCGTGGGCGATCGAGGCGCGCCCCGCGGGCGTGGTGCTGGCGGGCCCGGCGACGGCGGCGGGCGGGCTCGACGTCGCGTCGCGGGCGGACGAGACGGCGAAGGCGGTCGCCGAGCTCGGTGCGGCGGGCGTTCCGGTCGCGGTGGCCACCGACGCCGACGAGCAGGCGCTCGTGGCGGCGATGGGCGCGGGCGCCGAGGCGGCGCTGGTGCGGACGGTGCGCTTCGCGGCGGCGGCGACCGAGGACGCGCGCGTGGACGCGCACGGCAAGCTCGTGCGCGCGTGCGCGACCGCGCGGGCGCTGGGCATGAGGGTGCGCGCGGGCGGCGGGCTCGACGAGCCCGGCGTCGAGCGCGTGGCGGCGCTGTCCGACGTCGAGGCGGTCGAGGTCGGGCGCGCGCTGGTGGCGCGGGCGGCCTTCGACGGCCTCGCGCGCGCGACGGAGGCGTTCGCGCGGCGCGCGCGGCGCGTGCCGGCGGAGGGCGAGGCGGCACCGGCGGAGGACGCGACGTGAGCGCGACGCTGCGGGCGGAGGGGGTGTGGACGGCGCTGGCGACGCCGTTCCGCGACGGGCGCGTGGACCACCGGGCGCTCGGGGCGCTCGTCGAGCGCCAGGTCGCGGCGGGCGTGGCGGGGCTGTGCCCTTGCGGCACGACCGGCGAGTCGCCCACGCTCGAGGAGGACGAGCACCGCGCGGTCGTCGAGACGGTCGTCGCGGCGGCGGCGGGGCGCGTGCCGGTGGTCGCGGGCACGGGGACCAACGACACGCGGCACGCGGTGGCGCTGACGAGGCAGGCGCGCGCGGCGGGCGCGGTCGGCGCGCTGGCGGTGTCGCCCTACTACAACCGGCCGACGCAGGAGGGGCTGTACCGCCACTTCCGCGCGATGGCCGACGACGGCGGCCTGCCGTTGATGCTCTACCACATCCCCGCGCGCACGGGCGGCGCGATCGAGGTGGAGACGGTGGCGCGGCTGTGGCAAGCGGGAGGCGTGTTCGCGCTCAAGGAGGCGCAGGGGCACGTGGACCGCGTGACGCGGCTGCGCGAGGCGTGCGCGGTGCCGATCCTCGCGGGCGACGACGCGCTCACGCTGCCGTTCCTCTCGCTCGGCGCGGTGGGCGTCGTGTCGGTGACGAGCAACGTGGTGCCCGACGAGGTGGTGGCGCTGGTGCGCGACGCGCTGGCGGGGCGGCGGGCGGAGGCGCTGGCGCGGCACGAGCGGCTCGCGCCGCTGGTGCGGGCGTTGTTCCTCGAGACGAACCCGATCCCGGTGAAGGCGGCGCTGCGTCGGCTCGGGGTGTTCCCCTCCGACGAGCTGCGCCTGCCGCTGGTGCCGGCGACCGCGCCCGTCGTCGCGGCGCTCGACGCCGCGCTCGCCTCGCTCGGCCGCTCGTAGCGGGCCCCGCCTCCTCGGTCGCACCCCGGGCGCCCCGACCGCGGGGTCGCAGCCCACGCTCACGGTTCCCGCCGTCGCGCCCCGCCCCCCGGAACGGCGACGACTTGCTCCGACCCCACGCTCACCGACTGCGGGGTCGCAGCACGCGCTCACCGAGCGCGGGGTCGGAGCAGGCGCTCACCGAGCGCAGGGTCGGAGCACGCGCTCACCGAGCGCAGGGTCGGAGCACGCGCTCACCGTTCCCGCCGTCGCGCCCCGCCCCCCCCCGGAACGGCGACGACTTGCTCCGACCCCACGCTCACCGACCGCGGGGTCGGAGCAGGCGCTCACCGACTGCGGGGTCGGAGCACGCGCTCACCGAGCACGGGGTCGGAGCAGACGCTCACCGACCGCGGGGTCGGAGCACGCGCTCACCGAGCGCAGGGTCGGAGCACGCGCTCACCGTTCCCGCCGTCGCGCCCCGCCCC
>JADZCA010000021.1 GCA_020851795.1 Planctomycetota bacterium | reverse complement strand
GAGCGACCGCCCCCTGCGAATCGGTGGGCTCCGCGCTGGACGCGGCGGCCCGTGCTGCGAGCCTCCCCCCCCGTGAAGAAGCTCCTTCGTGGCATCGCCGACTTCCGTCGCCGACGTACGCCCGAGTACGTCGAGGCGTTCGCACGTCTCGCGTCGACGCAGTCGCCGGACGCGCTCCTGATCTGCTGCGCCGACAGCCGCGTCGCCCCCAACGTCTTCGCCTCCGTGGAGCCGGGCGACCTGCTCGTGGTGCGCAACGTCGGGAACCTCGTGCCCCGGTACGCCGCGGACATGGCCACCGACCGGATCGGCGCCTCCGTGCCCGCGGCGATCGAGCTCGCAGTGCGCGCGATGCATGTCCGCGATGTCGTCGTGTGCGGGCACTCCGGGTGCGCCGCGATGCGCGCGCTGTCCGGCGAAGCCCACATGGACGGCACGCCCCACCTCGCCGCGTGGCTGCGACACGGCGAGCCCGCGCTCGAGGGGCTCGGCCCGCCGCCCGCCGGGCTCTCGCGTCAGGACCACCTCTCCCAGCGGAGCGTGCATCTCCAGCTCGAGCACCTGCGCTCCTATCCGGTGGTGCGGGACGCGGAGGCGGCCGGCGGCCTGCGCCTCCACGCCTGGTGGTTCGACATCGCGAAGGCGGAGGTCCTCGAGCACGACGCGCGCGAGGGCCGCTTCGTGCCCCTCGACGAGGCGCGCGTGGAGCGGATGCTCGAGCAGGAGGGGTAGCGCCTCAGGCACGGGCCCGGACGGAGGTCGCCTGCTCCCGGCCTTCGCCTCCGGCCGGCGCCTGGGTAGCCTCTCGCCATGACGACGTCCACGACGACCAAGTGCCCGTGCGGCTCCGAGACGACCTACGAGGCGTGCTGCGGCCCCCTCATCGCGGGCGCCGCCGCACCGACGGCCGAGGCGCTGATGCGGTCGCGCTACACGGCCTACGTGCGCGGCGAGATCGACTACATCCTCGCGACCTACGCCCCCTCGGCCGCCGCCGACGTCGACCGGGACGCCACCGAGAAGTGGTCGAAGGGCACGACCTGGCTCGGGCTGACCATCGTCGCCACCGAGAAGGGCGGCCCCGCCGACGAGGAAGGCGCGGTCGAGTTCATCGCGCGCCACAGCGCGACGAAGGGCGGCAAGGAGCTGCTCCACCACGAGCGGGCCACGTTCGCCCGCGGCGGCGCCGACCGCCGCTGGCAGTTCGTCGACGGCCAGCCCGTGAAGATCCAGCCGTTCAAGCGCGAGGAGCACCCCGGCCGCAACGAGCCGTGCAGCTGCGGGAGCGGCAAGAAGTACAAGAAGTGCCACGGCGCCTGAACCACGACGGCAGCGACGCGGAGGAGGGGGCGGCGGGGGGAACCTCCCTTAAGCGGGGTCAGGTAGTGCTGAGTCGGGGTCGGTGCACCGGGGGGGGGCGGGCGTAGGGACGCGATTCCGCCGGGACGCGCGGGGGCCAGCACTGCGCCCCGGGACGCCCGCCACCTTCCGCGCGCACGGACGTGAAGCTCGTGGGCGAGCTCCTGCGCGAGGCGTGCCCCCCCCCGGAGCCGCGAGAAGTAACCGAGTGTGTCTGACACTTTCGGTTACTTCTGACCCAGCTCCCTCCCGGATCCGCCATGCCCCTCCTCCCCCGCCGCCCCCTCCTCCTCGGCACGATCGCGGCCCTGTCTCTCGCCGGCGCCGTGCGTCCCGCGCGCGCCGAGGAGCTCCCGGTCCGCGAGAGCGTGCGGCTCTTCCTCGACGCCCCCACCGTCGAGGTCCGACGGCGCCTCGCGGCCGAGCTCGTGGCTGCGAAGCCCGATTTCGCGCGCGTGGCGGCGGCCCTCGCCGAGGGGCGCACCTATCGCAAGGACGTGAGCACCGGCTGGCTCGAGCGCACGCACCGGGGCTCGGACGGCAAGGACCGCCCGTACCTCCTGTACGTGCCGCGCGACTACGACCCCGCGAAGCGCTACCGGATGGTGATCGAGCTCCACGGCGGCGTCTCGCGACCCGCGCTCCTGACGCACGAGGAGCTCGGCGGCCTGAAGGAGCTGCGCGGCGCCCACGCCGAGGAGCATGGCTACCTCCTCGCGCTGCCGACGGGCGAGAAGCGGGCCGAGTGGTGGACGGACGTCGGCGCGGGCAACGTCCTCGGCATCGTGGCCGCCGCGAAGCGCGAGCTCAACGTGGACGAGAACCTCGTCTTCTCCACGGGCTTCTCCGACGGCGGGTCGGGCTCCTACTACCTCGCGCTCACGCGCCCCACCCCGTTCGCCGGCTTCGAGCCGCTCAACGGGCACGTCGGCGTCGCGGCCGCGGGCGGGCTCGAGGTGCACCTGCGCGGGCTGCGCAACAAGCCGATCTACGCGGTGAACACCGACCAGGACGGGCTCTACCCCTCGGCCGCCCTCAAGCCCGTGGCCGACGCCATCCAGGCCCTCGGTGCGCCGTTCGTCTGGCGCGAGATCACGGGCTTCGGCCACGACCCGAGCTACCTCGCGACCGAGCGCGCGCCGATCTGGGCGTGGGAGCAGAAGGTCGTCCGCACGCCGCACCCCACGACGATCGTCTGGGAGGGCACCGCCGCCGCGCCCTCGCGCGTCCACGGCCTGGGCCGCGTGCGGGTCGCGGCGCGCCCCGGCGGCGAGGCAGCCTTCCCGGACGTGAACCCCCTGCTGCCTCCGGGGAAGCCCAAGCTCGGCGTCACCGTCGACCAGGAGTTCACGGGCGAGGGCGTGCGCGTCACCACGATCGCCAAGGGCAGCCCCGCCCAGGCGGCCGGCCTCGAGTCGGGCGACGTGATCGTCGGCCTCGACGACGCGAAGATCGCGGGCTTCCGCGACCTGCGCGCCGCGCTGGGGGCGAAGCAGCCCGGCGATGCCGTCCGCGTGAAGGTCCGCCGGGGCGACGCCACCCTCGAGAAGACGGCCACCTTCCCCGACGCGAAGCCCGAGCCCGCGTTCGAGCGCGGCGCGACGTGGGGCGCGATCGAGCTCACGCAGCGGGGCAACGCCTTCACCGCGACGACGCGCGACGTCGCGGGCTTCGACCTCTGGCTCGGCGTCGGCTCCGTCGACTTCGCGGCCCCCGTGATCGTCACCGTGAACGGGACCGAGGTCCTCCGCAAGGTCGTCTCCCCCGACGTGGCGTTCCTCCTCGAGCGCGCGCTCGAGGACGACGACCGCACGATGCTTTACGGCGCGGGCCTCTCGATCGAGGTGCCTCCTCCGGCCAAGTAGGCCCGATCCCGCCGCGGAGGAGGGGGGCGCCGGGGGGAACCCGACCAGAAGGTGTCAGACACCAGTTGGTCGACTTCTCCCGGCTCGGGCGCGTCCCAGGCCCCCGCCGCCCCCGGGATTCCCCGTTCCCTTCCCTTCCCCGCCTCGTCAGGGGTGGTCGAGCGCGCTCGTCGGGCTCTTGCCCGCGTCGAGCTCGGTGCGATCCCCGAACCCGTCCTCGTCGCGGTCCCGGCCGAGCCGGACGCCGACCCCGCGCGGGACCGCGGTCCACACCTGCTCGCTGCCCGCGACCGCCGACGCGCGCAGGGCCGACGGCGAGATCGACTCGCCGTCGCGGTCGGAGAGCAGCGTCGCGGTCGCGCGATCGTAGACCCAGCCGCGCGCCTCGCCGCCGCGACGGGCCTTCACGACGAGGTCGATGCGCCCCGCCTGCGCCTCGGAGAGCAGGGTCGCCAGCAGCGCGGGCAGGGCGGGGGCGGCGAGCGTCACCTGGCGGCCGACGGCGGCGTGCGAGTCGTGCCCCGTGGGACCGAGCGGCTCGCCGGCGCTGCCGGGCGTCCCCGCCGGCAGGTCGCCGCCGGAGAACGCCAGCAGGAACGCGACGAGGTCGGCCACCTCCTGGTCGCTCCGCACCCGGAACAGCGGCTCCGCGACGAAGCGCGCGAGCGAGTCGACGCTCCCGTCGTGCAGGAACCCGAAGCCGGCGCGGTTGCTCGTCTGCGTCAGGTCGCAGCCCACCTTGTCGTAGAGGGTCCGCAGGTGCGGCACCTTCATGCTGACGTTCGTGCCGCCGTCCACGGAGACGATGGCGAGGTGGTGCTCGCCGTTCGGGCCGAGCGGCAGCGGCGACGCCGAGAGCAGCGCCATGTCGCTCCCCATGCCCGTGGGCAGCGTGTGGCACGTGACGCACTGCGCGCCGAAGAGCCCGCCCTCGAGGCCGCCCGTGCGATAGAGCGCGAGCCCGCGCACGGCGTCGCCGACCGGCAGCGGCTGCCCCGCGGCGCCGAAGCGCCCGGGGGTGAAGTGCCCGGGCAGCGGCAGGCTCGCCGGCAGCGCGTTGTCGGGGCCGCGGAACGGGTTGGGCGGCACCGCGATCGTCGCGAGGAACGCCTTGAACGCCGCCATCTCCGTGGACGTCGGCGGCACGTCGCCGCCCTGGAGCGACACGAACGCGCCCGCGAACTCCTCGAGCCCGTCTCGATCGCCCCGCCAGTGGAACGGCTCGTGCCCCACGATGTCCTGCAGCGTCTGCGTGGTCATCGGCCCCTTCATGGGGTGGTGGTCCTCGCACGGCCGGGTGAGCGCGCTCCCGCAGTTGCCCGCGAACGGCTTCACCGCGCCCGACGGGTCGCCGAGGTCCCACCCGAGCCGGTCCGACCGCGCGTCCACGTGGCACGACCCGCACGCCACGTGGCCGAGGCCGCTGTGCGCGTGCGTGTCGTAGAGCAGCGCGCGCCCGTCGCGGACCGCCGCCGGCGTCGGGTCGAAGAACGGCACGCGCACGACCTCGGCGCGCGTGGCGGTGTCCACCACCGACACCGTGCCCTCGAACCGGTTCCACGCGTACAGCCGCCCGCGAGGCACGTCGAGCGCGAGCCCCGCGGGCCCGCGGCCGAGGGCCACCGGCGTCGTGGAGCCCGTGCGCGCGCCCGCGAGGTCGAGCACCACCAGGTTGTCGGAGCCCATCCCCGCGACGTAGACGCGGCCGCCGGCCCCGTCCACCACGACCGCGCGGGGGTCGCCGATCGACTGCGCGCGCAGCGCCGGCGCGACGCGGGCGGTGGCATACGTCAGGTGGGGATTCAGGTCGACGATCTGGGGGGCGGCGGGGGCCGACGGGCTCACCCGCGCGAGCAGGACCCGCAGGAAGCGCCCCGAGAGCTTCGGCTCGAAGCGGCGCTCGTTCGTGGCGTCCGTGCCCACGACGTAGACGTTGCCGCTCGACGCGTCGACGGCGAGGTCCATGCACACGTTCATGAGTCGAGGGACGTACGTGACGCCGAGCGTCGCGGTGTCGATCACCGCCACGTCGCGGTCGGGGAGATCCCACCCGACCGGGCGCCCCGACGCCGCCGCGCTCGCGCCGCTCACGAACGGCGTCCAGCTCGCCCCCGTGTCGTCCCGCCAGGCGCCGGCGGCGTCCTTGCGCACGATCAGGCTCACCGCCGGCGGCGGCGGCAGCAGGGGCGCGAGCGGCGGGTCGAAGAACGGCGACGCGTTGGGCGCCGGGTTCACCCCGCCGTGGGGCGTCGCGGGGTTGCTCACCACGTTCGGCGGGAAGAACCCCACGGGCGAGCCCGGCCCCGTGGCGATCCCGCCGCCGAGCACGGTGGTGCCGTTCCCGGACTCGAACACGGCCGCGTACACGCGCCGGCCGTCGGGGCTGACCGCCAGCGCGCGCGGATCCTCGGCGTCGATGGCCACCGTCGACGGCGGGGCGGCGAGGTCGGCCGGATCGAAGACCAGCACCGTGTTCGCCTGCGAGCACGACACGAACGCGCGCACGGGGCTCCCCGCGAAGGCCACGTCGCACGGCTCGTCCTGCGTCGCGAGGGTGGCCCGCACGCGTCGCGTCGCGAGGTCGACGACGCTCACGCTGTCGGAGACGTGGTTGACGACCCAGGCCTCCCCGTCGCCACGGAAGCGGACCGACACCGGGTCGAGGCCCGTGAACACCGAGTCGGCCCAGACGGGGGTGCCGGTCGCGAGGGAGAAGATCTCGAGGCGCGCGTCCGCGAGGTTGGTCACGAGGAGCGTCGTGCCGTCGGGGCTCAGCGCGATCGGCGAGACCGGCGGCGTCTCGTAGTGGACGAACGACCGCGCCGGCGGGCCGATGGGCGGCGGGGGCGGACCCG
>JADZCA010000020.1 GCA_020851795.1 Planctomycetota bacterium | reverse complement strand
TGACGCGCGCCTTCATGTTCGCGGGGAGCCCGCGGGTGCTTTGCTCGCTGTGGAAGGTGGACGATGCCGCGACGGCATCGTTGATGCAGAAGTTCTACGAGCTTTGGAACCCGAAGACGGGTTCCAACGGCATGGGGACGGCCGAGGCCCTGCGCGCGGCGCAGGAGCACGTGCGCAGCCAGGCGAAGTGGAAGCACCCGTACTACTGGGCGGCGTGGGTGCTGTGGGGGCTGCCCTCGTGAAGCAAGCGACGCTCGCCCTCGCACTGCTCTTGGGCCTGACGGCGACGGTGCGCGCCGAGGATGCGCCGTCGTCGCCGCCCGCCGCGCCCCCCGTCCCCGCCGCCCCTTCCCCCTCGAAGCCCGCTCCGCCGCCCACGCCCGAGCAGGCGGCCGACGCGGTGCTCGCGGCGATCGCGGCGAACGACGACGCGACGCTCAAGGCGCTCGCGAGCAAGGACGCGCCGGACCCGTGGCTCGTCGCCGACGAACTGATCCGCCGCGAGCAGCACGACGCGGCCGAGGCGTTCGCGAAGGCGGCGCCGCGCGTGGACGTGGAGCGGCTTCCGGTCTACGTCGCGTCGCGCCGCGGCCAGCCCGACGAGCCGGCGCGGCGGGAGCGGCTCGCGAGGGCGAACGGGGCGCTCGCGGCGCGGGACCACGCGGCGGCCCTTGCCGCGCTGGGCGACCCTGAGGCGGGCCCGATCGACGACGTCGTCGGCGTCCGGCTCGCGTTCGGGCGCGGCCTGTCGCTCGCCAACCGCGGGCAGCCGCAGCCGGCCCGGGAGACCCTCGTCGCCGCAGGCGAAGCGGCCGAGCGGCTGGGGTGGCTCGCGCGCGCGACGGCCGCGTTCTCCGGTGCAGCCGACGTCGTGCGCGCGGGGGGCGGCCTCGCCGCGGCCCGCGAGCTGATGCGCCGCGTGCTCGCCGTGGCGGAGCGTCGCGGACGCGGCCCGGTCGTCGCGGCCACCCTGGCCGACCTCGGCACGGTGACCTACGAGCTCGGGGACCGGCCGGGCGCCCTCGAGTGGTGGGCGCGGTCCACGGCCGTCCACGAGACGACGGACGACCCCGTCGACTTCGCGCGCGTCCTCGCCAACGTGGCGGTGGTCCAGCGCGAGCTCGGGGACCGGGCGGCCGAGATCGCCGCGCTCGAGCGCTGCGTCGCCCTGCGCGAGAAGACCGGCGACCACGCGGGCCTCGCGATCGCGTTCGACCAGCTCGGCGCGGCGCGCTTCTTCACCGGCGACCCCGGCAAGGCGCTGCGGGCCTACGAGCGGGCCGCCGAGCTGCGCGAGGCCCTCGGGGACCGCCTCGCGCTCGCGAACGCGCTCAACAACGTCGGGTCGGTCCTGCGGGAGCTCGGCGACGTCGAGCGCTCGCTCACGACGCAGCGTCGGGCGCTCGAGCTGTTCCGCGCCCTCGGCGACGTCGGCGGGGGCGCGCGCGCCGAGGGCAACATCGGGATCCTGCACGCCACGATGGGACGGTGGGCCGAGGCGCTCACCGCGTTCGAGCGGGCGCTCGCGGCGCACCAGGCCCAGGGCGACCGCGCTGCGGCCGCCACCGTGCTCGGCAACATCGGCGGCGTCTACCACGACATGGGCGACATCGAGCGCGCGGTGCCGGTGCTCGTGCGCTCGACCCAGCTCAAGGAGGAGGTCGGCGACCGATGGGGCGCCGCTCGGACGCGCGCGGCGCTGGGCAACGCCCGCGTCGCGCTGGGCGACGCGGAGGGGATCGCCGACCTCGAGCGGTCGGAGCGCGAGCAGCGCGCGCTCGGCGACCTCCGGGTCGCGGCGATGACGATGGTCTCGGTGGGATCGGCGCAGGCGCGCACGGGGAGCCCCGAGCGCGCCCGCGAGACGATCCAACGCGCGCTCGCCGAGCTCGAGGCGCTCAAGGAGCGGGACGGGGCCGCGAGCGCGCTCGCCGCGCTCGGGACGGTGGAGGCCGCGCTCGGGCACCGGGCCGAGGCGCGGAACGCGCTCGACCGTGCCGCGCGCGCGGCGCGGAGCCTGCGCCGCGGGCCCCTGCTCGTGGACGCGCTCGCCGCCCTCGCCCGCGTCCACCTCGCCGAAGGGGCGCCCGGCAAGGCCCTGGCGCGCGCGCGCGAGGGGCTCGACGCCGTGGACCGCATGCTCGGTGGGCTCGCCGACGAGGAGGGCGCGGCCGCGCGCGAGGCGCACGAGGGCCTCTTCTCCGTCGGCACCGTCGCCGCCGCGCGCGAGGAGGACGCCGGCGAGCTGGTGCGCTTCCTCGAGGCGGGCCGCGCCGGCGCGCTGCTCGACGCCCTCGCCAAGCGCGCGTCCGCGCAGTGGCGGGCCGAGTCGCTCCCCGCCGAGCTGCGCGAAGCCGACGCGCGCGCCCGCGCGGCCGAGCGTGCGGCGCGCGACGCCTACGACCGCGCGATCGCGGGCGGGGACCGGCGCGTCGCCGCGGCGGCCGCACGCGTGCTCGACGACGCCTCCGACGAGGTGCGCGCGGTGACCGCCCGCATCCAGCGCGAGTCGCGGAAGGAGGGCGGGCTCTTCTACCCCCAGCCGCGCACCCTCGAGGAGATCCGCGCGGCGATCGAGCCGGGCGACGCGCTCGTCGTGTACGCGCTCTGCCTCGACGAGGCGCTGGCGCTCGTCGTGCGCCACGACGGCGAACGCGTCGTGCGCCTCGGCACGCGCGCCGACGTCGAGAGCGCGTGCGCCGCGCTCGAGGCGCGCGACCCCGACGCCGACCCCGCGCCCGCACTCGCCGCGCTGCGACGGATGCTCGTCGAGCCGCTCGCCCTCGAGGCCGACGTGCGCCGGCTCGTCGTCTCGCCGTCCGGGCCGCTCGCCTACGTGCCCTTCGGCGCGCTCGTGGACACGCCGGTGGCGCTCGTGCCCTCGGGCACGACCTACGTGGTCCTCGCGGGAGAGGAACGCGCGCCCGGCGACGGCGTCCTCGCGCTCGGCGACCCCGACTACGCGGGCGCGACGGCGGGAGCGGGGGCGGTCTACGTCCGCGGGCGTCCGCTGGTCGCGCTGCCCGCGACGCGGGCGGAGGTCGAGCGGGTGGGGACGACCGTCCTCGTCGGGGCCCGCGCCTCCGAGGCCGGCCTGCGCGAGGCGCTGCCGACCCACCCGCGCTGGCGGGCCGTCCACTTCGCCTGCCACGGCCTCGTGCACCCCGACAAGCCGACGCTGTGCTCGCTCGCCCTGTCGCGCGGCGGCGACGACGACGGGTTCCTCACCGCGCTCGAGGTGCTGCGCACGCCGGTGCGGGCCGACCTCGTCGTGCTCTCGGCGTGCGAGACGGGGCGTGGTCGCATCGTGCGCGCCGAGGGGATCCTCGGCCTGACCTCGGCCTTCCAGTCGGCGGGATGCCCGCGCGTGCTGTGCTCGCTGTGGAAGGTGGACGACGCGGCGACGAGCGCGCTGATGCAGAAGTTCTACGAGCTTTGGAACCCGAAGACGGGTTCCAAAGGCATGGGGACGGCCGAGGCGCTGCGCGCGGCGCAGGCGCACGTGCGCAGCCAGGAGAAGTGGAAGCACCCGTACTACTGGGCGGCGTGGGTGCTGTGGGGGCTGCCCTCGTGAAGCAAGCGACGCTCGCCCTCGCACTTCTCGTGGGGCTCGCGGCGACGGTGCGCGCCGAGGACGCGCCGTCGTCGCCGCCCGCCGCGCCCCCCGTCCCCGCCGCCCCTTCCCCCTCGAAGCCGCCGCCGCCCCCGACGCCCGAGCAGGCCGCCGACGCGGTGCTCGTGGCGATCGCGGCGAAGGACGACGCGACGCTCAAGGCGCTCGCGAGCAAGGACGCGCCGGACCCGTGGCTCGTCGCCGACGAGCTGATCCGCCGCGAGCAGCACGACGCGGCGGAGGCGTTCGCGCGGGCGGCGCCGCGCGTGGACACGGAGGCGCTCCCGGCCTACGTCGCGTCTCGCCGCGGAAAGCCCGACGATCCGTCGCGGCGCGCGCGGATCGCGAAGGCGAACGCGCCCTTCGCCGCGGGCGACGCCGCCGGCGCGCTCGCCGCGCTGGGCGCTCCCGAGACGGCGGCGATCGAGGACGTGGTCGGCGTCCGGCTGGCGATGGGGCGCGCGGTCGCGCTGCGCGCGCTCGTGCGGTTCGACGATTCCCTGACGGCGTACCGGGCCGCCGGCGAAGCGGCGGAGACGATGGGCTGGCTGGCCCGCGCGACGCGGGTCCACCTCGACGCCGGCGTCACCGACTACCGGCGGTCGGCGTTCGCCTCCGCGGCCGACGCGTGGAGGAGGGCCCTCGCCCTCGCCGAGCGCCGCGGCGACCGCGCGGGGGCGGCGGACGCGCTCGGCGACCTCGGCATGGTCCACGTCGAGCTCGGCGACTACGCGAAGGCGAAGTCGGCGTTCGAGCGCGCCCTCGCCGCGAAGGAGGCGCTGGGGAACAAGGCGGGCGCGGCGGCGACGCTGGGCAACCTCGCGAGCGTCCACTACGCGCTCGGGGAGCTCGAGACGGCGTGCGCGGTGTTCCAGCGGGCGCTCGCCGCGCTGGAGGCCGCCGGCGACGTCGCGGGCGCCGCCAGCACGATGGGCAACCTCGGCCTCGTCTACGCCGAGCTCGGCGACTACCCGCAGGCGCTCGGGTTCCACGAGCGCGCCCTCGCGGCGAAGGCGGCGACCGGCGACCGGGCGGGGGCGGCGCTGACGCTCGCCAACATCGCGGCCGTCCACCGCATGCTCGGCCGCCCCGCGACGGCGCTGCCGCTCCTGCAGCGGGCGCTCGCCGAGCAGGCGGCGCTCGGCGACCGAGCGGGTGCCGCGGTGACGCAGAGCACGCTCGGCAACGTGCACCACGCGCTCGGCGAGCACGCGAAGGCGCTCTCCGCGCTGGAGCGGGCGCTCGCGGCGAAGGAGGCGCTGGGCGACCGGGCGGGCGCGGCGCTCACCTTGGGCAACCTCGGCGCCGTGCGGTTCGCGATCGGGGACTACGCGCAGGCGCTCACGTCGTGGGAGCGCGCGCTGGCCGTGCAGGAGGCGCTGGGCGACAAGGCCGGGGCGGCGGTGACGCTGGGGAACGTGGCGCAGGCCCACCGTGTCGCCGGCGACCTCGAGGGCGCGCTCTCCGTCCTCGAGCGGGCGCTCGCGGCGCGCCAGGCGCTCGGGAACGAAGTCTGGGCGGCTGAGACGCTCGGGGCCATCGGGGCGGTCCACCTCGAGCGGGGCGACGCCGACCGCGCGCGCTCGTTCTTCGAGCGGGCGCTCGCGGCGCAGGAGGCGCTCGGCGCGAGGGCCGCCGCGGCCGCCACGCGGGGCAACCTCGGCAACGCCCACCTCGCGCGCGGCGACGTGGCGAAGGCGCTCGCGGCCTACGACCGCGCGCTCGCCGCGCAGGAGGAGCTCGGCGACCGCGCGGCCGCCGTGCGGTCGCTGGGCAACCTCGCGACGGCCCACCTTCGCCTCGGCGACGGCGGCAAGGCCGTCGCGTTCGCGCGGCGCGCCGTGGTCGCGCTGGCGCAGAGCGTCACCGGGCTCTCGGCCGAGGAGGGCGCGGCCGCGCGCGAACCGGACTCGTTCGTCTACGACGTCGGCGCGCGGGCGGCCCTCGGGCTCGGCGACACGGCGGAGCTCCTGTACTTCGTCGAGCACGGCCGCGCGGGTGCGCTCCTCGAGGGGCTCGCCGCGCGCGAGGCGCTCGCGTCGGTCGCCGTGCCCGACGCGTTGCGGGACGCGGAGGTGCGGGCGCGTGCCGCGGAGACGCGCGCCGCCGCCGCGCTCCTCGCCGCGGTCGAACGCGGGGACCTCGCCGCGACGCGGGCGCGTCGTGCCGACCTCGACGCGGCGCAGGCGCAGGTCGGGAACGTCGTCGCGCGGATCCAGCGCGAGGCGGTCGCGGGGGCGTCGCTGGTCCACCCGGAGGCCGCGACCCTCGACGAGCTCCGCGCGACGCTCGAGGCGGGCGACGCGCTCGTGCTCTACGCGTCGTCCGAGGAGGTCGCGGCTGCGCTCGTCGTCGAGCGCGGCGGCGCCCGCATCGTGACGCTCGGGCCCCGCGCGCCCATCGAGGCCGCCGCGGACGCCGTGGCCGACGCGCTGGCCGACGACGAGCGCGAGCCCGCGGCGCCCCTCGCGGCGCTCGCCGACCTCGTCGTCAAGCCGCTGGCGCTCGGCGAGGGCACGAAGCGCGTGCTCGTCTCGCCGGCGGGGACGCTGTCGTACGTGCCCTTCGCGGCACTGATCCCCGACCGCACGGTCGTCTACGTTCCCTCCGGTACGACGTACCGGCTGCTGCGCGAGGAGGAGGCTCTGCGGGGCGATGGGGTGCTCGCTCTGGGGGACCCCGACTACGCGACGAAGGTGGACGAACGTGCGCTCGCGGTGAACCGCGGGGCGACGGGCAAACTCGTGCGTCTGCCCGCCACCCGCGACGAGGCGCTCGCCGTCGGCACGGAGACGCTGCTCGGTGCCGACGCGACCGAGGCGGGGCTGCGCAAGGCCCTTGCAGGACGCAAGCGCTGGCGGGCCGTGCACCTCGCCTGCCACGGGCTCGTGAACGCCGAGCGCCCCGCGCTGTCCTCGCTCGCGATCACGGCGGCCGGTGACGACGACGGGTTCCTGACCTGCCTCGACGTGTTCCGCATGAAGGTGCCCGCCGACCTCGTGGTGCTGTCGGCCTGCGAGACCGGCAAGGGCAAGGTGGTGAAGGGCGAGGGAATCGTCGGGCTGACGCGCGCCTTCATGTTCGCGGGGAGCCCGCGGGTGCTCTGCTCGCTCTGGAAGGTGGACGATGCCGCGACGAGCGCGCTGATGACCAAGTTCTACGAGCTCTGGAACCCGAGGACGGGTTCCAAAGGCCTGGGGACGGCCGAGGCCCTGCGGCGAGCGCAGGAGCACGTGCGGAGCCAAGAGAAGTGGAAGCACCCGTATTACTGGGCCGCGTGGGTGCTGTGGGGGCTGCCGTCCTGAGCCCGACGAGTGCGTGCTCCTCGTCGACTCTCCGTAAATCCCCGCGCAATTCTGCCCGGTCGGTCCCGCGTGCCCGGCTCGGCGCGTCTCCGACCCGGCGCCCGCGTGGACGAAGCGGGGCCCGTCCGTCGGTACGGCGCAATCGCCGTCGCGCCGCCCGCACGGCCGCGCGCCGTTCGGCGGCGATTCCGCGGGGGCGTAGACTGACCGCCACGACCCGCGGGGCAGGGCGTGCGCTCCGCGTGCGCCGACCCCCGCGGGCCACGAGGTTTCCGGCGCGACGGCGCGCCGTCGGAGGCACCGCGATGGACGTCAAGAAGCTCGACACGCTGCCCGGGATGCCGCAGGGCTTCCCCTTCGCGATGGTGCTGCTCGGGATCGCGGCCTGGGTCGTCGGCTCGATCCTCACGACGATCACCGAGACGTTCTTCGTGCGGTTCGGTGGCGGCCTCGTCGGCCTCGGTGAGGCCCTGATCACGTTCGGCTCGATCCTCCAGGGCGCGCTCTGGGTCTGCGCCGCCTTCGGCCGCAAGAGCCCGCCGCCCGCCGCCTGACCGCGCACGCCGGCGCCGCCTCCGCCGTCGCCACGGGGCCCGCTCCGGGGCCCCGCCGCGACGTTCATCGCGGCGTGCGCGGGGTCACGGTCACCTTCTCGCGCTTGCCGCGCCAGAGGGTGAGCGTGGACGGCACGCCCGCGTGCAGCGCGCGCATCGCCCGCGCGTGCGTCTCGGCGATCTCGCCGAACAGCGCCTCCCCGTCCACCTCGAGCACGAGGTCGCCCGGCCAGAGCACGTTCGCCGCGGGGCCCGCGAGGTCCACGCGCTCGACGAGTGCGCCCCCGCGCTCCTTGCCGCCCTCGCGCAGCGCGGCGAGGTCGCGCGGCAGCGCGGTCGCGGCCACGGGCTCGAGCGACGGCGCGGGCGAGAGCGTCACGCCGAGGTCGGCCACCGAGAAGCCGCCCGTCGCGGCGACCGAGGCCGCCCACGGCGCCCAGAGGTCGGCGGGGCGCACGACGACGGTCTCCTGCGCCGGACGGTCGGCATCCACGCGCGTCACGATGCCTACGCAGCGCCCCTCGCGGTCCACGACGGGCGTCCCCTCGAGCGCGCGCGACGCGAGCGCCTCGCCGACGCGCAGCGCGGTCGGGAACGAGCCGGCGACGGCGGGGCGGCCCGGTCCCGAGCGCTTGCTCTCGGCGCGTCCGCCGACGACGGTCGGGTCGAACCACTCGAGGGCCCCGATCGGTGCGGCGCGCAGCTCGACGCGGTCGCCGGTCCCGAGCACGGCGGCGAGCACGCGGCCGTCGGGCGACTTCGCCGCTGGCGCCGCGGCGAGGGGGGTGCGCGGCGTCGCGTCCTTCAGGCGCACGACGCCGAGGTCGGCGAAGGGCACGCGCGCGACGACGGTGGCGGCCTCCCATCGTCCGCTGCCCACGCGCGCGAACAGGCGGATGCGGCCCGGCGCCTTGCCGACGCGCTCGACGTAGCGGGCGGTCGTCGCGACCACGCCGTCGGGCGTGACGACCACGCCCGACGCCTCCGCCGCGTCGTCGGGCGGGCGGAAGCCCTCGGGCGCCGTCGCGAGGCGCACGGTGGCGTCGAACGCCTTGCCCACCGCGTCGCGCTCGGCCGCCGAGAGGTCGGCCGCCTCGACGACGTCGGCGCTCGCGCGCCGCCCCGCGCCCGTCGCGAGCAGGCCGACGAGGAGCAGCGGGAGCGAGCGCACGGGCGGGAGCCTACTTCGTGTCCACGCGGAAGCCCATCGACGCGCCGTCGCCGAACCCGAACGGGTCCTCCTCGGCGAGGTCGTACGCCTTGAGCTTGCGGGCGTTGTCGGGGCCCACGGCCTTGCGGATCTTCTCCTCGCGGCGCGACTCGATCGCCATGAAGTCCCCGAGCTTGGTGATCAGCTTCGGGAGGTTCTTCG
This sequence comes from Planctomycetota bacterium, assembly GCA_020851795.1. GTDB lineage: Bacteria > Planctomycetota > PLA2 > PLA2 > JAEUHO01 > JAEUHO01. Next base: position 73,051 of record JADZCA010000020.1, on the reverse strand, counting down.
TCATCAGGTTCATCTGCTTGGCCGGGTCGTTCTTGGCGTCCTCGAGCTCGCGGCGCAGCGTGGCCGCGTCGGACTCGGGCTTGGCCATGATGTCGAGGAACTCCTCCGTCGCCTCCTCGTAGGCGCGACGCACGGCGTCCTCCTGGGAGCCCGACAGGTTGAGCTCGCGGGCCACCTCGGCGAGCGGCACGCGCTTCTTGGGCGCCTTCGCGGCCGCCTCCGACTCCTTGCGCTGCGCCTCGAGCTTCTCGAGCCCGCGCGCCATCGCGTCCTCGATCGCGGCACGCAGGTCCTCGCGCGTCACGGCGCCACCCGTGGCAGCCGCCCCCGCGCCCGCGGGGCCGTCGGCGGCGACGCCGGCGGGGCCGCCGCTCCGCGGCGCGCTCGCCAGCGGGGTGGGACGCTCGAGCAGACGCCGCAGCGCGGCGAGCTCGTCGCGAACCTCGGTCCCCCCGGGCTCGGCGGTCACGGAAGCGCCGGGGGTGCCGTGCCCGTCGAGGCGGGCCGTGACGAGGACGCCGGCCGCACCGCCGAGCGCCGCCGCGAGGAAGGGGACGAGGACGCGCTGCATGGGTCGTTCTCCAAACGCGCCGCGATTCTGCCCGCGCGCGGGCGGTCGCGTGTGCCCCGGGGCTCGCACGCCTCCCCCCGGCGCACTCGAACCCCCGGCGCCCCCTCGACACCCCGCCGGCTCTCGTTCCGCCTCGACTCCTGTCCGCTCCCGCGCGGTCCCGTTCGCTTAGTTCCGTAAACCGACCGGTCGGTACATCCTTCTCCGCCCTCTGCCCTTCGAGGGAACCCGTCCTCGGGTTCCCTCGTCCCTCTGCGCGGGATGGACCGGGCGTCCTGCCGTGGCACCATCCGCCGCCCGACGAAACACGGCTCGGAGAGGTCCACCGTGATCGAAGTGAAGGACTTGACGAAGCGGTACGGGTCGCTGGCCGCGCTCCGCGGCATCAGTTTCTCGGTCCCGCGCGGCCAGGTCGTCGGCTTCCTCGGCCCCAACGGCGCCGGGAAGACGACGACGATGAAGATCCTGACCGGCTACCTCGCGCCCACCTCCGGGACCGCGACGGTGGCCGGCCACGACGTCACCCTCGACCCCCTCCCGGCGCTGCGCACGATCGGCTACCTGCCGGCCGGCAACCCGCAGTACGGCGAGCTCCGGGTCGTCGAGACGCTGCGCTTCGCCGCCGAGCTGCACGGCCTGCGCGGCAGGGCCCGCGACGCGGCGGTGGACGCGGCGATCGAGGCCGTCGGCCTCGAGGACCGTCGCCTGCAGACGACCGGCACCCTCTCGACCGGCTTCCGTCAGCGCGTGGGGCTGGCCCGCGCGCTGCTGCACCGGCCCGAGGTGCTCATCCTCGACGAGCCGACCAGCGGCCTCGACCCCAACCAGCAGCAGGAGATGCGCACGCTGATCCGCGACCTCGGGCGCGAGCGCACGGTCATCCTCTCGACCCACATCCTCCCCGAGGTCGAGGCGGTGTGCGACCGCGCGATCATCGTGGACGCGGGCCTGATCGTCGCCGACGACTCGGTCGCGTCGATCCGCGCGTCGCGGCGCGCGGGTGTCGTGCTGGTCGTGCGCGGCGCGGCCGCGGCGGCCAAGGTCGCATTCGAGCGCGTCGAGGGCGTGGAGGCCGTCGAGGTCTCCCCCGTCGAGGACTCGCCCGCGCACGTGCGGGTGCGCGCCTCGGGCGCCGCCGACCGCGACGCGTGCGAGCGGCTCGCCGCCGCGGCCGCCGCCGCGGGCCTGCCGGTGTCGAGCCTGTCCGCCGAGGTCGCCTCGCTCGAGCAGGTGTTCGCCGAGCTCACCGCCGGCGTGACGGAGGAGGTGGCCCGTGCGTGAGACCCTCGCCGTCTTCCGCAAGGAGCTGCGGTCGCTGTTCGTCAGCCCGATCCCGTACCTCGTCGCGATCGTGTTCTCCGCGTTCATGACGTGGTTCGTGTTCGAGAAGCAGATCTTCCTCGTGCTGCGCCAGGCCAACCTCGACTCGCTGTTCGGCCTGCTGCCGATCGTCATGGCGGTCGTCGTGCCCGCGATCGCGATGCGCATGTGGTCGGAGGAGATCCGCGGCGAGACCATCGAGACGCTGATGACCTCGCCGGTGCGGGTGCGCCACCTCGTCGCCGGGAAGTTCCTCGCGGCGATGGTCGTGGTCGCGCTCTGCCTCGCGGCCACCGCCGCGCTGCCCGTGACGGTGTCCGTCCTCGGCGACATCGACACCGGGCCGATGCTGGGCGGCTACCTCGGCGCGCTCCTGCTGGGCGGCGCCTACCTCTCGATCGGCCTGTGGCTCTCCTCGAAGACGCGCAACCAGATCGTCGCGTTCCTCGTCGGGGTGGTGGCCTGCATCGTCCTCGCGCTGGTCGGCCAGATCGGCTCGTCGGCCACCGGCGGCGACCTGCAGCGCTTCCTCTCGTCGATCTGCGCGCGCGACCGGTTCGACGCGATCGCCCGCGGCGTCGTGGACCTGCGCGACGTCGCCTACTTCGGCTCCATCATCGCCTTCTTCCTCTACCTCAACGTCGAGTCGGTCGAGAACCGGCGGCACGCGTGAACGCCATGACGACGCAAGCCACCCCCGCCCCCGTCGCCGACCGCACGAAGGAGCGCGCGAGCCCCGTCGCGCTCTCGCTGCTGTCGGCCGCCCTCCTCTTCGTCGCGCTCGTGCTGGGCAACGCGCTGATCGGGCGCACCGTCGTGCGCGCCGACCTGACCGAAGACGGCCGCTACACGCTCTCCGACGCGACGCGCAAGGTCGTCTCGTCGCTCTCCGACCCGTGCCAGGTCCGCGTCTACTGGAGCGACGAGGTCCCCAACACCGCCGAGCCGGTGCGCCGCAACCTCGACGGCCTCCTCGAGGAGTACGCGTCGGTCTCCGGCGGCAAGCTCACGGTGACGTGGGTCAAGATGGACGACGCGGGCAAGAAGGAGGCCTCCGAGAAGGGCCTCGCCGAGGAGCAGTTCTTCTACTTCAGCGCGTCCAAGCGCGAGGTCGCCAAGGGCTACGCCGGGCTCGTCGTGCACCACGGGAGCAAGACCGAGGTGCTCCAGCCGCTCTTCGAGCGCGGCGGCGAGGACGGCTACAGCCTCGCGCAGAACCTCGAGTACGTGCTCACGACCACGATCTTCAAGATGAGCCGCGAGAAGCCGCCCATCGTCGCGGTCGTGGCCGACAGCTCGGCGCCGCCCATGGACTTCATGCACCGCGGCGGCGGCGGCGGCGACAAGTCCACCGTCTTCGTGCAGCGCTTCCTCGAGCCGACCTACGGCACCGCGCTGCGCCGCAGCGTGGACCTCGAGGACCCCGTCCCCGCCGACGTCTCGACGCTGGTCGTCTTCGCGCCCAAGGACTGGTCGGAGAAGAAGGCCTACCACCTCGAGCAGTTCGTGCTGCGCGGCGGCAAGGCGCTGCTGCTGCTCAACCCGGTGGACCTCGACGTCGCGTTCCGCGGCCAGCAGCCGACGCGCTCGGGCCTCGAGGACTGGCTCAAGGCGCAGGGCGTCGAGCTCGCGCCGGGCGTCGTCGCCGACTTCGACGAGAGCTGCCACCCCGCGGTGATGCTCGAGGACGGGCGCGTCGCGACGTTCCCGTTCTGGGTGCGCGTGCTGCAGGACAACCTCGACCGGCGCAACCCGGCGATCCGCGACTTCAAGGCGGTCACGCTCTACATGCCGTCCGAGGTCGTCGTGGACGCCGACAAGCAGAAGGCGGCGGGGCGCACGACGACGCCGCTCGCGTGGACGAGCGCGTCGGGCTGGCGCAAGGACGACGCGACCGGCATCGACCGCTTCGCCGAGGGGCCCGAGGGCAAGGTGCTCGGCAAGAAGACGCTGATGGTCGCGCTCGACGGCACGTTCACGTCGGCGTGGAAGGGCAAGCGCGCCCCCGACGAGCCCGAGCCGCCGCCCGCGCCGCCCGCCGACGCCGCCATGGGCGAGCCCGCGATGGGCGAGCCGGCCATGGACGGGGCGACGCCGCCGACCGAGGCTCCGATGGGCGAGCCGGCGATGACCGAGCCCGCGATGGAGGGCGCGACGCCGCCGGCCGAGGCTCCGACGGGCGCACCCGCGATGGCCGAGCCCGCGATGGACGGGGCCAAGGGGCCCGAGGGCGAGGCGGGGGACGGCAAGAAGCCCGCCGAGAAGCCGGCACGGCTCGACGAGGGCAAGGGCCTGCTCGTCGTGCTCGGCGACGCCGACCTCGTCTCCGACGACTTCAGCGGCGGTCGTCGCGACCGCACCGGCGGCCTGACCAACCTCTGGAACGGCGTCGCCGGCTTCTACTTCGTCACCAACGTGGTGGACTGGATGACGGGCAGTGCCGACCTCGTCTCTCTCCGCGCCCGCGAGAGCGTGCTCCGCAAGCTCGACGAGGTGAGCGACGAGCAGGCGGGCGGGATCAAGGCCGCGAACTACGCCGCCGCGCCGCTGCTGCTGGTGCTCGTCGGCCTCCTCGTCTACTTCGTCCGCCGGCACCGGAGGTAGGCCATGGACCGCCCGAAGAGCCTGCTGCGCCGCTGCTACGTGCTCGGCGCCTTCTCCGTCGCGGCGCTCGCCGTGATGCTGCTGCGCTCGACGCGCGACGTCGAGTCGCTGGCGGCCGACAAGATGCCGGCGACCTTCCCGGCGTTCGACGTCGCCACCGTGCGCGCGCTCGAGATCGAGCGCACGGTCCAGCGCGACGGCAAGCCCGCCAAGGAGTCGGTGCGCCTCGAGCGCACCGGCGTCGCGACGTGGTCGGTCGCCTCGGCCGACGGCTACCCCGCCGACGCGAAAAAGGTCGAGGACTTCCTCAAGGGCCTCGCCGGCGTGCGCACCCGCTCGACGCCGACCACCAACGCCGCGAAGTTCGGCGAGTACGCCGGCGCCGACGGCTACACGGACGTGCGCGTCTTCACGGACGCGGAGGAGCCGTTCCTCTCGTTCGGGCTCGGCTCGTCCAACGCCGAGGGCATGTGGTCGGCGTCGTTCCTGCGCGTGGACGACCCGCGCGCGGCCGGCTCGAAGGCGGGCGGCGCCATGGCGGTGGGCCCCGAGGCGCCCGCGGCCCCGGGCCGCGTCGTCGTCGCGACGGGCCTCGACTCGTGGCCCAACCGCACCGACGTCGTGACCTGGGTCGAGCCGCGCCTCTTCGCGGGCCTGACCGAGAGCGACGTCACCAAGGTGACGTGGGCGCACGCCCCGAAGACCTTCGCCGGCACGCTCGTGCGCGGCACCAAGGGCGAGAAGGACGCCGACGACCCGTGGACGCTCGAGGGCGACGGCGGCGGCGCCGCCAAGCCCGACCGCGCCAAGCAGGTTGTCTCGGCCTTCGTCGGGCTGCGGCTCGCCACGCTCGAGGGCGTGGCCACCGACGCGGCCTCCGCGGCGAAGTACGGGTTCGACAAGCCCGACGTCGTCGCGACCGCGACCGGCAAGCCGCCCAAGGAGGGCGCACCGGCGCCCACCTACGGGATCGAGGTCGGCGGGAAGGTCGAGGGCAAGGGCAACTGGTACGTGCGCCGCGTGACCTCGGCCGGCACGGACAAGTGGGTGTTCTCGGTCGCGGACTACGACCTCGCGAAGTTCCGCGACGACCCGAAGGACGTGCTCGAGAAGAAGCCCGAGCCGCCCGCCCCGCCGGCGCCGCCCGCGGCGATGGACGGCGAGCCGGCGATGGGCGCCGACGCCGCCCCGCCCGCGATGGCGGACGCGCCCCCCGCGATGGAGGAGGCGCCCCCGGCCATGGGGGACGCGCCGCCCGCGATGGAGGGGGATGCCGCGCCGGCCCCGCCCGCGATGGAGGGGGATGCCGCGCCGATGGACGGCGGGGCGCCGCCCCCTCCGGCGCCGGGCGCCGGGGAGCCGCCCATGGGGGACCCGGCGCCGCCGAAGTAGCGGTCGCCGCCCCGGGTCCTTGCCCGGGTCCGCGCGCGGAGCGCTATCCTCATCGGTGCGCGAGGCGACGCTGGGGCATCGGTTGGCGCCCCGGGGCCCGCCCCGCGCGACGGGAGGCCCCCCGTGACGTCGTCCATGCTGACGTTCGACTGCCCGTGGTGCGGGGCGATCGACCCCGTGCCCGCGTCCCAGCTCGGCGAGCACTTCGCCTGCCCCGAGTGCAAGCGCGCGACGAAGCTGACCGAGCGCAACACGTCGGACCGTCCTCCGACCGAGCCGCCGCCCGACGCGCCGCACCGGTCCGGCGACCGCACCTTCGACTGCCCGTGGTGCGGCGCGATCTCGGCGGTGCCGGCGAGCCACCTCGGCGAGCGCTTCCACTGCCCCGAGTGCGGCAAGGAGACGAAGCTCACGCCGTCGAACACGCGCGCGGCCGCCATCACGGCGCCGCCGCCGGACGCGCCCCACCACGACGCGCCGAAGGAGCGCGGCGGGCTGGTCGTGGGGGCGCTGACGCTCGCCGCGATCGCGGCCGGCGTCTGGTACTTCAACCGGCCCGACACCACGCCGCCCCCGCCGTCGCCGCAGCCGCCGGTCGCCGACGCGGGGACGCCGTCGCCGGGGACGAGCGAGACCCCGGCCGCGCAGCCGGAGCCCACGAACCCGCCGCCCGCGCCCGCGGCGCCCGACGCCGGCACGGGCCCCGCGGCCCCGCCGGCCCCCGCGGCGCCGCCGTCGCCCGACGACGCCAAGACGCTGGCGCGCGCGACCGCGGCACAGGCGGTGGCGGCCGCGCGGGCCGACGTCGAGCGCGCGCAGGCGGCCGACGCAGAGGCCCGGGCCCAGCGCGCCTTGTGGGAGCGAGACCACCCGGACGCGTCGCGGTCCGCCGCGGACGCCGAGGCGCTCGCGGCGCTCGCCGCCGTGGTCGATCGCGAGCGCACGACGGCCGGCGCCGCCCCCACGGCCGCGGCCGCGCGGGCCGCGAGCGACGCGGTCGTCGCGTGGGTGTCCGCCGACGCGGCGCGCGTCGCGCTCGCCGAGCGGGTGCTCACGTCCATGCGCGCCGACCTGCTCGGGCGCGAGGTGCTCGGCGTGGCCGACTGGAAGGGCGTGCACTGGGGCGGCGACGGCGCGCGCCGCGCGGTGGCGTCGCTGCACGCGGCCGCCGTCGCGGCCGGGCGCGTCGCGCCGGAGGTCCTCGCCGCGGAGGCGTCGGCGCGCGGGGCGCTCGTCGAGGCCCGGCGGCGGCTCGGCGACGCGGAGGCCCGCGCGAAGGCGCTCGAGGACGCCGCGGCGCCGAAGTAGGCCGCGGCGCGGGCGGATCGAGGCCGGGGGGCCGCCGGTGGAGCGCCGCCCCTCGGGTGCTATCGTGCCCGCCCGCCCCCGGCGCGTGACCGGGGGCGAACCCCCCGTCTCCACGAGGCCGCCCCATGCCGCACGTCGCCAAGGACTTCTCGCACCTGAAGGGAACGCTCGAGGGCATCAGCGAGAAGCAGCTCGACGCGCACTTCGCCCTCTACAACGGCTACGTCACCAAGATCAACGAGATCGAGGAGAAGCTGAAGACGGCGGACCGCAGCAAGGCGAACTACTCGTTCAACGAGTACAGCGAGCTCAAGCGCCGCGAGGCGGTCGCGTTCAACGGCGTCTACCTCCACAACCTCTACTTCGAGAACCTCTCGGGCAAGGGCGGCACGGCCTCCGACGACGTGCAGCGGGCGGCGGTCGCGGCGTTCGGCTCGTGGGACGCCTACGTGGCCGACCTGAAGGCGTGCGGCGCGTCCACGCCGGGCTGGGTGCTGACGACGTGGAACCGCGTGGACAAGGCGCTCCACAACTACGTGATGTACGAGCACCACATCGGCCTGCCCGCCCACCAGGAGATCGTGCTCGCGATGGACTGCTGGGAGCACTCGTTTTTCCTCGACTACGGCGCGAAGAAGGCCGACTACCTCGGCGCGTTCGTCAAGAACGTGAACTGGGCCGAGGTCAACAAGCGCTTCGCCGCCCTGCACCGCTGAGCGGGCCGCCGGGCGGCCCGTTTCCGGTGCCAGGACCCGAGGGCGCGGCGCGGGGGCGACGACGCCCCGCGCCCGCCGCATGCCCGAGGGACGGGGACCGTCGGGGACCGGACGCCCGTCCGGCCCCGACCTCGTCCGCTCGTGAGCACGGCGGGCGGGTCATCGGGGTTCGCGGCGCCCTCGGGACTTGGGTTCCGTCGGCGCCCGATGGGGCCGCCCCGTGGGTTCCCCGCGCGGCCCGGGCCGGGTAGGCTGCGCGGCCCCGGAGGTCGCCCATGGGTCTGACGGTCGAGGTCGCCGCGCGCACGCAGGGCGACGTCCACGTGTCCACGGTGGTCAAGCTGACGGGCCCGCTCGAGCCCGCGACGCTCCCCGTCGCCGAGAAGGCCGTGCGGCCCCTCGTGGCGGCCGGGCCGAAGGTGCTCGTGTTCGACCTATCCGGGGTCGACTTCGTGTCGAGCACCGGCGTCGGCTTCCTCATCTCGATGAAGGCCGCGATGGAGAAGCGCGGCGGCGCCTGCTTCATCTCGAGCCCCCGCCCGCCCGTGCGGCGTGCGATCGAGATCATGAGGGCGCTTCCCGACGCGGCCGTGTTCGGCAGCGTCGCCGAGCTCGACGCCTACCTCGCCGAGATCCAGCGCAAGGTCGAGGAGGGGGACGACGCGTAGGCGCCCCCGCCGTCGAGCGCCGGCCGCCGCGGCCCGCCGCGGTGCGCCCGCGTGAGCACGGCGCTCTCCGCCCCGCTCGCGCTCGCCGCCCCGGCCGTCGGGGTGGTGCTCGCGGCCGCGCGTCGGGCGTGGGCCCACGCGCCCACCGTGGCGCTCGTCGGCGCCCTCGTCGCGCTGGGCGAGGTGGTCGCGGTCGCGCTCGGCGCACTGCCGCCGTGGGGGGGCGGCCTCACGCTGCTGCACGCGTCCACCGTGCTCGGCAAGCTCGCCGCGGTCGGGCGCGACGAAGACGTCCGCGTGCGTCGCGGGGACGGGGCCCCCGCGGCGACACCGCGTCGCGGAGGCTCGCTCGCGGTCCGCGGCGCGCGGGCGGTGCTCTGGGTGCTGATCTATCCGGGGCTGTCGCCGCGCCACGCGTTCGAGCCGGACCCGCGCGCCGACCGGCGCCGGGGCGTCGTGCGGACGGCGCTCGGGCTCGCCGAGGTCGCGAGCGCGTTCGTCGTCGCCGCGGTCGCGGCGCGGCTCGGATGGCTCGACGGGCCCGCCCACGTCGCGGCGGCGGCGCGCGCGGCGTCGTTCCTCGCCTTCCTCGACGGCGTGTTCCGCGCCTCGAGCGGCGTCGTCGCCGCGTGCGGCCTCGTCGCCGAGCGCTTCTCGCGCGCGCCGTGGGCGTCGGCGGACCTCTCCGACCTGTGGGCGCGCCGATGGAACCTCTTCGTCGCGCGCACGCTCGCCGAGGACGTCTACGCGCCCGTCCGGCGTCGGGCGGGCCGTCGAGCCGCGGGGCTCGCGACCTTCCTCGTCAGCGGCGTCTTCCACGAGGTGCTGTTCGGGCTCCCGGCCGGCGGGGTCGTGTCGGGCCGCTGGCTCGCCTTCTTCCTCGCGCACGGCGCGGCGGTCGCCGTCGAGGGCGCGCTCCCCGCGCGGACGGCGGCGGGACGCGCGCTGCGGCGGGGGCTCGGGTGGGCGTTCTTCGCCGCGACGGCGCCCCTGTTCTTCGGCGGGCCGTACCCGGTCGTCGTCCCCTTCGAGGCCCTGCTGGCGGCCTTCTGACCCGCGCTCCTTGCCCGACCCCGGGGCCGTTGGTGGAATCGAGGGTCTTCCCCCCCCTCGGAGCCACCCCATGGACGTGTCCGGTCAGGCCAAGGGCATCCTCGCCGAGTTCAAGGCGTTCCTCGAGAAGACCAACGCGATCGGCGCGGCGATCGCGATCGCGATCGGCATCGCGACGACGCAGTTCGTCAACGCGCTGGTCCACATCGTGATCGAGCCGATCCTCGATCTCGTCAAGCTCAGCGACCGCGGGTTCTGGATCTGGAAGTGGGACATCGCCGCGCTGCTCAGCGCGACGCTCACGTTCGTCGCGACGATGTGGGTCCTCTTCCTGTTCGCGAAGGCGTTCATGAAGAAGGAAGCCCCGAAGGCCTGACGCACGCGTCGTGCGGCGCCGACGCCGCGCGGCGCGTCCCCGCTGCCGCCCCCGTCCGCCGTCGGCGGCGGGGGCGGCGTCGCTCCCGGAGCCCGCCCATGCCGGCCGACCTCGTCCCGCTCCCGCTCCGCATCGGCGGCGCCCCCGTCGCGACCCCGCGGTGGCGCGACGTCTTCGCGCCGTGGGACGGCCGCGTCGTCGCGCGCGTCGCGGTCGCGGGCCCCGCGGAGGCCGAGGCGGCGCTCGCGGCGGCCGCCGCGGCCGCGCCCGCGATGGCGGCGATGCCGGCGCACGCGCGCGCGGCGGTGCTGTCGCGCGCGGCCGCCGCGCTCGCGCAGCGCGCCGACGCCTTCGTCGCGACGATCCGCGACGAGGGGGGCAAGCCGGTCCGCTACGCGCGCGGCGAGGTGGACCGGGCGGTGCGCACGCTCGCTGCGTGCGCGGAGGAGGCGACGCGGCTGCACGGCGAGGCCCCGGCGCTCGACTCGGCCCCGGCCGGCGAGCGACGCTTCGCCGTGGTGCGTCGTCACCCGCTCGGCGTCGTCGTCGCGATCACGCCGTTCAACTTCCCGCTCAACCTCGCCGTCCACAAGGTCGGGCCCGCGCTCGCCGCGGGCAACGCGGTGGTCTGGAAGCCGAGCGAGAAGGTGCCCGCCACGGCGCTCGCCTTCGCGGCGCTGCTCGACGAGGTGGGGCTGCCGCCCGGCGCGGTGAACACGGTGGTGGGCGACGACCCTTCGCTCGGCGGCGTCCTCGTCGAGGACGCGCGACCCGCGGCCGTCTCGTTCACCGGCAGCCCGGTGGTCGGCTGGGCGCTGCGCGCGCGCGCGGGCCGCAAGCGCGTGACGCTCGAGCTCGGCGGGAACGCGGCGGTGGTCGTGGACCGTTCGGCCGACCTCGACGACGCGGCCGTGCGCGTGTGCGACGGCGCCTTCGCGCACGCGGGGCAGGTGTGCATCAGCGTGCAGCGCGTCTTCGTCCACCGCGACGTGTTCGAGCCCTTCCGCGCGCGGCTGCTCGAGCGCGTACGTCGCCACGCGGTCGCGGGGGACCCTTCCGACCCCGCGACGGTGGTCGGCCCGATGATCACGGCGGAGGCCGCGGACCGGGTCGAGGCGTGGGTCGGCGCCGCGGAGGCGCGCGGGGCCCGCGTCACCCGCGCGGGCGTGCGGCGGGGCAACGTCCTGCCCGCGATGGTCGTCGAGGGCGCGCCGCTCGACAGCGACGTGCACCGCCGCGAGGTGTTCGGGCCGGTGCTGACGCTCGACGCGGTCGCGTCCTTCGACGAGGGGCTCGCGCGGGCCGACGACACCGAGTTCGGCCTGCAGGCCGCGGTGTTCACCGCGGACCTCGACGCGGCGCTCGAGGCCGAGCAGCGCCTCACCGTGGGCGCCGTGATCGTCAACGACGCCCCGACGTTCCGCGTGGACACGATGCCCTACGGCGGCGAGCGTGCGTCGGGCCTCGGCCGCGAGGGCGTCGCCCACGCCGTCCGCGACTTCACGCGCGAGCGGCTGCTCGTGGTGCGGCGCGCGGCGACGCGCGCCGGCGAGGCCGGAGCCCGCTGACCTCGCGGGGGGGCCGCGGCTCGTCTCGTCGCGTACGATCCGCGCCGCGCGCGGCCGGCCGCGCGAGGAGGCGACGATGCGCACCGCACCGCGGCGTTGGGTCGGGATCGTCGGGGCGGCGACGCTCGGGGCCGTCGTCGCGGCGTGGTGCGTCGCGGGACGGGAGGGTGCGGCCGCGCCGGCGGACGCGCCGCCCGCGCTCCCCGCCGCGCCCGCGGCCCCCGTGCCGGCGCCCGGGGCCTTCCCCGCCGCGTGGGCCGGGCACTGGAAGGGGCCCGCGCGGATCGTCGGCGGGGCGAGCGAGACCGCGTTCGCGATGGAGCTCGTCGTCGCCCCGACCGACGACCCCGCGCGCTGGACGTGGACGATCGTCTACGACGGCGCGGCGGGCCGGCAGACGCGTCCCTACACCCTGGTCGTCACCGACGCCGCCGCGGGACGCTACGAGGTGGACGAGGGAGGCGGCGTGCGGATCGCCCACCGCCTGCTCGACGGCGCGCTCTGGTCGCACTTCGAGGTGGGCGGCACGCGCCTGACCACGCGCGAGCGGGTCGAGGGCGCGGGCACGCCCGACGAACGGCTCACCGTCGAGATCGTCACGGCGCGCGCCTCCGCCGAGCCCGGCGCGCGCGGGGTCACCTCCTTCCCGGTGGGGACGCTTCAGACGGCGACGCTGCGCCGCGTCCGCTAGCAGCGCGGTGCCAGGCACCGCAGTGCGGTGCCAGGCACCGCGCTGCGGCTCGCGACGTCGCGGAGGTCAGGGCAGGCGGTACACCGCGCCGCGCCGCTTGCCCTCGCGCACGATCATGCCGCGCGCGATCAGGTCCTGGAGGTCGCGCAGGCCCGTGCGCTCCGACGCCCCGGTCTGCTCGATGTACTCGCGGTTGGTGCAGCGCCCGTGCCGCGCGAGGTGCGCGAGCAGCGCGCGCTGGCGCTCGTTGAGCCCGTCGAGCGGCGCCGCCACCGGCGCAGTCGCGGGCGTCGTCGTGCGGGGCGGGTCGATGCGCAGGTGCTCGGGGCCCGCCTCGTCGCCCTCGCAGAGCACCGCCGCCCGCTCGATCACGTTGCGCAGCTCGCGCACGTTGCCGGGCCAAGGGTGGCGGTAGAGCACGTCCATCGCGGCGGGCGACAGCCGCGTCGGCCCGCGGCCGATCTTGCGCCGCGCCTCGCCGAGGAAGTGCTCCACGAGGGACGGGATCTCGTCGCGGCGGTCGCGCAGCGGCGGGATCTCGATGCGGAGCACGTTGAGCCGGTAGTAGAGGTCCTCGCGGAAGCGCCCCGCGGCGACCGCGGCCTCGAGCTCCTGGTTCGTCGCGGCGACGACGCGGACGTCCACGTCCACCGGCTTCGTCCCGCCGAGCCGCGTGAACTGCCCCTCGGCGAGCACGCGCAGCAGCTTCACCTGCGCGGCCAGCGGCATCTCGCCCACCTCGTCGAGGAACAGCGTGCCGCCGTCGGCGAGCTCGAAGCGCCCCTCGCGCCGACGCTCGGCGCCGGTGAAGGCCCCGCGCTCGTGGCCGAACAGCTCGCTCTCGAGCAGCGTCTCGGGGAACGCCGCGGTGTTCACCTTCACGAACGGGTGCTCGGCCCGCAGGCTGCGGCGGTGGACGAGGTCGGCGATCACCTCCTTGCCCACGCCCGTCTCGCCGGTGATGAGCACCGTGCTGTCGGTGCGCGCGGCGCGCCGCGCGGTCTCGAGCACGCGCACCATCGCCTCGGTGCGGAAGATCGCGCCGTCCTCGAAGGGCGGGACCTCGACGAGCCCGGCCTCGACGCGATGCACGTCCACGACGCGGTCGCCGCCGTCGCGCCGGGCCGCGGCGAGCGCGCGTCCCGCGGCGTCGAGCAGGAACTCGACGCTGCGCGCGTCCTCGGGGCACCGCGCCACGCCGATCGACACGCCGGTGCGCACCGGGTCCGAGCCGTCCTCGGTGCGCAGCTCGACGGCGGAGACGCGGTCGCGGATCGCGGCCGCCAGCGTCGCCGCCTCCTCGCGGGTCGCGCCCGGGGCCCGCACCGCGAGCTCGTCCTCGCGCAGGCGTCCCGCCTGCACGCGCCCGCCGAGCGCGGAGCGCAGCGCGTCGGCGGCGGCACGCAGCAGCGCGCGCCCGGTCTCGACCCCGCGTCGCACCGTCGTGCGCTCGAGTCCGTCGAGGCCCACGCGCAGCACCACGGCCGGCGGCCCGCCGGCGAGCGCGGCGTCCACGTCGCGACGCAGCGCCGCCTCGAAGGCCGTCGCGCCGGGCAGCGTCGTGCCCTCGTCGAGCGCGGCGAGCCGGTAGAGGCGCGCGTTGTGCAGCGCGAGGCCCGCGGCGCCGGCCAGCGGCAGCAGCAGGCCGCGCGCGTCCGACGGCGGGAGCGTCGCGCGCCCCGACCACGCGAGGACCACGAGCCCCTGCGGCTCGCCGCCGGCGCGCAGCGGCACGGCGACGAAGGCGTTGCGCTCGTCGAGCAGGCGCGAGATCGCGGTCGCCTCGGCCGCGCAGCGGCCGTCGGCCGCCGCGTCCTCGACGACGAGCGCGTCGCTCGCGGCGAGCGCCTCGGCGACCCAGCCGCGGGCCGCCGGGTCCATCGGCCGGTCCGCGGCCGACGTGCGGCGCCCGCGCTCGCTGCGCACCGCGACCGGGCCCGTCGGCCCCAGCGCGAGGAGCAGCAGCGCCACCTCGGGCGACCACCGCCCGCAGAACGCGTCGAGCGCGACCTCGGAGGTCCGTCCGAGGTCGAGGCTCTCCGCGAGGCGGTCCTGCGCGCGGCGCAGGAAGTCGAGGTCCTCGACGCGGTGCTTGAGGTCGCGCCGCATCTGGTCGAAGGCGACCGCGAGGTCGCCGACCTCGTCGGTGCCCGGCGCCGGCACCTCGACGTCGAACTCGCCGCGGCGCACCGCCTCGGTGACGGCGACGAGGTCGCGCACGGGCCCCGCGATGCGGCGCGCGAGCGTCGCCGCGACGCACGCGATGAGCACCGCCGCCGCGAGCCCGAGCGCCGTGAGCTCGTGGCGCATGCCGAGCACGTCCTCGTCGAGGCTCGCGCGGGGCGTCGCCACCGCGATCCACGCCGCGGGCACGTCGGGCGCCTCGGCCGAGGGCAGCGGCGCGACGAGCGCGAGGCGGTCGCCCTCGTCGGTGGGGAGGCGGGCGAGCAGCACGGCGTCGCGGCCGCCGCTCCCCGACGCCAGCGACGCGAGGCGCTCCGCGACCGCGCGACCGAGCGCGCCCCCGCCCGCGGCCCCCGCCACGCGCCCGTCGCGCGTGATCACCGCGACCTCCGCCGCCGGGTCGGGCACCGCGGACGCCACGCGCTCGGCGACGAACCCGTCGTCGACGTGCCGCGCGACGACGACCTTGCGCCAGTCGTCGGAGGCGACGCTGCGCGCGGTCGCCACCAGCAGCAGGCCGTCCCACGGCGAGAGGTAGAGGCCCGGCGCGTCGGCGCGGTCGGCGAGGTGCGCGGGGCCGTCGAGGCGCCCTCCCGTCACGTCGGGCTCGACGGACACGGTGCCGAGGTCGCGCCCGCGCACGAGCACGCCCCACGCGCCGCCGCCGGGCATCGCGCTGCGGCGGAACACCTCGACCTGGTCGCGCAGCCGCGTGACGTCGCGGGCCTCGGGCATGGCCCCGACCAGCTGCAGCAGGCCCTGCGCGCCGACCTGCGCCTCCTGCCGCTCGGCGCCGAGCAGCGCGCCGCGCGTCGCCGCGAGCCACCCCCGCACGCGCTCCTCGCGCTCCACCCCGAGGCGCGCCGACGTGCGTCGGTCCGCGACCACGACGGTGGCCACCACCGGCAGCAGCGCGGCGGCGAGCACGCCGATGACGAGGCGCGGCGAGAGCCGGCGGAACGCCTCGACGGCGTCCACCACGAGCAGCGCGAGCAGGAACGCCGCGAGCGCGAGGCAGGTGAGCAGCGCCGTCGTCGTGCGCTCCGAGCGGGCCTCGACCGACGCGGGGAGCGGGGTCGCGAGCGAGACCGTCGCGCGCCGGTCGGCGCGGCCCACCGTCGTCGTCAGGCGCACCGCGTCGCCCGTCGGCGCCTCGAGCAGGTCGCGGAACGCCGCCGGCGCGGCGAGGAACGCCCGGTGCTCGCCGGTGCCCGGGTCGAGCGACACCGTCAGCCGTCCGCCCGCGACGTCGGTCAGGTGGCGCGAGAGCGTGGCCGAGGCGATCACGAGCGCGCCCGTGCCCTGGTCGCCCGGCGCGGAGAGGTTGCGCACGACGAGCCGCGCCGGCCGTCGGCCGAAGTCGAGCGGGACCGCGACGAGGTCGTGGTGGCGCAGCACGCCGCTCCCGTCCGTCCAGCGGTAGGCGACGCGGCTGCGCATGTCGGCGGGGTGCTTGATCGCCTGGTTGAGGCGGGCGTCGTCGAGGTCCTCGCCGTTGCGCAGGCGCATCGTCGAGACGCGGCCGTCGGCGTACTCGAGCCGCAGCTCGGCGACCTCCTGCCCGTGGCGCGTCAGCGGGAACCCGCGCTCGACGGTCGCCGCGATCCAGAGCCGGTCGGCGCCCTGCAGCGCGGGCAGGTCGAAGGCACGCTCCGCACGCGGCGCGAGCACCGCGCCGAGGAACGGTCCCGGGCCGTCGGGCATGACGCCCGGTCGCGTGAGCACCGGCACGCGGTCGTCGGTGAACCCGGGCAGCACCAGCGGCGCCGTGGTGCGGTCGGCGTGCACGGCCGTCACGCCCACGAGGACGGCCGCGGGCGCGCCCGGGGCCGGCGACCAGCGCAGCCGCACGATCGGCGCCTCGATGGTGCGGCGCAGCGTGACCGACCGTTCGCCCGACGCCGCGCGCACCTCGACGGGCAGGTCCTCCTCGGCGCCGTCGGCGGTCGCCGCGTGGAGCACGCCGAGCCGCACGGGCGCGGGCTCCGACTCCTCGCGCGCCGAGGGCGTGCGGCCCGGCAGGAGGCGCAGGCGCAGCGCCGCCGCCGGCGCGGGCGCGGGCAGCGGCCAGTCGTGCTCGACGCCGGGCTCGAGGGGGATGCGTCCGTCGGCCGACGCGGGACCGCCCGGCTCGCCGGGCCACGGGGACAGGCGCACGAACGCGTGAGCCGCCACGGGAGGCAGGCACGTCACGCGCTCGCCCGCGAGCAGCCGTCGCAGGGTGCGCGCGCGCGCGGCGGCGTCGGCGGCGTCGAGCGCGCCGAGCTCGGCGGCCTCCTGCGCGACGACCTGCGCCTCCTTCGTGGCGTCCTCGAGCCGTCGTCGCGCCGCGTCGCGCGCGCCCCGCTCCTGGCAGCCGGAGGAGAACGCGAGGAAGCCGGCGAGCAGCACGTCGAGCGCGAGCAGCGCGGCCTTCGGTCGCGGCCCCGCGCGTGCGAGCCGGACCGCGCCGGGCCCGACCAGCAGCGCGACGAGGCCGATCGCCGCGAGGAACGCCACGGCGATCGCCGCGGAGCCGGTGTCGGGCGTCGGCGCCGGCGGCGGGGCCGACGCCGCGCGCGCGGGCAGCTCGAGCACGCCGAAGTGGCTCGGCGACCGGTAGAGCTCGCCGCGGCCGTTCCACGTCAGGTACGTCGCGGGGTCCGGCGTCGCCGGCGACACGAGGTCGGGCGACGGGACGAAGCGGTCCACGTCGTTGACCGCGACGTCGAAGCCGATCCGCCGCGCGCCGCCGCCCGCGAGCCCCGGGAAGTTCGCCAGCGGGATCGCGACCTCGAGGACGTAGGACCCGCCCGGGAGCCGCGAGTACGCGGTGCGCACCCCGACGAGCCCGCCGTCGTCGAAGCGCGTCTGCGGGCCGTGCAGCGCGACGCCCCACCGCAGGTGGGGGTTGGCCGGCATCAGGAAGATCTGCCAGTCGTCGTCGGAGTAGCGGTCGCGGACCGGGTCGCCCGCCGCCGCGGGATCGTCGTCGGTGAGGTCGGTGTTGAGGAACAGCTCGAGGCTGTCGCCGTGCCACCACGGTTCGCCCGTGTGCAGCGACACGTCGTCGGTCACCTCGAAGGCGAGCCACAGGTCGTCCGCGGTGACGCCCACCCGCCCGACGACCTGCACGTCGAGCGGCCCCTTCCACCGGGACCTCCGGTCCGCGAGGCACTGCTCGGCCCGGTCGAGGCGGAACGTCGCCGCCTCGCCGACGGCCCACTCCTCGAGGCCGAGCTCGCCGTCGAGCACGGGCGCCTGGCGAAAGACGTGCGCGCGCAGCGCCGATCCGGGAATGGGGGGAGGCGGCGCATCGGCGCCGCTCGCCCTCGTCGTTCCTCCCAGCGCGAGCGCGCCCGCGGCGACCGCGCCGGTCAGCCATCGGGCCCAGCGGCCCCGTGCCCACCGGCCTTGGCCGGGGGGCGCACGGCCCGCACCTGTCCGCCGCCCCGGGTTTCGGGGCGCGGCGGAATCGAGGTCGGCGGGTCTCCGGTCCGTTCGCAAGTCGTTGACGCGACGGCGGATGGAGATTTCGCCGCCCCCGTGGCGGCGCAGCGGGATCCGTCGTGGCGGCGACGGAATCCTACGGGGTTCGGTCCACGACGGCCAGCGCCTCCACGTGGGGCGTCTGCGGCATCAGGTCGAACGGGACCACCGAGGTCACCCGTCCGCCCGCCGCCCGCAGCGCGGCGAGGTCACGCGCCAGCGTGGTCGGGCTGCACGAGACGTAGACGATCCGGGGGGGCAGGGCCGACGCGAGCGCCGACAGGACCGTGGCGGACAGGCCGCTGCGCGGCGGGTTGACGGCCACGACCGCCGGCCCGGCGGCGAGCGCGGTCGCGAGGGCGTCCTCGACGCGCGCGGCCTCGACGTGGGCCCCCGGGTAGGCCGCGAGGTTGGCGCGGGCGTCTTCGACCGCGGGGCCCGGGGCCTCGACGAGCCGCACCGGCCGCCCCGCGCGCGCCAGCCGCACCGCGGTCGCACCGACCCCGCCGTAGAGATCGAGCGCGGGACCCGGGGGGGCGCCGGCCGCGGCCTCGGCGACGGCGTCGTGGATCGCGGTCCCGACCGCGGGGTTCACCTGGAAGAACGACCCCGCCGAGACCCGCAGGGGGAGGTCCGCGGTGCCCTCGACGAGCGACGTCTCGCCCTCGATGGGGAGGAACTCACCGCCGAAGGGCGCGTTGGACACGGCCGGGTGGACGTTGACCCCGACCCCGGCGACCGACGACGCGGCGGCGCGGATCGCCGCAGCGAGCGCGCGGGCGGCGTCGTCGGGCGGTGCCGTGGCGACGAGCGTCACGAGCGCCCGTCCCGAGACCGACGACGCACGCACGGCGACCGCGCGCAGCCACCCTTGCTGGCTGCGCTCGTCGTAGACCGTCACCGGCGCGTGCGCGATCGCGCGGCGGACGGCGCCGAGCACCGCCTCGACCGCCGGCGCGTGCGCGGGGCAGCCCTCGACGTTGACCAGCCGGTGCGTGCCCTCGGCGTACAGCCCGAGGAACACGCCGCGCGACGTCTTGCGCGCGGGGAGGTACGCCTTCGCGCGCCAGCGGTCCTCCGTGGGGGCGGCGTGGGTCGCGGCGACCTCGACGTCGTGGAGGCCCGCGGCGGCGAGCGCCTCGACCACGAGGTCGCGCTTCCACGCGCGTCGCGCGGCGGGCGCGGTGGTGCGCAGGCCGCAGCCCGGGCACTCCATGCCGTGGCGGCACGTGTCCTCGACGCGGTCCTTCGCCGCGACGGCCACCCGCATGATCCGTCCGACGGCGAGGTGGCGTCCGACGTGCTCGAGCCGCACGTCGAGCAGCTCGCCCGGGCGCGCGTTGGGCACCCGCAGCGTGCGCCGCCCGAGCGACGCGGTCCCGCGGCCGTGGTCGTCGAGCGAGGCGATCTCGACGCGGTGCACCGCGCCGGGGACCACCGGGGGCGTCGGTCGGTGGGGATCGGTCACGGCGTTCTCCCGAGCAGCGTGGCGAGGAGGCGGCGGGCGCGCAGACGCCCGTCCACCGGGGCGTCGGCGGGCAGGCCGAAGCGGGCGCGCACGTAGGCGTCGCCCGGCCGCAGCCGCCGGGCGAGCGCGGCCGCGGCGGCGAGCCACCGCCGGCTCCCGACGACGTGGGCGAGCTGGAGCGCCCACGTCGCCGCCCGCTCGTCGGGCTCCGACGGTGCGGCGTGCCGCGTCCGGAACCGCGCGAGCGTGACGCCGCCGGGGGCGGCGCCGTGCACGAGGGCGGGCTCGATGCACCCCGGGAACAGCGCCGCGGCCTCGCGCAGCGTCTCCCGCACCGTGCCGAGCAGGCCCTCGCCCGCGACGAGCGCCTCCATTCGGTCGCGGTCGAAGCGTCCGGCGGCCCGCGCGTCGCGCACGCCGCGGGCGAGCTCGGCCCACCAGAGGAGGTCCGACCCGTCGTGGCGGGCGAGGTGGAGCGCCTGCTGGACGGCCATCGGCTCGGCCGCGGGCACGAGGAAGCCCCGGTAGACCGGCGAAGGGGTGGCCCCCTCGAGGAACGCCGCGGCGGTGCGGAGCGGGACGCCGACCTGGACCGGGTCGAGCTTGCCCTCGACCGGGACGCCGGCGCCGTCGGTGCGACGGAAGACGAGGTCGGACAGGCGGTGCGCCCGGCCGCCCGAGGCGTCGTAGTCGGCGAGCCGCGCGGCGGTCAGGGCGTCCGGCGCGAGGCCCGCGGCGCCCGCCGCCCGGCGGAACGCGTCGAGGTCGGCCGCGCGCAGGTAGAGGTCGGCGTCGGAGACGGGTCGCAGGGCGGGGTCCACCGCCGTGCCGTGCAGCGCGGTGCCCTTGAGCAGCAGGGGGGCGACGCCGACGGTGGCCAACGCCGCCCCGAGCGGCTCGAGCGTCGCCGCGACCCGCCGGGCGGCGGCCGCCGCCGACAACCGCGCGGCGGCGAGCGTGGCGCGCTCGGCCGGCGGGACCCGGGGCAGGAGCTCGGCCGCCTCGAGCCAGCGGGCGAAGGACGGGAGCGCGCGGCGCAGGTCGGGCGCACGGGCGGCCTCGGCGACGACCCCGCCCGCCGCGACGAGACGGCCCACCGTGGACGCCGCGGCGCCCGTCGGCGCCTCGACGAGCACGGTGCGCAGCGCGGCCAGCGCGGGCGACGAGGGATGGCGGGCGCGGGGCGATCGCACGCGCGGAGTCTACGGTCGGGCGGCGGTGCGGAACGTCCCCGGCGCGTCCGATGCTTACAGGAGCGGAGCGCGCCGCGGGCGGCGGTTCCGTGGGCGGGTGCGGGCGACGGTCGCCGGATCGTCCCCCGTGCGCGGGAGACTGGCTCCATGCGGATCGTCCTTGCGGTGTCGGCGGGCCTGCTGCTGGCGGCGTGTTCCTCGTCCGGTCGCATGCGAGGCGAGGGCCCGGCCCCCGTGGTGGCCGACGACGCGGCCGCGGCCGAGGAAGGCGGCGACTGCCCGACCTGCCGGCCGCCGTCGTTCGGGGGCTCGCCCGCGCCCGCGGTCGTCGCGTCGGGCCCGATGGACGCGTCGGCGCTGGCGCGCGAGACCGGCCTCCAGTTCCAGGACCTCGGCTCGAGCGTCCTCCTCTCCAACGACGTCGTCCGCGCCCGGTTCTTCCCCGGCGTGGACACGATGAGCATCGACGGCCGCACCGCCTCGATGGGGACCGTGGCCCGTCGCGAGGGCGCGGGCCTCGTGGTGCCGGCGCCGGGCGTGGACGCCGTGCGCCGTGCCGCGCGGGGCGCCGACGCCCGTCGTTCCGACGTCGCGTCGAAGGCGCTGACCATCTCCGCGCCGCCGCCGCCGCCGAAGGCGCCTGCGCTCAAGCCGATCGACATCCCGGTGCCCAAGCCGGTCGCGGCGCGCGGCTCGGCGTCGGGCGACGCCGCGTGGTCGGCGGTCGTGGGGTCCGAGCGTCCGTGGCGCTACATCGTGGTGCACCACAGCGACGACCACGAGGGCTGCTGCGCGAAGTACGACCGCGTGCACCTGCAGAAGGGGTGGGAGAACGGCTGCGGCTACCACTTCGTCGTGGGCAACGGCACGCAGAGCGGCGACGGCGAGGTCGAGGTCGGGCCGCGCTGGGTCCGTCAGATCCAGGGCGCGCACGCCAAGACCGACGACAACCGCTTCAACGACTACGGCGTGGGCATCGTGCTCGTCGGCGACTTCGAGCACGGCGGTCGCCCGACGGCGCGCCAGTACGAGTCGCTCGTGCGCCTGACGCGCTGGCTGATGGCGCGCTACGGCGTCACGGCGGACCGCGTGCTGCGCCACAGCGACTGCAAGTCCACGGCGTGCCCCGGCAAGAACTTCCCCTGGTCGAAGTTCCTCGCCGACATCAGCTAGCCCGCCGAATTCACGAGCCGACGAGGTCGGGGCGGCGTCTTGCGCCCGGGCGTGACGCGGGGCCCGTCGGCGATTCGATGCGTGTTGCCGCGCGTCGTCCGCTCCTCGGCGTGGTGCCAGAACACGCGGTCGTCGCGTCCGACGCGCGCCCGGGCGCCATCCGCGAGCCCCGACGGGGGCCTGACGTGCGTTCGACGCTCGAAGGGCCTCGTCTTTCGTGAATTCGGCGGGCAGGACCTCGCGACCTGCGTTCCGGCGAGTGCGCCCGCGCTCGCTGAGGCCCGGGCCCCTCGGTCGCCCCGCGCTGCGCTGGCTCGCGCGCTCGTGCCCGGCCCGTCGGGCCGGGCACCGCCTCCGTAACGTCGCAGACTCCTCGTCGTCGGGCCGCGGCTCAGCGTACGGTAGCGCGAGTACGCGGTCGCCGCGGCCGCTCCCGCGGGCCTGAGCGAATCGCGGGCGACGCGGCAGGGACGCGCGCCGGGGAAATCGGGGTCGGAAATCGGGGTCAGGTGATTTCCCCGCAAGAGGGGAATCTCGGTGCCTGACCCCGATTCCACAATGTTGCGGGGAAGTCACCTGACCCCGAGATCCCGATGTTGCGGGGAAGTCACCTGACCCCGACATCCCCGGAGGGGGCGCGCGGGTAGGATCGCGCGGATGCGCGTCGGACTCGACTGGCGGCCGGCCACCGGTGGGCGCGGCGGCATCCCCGTCTACGTCCGCGCGCTCGCCGACGCCTACGCGCGACGCTTCCCCGACGACCGCCTGCTGCTCTACGCCCACCGGCTGCGGCCTCGCCGCGGCACCCCGCCCGCCGCCGCGCGCCTGCACGCCGCACCCCTCCCGTCGCGCGCGGCCGACGTGCTCGCCCGCCTCGGGGTCGGCGCCGACCGGCTGCTCGGCGGCTGCGACGTGCTCCACCTCACCGACTACGCGTTCCTGCGGCCCACCCGCGCGGCGCTCGTCGTCACCGTCCACGACGTCCTCTTCCACGAGCTCCCGCGCTGCTACACGCCCGGCATGCGCCGCGGCCTCTCGACCTTCGTCCGGCGCGCCGTGCGGGACGCCACGCGGCTCGTCGTCCCCTCCGCGCGCACCAAGATCGCGCTCGTCGAGCGCTTCGGCGCGCGCGAGGAGCGCGTGGACGTCGTCCCGCTCGCGCCGCGCCCCTTCCCCGCCACGGGCTCCGCCCGGCTCCCCGCCTCGGGCCCCGCCCCCGCGCCGCGACCGTACGTCCTCTCCGTGGGCACCCTCGAGCCGCGCAAGAACCACCTCCGCCTGCTCGCCGCCCACCGGGCCGCGCTCGCGGCGGGGGCCGACGTGGACCTCGTCGTCGCCGGGGCGCGCGGGTGGCTCGACGACGCGGTCGTCGCGGACCTCGCCGCCGCGCCGCGCGTCCGCTGGGAGCCGTCCCCCGACGACGCACGCCTCGCGGCGCTGCTCGCGGGCGCGACGGCGCTCGCCTACCCGAGCCTCGGCGAAGGCTTCGGGCTCCCCGTCGTCGAGGCGATGGCCGCCGGCGTCCCGGTGCTGACGAGCGCGGGCACCGCGTGCGCCGAGGTCGCCGCCGGCGCGGCGGCGCTGTGCGACCCCTACGACGTGGACGCGCTCGCCGACGGCTTGCGGCGCCTCGTCGGCGACGCGGACCTGCGTCGCGACCTCGCCGCCCGCGGTCGCGCGCGCGCCGACGCGCTCTCGTGGGAGGCCACCGCCGAGGGCACGCGCGCGGCCTACGCGCGCGCCGTCGCATGAGGCGTCGCGTCGCGTTCGACGTCTCGCCGCTCGTCCTCGAGCCGCGCGGCGGCGTCGCCCGCGCGCTCGGCACGCTGCTCGCGGCGCTGCGCGCGCGGGCGGACGGACCCGACGTCGTGCCGTTCGCCCCGCGCCCCGGCGAGCGCGCGTCGCAACACCGCCGGCGGCTCGTGGACGCCGTGTCGCCCGTCGGCTTCGACGCGTTCGTCTCGCCGTGGTCGGCCTTCCCCGCCGTCCGCGTGCCGGTCGTCGTCACCGTGCACGAGCTGCCCTTCGTCCGCGCGGGGCTCGTCGAAGGACGCCTGCGCGCGTGGTCGCACCGGCAGTGGCTCGCGGCCGACGTGGTCGGGGCCGCCCGCATCGTCGTCCCCTCGGTCGCCACCCGCGACGACGTCCTCTCGCTGCACCCCGAGGCGGCCCCGCGCGTGCGCGTCGTGCCCCACGGCTTCGACCCGGCGCCGTGGACCGCGGCCGCGCGCACGCCGCGCCGCGACGCGACGCCCTACGGCGTGCTCGTCGGCGCGCGCCGTGCGCGGCGCAAGGGCGTCGACGTCTGGCGCGCGGCCGTCGCGCGCGCCGCGACGCCGCGCGCGTGGGTCGTCGTGGGGCGCCCCGACGGCGCGCTGGGCCGCGCGCTCGCGCACGACCCCCGCGTCCGCGTGGAGGACGACCTCGACGACGCGGCGCTCATGGCGCTCGTCGCGGGCGCGCGCATCCTCGTCTACCCGTCGCGCTCGGAGGGATTCGGCTACCCGCCGCTCGAGGCGATGGCCGCGGGCGTGCTCGTCGTGACCACGACCGCGGGCTCGCTCCCGGAGGTCGTCGGCGACGCCGCGTGGACGGTCGCGCCGGGCGACGCGGCGGCGCTCGCCGCCGCGATCGACCGCGCCTTCGACGACGACGCGCTGCGCGCGACGCTCGTCGCCCGCGGCCTCGCGCGTGCGGCCGCGTTCCCGCCGGCACGCGCCGCCGCCGCGTTCGCCGACGTCCTCGAAGAGGCCGTCGCGGAGGGGCCGCGATGACGCTCCTCGTCGTCGTGGACGCGACGCCCTACGGTCCCGTGCCCTCGGGCGCGCGCCGCCGCGCCGAGGCGCTGCTCCCGCGGCTCGCGCGCGCGCGGCCCGACGCCGTCTTCGAGGTCCACTGGGCGCGCGACGGCGGCGGACCCGGCCCCGCGTGCACGGGCGACCGCCTCGTGCACGCGACCGACGACGTCTCCTGTCGGGGCGGCGCGTGGCGGCTGTGGCGGCGCGCGCGTGCGCTGCGTCGGCGCCACCGCGAGGCGCCCTACGGCCACCTCCTCGTGGACCACGGGCCCGTCGTGGTCCCGGACCGCGTGCGCACCGTCGTGACGGTCCACGACCTCCGCTTCCTCCACGGGTACGGCGGGCGCCTTCGCGCGCTGTACGGGCGCGCGCGCTACGGCGCGGTGCTGCGTCGCGCGGCCGTCGTCGTCGCCGTCTCCGATGCGGTGCGCGACGAGCTGTCGTCGGCGTACGGCCTGCGCGACGTCGTCGTCGCGCGCAACGCGGCCGAGGCCCCGTTCTCGCCCGCCGCGCGCGCCGACGCGGCCGCCGTGGCCGCGCGGCTCGGCGCGCGGGCGCCCTACGTCCTCGTCGTCGGGCGCGACGAGCCGCGCAAGGCGCTGCGCGCGGCCGTGGCGGCGTGGCGCGAGGCGCGCGCGCGGGCGCCCGACCTCGGGCTCGTGCTCGCGGGCGCCGCGGGCCTCGCGGTCGAGGGCGCGGTCGTGTTCCCGAGCCTCGGCGACGGGGACCTCGCCGCGCTCTACGCCGGGGCCTCGTGGACGATGGTGCCTTCGCGCTACGAAGGCTTCTCGCTGCCGGTGGCGGAGAGCCTCGCGTGCGGGACGCCCGTCGTGGCCAGCGACGTCGCGGCGCACCGCGCGCTCGTGGCCGACGGGGCGACGGGGGTCGTGCTCGTGCCGCCGCCCGCCGCCGACGCGGCGGACGCCTGGCCGGGCGCGGCCGACGTGCTGCTCGGCGCGCGCCCCGCGCTCGTCGCCCCGCCGCGGTCCACGTGGGACGACGCGGCGGCGGTCGTCGCCGCACGCCTCTGAAGCAGACGGTGCGAGGCGGCCCGGCCGCCCGGTAGTTGTCCCCCTTCGCGGCGCTTCGGTACCTTGGTCCCGATGCGCCCGTCCGCCGCCGTCGCCGTCCTCCTCCTCGCGGCGGTCGTCGTCCCGGCGGAGCGTCGTGGCTTCGCCGCCGACGCGCCGACGGGCCGTCCGCCGCCCGCGCCGCCGGCGGCGGCGCCGCGGCTCGAGTCCGTCGCGGACGCGGTGTCGGCGGCGGTCGCGTCCGCCGACGACGCGGCGCTGCGCAGGCTCGCGGCGGGCGACGAGCCCGACCCTTGGTTCGTCGCCGACGAGCTGCTCCGCCGCGGCCGGGGTGACGACGCCGAGCGGTTCGCCAAGGCGTCGCCCCGGCCCGACACCGAAGCGCTGCCTGCGTACGTGGCCGCAAGGCGCGCCGTCGCCGACGACGCCGACCGCCGTGCGCGCCTCGAGCGCGCCCGGGCGGCGCTCAGGGCGGGCCGCACCGACGAGGCGATCGCGTTCGCCGGCTCGGGCCCGCCGGCGGAGGTCGCGGACGTGGTCGCCGTGCGCACGCTCGAGTGTGCGGCCCAGGCATCCGACCGGCGCGGGCCTCCGGCCGCCGCCGCCGCCGCGTGGCGGCGCGTCGCCGAGTCGGCGCAGCCGCTCGGGATGCTGCGTCGGGCGGGCGAGTCGTGGCACGCCGCGGGCGCCGCCGCGCTGCGCGCCAAGGACGCGGCCGGGGCCGTGGAGGCCTACGAGCGGGCGCGGGCCGTCCACGAGCGACGGCGCGACGCGCCGGCCGAGGCGCGGGCCTGCGGTGCGAAGGGGAACGCCCTCGCCGAGCTGCGCCGCTACGACGAGGCGATCGTCGCGTACGAGCGCTCGCTCGCCCTTCGCGAGGCCGCGGGCGACCTCGCGGGCGTCGCCTCCGTGCTCGGCTCGCTCGGCCTCGTCCATCACCGGCGTCGCGACTTCGCCCGCGCGCTCGAGCTCCACCAGCGCGCGCTCGCGATGGAGGAGGCGCGCGGGGACGCGGACGGGACGGCGAGCGCGCTCCACAACGTCGGTGCGGCGTTGCACCGCCTCGGCCGGTCCGCCGATGCCGTGCCCGTCCTCGAGCGCGCGGTCGCGGCGTTCCGGGCTCGCGGGCGCGGTGCGGACGAGGCGAGGTCGCTCACGCTGCTCGCGCTCGCGCTGTCCGAGATCGGCCGGCCCGACGACGCGGTCGCCGCGCTGCACGAGGCGATCCGGCTCTGCGAGGCGAGCGGCGACCGGACCGGGGAGGCGTCCGCGCGGTACCGGCTCGGCGTCGTGCTCGCGGGGCGCGGCGACGCGAAGGTCGCCCTCGATGCGTACGATCGGGCGGCGGCGATCCAAGCGGAGACCGGGGACGCCCGCGGTCGGGCGCGCTCGCTGCGCGACCGAGGGTCGGTGCTCGTCGGGCTCGACGAGTACGTCGCGGCGCTCGCGTCGGCGAAGGAGGCACGTGCGCTGTTCACGGGCCTGCGCGACGCCGAAGTCGACGTCGCTGCGACCGACGAGGTCGAGGGATCGGCTCGGTACGGGCTCGGGGACTACGTAGGTGCCCAGGCCGCGGCGCAGCGCGCCGTCGAGGCCTACGAGAAGCAGGGGGACGCGGCCCGGGCGGCCGCCGCGCGGAGCGACGCCGGGATGGCGCTCGCGGCGCGCGGTGCCTACGACGAGGCGCTCGCAGCGTACGAGGCCGCGCGAGCGGTCCTCGAGCGCGCGGGCGCGGTGCGTCCGCTCGTCGTCACGCTGGGACGGATCGGGAGCCTCCACGCGCTCCGCTCCGACGCCACCACCGCGCGCGAGGCGTACACGCGCGCGCTCGAGGTCGCACGAGCCGCTCGCGACGAGGCCCAGACCGTGCGGGTGCGCAGCGAGCTCGCGATGCTCGACTTCGAGCGCGGGCTCGCCGACGTGGCGCGCCGCGAGCTCGATGCGGTGCTCGCGTTCTACGCGACGCGCGGGGACCGTCTCGCCGTGGCCCGGACCCTCCAGCGCATCGGCGTCGTCGAGGGCAAGCTCGGCGATCCACGCGCCGCGCTCGCCACGCTCCGCCGGGCGCTCGCGATCACGGAGGAGATCGGCGCGCGGGCGGCGAAGGCACAGATGCTCGGCAACGTGGCGTCGTTCCTGTCCGACCTCGGGGAGACGGCCGCGGCCGTGACGGCTTACGAGCGCGCGCTCGAGCTGCAGCGTGCGATCGGCGACCGCGCGGGGGCCGCGGCGACGCTCGGCAACCTCGGCGGGCGCCTCGCCGAGCTGGGAGTCGGCGATCGGGCGGTCGCGATGCTCGAGCAGGCGCTCCGCGAGACCGAGGCTCTGGGCGACGCCGACGAAGCCACGGCGATCCTCTCCCGCCTCGGCGTGGTGCATTTCCTCGAGGGCGACCTCGACCGCTCTCTCGAGCTCCATCAGCGCGCGCTCGAACACTACGAGACCTCGGGGCCGCGCGTGAGAGTCTCCGCGTGCTTGGCGGCCATCGCTGCGGTGCAGCACACACGCGGCGACTACCCGGCGGCGATCGCGACGCTCCGGCGCGCGGTGGAGGTCGCAGAGTCCACGGGGGTCGTGGACGACCTCGCCGCCGCGCTCGTCGGCCTCGGTGCGGCGAGCGCGGGCGCCGGACGCCTGGACGAGGCGCTGCTCGTGCTCGAGCGGGCGCTCGAGGTCGCACGCCGGGCCGGGCTGCGCGCATGCGAAGCCGACGCGCTCGGTGCCATCGGCGCGGTGCACGAGTCGCGCGGGGACGACCGCCGCGCGCTCGCCTTCGCGCTGCAGGCGCTCGATGTCGCGTCCTCCCTCGACGCCGGGCTCGCTGCGGAGGAGTCGACCCACGAGCGGTACCGCCAGACGTACCTGATCGAGTACGCCGCACGTGCGGCCGTGCGCGCGTCGGACGTCGCCGCGCTCCTCCATCTCGTCGAATGGCAGCGCGCGCGTTCGCTGCTGCGTGCGCTCGGCGGCGACGCGCTCGCCGCCGCGACCGTCTCGTCGGAATTGCGCGCGGCGGAAGCGCAGGCGCGCGCCGCCGAGGCGCGGGCGGCGGCCGCCCTGCGCGCCGCGATGGGGGAGATGCGCCTGGACGTCGTGCGCGAGCGGACCGCGGCGCTCGACGCCGCTCGGGCGCAGGTGGCGGCGGTGGTCGCGCGGATCCAGCGAGAATCGGCCGAGGGTGCCTCGGTCGTCCACCCCACGCCGCCGACGCTCGCCGAGGTCGGTGCGTCGCTCGAGCCGGGCGAGACGTTGGTGACCTACGTGCTCCACCCGAGCGAAGCCCTCGCGCTCGTCGTGGACGCCGACGGCGCGCGCGTCGTCGCGCTCGGCGCCCCGACCGCGATCGACGAGGCGGCGGCCGCGCTCGCGCTCGACGACCCCGCCGTCGAGCCCGGCCCTGCTCTCGAGCGGCTCGCACGCCTCGTCGTCGCGCCGCTCGGGCTCGGGCCCTCCAGCCGCCGGGTGCTCGTCTCGCCGTCCGGCTCCCTCACGGCGGTCGCGTTCGCGCCGCTGCTGCCGGGGCGGGAGGTCGTCCACGTCCCGTCGGCCGGCGTGCTGCGGCGACTGCGGACCCGCCCCGCCGTGCGCGGGGTCGGGGTGCTCGCGCTGGGCGACCCGGCCTACGACACCGTGACCGACGAGCGCGCGCTCGCCCTCCACCGCGGCGCGGTCGGTCGGCTCGTGCCGCTGCCCGCCACGCGCGAGGAGGTGCTCGCGGTCGGGACCGAGACCCTGCTCGGGCGAGAGGCCACCGAGGCGCGCTTGCGCGCCGCGCTCGCGCGCGGGACGCGGTGGCGGGCGGTGCACCTCGCCTGCCACGGGCTCCTCGACATCGAGCGCCCGGCGCTCTCCTCGCTCGCGGTCACCGCGGCCGACGACGACGACGGGTTCGTCACGTGCCTCGACGTCTTCCGCCTGCGCGTGGCCGCGGACCTCGTCGTGCTGTCGGCATGCGAGACGGGGCGAGGGCGCGTCGTCCGCGGCGAGGGCGTCGTCGGCCTGATGCAGGCGTTCCTCGGGGTGGGGGCGCCCCGCGTCGTGTGCTCTCTCTGGAAGGTGGACGACGCGGCGACCGCGGCGCTGATGCGGAAGTTCTACGAGCTCTGGGACCCGAAGGGCGGCCCGGCGACGACGGCCGCCGCGGCGTTGCGGGCGGCGCAGGACCACGTGCGCCGCGACCCTCGGTGGGCGCACCCCTACTACTGGGCGGCGTGGACGCTCTGGGGGGTGCCGTGACCCGCGTCGGACGGAACGTGCGGGGCTCGTGGGCGCGGGTGGCCGTCTTGTTCGCCCTCGCGGGCGTGGGCGCGTCCGGCGTCGCCCGAGCCGACGTCGAGGAGACCGAGGCGCGCCTCAAGTCGGCGGGCGTGGACGCCGGGCTGCGGGCGCGCGTCCACACCGCGATCGGTCGTGCCGTCGAGTTCCTCGTCGCACAGCAGGACGCACGAGGGCGTTTCCGGGCCCAGAGCCACCGCGTCGGCTCGACGCTTCTGGCAGCGTTGGCGCTGCGCCACGCCGGGACCGGGCCCACGGTCGAGCCCGTGGCGCGCACGCAGGCCTACTTGTTCGGCGACAAGGCCGACGTGCGCGCGGTGCGCGAGATGGAGGAGAAGGTGTACTGCGCGTCGCTCGCGCTGCTGTTCCTGCAGGCGATCGACCGACGGGCCCCCGAGGCGCCCGTGCTCGCCGCGGGCCTCTCGCGGGCGCTCGACCCCATCCACGGAGCGTGGGGCTACGACATCCCGCCTCCGACCTCGAGGTCGGCCTTCGCGGCGCTGCGTCCCAACCTGAGCACCAGCCAGTTCGCAGCGCTCGGCCTCTGGGCGGCGGCGAGGATGGGCGTCGCCGTCCCCGCGCAGACCTGGCGCGCCCACGCCGCGTCGCTGATCGAGGCGCAGCGCGGAGGCGCGTCGCCCTACTGGCCTCGCACGTTCCCGGCAGGCGAGAACGACCCCTACCTCTGCGGCACCGCAATGGGGGTCGCGAACCTCCTCCTCGCGCGGCAGGCCCTCGCCGCGACCAAGGGCGGCTCGCCCGACCGCGGGGCGCTCGACGCCGCGATCCAGCGCGGGCTGGCGGCCCTGCGTCGCGACGCGCCGCCGATGCTGGCGAAGCCGGCGACCTACCCCCTGTGGCCCAAGGCGTGGGTCAAGGGGGGACTCGTCTCACAGGAGCCGGGGATGGGGCCGTACTACGCGCTCTACGCGATCGAGAAGGCCTGCGTCTTCGCCGACGTGGAGTCGCTGGGCGGGCGTCCGTGGTACGCCTCGATGGCGGACTGGCTCTGCTCGACGCAGGCGGCCGACGGCGGCTGGACCAGCCTCTGGGACGGCGAACGCTCGGGCGAGTCCGACGTCGTCGAGACCAGTTTCGCGCTCCTGATCCTCGTGCGGGCGCCGCAGACGTCGCACCCGACGACCCCCCGCCTGCCCGACGCGCGTCCTCGAGGGCCGGTGACGGGCGAGCCGGCGCCGCCGAAGTAGGGACGAGCGGGGCCCGCCCGCGGCCGCGCGGTGACGACCCGGGGCCCGCGTCCTGCCCGTCCGACGGCTCGAGGCTCGACCCGCGCGCCGATCGGCGCGACGATGCTCCCATGCGCCCGCCGCGGTCGCCGTCCCGTCCCGCCGTCGCCCCGGGCCCCGCGTCGTGCGCGGGGGTCGTCGTCGGCGTCGCGCTGCTGATCGCGACGACGGCCGTGGACGCCGCGGCCAAGGGCTCGCCGCCGCGGCCGCCACGCGCCCCGGTGCGCGAAGAGCCGGTGGGCTCGCCGATCCGCGACGTCCCCACGGCGGTCGCGGTGCCCGTGAGCCCGACCCAGTGCGTCGTGCTCGGCCTGCCCGAGCGCTTCTGGGTGCAGGTGCCGCGCGTCAACTTCACCGTGCCCACGAAGCTCGACGGCGACGGGACGATCCTCCAGTACCTCAACCTGCGCGGCGGCACCGTGTCGATGCTCTACGTCGGCGTCGTGCCGTTCTCGCCGGGCGAGGGCTCCGTGGAGACGCGCGCGTCGAACACCGCGCTCGACTTCGCCATGTCGCTCGGGGACAAGTACGCGCACGTGGACTGGGCGATCACGTCGGGGCCGGTGGGGGTGGCGCCCGTCGCGATGAAGGTCGGCGGCGAGAAGGTCCTCGCGTGGCGGTCCAAGCGCTACGCGAGCAAGCCCGCGGTCGCCTACGGCGGCCCGACGTCGGTGTTCTCGGGCGAGCTGCTGCTCTTCCACCCGCCGGGCACCGAGCGCCTCGTCTACGTCGCCCTCGACGCCAAGGGCGGCGGCACCACGCTCGACAAGGCGATCGAGGACGTCTCGCTGCGGCCACTGACCGCCGCGCACCCCGCGGCGCGGCGGGTGCAGCTGCTCGACCTCAAGGAGTCGGCGAGCAACCCCTCGCGCTTCCCCGTGCGGCTCTTCGCGTTCGACCTGCCCGCGGGCTTCGTCGTGACCCCGGCCGTGCTGGCGCTCACGGGCGAGCACGTCTACGCCGAGGACCGCCTCGACGAGGAGGGGCGGCGCACCGCGTCGCTGCGCGTCGCCCACCGGCCCGCGGACCCGAGCAAGCCCGCCTACGCCGACCGCGACGCCGAGCTCGCGTTCCACCGCGCCGAGGACCGCGGCCCCGTCGAGGAGGTCGCGCTGGCCGCCAAGGGCCACGTCGCGTGGGTGTTCGAGCACCCCGCGCTCGGCGAGCCTCCGGGCGCGCGGGCCACCAGTGCGGTGCTGCGCCTCGACGACCTCACGCTCGTCCTGACGTGGACGACCTACGGCGACGCCGCGGCGCGCGCGAAGGACCGCGAGGCGTTCCTCGCGCTCGTGCGCAGCCTCGACCTCACCGTGCGCTGGTAGCGCGCACACGCCCGCGGCCCGTGAACTCGGCGGGCTCGCCCGCCGAATGCACGAGCCGGCGAGGTCGGGGCGGCGTCTTGCGCCCGGGCGTGGCGTGGGGCCCGGTGGCGCTTCGATGCGCATCGCCGCGCGTCGTCCGCTCCTCGGCGTGGTGCCAGAACACGCGGTCGTCGCGGCCGACGCGCGCCCGGGCGCCATCCGCGCGCCCCGACCGGGACCTGACGTGCGTTCGGGGCTCGACGGGCCTCGCCTTTCGTGAACTCGGCGGGCTACCGCTGCGCGGTGAGCGTGAGGCGGGGCTCGCCGGCTTCCTCGCGCACCTCGGCGGCGAAGCGCACGGGCGCGCCCGCCCGCAGCAGCACCACCTCGGTCTTCGCGCCGAGCGCGAGCGCGGCGATCGCCGCCCGCGCCGCCGCAGCCGTCGGCGTCTTCGTGGCGCCGATCGAAGCGAGCACGTCGCCGGCCTCGAGGTCGAGCGCGCTCCCGCCCGACGCCGTCGCCGCGGTCGGGCCGTCGCCGCCCGCCTCGGGGTCGAGGAGCTTGGCGGGGCGGAGCACGCCCGCGAGCGTCGGCACGTAGAGGACCACCGCGTCCGCGTCGCGACGGCGGGCCGTCGCGCGGGCGGCGCGCGCCGCGCGGTCCGGCGCAGAGCGCGGCGGCGGGCCGTAGGACGGCGGCGCGGCGCTGTCGATCCCGTCGAGGAGGCGCGCGACGCGTGCCGTGAGCACCGTCGCGGGCACGACCATCGTCGCGCCGCCGTGGAAGTGCGCGACCGCGACGCCGACGAGCGTGCCGTCGGGGCGCAGCACCGGCGCGCCGAGCTCGTCGGCCTCGAAGGGCGCGTCCACCTGCGTCATCGCGGGGTACGGGCGGAACGGGCTCGTGTGCGCGGGCTGGAACAGCCGCACGATCCCGATCGTCGGCACCCGCCGCTCGGTGCCCACCGTGCGGCCGAGCGCCGCGACGACCCCGGCGTGCGTCGGCCGCCCCGACGCGTCGGGGACCACGACGAACGAGCCGCGCGTCGTCGAGCCTGCGGCGGCCGGCGCAGGCGCCGGCTCGTCGGCCGCGTCCGTCGCCACGTCGAGCAGCGCGAGGTCCCACTCGCCGTCCACGCCGCGCACGCGGGCCACCGCGTCCACCGCGCTCGCGCCCGGCCCGGCGGCCCGACGCACGCGCAGCTCGCCCGTCGCCGTCCCGGCGCGGCTCGTCGTGAGGAACAGCGCGCGGCCGCCCCGCACGCCCATCGCGGTCGCGAACGCGACGCGCCGCCCGTCGGCGAGCACCTCGGCCGCGGGCGCGTACGGGCCGGGGAACGCCTCGCCGAGGTCGTCGCCGCGGCGGCGCGCCTTGCGGTGGTCGTCGCGGCCGAGCATCCCCTGCATCGAGCCGACGGCGCGCATCACCTCGCGCAGGTTGTCGTCGGCGAAGGCCTCCGCGAGCGCGTCGGGGTCGAGGTCGGAGGCGAGGTCCGACATCGCGGAGAACAGGTCGCCGACGTCGTCGCCCTCGACGGGCTTGCCCTCGGAGAGCGCGGGGAGGTCGCGCGCGATCCGCGAGGCCGCGACGGCGAACGCCGCGTCGCCCACCATCAGCATCGCGCCGTTGATCCCCGCGAGCCGACCCTCGAGGTCCACGAGCGGGCCGCCCGAGTTGCCGCCGAACAGCGGCACGTCGGTCTGCAGCGCGCCGACGTACGCCTTGCCCTGCAGCATGAGCGGGAGCGAGCGCCCCACCGCCGTCACCTTGCCCGCCGCGACCGTGGGCTGGTGGTCGGCGAAGGGGCCGCCGGGGTGGCCGAGCGCGACCACCCAGTCGCCCACCGCCGGGTCGGTGGGCGCGAGCGTGTACGCGGGCCAGTCGCGACGCTCGCCGACGAGGCGGCACAGCGACAGGTCGTTCTTCGCGTTGCTCGCGACGAGGGAGAGCCCGACCTCCGTGCCGTCCGGGAGCACCGCGACGAGGCGGCCGCCGTCCGCGGCCGGCTCGGTCACGTGCGCGCACGTGAGCACGAGCCCTTCGGCCGACACGATCGCGCCGCTCCCGAAGCCCGCGGCCTTGCCGCCGCGGTCGATGCGCACGCACACCGTCTTCGGCGTGGCCTCCACCGCGACGCGGCGGATCGCCGCCTCGACCCGGCCGAGCGCCTCGGCGGTGGGGGCGGCGCCGGCCGCGTCGGCGAGCAGCGCGAGCGCGAGCACGACGGCGACGAGGTGGGCCACCGGCTGCGGGCGGAACAGAGGACGCGACATGGGCGCTCCGGGGCCGGACCGTCGTCCGGGGCCGGGACACGCTACCGCGCCGCGGGGCGTGCGTCGGTCGTCGCGCTACCCGCCGGCGATCATCGACTTGACGAGCAGGAACAGGCCGACGGCCACGCCCACGGCCACGAGGATCATCAGCCACCGCGTCCCGCTCGACGCCTGACCGAGGTCCCAGCCGGCCACCGAGCCGCCCGCGGACTTCTTCTGGTACTGCAGCACCCGCTGCTTGACCTCGATCGTCGGCATCGCCGAGCCGGCGGCCGCGGCGCCGGGCGCCCCCTTGGCCGCGGGGCCCGCGTCGGCCGCTGCGCCCGCGTCGCCCCCGGCGCCGCTGCGGAGCAGCTCGGCCATCCGCTGGGGCGCCTCCTTCTTCTTCGGCTTCTCGTCCTCGTCGAGCACGAAGCGCAGCACCGCCTCGCCGATGCGGATCTCGTCGCCGTCCACGAGCGGCTGGCGGGAGATCTTGTCGTCGTTGACGAGCGTGCCGTTGGTGCTGCCGAGGTCGGCGATCGAGTACTTGCCGACGCTTTCCTTCCAGACCTTGCAGTGGTCGCGCGAGCACTTCTTGTTGTCGGGCATCGCGATCGTGTTGTGGGCCTCGCGCCCGACCGTGACGCCGACCTCGATGCGCCACTCCTTGCCCGCGACCGACCCGGACTCGCCGACGAGACGTGCCATGGGGGAGCAGCCTACCGGGGCGCGGCCGACGGTGGGAGAGACAGCCCGCGCGGTCGTCGCGGCGGCGCGCCGCGGCGTGCCGTCGCCGGCGAGACGTGGCGTCCGGACGACGACCGACGATCGTCGTCGGGCGCGGCCTCTCGGTCGTCGCGCCGGGCGCCAGCCGCCTGCCCGGGCCCACCGGGGGGGCACCGCCCCCTCGTCGGCTCGCCGGCTGTGCGCGGCGCGGCCGAGTTCGAGTCGCCCGCGCTCGCGCGGCACGGCCGGGTGCGGGCGGCGCCCCGTGCGCGGGCGTCCTTGTCGTACGTCACGGCAGCGGCGAGACATGGGGGAAGTCCCACTTGGGCTTCCCTCCGCGCGCTTCGAGGCACGGCTCCATCGCGTCCCAGATCGCCGCGACCTCGGGGTGACGGTGCGCCGCCTCGACGGCGGCGGCGTCGCGCCACGTGAAGATCTCGACGTAGAGGAGTCCCTCACGCTCGTGGCCCCGGAACCGTTGCGTCGGGGCGCCGACCGCGAGGCCGAGGCGCCGCAACGTGGGCTCGTGGCGTTCGAGCAGCGCACGGAACTCCGCCTCGCGGTCGGCCCGCACGCGGTACTGCGCGACGACGGTCTCGGGGGCGGTGGTGCTCATCGACGCGTCCAACCCCTGCCACGGCTCGTCCGCGGCGGACGACCTTCAGGCTACCCGAACGTCGATCGGCGGCGACCGCGCCGCTCCGCGCCTCTCATGCGTCGCGTCGGGGAGATCGACGGCGCGCGGACGAGCGGACCTCCCGACCGAGGTCGCCCTGCACCCGCGCCCGGCCCGCGCGCCGGCCGCGCCGCGATCGTTCACCCGTGCCCGCGGCCTCGCGCCTCGGGTGGGGGCTCCGGTGCGCGTGCATCCACGCCCGCGCGTGCGCGACGAGGTCGCGCAGCGGCATCAGCCGGGCCTGCGCGGCGCCGACGGACCCGATGCGCACGTGGCCCGTCGCGTCGAACGACGCGCCGATCGCCTCGAAGTCGCCCTCGTCGTGCGCCGGCTCGATCCAGGTGCGCCACGTCCGGCGCCCGCGCGCCAGCACGGGGGCTCCCTGCCTCCGCGACGGCAGCCCGCCCCAGAGGACCTCGGCGAGGTGGAGCGACGAGTTCGACTCGTGGCCGACGCCGAGCAGCAGCACGTGGGCCCCGAGCTTGACCAGGCGCCCGAGCGGCGACGAGGGGCCGAACGGCTGCGACAGCGGGTGGCGCGCGACGAGGGCCCGAGCGCGCCGACCGACCGCGGCGAACGAGCACATCGGGTGGCTGCTGCGCACGGCTCCGGGGACTCGCCGGAGCGTCTCGGGGATCCTGCCCATCGCCGCCGCGGGCGTCAGGCGTGGGTCGAACGCCGGCATCTCGCGGCGGATCGTCGTCCACCAGCGCCGCGGGACCGGCGGGTGGCGCCACGCCGCCGGGTCGGAGACCGCCGACGTGTGCGTGGGGACGACGACGGTGCCGCGCGCTCCCACCGCGTCCCGGAGCGCCTGCACGACCGCGACGGCGCCGCCGCAGACGAACCCGAGCGAGCTCAGCGACGCGTGCACGAGGAGCACCGCGCCCGGCCGCACGCCGAGGGCCCGGAGCTCACGGGCGAGCGAGCGGCGCGTCACGAGCACCCGTCGTCGCGCCCTCGCGCGAAGCTCCGGCCGGCTCGTCCCCTCGGTCGGGTCCTCGACGCCGCGGCGCGTCATCGGAACGGACGCGGGACCGCGAGGTCGGCGAAGTACACGTCCCACACCAGCAGCTCGGTGGTCCCGATCTCGTTCATGGGATTCCCCCTCGCCAGGTCGAGCGCTTCCTCCGGCGAGGCGGCGCGCACGAGCGTCAGGCCGCCGCTCCGGTCCTCGAGCCCGCCCCCGCCGCAGGCGACCAGCGCGCCCCGCTCGTGGAGCGAGCGCAGCCACGCCATGAGGCGCGGGATGCGGGCCTGGAACTCCCGCGCGTCGAACGCGTCGTCCGTGGCGTGTGCGCGCCAGATCAACGCGTAGACCACGGGCAGGCGATCGGGCGGCGGCGCCACGTCGGGCGCTTCGGCCGGCGGGACCGCCAAGCGGCAGCAGCCGACGAGGGCCGCGGCCAGCGCGAGCGACGCTGAGAAGAGCGGAAGCCACGTCAGGTGCATCGCCGGCTCCGGGAACGGGGGTGGACGGTTCGGTAGACAGCGCGAGGCCTCCTCGCCCCTCGCCGACGCCGAGCGGTGGGCGCCCACGTCCGACGCGACCGCCCGGGACGCCGCACCGTGGTCACGATAACGGGCGTCGCTGCGGAGCGTCCACAGGGGAGCGGCGGACGCCGACCGCCCGTGGAGCCGACATGAACGCCCGTCGACCCGTCGTCCCGATCCTCGTCCTCCTCGCCTCGGCTGTCGCGTGCCCGTTCGGCGCCGCCCGCGCGGCCCCGGCGCCCGCGCTCGGTCTCGTGACCCTCGCCGACGTGGACGACACCGGGCGGGTGGCGCTCCACGCGGCGTTCCGCAGCGCGGACGGGGGCCGCCTCTCGTTCTGGCTCGCCGACCCCCATCGTGGGGGGGCGTCGGTCGCGTTCACGCTGCGACGCGACGACGGATCCGCGTGGGTGCCGTGGGCGCCGACCGTCCCCCGTGCGCCCGTCGTCGGGCCGCAGGGGTCGATCGAGCCGCTCGTCGGGGCGCGCCAGCGGGGCGTGACGGTCCGCACGAGGCTCTTCGTCCGGGTGGCGCGGCCCGACGAGCCGGCCGGCGCGGTCCCCGAGCGGCTGCCTCCGGGTCGGTACGACGTGCGGTGCGACTACGTGCACCCGTGCGCTGCGGTGCCGGAGCGCACCGCGGACGGGCGCGTCGTGTGGGTCGCGGAGGACGGCGTGTTTGCCGGGACGGTCCGCGGCGAGCCGACGACGCTGGAGATCCCTCCGGCCTCCGCTGAGCTCCGCGTGGACGCCTCCGTCCCCGAGCTCGCGAGCGCGGCGGCGGGACCGATCGTCGTCACGGTGCGCAACGTCGGCGGCACACCCGTCCGGCTCGCGCGACGGCTCCTCGTCGCGGCGGACGGCGCCGCGACCGACGACGTCGACGCCACGCTCGAGGCGCCGGTCGCGGCGGTGCCGGGCGACGCCGGTGCGTTCGACGTCGCACCGGGCGGCTCGGTGTCGTTCTCGGCGGACCTTTCGGCGCTCGCCTTCGACGCGCACCGGCACAGGGTGCGCCGCGGTCCACTCGACGCGATGGTCGGGCCGGCACTCGTGCGCCTCGAGGTGCAGGTGCAGCCAGAGGGCGGCGGGCCCGCGGTCGCGTCGCCGGGGATGTGGCGGCTCGTCGGCGCGCCGGCGCGCCGGTGACGCGCGGTCGTCACGACGGAGGCGCAGCCGCGCACGCCGTCGTGCGGTAGGGTCACGTCGACGCCGACCATCGCCGGAGGTCCCATCGTGCCGCTCGTCCTCGCCACCTGTCAGCTCGCCACGACGAGCGACGTCCGTGTCAACGCGGCCCGGGTCGTCGCCCTCGTCCGCCGGGCTGCCGCGCGCGGCGCGCACCTCGCCCACTTCCCCGAGGCGTGCATCTCGGGCTACGCCGGCGCCGACGTGGCGTCGCACGCCGGCACCGACTGGGCGCTCGTCGCCGAGGGTCTGCGCGCCGTCGCCGACGCCGCGAGGCGCCATCGCACGTGGGTGGTCGTAGGGTCGGCGCACCGGTTGACCCCTCCGCACAAGCCGCACAACAGCCTCTACGTGCTCGACGACCGCGGCGTGCTCGTGGACCGCTACGACAAGCGCTTCTGCGCGGGCGACCGCCACGGGCGGACCGGCGATCTCGCCCACTACACGCCCGGCGACCGCCTCGTCACCTTCGACGTCCGCGGCGTGCGCTGCGGGCTGCAGGTCTGCCACGACTTCCGCTACCCGGAGCTCTACCGCGCCTACGGCCGCCGCGGGGTCTCGCTCATGCTGCACTCCTTCCACGCCGGGGCGATCCCGCCCGCGCGCTACGCGGCGATGCGGCGGGGGGTGGGCGCGACGGGCGCCCGGCTCAGCGGAGGGGCGACGCTCCCGGCCATCACGATGCGCGCCGGCATGATCACCGCGGCCGCGGACAACCACGTGTGGATCAGCTGCCCCAACTCGTCGGCGCGTCGGAGCTGCTGGCCGAGCTTCGTCGTGCGACCCGACGGCGTCGTCACCGGGCGCCTGCGGCCGGACCGCGCCGGGGTGCTCCTGACGACGATCGACCCGGCTGCGCCGTACTACGACTCCACCGCGGCGTGGCGCGGCCGCGCGGTCGCGGGACGGCTCCACAGCGGTCGTCTGGTCGTGGACCCTCGCTCCGCGCCGACGACGGCGCCGTGAGCTCGAGGCGGGTCGGACCCGCCCGCGCGGCCCCGTCGCCGTAGCATGGGGCCGATGGACGCGCCCTCGCCCGGCGGTGCCGCCTCGGCCTACTCCGCGGCCTTCCTCGACCACCTGACCCACCCGCGGCGGGTCGGGCGCCTCGCGTCGCCGACCCACCGGGCCGAGGTCGAGGACGGGGTGTGCGGGGACCGCCTGACGCTCGAGCTCGTCGTCGCCGACGGCGTCGTCGCCGACGCGGGGTTCCGCGTGCAGGGATGCCCCGGCTCCATCGCCGTCGGGAGCGCGCTCGCCGCGGCGCTCGTCGGCCGCCCGGCGCGGCCCGGCGCGGTGTCGTCGGCCGAGCTCGAGGCGGCCCTGGGCGGCGTCCCGCCCGCCAAGCGCCACGCGCTGCGGCTCGCCGCCGACGCCCTCGCCGCGGCCCTCAGGACCCCCGTCGCCCTCTCCTGACCACGACCGGCCGGCCGCGGCGTCGGACCGGTCGTCTCCGGGGGACCGTCCGCCGCCGCCAAGTCCCCGTCCGCGCGACCGTCGGCGCCCTCTATGCTCGGGGCCCGTGACCGACCCCGTCGCCGACACCCTCCGCGCCCACGGTGTGCAGCCGTCCGGGCCCCGCGTCGCGATCGCGCGCATCGTGCTCGCGGCGCAGGACCACCCCGCGGCCGACGAGGTGCTCGCCCGCGTCCGCGCGCGCCTCCCCGACGTCTCGCGCGCGACCGTCTACAACACCCTCAATCTCCTCGTCGAGAAGGGGCTCGCCCGGCGCCTCCACCTCGCCGAGGGCCGGGTCGTCTTCGACCCCTGCACCGCGCCGCACCACCACGTCGTGGACGAGGAGACCGGCCGCATCGACGACCTCCCCTGGGACCGCCTGCGGGTCGAGGGCGTGGACGGGCTCGAGGGCCTCGACGTCGTCGAGTACCAGGTCGTCGTGCGCGCCCGCCGCCGTCCGCCGCGGCCGTCGTGACGGCTGCGACGACGCGCCGCGCTCGCGCGTCGGCGGCAGCGATGGCGACGGCGACGACGCGCCTGCGCGCGCCGTCGCCCCGGTGCGCGACGGGCGCCCGTCAGGAGCCGAAGAGCGAGTCGAGCGCGGCGGTGCTGCTCTTCTTGAACGCCGGGTCGGCCTCGCCCGACGGCGCGCCGGCGGCGACGGTCTCCTGCGCCTTCTTGCGGAAGATCACGGCGAGGCGCTTGGCGGCCTCGGTCGCGTAGAGACGCACCATCCCGATCGTGGTGGTCTCGTCGAAGATCGCGGTCAGGAGCGCGCGGTCGCCCACGAGCGAGAGCTGGATGTTGTCGCTCTTGCCCTGGTGGTAGAGCGCGGAGAACTCCTCCTCGCCGAGGATGCGCGCCATCTCACGCGTCGCCGCGAACGAGCCCGCGACGAGCGCGCTGATCGTGTCGAGGTCGATGCGCTTGCTGCTGCCACGATGGGTGACCATGTGGCCGTCCTTGTCGATCAGCAGCGCGCACTTGACGGCGCTCTGCTTGAGGAACGCGTCGAGGATCGCGTTGATCGCGTCGACGTCGTCCTTGTAGAAGACGAGGCGGGCGTCGCGGAGGGACTTGTCGGTCGGCATGGTGGGGCGACTCCTCGGGGCTACCGGCCCATCTTCGTGAGCACGAACCAGGCCGCCGCGCCGATCAGCGCGACCAGCCCGACGATCCAGACGAGCTTCCCGCCGCCGCCGCCGCCTCGCGAGAGGCCCGAGACGTGGACGAGGCGCTCGTTCATCGGCCGCGCCGACGGGGACGCCGCCGCCGACGTGGGCGCGGGCGCGGCGTGGGTGGGCGCGGGCGGCGGGCGGAACGGGGGCGCGCCCGTCGTCGTGACGACCGGTGCCGGCGGCGGCACGGGCGTCGGACGCGGGGCGACCGCCGTGCCGGTGGCGCCGAAGGACGGCGCCGCGGCGACGGCCG
This sequence comes from Planctomycetota bacterium, assembly GCA_020851795.1. Classification (GTDB taxonomy): domain Bacteria; phylum Planctomycetota; class PLA2; order PLA2; family JAEUHO01; genus JAEUHO01. The sequence goes on along the minus strand of JADZCA010000020.1, from coordinate 31,419 downwards.
TCGCCGGGGCGGACGCGGCGACCGCCGTGCGCGCGGGGGCCGGCGCGGGCGCGGGACGGGGGGCCGACGCGGCGACCGGCGCCGGCGCGGGGCGCGGCGCGGGGGCCGGCGCGGGCGCAGGGGCGCGCGGCGCGGGCGCCGAGGACGTCGAGGCCGCGACGGGCGTCGGCGCCGGCACCGACGTGCCGGTGGGGGCGCCCGCGGGCGCCGTCGTCTTCGGCGGGCGCGCCGAGCCCAGCCCGCCGCGGTTGACCGCGTCGAGCACGAGCGTGGCCAGGGCCTTCAGCGTCGGGAAGACGCCGTTGCCCTTGGGCGCGACCGCCTCGAAGTACGGGAACCCGTGCGGGTTGACGAGCTTCTGCAGCTCCTCCACGGTCATCGCGTCGGGGAGGTCCCGCTTGTTGTACTGGATGACGATCGGGACGTCGGTGAGCGAGCGCCCCATCTCCTTGAGGTTGTCCTCGAGGTCGCGCATCGACTCGCGGTTCTCCTCGACCTTGCTGCGGGAGGAGTCCGCGACGAACACGATGCCGTCCACGCCCTGGAGCACCAGGCGACGCGTGGACTTGTAGTAGATCTGGCCGGGCACCGTGTAGAGCTGGAACTTCGTCTTGATGCCGGCGATCGCGCCGAGGTCGAGCGGCATGTAGTCGAAGTACAGCGTCCGCTCGCCCGTCGTCGCGATCGAGGTGAGCTCACCGCGGTTGTCCGTCGGCGTCTTCTCGTGGACGACCTCCAGGTTGGTCGTCTTCCCCGACATGCCGGGGCCGTAGTAGACGACCTTGCACTGGATCTCCTTGTGCGCGAAGTTGATCTGGACCACGGGGGCCTCCCTACGCCGTCGCCAGCACGGCGGCCTTCTCGATCTGACGCGCTGCGCTCCGGATCTCGACGCTGCCGGGGCCGATCTCGATGCGCGGGCCCACGAGCACGACGAGGTACGTCGGCCCGGCGGCCACGAGCACGACCTTGCCCTGCTCGGCGGCGACCTCGCACTGCGTGAACTCGTCGAGCCCGGCCGCCGCGAGGCTGCGCCGGACGTCGGAGAGGATCGCGGCGCCCATCGCCGCGAGCCGGTCGAGGCGGTCGTTGGGCGTCGCGGTGCCGAGCACGGCGCACACCGGCAGCCCGTCGCGCGTCACGACGAGCGAGCCGCGCGCGCCGAGCCGCTGGTTGAGGTCCTCGAGGATCGCCTTCACGACTTCCTCCCTCGGATCCCCTCGACGGCCGTCTCGAGCCGCTCCGCGAGGCGGTGCGGGTCGGTGCCGCGGCGCGCACGGGCGGCGACGACGCCTCCCGCGGCCTCGGCGACGACCATCACGCCGAACGGGCCCTCGACGACGCACCGGCGGAACGAGCCCATCTCGAGCTCGCGCACCTGCGTCCTCACCGTGCGCGCGACGGCCCGGGCGACGCCCGCGAGCCCGGACGTGGGCTCCGCGGCCTTCGCCTCGCCCTCCGCCGCCGCCTCGCTCTCCTCCGCGGCGTCGGCGGCCTTGCCGCCCGCCGTCGCGAGCACCTCGCCCGCGCGGTCCACCGCGACGGCCTGCTCGGCGACCTCGTCGCGCACGAGGCGCGCGAGGTTGCGCGTGACGAGCGCGCCGTCGGCGGCCGCGGCGATCCCCTGACGCTTGCGCGACGACCACTCCGACGGGTCGCGTGCGAGCGCGCCCGCGACCTCGACCTTCGCGAGGAGCGCGTCGATCGACTCGTTCGCGGTGGGCGCCGCCGCCGCGCGCAGCGTCGCGACGACGGGCTTGAGCACGTCGTCGTCGCCCGCGAGGCGCTCGATCGCCGCCGCCTGGCCGAGCAGGGCCCGGTCGGCGCCGATCGCGAAGTAGACCTCGGCGAGCAGCAGCCGCGGCTCGAGCGCGTCGGCCTGCAGCATCCCCGCCTTGAGGAGGTGGTCGATCGCCCGGCGCCCGTCGCGCACGCGGAAGTCGAGGAAGAACTCGTCGAGCGCCGCCTCGCCGAGCAGGCGGTGGGGGGCGGCGAGGTTGCCGTGCGCGGCGGCGTAGCGCTCGAGCAGCCGCAGCCGCTCCTCGCGCAGCCCGGCCGAGAGGTAGACCGACGCGAGCTCGTCGTAGTCCACCGCCTCGCCCGACGCGGCGATCCGCGCCGTGAGCTCCTGGATGCGGGCGTGCGCCTGCGCCCGGCGGACCGCCGCCGACACGTCGCGCAGCGCCGAGGCCCCCGGCCACTTCTCCGCGGCCTTGTCCGCCGCCTTGCGGGCGCCTTCGAGGTCGCCCGAGGCGAGGAGGCGGCGCACCCGCTCGACGTCGCCGTCGAGTGTCCGTCCGCCGATCAGGCCCGACCAGATGCCCACGATGGCCTCCTCGCTCCCGCCGACAGGGCGGGCGAGTGCCGCACCTATCGGCCAGTCCGCGTCCCGGGGTTGAGCCGCGCGTCGAGTTCTTTGGACGGGCGGCGTCGCGCGATCGCGAAGCCCCGCCGTCCGCCCACGACGCCCGCCGGCGACGCGGCGGTCCCCGGGGGATACGGTCGCCCGGTGCGCACACCGGCTCCCCGGGGGATGCGGACCCGGTCCCCGTTCGGTCAGCGTTCGTACGCGGCAACACCCGCCGCCGTGCGGACGAAGACGAGGTCGCCCGCCGCGACCGGGGACGCCTCGGCCGGCGCGCCGAGCGCGACCCGCCAGACCGTCCGCGTCGGCTCGGCGAGGCGCGCGGCGCGCAAGGCGCCGTCCTTGCCGACGCCGTACAACGTCCCGTCCGCGAGCGTCGGCGCCTTGACGACCACCCCGAGGCCCGAGACCTCGACCGGCCGGTTCTCGCCGTGGCGCAGCGCGAAGACGGCGCCCGACGGGTCGGCCCACACCACGGTGCCCGCGGCGGCGACGATGCCGACCGCCGGGTCGCACGCGGCGCTCCCGATCGGCGCGACGCTGCGGTCGGGCCGGATCAACGAGAGCCCTTCGCCGGGCCCGCCGACCACGACGACGCCCGCGCCGAAGGGCGCGACGAGCGCGGGGCGCCGGGCCTCGCCCGGGACGAGCGTCGTCACCGCGCCCGTGCGCGGCTCGACGGCGACGACGTCGCCCGCGGCGGTTGCGAGCACGAAGCCGAGCGGCGACGCGAACGGCGCCTGCGCGGGCCCCGCGCTCAGCGACCCCTTCCACCGCGGCTCGCCGTTGGAGGCGTCGAGCCCGTGGAGCACGCCCGTGTCGTCGGCGAGCACGACCAACCCGTCGGCGAACGCGGGGGCGCGCTCGAGCAGGCCCGACGTCTGGTACTGCCAGCCGTGGGCCGTGTCGGGGTCCTGCACGTAGGAGCGCAGGCCCACGAGCATCCAGGTGCCGCCCGCCCCGCGCCCCGCGGCGCGCAGCCGGTCGGGGAGCGCCCGCGCCAGCGAGACCGCCGAGGCCGAGCCGTCGGCGGGGCGCAGCAGCGCGACCGAGGTGCCGTCGTCGCCGGCGACCCACGCGGTCTCGCCGATCGCGAACGGCCCGGCCGACACCGGCGTCTTCGCCGTCCACCGCGGGCCGGCGGCGAGCGTGACGTTCACGCGCGTCGGCGCGAGGCCGCCGCGGGCCTCGGCCTCGCGGATCGCGTCGAAGGACGGCAGCTTCACCGTCTGCGGGACCGACGCGGGGGCGCGGACCGCGAGGTCGAGGTCGCCGAAGGGCGAGTAGCGGAGCACCGCGGGGGCCGCGACGACGACGCCCGTCGCCCCGACGCGGAGCGAGGCCCCGCGCGGCTTCGTCTCGACGGGCACGGGCAGCAGGATCTCGCGCGTGACGTCGGAGTCGAGGTAGGTCGCGAGCATCCGGCAGCCGAGGCGCCACGCCTCGTCGGTGCGGCCCTTCTCGACCGCCGCCTCAAACTCGGTGCGGGCGCGCTCGACGCCGGTCAGGTACGCGTCCACCTGCGCGAGGCTGCGCTGCGCGCGCGCCACGCGCGAGGGGTCGTCGAAGGAGAGCCGGACGGCGCGCGAGAGCAGCGCACGCGCCTCGCGGAAGCGACCGTCGCGGTACGCGCGCTCGCCCTGCTCGACCGCCGTCTGGGCGCGCTCGCCGACCTCGCGCACCGCGAAGTCGGCGCGCGCGAGGATCGCCTTGCGGCGCGCCTCGAGCGACGCGAGGTGCTCCCGCGCCGAGCCCGCCCGCGGCCCGACCACCGCGCTCAGCTCCTCTTCCGCGGAGCCGAGGGCGGCGCGCAGCGAGGTCGCGGCCTCGGAGGCCGCCTTGCGCAGCGTCGCCACCGCGGTCCCGACCGTGCCCGCGGGCACGTCGCCCGCGGAGGCCGTGTCGACCGCCGTGCGGAAGGACGACGCCGCGTCCGCGGCGAGGCCTTCGGAGCGCTTCGTGGCGTCCTCGGCCGCCGACAGCGTGGCCTCGGCCGCGCGGGCCGCGCGCCCGTCGTGGACGAGGTAGACCGCACCCGCGCTCGCCACCGTGAGGCCGAGCAGGCAGCCGAGCACGACCAGCCGGCGCCGGTGACGCCGACGGGCGTCGGCCTCCTCGAGCTCGGTGAGCCGGCGGCGCACGTCGGCGCGGGTCGGGTCGTAGCCGAGCGCGCGCCGCAGCAGGTCGCGCGCGGGCGTCGCGTGGCCCGCGTGGAGGAGCCCGTCGGCACGGCGCACCAAGGCCTGCGCGGCCTCGCCGCGACGGCCCGCCGCGGCCCACAGGTCGGCGAGGACGAGGAGGTCCTCGGCCGGCGCCTCGCCGCGCTCGACGAAGAGCGCGAGCCGCGTCGCGGCCTCGAGCGGGCGCCCGGCGGCGGTCGCACCTTCCACGAGCCGACGCAGCGCCGTGGCCGCGTCCTTGGACCGGCCGCGCAGGCGTTCGCCGTTGCGCAGGTAGTGGTCGCACAGCCTCGCGGCGACCGCGAGGTCGCCGCCGCGGAGCTCGAGCGCACGCAGCAGCGCGTCGAAGGTCCCGACGGGGTCCGTGGTCTCGCACGCGGTGGCGTAGGTCTCGAGCTCGGCCGCGGCGCCGACGCCGTCGCCGCTCGCGGCGAGCGCCGCGGCGAGCCGGGTGCGGACCGAGGCCGGCGCGTCGCCGCGGTGCACGGCGCGGCGCAGGAGCGCGGCCGCGTCGAGCGGGCGGTCGTGGCGGAGGCGCTGCTCGCCGCGCTCGACGAGCTCGGCGGTCGGGACGGCGCGGACCGCGCCCTGGCGGAGCAGGGCCGCGACGAGCTTCGTCACCGAGAAGCGGTCGCCGTCGCTCTCGTCCACGACGGCGGCCACGGTGCGCGTGCCGTCGAGCAGCGGGAGCACGCGCTCGACCGTGGACGCCGGCAGCGTCGTGGGGTCCTCGCCTCGCAGGTCGGGGTGCACCGCCGTGCGCTCGTAGACCTCCTCGTCGGAGGGCACCTCGCCGCGCACGACGGCCCACTCGTCGAGCTTGCGGGTCAGCTCGAGCAGGAGCCCGTCCACGGCCGCGAGCGGCTCGATCGCCGCGCCCTCCGAGCCGTCCGGGGCGATGCGCTTGCCCTCGACGAACTCGAAGCGGGTGATCGGCGTCTGCAGCAGGTCGAAGAACAGCTCGGCGACCGCCTCGAGCGTGGCGGCCGTCCGACGGTCGCCTTCGAGCACGCCGAGGTCGGCGAGCGCGTCGCCGAGGTAGCGCCCCGACTTCGCCGCGATCGAGACGCCGCGCTGCAGCCGGTCGGCGGGGAGCGCCTCGTTGCGGCGCAGGATGCGGCCGAGCGCGCGGGTCGGGTGGGGGTCGCCCTGGACGAAGCCCAGCGCTCCCGACTCGACGTAGAGCGTTCGCGGACCGCCGGCCGTGTCGAGCACCAGCGTGCCCACCTTCTGGTTGAAGGCGAGCATCTGGAGCAGGTCCGGCAGGTTGAAGGTCTCGAGGGTTCCCTTGATCGTCACGCCGACCTCCGCCGCCCGGCCGTTGTGGACCCGCACGACGGGCCGTACACTCGACGTGGGCGTGGAAAGGCTCCCTCCTATCGACGCCCCCGGCGTCGGGCTTGAACCGGAGCCTTCACGCGGCCCGCATGTCCTTCTTCGTCGCCCCCCTCCGCCGCACCTGGGCCGCGCTCGCGGCGTTCGCCCTCCAGTGCCGGGGGAGGTGGCGGCTGCGCCGGGGGGACCCGGAGCGCGCCGCCCGCGACCTCGAGGCCGCGGCCGCCCGCCGACCGGGGGCCTTCACGGCGCTGCTGCACCTGACCCGCGCGCACCTGCGACGGCGGGACCTCGTGCTCGCGCGACGGGCGCTCGCGCGCGCGAGAGAAGCGTCGCCGGTGCGCTTCGACCGTGAGGTCCCGGGGGCGCTGCGCGCGGAGGGCTTCGACGTGGCCGCACTCGCCGACGTCGCCCCGGTCGCACGGACGATGACCACCGGCCCCGAGCTCGGCACCGCCGTGCTCGAGCGCACCGAACGCACGAGGCTCGCGGCGCCGCTGGGCGACTGCCGCGACCTCGACGAGTACACGCGCTTCCAGTGCATGCCGCCGATCTCCGCCGCCGAGGTGGCCGCGACGGACTGGGACGCGCTCCTCGACGACCTCCTCGAGCCGTAGGCGCCCGTCGCCGGAGCGGGGGACGCGCCGCGACGCGCATCGAGTCGCCGACGGGTCCCGCGTCGCGCCCCGGCCGAAGCCGCCGCCCCGACCTCGTCGGCGCGCGAGACGGTCGGGCGAAGGGCGGAGGCGGCGCCCATGAACCGGGCGCGGGCTGCGCCGTTTCCCTCCGCTGGCGTCGGAGCGTGGGTGGGGTTCGCACCCCGCCGAGGAGGTCTCATGTCCGCGGCACGTCGCATGGCGATCGGGGCGTTGGTGTGGCTCGGGGTCGCGGTCGGGAGCGGGCCCGCGTGGGCCGGCGGAGGGGAGACGTCGCGCGACGAGGCGGTCGCCGCCGTCCTCGACGCCGCCGCGACGCGGATGAAGGCGAAGCTCGAGGAGGCGCGCCTGCTCGAGGCCGCGGGCCGGCGCGACGAGGCGATCGCGGCGCTGCGCGAGATCGGCCCGATCCACGAGGCCGCGCTCGCGCTCGTCAGGTCCCTCGAGACCCCGCGCGCGACGCGGTCGGCGTCGCCGGGCGTCCCCGCGGCGGCGGCGCCGCCGCCCGAGGCCGTCAGCGCGGCGCGGCTGCGGGCGCGGCCGCCGGCGCTGCCGCGCCCGACGCCCGCCCCGCCGCGCGCCCGTCCCTCGACGGACCCGCTCGAGCCCGCCGTCGCGTTCCTCCTCGCCTGTCGGGGCCCCGACGGGTGGTTCCGTGCCGATCGCGTCGCGTCCGGGGCCGCGTCGGCGCTCGACGACGTGTCCCGTCGGGCGACCGCCCTCGCCGTCGTCGCACTCTGCGACGCCGAACCCGCGCTGCGCTACCGCGGCGCGAGCTCGATGGCGGACCGCGCCGGCGCGGCCGTGAGCGAGGCCGCGAGCGCGCTCGGCACGCGCGTGGGCCCCGACGGCTCGGCGGGCGCGACGGTCGAGGAGCACGCGCTCGTCACGTGGGCGATCGCGACCGCGTACACGCGCTCGGGCGACGCGGCGCTCGAGGCGCCGCTGTCGCGCGCGCTGCGCCGCAGCGTCGCGTCGCAGGGCTTCGACGGGCTCTGGCACGGCGCGCCCGGCGAACTCGACCCGTGGCGCCTGAGCGCGGTCACCGCCGCCGGGCTCGCCGAAGCGCTCGACTCGCGCGTGGGGCGCGCCGAACCCGGCATCGCGGACGCGCTCGCACGCGTCGCCGAGGCGGCGCGGACCTCCGCGTCGCCGTCCACGCCGCACGCGGCGACGGCGGCGGCGGGGCTGCTCGCGCTCGGCGCGGTGCGCACGCTCGACGACCGCTTCGACGCCGAGGGGCGTCCCGACGCGCGCGGGCTCGACGGCCCGGGCGACGCCGGCGCGCTCGCGTTGCGCGACCCGTGGTTCGTGCTCCTCGCCACCGCCCACGCCGCCGCGGCGTGGGGCTTCGACGACGACGCCGAGGGACGTCGCTTCCACGACGCGGTGCTCGTCCCCGCCGTCGAGCTCGCCGAGCGGTCGGGCGACGCCGTCGGGTCGTTCGCCCCGGTCGGCGACGACGCGCAGCGCCTGGGCCGCGCGGGCACGACGGCGATGGTGCTGCTCGCGTGGCTGACGCCGCTGACGCGCTGGACCGAGCCCGCGGCACGCTGAGGGCGGCGCGCCCCGGCGGGCCGGGGCGCGCACGCTCGGCGGGCCGGTCGTCCCTCGGCGTTTCACGGGCTGGCGATGCACGCCGCGGCGGCCGATAGGGTGAGGACCCCGTGGTCCCGCTCACCCCCCGGTCCCGGACGCCGCGCATCCGCGTGCTCGCCGGGGGCCACCTGCTCATCGGCCTGACGATCGCGCTCGGGCTGGCGGCCGCGCACAGCGGCCAGAACGTGCTCCAGGCGCTCGTGGCGCTCCTCCTCGGCTTCCAGGCGGTGTCGGGGCTGCGCTCGTCGTCCGTCCTGCGGCGCCTGCGCGTCGCGGTGGACGTTCCGTCGGCCGTGGACGCGGGCGAGGACGTCGCGCTCCTCGTGGAGGTGACGAACGGCAAGCGGCGCCGCGCGGCGGTGTCGCTCGAGCTCGAGGTCGTGCTCGGCGCCGACGGGCGCCTCCACGCCGGGCGCGCGCTCGTCGGACGCGTCGAGCCCGGGGCGACGGTGCGGGTGCCGCTGCGCCTGACGGGGCGCGCGCGAGGCGCCGCGCGCGTCGTGGAGCTGCGCATCGCGAGCGCGTACCCGTGCGACCTCTTCAAGCGCACCGTACGCCTGCCGATCGACGCGGACGTGCTCGTCCGCCCGCGACGCCGTCGCGGGCGGCCGCGTGCGAGCGCCGCCGCGCGCGAGGACGGCGGACGTCGGCGGCTCGCCGTCCGCGGCGCGGGCGACGTGCGCGGGCTGCGACCGTGGCGCGACGGCGACCCGCTCCGCGCCGTGCACTGGCGCGCGACGGCGCGGACGGGCGTGCTCGTGGTGCGGGAGGAGGACCGCGAGGCCCGCGCGCCGTGGGTCGTCGTGCTCGCGCCGTCCGCCGCGGAGGTCGAGGACGCGGTCGAGGCCGCGGCCGCGCTGCTCCGCACCGCCGTCGCCGAGGGTCGCCCCGCGTCGCTGTGCGTCGCGGGCGAGAGCGCGCCCCGTGCTGTCGGCACGCGCCGCGCGCTCGACGCCGCGCTCGACGCGCTCGCGCGCTTCGTGCCCACCGACGCGCCGCCGCCGTCGGGCCGCGCCGGCGCCCGCGCGTTCCTGCTCGGCGCGCGCGCGGCCCCGCCCGCCGGGGCGCTCGCGGTCGAGCGCGCGCCGTTCCGTTGGCTCGCGCCGGCCCGGATCGTCGAGCCCGACGCTCCCGCCGACGTCGCGCCGCCGGTCGCCGGTCGCGCCCGTTCCGACCTCGCGGCCTGGGCGCTCGTGTCCTCGGTCGCGGCGGGGCTCGCGGCCGGCGCGCCGCTCGCCGCCGCGCCTCAGGCGCTCGCCGCGACCGCGCTGCTCGTCGCGGGGCCCGCCGTCGAGCGCTTTTCGCCCGGCGTCGCCGCGCGCCTCCTGCTGCTCGCCGCCGCGGCGGCGGTCGGCGTGCTGCCCGGCGGGGGAGGCCCCGCGCTCCTCGTGCGCTTCCTCTGCGCGCTCGCCGCGACCGTGCTGCTGCGACGGCGGACCAGCGGCGAGCACGGCTTCCTCTTCGGGTTGTTCGCCGCGGAGACCGCCGTCGCGGCGGCGCTCTCGACGAGCGTGCTCGCGGTGCCCGCCGCCGTGGCGACCGTGGTCGTCGGTCAGCGCGCGGTGGGGTCGTGGCACCGACTGCGGTCGGCGGGACGCGTCGCGCGGACCGCGGGGCCGGCGATCGGCGTGGGCGACGGTGCGCGGCTCGCGCGCGCGGCCGACCTCGCGTCGCTCGCGACGGTGCTCGTCGCGGCCCCGCTGTTCCTCGTGCTGCCGCGCACCGACGTCCCGATCCTCTCGTTCTCGACGACGACGTCGGCCTCGGTGCCCGGCGTCGGCGACGAGGTGCGGCTCGGCGGCCTCTCGACGCTGGGCGACCTCGACGAGGTCGTGGCGCGCGCCGCGCCCCGCGACGCCGTCGCGCGCGACGCGCCGCCCTACTTCCGCGTCGTCGCCTACGACCGGCTCGAGCGCGGCGTGCGGTGGACCTCGGACGGGAGCGCGGGCGACCGCTCGCGCTCGTACGACCCCGACGAGGGCGTCCTGTGGGTGCCCGGCGCGGTCGAGGTGGGCGGGGGGCGCTGGTGGATCTCGGCGGAGGCGTCGGCCGGGACGCGGCTCCCGCTCCCCGAGACGCCGGCGCGCATCGAGTTCCTCGAGCCCCGGCCCGACGCCGTCCGTCGCGATGCGGACGGGTCGGTGCGCCCCGAGCGGGCTCGACCGGTGCCCCGTTGGACCTACGAGGTCGCCACCGGCGTGACGCGCAGCCACTTCGGCGTGGGGCCCCGGCCGGTGCACCTCGAGCGCCCGCCGGTCCCCGTCGCCGCCGCGCTGGCCCCGCTCGTCGAGGCCGCGACGTCGGGAGCGACGTCCCCGCGCGCGAAGGCGGAGGCGCTCGAGGCGTGGCTGCGCGCGCGCTGCCGGTACGCGCTCGACGCGCGGCTCGACCGCCGCGACCCCCTCGACGACTTCCTCTTCCGCACGCGCGCCGGGCACTGCGAACTCTTCGCGGCGGGGCTGGCGGTCTCGCTCCGGCTCGCGGGCGTGCCGGCGCGCGTCGTCGGCGGGTACCACGCGAGCCGGTGGAACGACGACGGGGCGTTCTGGCTGGTCCGCCGTCGCGACGCGCACGCCTGGGTCGAGGCGTGGCTGGGCAGCGGCGACGGGTGGGTGCGCTTCGACGCGACCCCCGCCTCCGCTCGGGCGGCCGATCCCTACGCGGGCGCACTCGGTTGGCTGGCGCGCTGGCGCGACGCGGCGGTCTTCACGTGGAACCGGCACGTGATCGGCTTCGACGCGGCCGCGCAGCGCGACGTGGCGTTGGCCGTGCGGGACGCGCTCGCCCGTTGGGGGGAGGACGGGGCCCCCGGGGTCGCCGCCGCGGCGGCCCTGGTCGTCGGGGGCCTGGCGACCGTCGTCCTCGTGGTCTCTCGACGTCGCCGCGCGCGCGCGGGGGGGCGCGGGTCCCGCACCGGGGGGGCGGGGGCTGCCGCCGCCGCCACCGGGGCGGGATTCTACGGCGAGGCCCTCGCCCTGCTCGATCGGCGGGGTGTTCCCCGGCGGTCCACCGAGACCCCCGGTGAGTTCGTGCGCCGGGCCGCGCGAGAGCTGCCGCGTACCGGGGGGGATGCCTTCGCGGCGCTGACGCGTTCGTTCGAAGGGTGCCGCTTCGGAGGCGGAGAGCCCCCCCCGGAGCCCGTGGTGACCGGGTGGTTGGCGGCGCTCTCGGATCCGGCCGCCCCGGGGGCGAACGTGGACAGAGGCGGAATCCGCGCCTAGGTTCCCGCGTTCTCACGGAGGACGACATGGCTCCGAATCACCGCATCCTGAAGAAGGCGAACCACGGTCGCCGCCCCTGCAACCGCCGGGCGCGCGCCGGGAAGAAGATCCGGACCCGTCGCTGACCCCTTGGACCCGTCACCCCCGTCGCCGCGCCCGTCGAGAGACGCCGCGCGAAGGCGGTGGGCTTACGTTTTGTCCGACGCGGGGTTAAGATCCTAGGAAGTGTGTCCGACGCGGCGGGCTTCCGCGGCGGACCGGAGGTCAGCATGCGCCGTTTCGCTCCCTGGACGCGGGGCCTCGCCGCGTTCGTCCTCGCGCTCGCTCCGCTCGCGCTCCCCGCGTGCGGCGGCGGCGGCAAGAACCCCGGTGCCGGCGTCCAGGGACTTGTGTCCCTCCTCACGCCGGGCATCCCCGCCGGCGCGACCGGTGTGCTCTACACGGCGACCTTCGACGCCGACTTCCCCAACCCGCCCGGGAAGTACTTCGTGACCGCGGGCGCGCTCCCGCCGGGCCTCGCGCTCGACGCGAACACGGGCACGCTCAGCGGCTACCCGCGCCAGACGGGCAACTTCTCGTTCGAGATCGCGGCGCGGGACGGTGCGGACACCGTCAACCTCCCGCCGGATCGCGACGCGACGTTCGCCGAGGACCGCAAGTCCTACTCGGTGCAGATCACGCGCGGCCTCCCCAACATCCTCCCGCAGACGCTCCCCGCGGCGCAGTACCGCGCGCCCTACGGGTACCAGATCGACCTCGCGGGCGGGCTCCCGCCCTACACGTTCGTGAAGTCGGGCGGCACGCTGCCCAACGGCGTCACGGTGTCGAGCACCGGCTTCGTCGGCAACTTCCCGACGTCGGAGACGCCTGACACGCTGCCCTTCGAGTTCGACGTGACGGTGACCGACGCCAACGGCGACACCGACACCGAGCACCTCTCGCTCGACGTCGTGGTGCTCCCGCTGATCATCGGCAGCGCCTCGACGCTGCCCGAGGGCGCGAAGGACTTCCCCTACCTCCAGCAGATGTCGCTGGCGTCGGCCGGCGCGGGCGCCCCGATCGCGTGGTCGCAGGTCGCGCCGACGGGGCTCGAGGTCTCGCTCGCCTCGATCGGGATGGAGATCACGGTCGACGGCAAGCTGCGCAACGCGAACCCGGCCCCCGGCCCGAACGCGGTCGGCACGTTCACGTTCTCGCTGCAGGTGACGGACGAGGCGGGACAGATCGCGACGCGCGCGTTCTCGATGAAGATCAACCCGGGGCCCGTCCTGACGGTGATCTCGCCGAACAAGGCGGTGAACCCTCCCCCCTACATCGCCACGGGCCTCAACTTCCAGTCGGGCTGCCAGCTCGTCTTCAAGCCGGGCGCCGGCGAGGTGGTCGTCAACCCGGTGTTCGTCTCGTCCACGCAGCTGCGCCTCAACGCGACGCCGCCCGCGCCCGCGAGCGGAGGCGGCTATGTCTCCGTCAAGGTCGTCAACCCCGACGGCGGTGAGTACACGCTCCCCTCGGCCTTCGCCTTCCCGGCCACCAACCTCACGTTCAGCTCGACGCCGAGCTTCCCGTCGCCGCAGACCTCGCTGTCGAGCACCGGGCTCGACGTCGGCGACTGGAACAAGGACGGCTTCGCCGACATCGTGCACTGCGGGTCCAACGGCTCGTCGGGCGCGTGGGCCAACGCCACGCCGACGACCGGCGGCGTGGACCTCATGGTCAACGCCCCGCCCGGCGGCGTCTACAACGGCACGTTCACGCGCACGCAGCTCGACACGGGCAACGACTGGCAGTCGGTGAAGTTCCACGACATCGACAACGACGGCGACCTGGACGTCGTCGCGATCGGTCTCGTGGGTGGCTCGATGCGCATCCGCTGCTGGCGCAACGGCGGCGCGCCCACCTACACCGTGCTCCCCGCGGTGGACAACTTCGCGCCGTACTCGTCGTTCACGAACTACCACGTCGGCGACCTCGCCCTGGGGCGTCTGACCGCGGCCGACGCGGTGCCCGACCTCGCGTACACGATCCCGGACACGTCGTCCACGACGTACTCCGCGTGGATCGCCGGCGGCAGCATCACGAGCGTCGTCGGCGGCGGGAACGGCACGTTCTCGACGCTCAACGAGAACCTCGGTCGCATCCCCGACATCTACGCGTCGGCCGGCCTCGTGCTGCGCGACTTCAACAACGACAACAAGGAAGACGCCGTCATGGGCGACGAGGCCGCGGGCGTCTCGTCGTGGTGGAACGGCGTCGGCACCGCCGGCCTGCAGGCGCAGTACGCGCTGACGGGCGCGGGGTCGGGCTTGTTCGGCTCGTGGAACCCGGTCGCGCGCGGCGCGGCCACCGGCTCCATCGAGACGCTCGGCATCGCGGCCGGCGACGTGAACGGCGACGGCGCCGCGGACTTCATGGTCGCCGGCGGTTTCGCGTCGTACGGCCCGTCGGCCGGTCTCGGCCAGTGGCAGGGCAACAACGGCGGTGCGTTCACCGCGGTGGTCCCGACCATGCCCGGGACGATCCCGCGGTACCGCTTCGTGACCACGTTCGACGGCGACTTCGACGTCCCGCTCGACGTCGCGATCTCGGCGCAGGACAACCGCATCGACGTCTTCAAGGGCCGCACGGGCACGCTCGGCCTGCAGTTCAAGGCCACCATCACGCTGACCTCGGGCTCGCCGAAGCTCGGACGCATCCGCAATGGGGACTTCAACGCTGACGGGCGCGACGACCTCTGCGCGGCGCTCTCGTTCTTCTACGACTACCGCACGTACAACTTCTCGCCGCACAGCGCGTCGCCCAACGACCGTGGCAACGGCTCGCCGACGGGCGTCGTCGTCTTCCTGAACACGTCGAACTGACGCGTCCGGGTCCCTCCTGCGGCGCGCGCCGACCTCGTCGGCGCGCGCCGCTTCGTCGGTGGACGGATCGCGGCTGCAGCGCGAGGCCGTCGGCGCCGACCTCTTCGGACGTGCGCGGGTTCCTCGCCCTCAGCGTGCTCACGCTCGCCGGCTGCGCCGGTCGCATCGCCGTCCCGTGGGACGACGGGCCCGCGGCGCCACCCCCTCGCGCGTCGGGCTCGACCGGCGCACGCGCGCCCGACCTCTCGACCGTCGAGCCTCCCGCCGACGTCCCGGCCGACGACCGGCGCATGTTCGCCGAGGCGAACGACGTGCGGCGCCGTCTCGGGCTGCGTCCGTTCCGCTGGCATCCCCGGCTGCACCGCGCCGCGCGCGAGCACAGCGAGGAGCAGGCACGCCACGGGTACATGGGCCACGGGAGCCCCGACCCCGCGCGCGACGACCTCGCGGACCGGCTCCGGCTCGCCGGCTACGGTCCTGCGTCCTCGTGGGCCGAGATTGTCGCGAAGGGCTACGACGGCCCGCGCAGCGTCACCGTCGGGTGGATGAACAGCCGCGGGCACCGCAAGATCCTGACCGATCCGGCGCTCGAGGAGGCGGGGTTCGCACGCGTGGGCGACGCCTTCACCGGGAACTTCGGCACGCCGATGCGCTGACCGCCGGGTCGGGCGCGGCGACACGTCGCCCGACCCGTCCGCCCGCGGGCCACCCTCACTCTGCGCGCGTGCGCGCTGCGACGACGCGCAGGACCTCGAGCGCGCGACGGTGGTCGGCGAGGAGCGGCGCGCGCAGCGTGCGCCGCTCGCCCGAGCGCGGGTCCACGAACGAGAGCTCGGCGGCGTGGAGCGGCGTGCGCGTGAGCCGCGCCGCCGGACCGCCCTTGGGGTCCACGAGCCGCCAGCCCGCGCGCCGCCCGTAGAGCGGGTCCACGAGCAGCGGGGTCCCGATCGCCGCGAGGTGCAGGCGGATCTGGTGGGTGCGTCCCGTGCGCGGGACGGCGCGCACCCGCGCGGCCGTCCGCAGGTCCTCGACCACCAGGTAATCCGTGGTGGACGGCTTGCCGCGGCGGTCGTCCACGCGGCCGCGCGTCCCGTGGCCGGGCGGTGCGAGCGGGAGGTCCACGGTCCCCGACGGGGGCGACGGCACGCCCTCGACCAGTGCGTCGTAGACCTTCTCGACCGCGCCCTCCTCGGCGAACGACGCCGAGAGCGCCGCCTTGAGGTCGCCGCGCGCGAGCGCCACGAGCCCGCTCGTGTCCTGGTCGATGCGGTGCACGAGCCCGAACCCGGCGAGGACGTCCTCGCGCAGCAGCTCGAGCAGCGTCCGCCGCGCGCGGATCCCGGCGCCGCCGTGGCACGGCACGCCCGGCGGCTTGCACACGACGAGCAGGTCGTCGTCGCGGTGGACGACCTCGACGCCGCGTCCGCGCGGCGTCGGCGTCGGTCGCGCCTCTTCGGTCGACTCGATGCGGAGCTCGACGCGCTCGCCGCCGGCGAGCACGTGGCCCGGACGTTCGCGGCGACCGTTGACGCGCACGAGCCCCGCCTTCGCCGCCGCCATCAGCTGCCGACGCGAGCGCCCGGCGAACGCGGCCACGAGCCAGCGGTCGAGCCGCGTGCCGGCGTCGGACGGGGGCACGACCGCGACGCGGGTCGCGCCGGCGTTCGGTGCGTCGCGGGTGGGGTCGGGCATCGTCGTCCTCGGGGGGGGTGGGCGATGGAGGATTCGAACCTCCGACCCCCTGCGTGTAAGGCAGGCGCTCTGACCAGCTGAGCTAATCGCCCGCGTGGGCGCATGCTACCCCGCCGTCGCGACGCGGGCCCCAGCCCGCCGAATGCACGAAAGTCGCCGCCCCGACCTCGTCGGCTCGTGGATTTGGCGGGCGAGCCCGCCGAATGCACGAACGACGAGGCCCGTCGGGCGCCGAACGCACGTCGGGCCGCCGTCGGGGCTCGCGGATTCGGCCCGGGCCCAGCGCGTCACTGGCAGAGGTAGGTCCCGTCGCGGCGCTCGCGCATGAGCCGTTCGCGCGTCTTGCGGTGCTCCTCGGCGTGCGCGTCGCGGTCCTTGCGGACCGCCGCCGCCTTCTCGGCGTCGGGCTTGCGCACCTCGAAGATCTGGAGCAGCACGTCGGCGTACCCGTCGCACCACGGGGCGGCGGCGAGCGCCTTCTCGATCCACGTCGCCGCCCGGCCGGGGTCCTCGTACCCGTCGAGCCAGAGCATCCCGAGCCAGTACGCGCCCCGGTGGTCGTCAGGATGGTCGGCGAGGTAGCGCTCGAGGTCGGCCTTGGCGTCGTCGTTGCGTCCGAGCAGCCGCAGGCAGTTCCCGCGGCGCATCCGCGCCTCGTGCACGACCGACGTCGGCGGCACCTTGGCGACGGCGGGCGCGTCCACCAGCCTCGAGAACACCTCGACGGCGCGCTCCCACTGGTTCTGCTGCGCGAGCACGTTGCCGTACCCGAACACCACCTCGGGGAGCTCGCCGCGCGTCTCCTCGACGAGCGCGGCCCACGTCTCCTCCGCCTCCGGGAAGCGTCGCGCCCGTTCGTAGAGCTGCGCGAGGATGCGGCGTGCGCCGATGCGGCGGATCGGCACGTCCTCCGCCAGCTTGCTCGCCTCGACCGCCCACCGGATCGAGTCGTCGAGGTGTTCGGGCTCGGGCCGCGCGACCGCCGCAGAGACGAGCGCGCGGTAGAGCGCGCCTTCCACGAGCTGGGGCTCGAAGGACGGCCACTCGGCGCGGAGCGTGCGCAGGATCCGCAGCCCGAGGTCGGGCCGCGGCGGGTCGAGCTCGACGAACGAAACCGCCTTGAGGTAGGCGACGCGCGGGTCGTTCACGCCCGCCTTGGACACGGTGGCGATGCGCCCGACGGCGGCGTCCACCGACGGCCGGTCCCGCGCGAGCAGCGCCGCGGCCCCGCGCCAGAACACCGGCACCGGGTCGCTCGGGCGCGCGACGATCAACGCCTCGAGCGCCGCCTCCGCGCGGCGACGCGCGGCGACGGCCTCGGGGCCCGCGGAGTCGGCGGCCTTGAGGTCGACGAGCGCGGCCTGCAGCGCCTTCGCGGCGGCCTCGTCGTCGGCGCGGGACGCCGCGCGCCGCTCGTCCTCGGGGCCGCGGCCGAGCCCGCGCCACGCGAGGACGCCTCCCAGCGACGCCGCCGCGACGACGAGAGCGAGCACGGGGGCGGGGCGCATCGCCGCATCGTACTCGCGCGTCGGCGGCGCGATGAGCCCGGGCTTCCCACGAATGACGAGGGGCTTCGTGGACCGACCGCGTGGCGACGCGCGGTCGGGAGGGGGCGAGGCCGAACCTACCCCGTGCCGGCTCCGGCCGGCCCCGTGGCGGCGCGGCGCGCGGCGCGCGTGATCCCGACGGCGTGCGCGAGCGCGGCGCCCAGCCCGAGCAGCACCGCGACCTGCCCCCGCGCGGTCGGGCCCGCGGCGCTGCTCGCCAGCCCGAGCCCGTGCGCGACCGCGCCGCCGAGCAGGACGCCCATGCTCGTCACGAACGCGTCGCCGTTGCCCTCGCCCGCCATCACGAGCTGGCGGACGGGGCACCCGCCGGCCAGCACGCCGCACAGCCCGACCAGCGCCATCGAGACCGCGTTCCACAGGCCGTCGGTGTGCGCGACCGGCTGCCCGGCGAAGCCCGCGCGGAACGTCCCGAACGCGGCCGACGTGGCCGCGTAGCCGCCCACCAGCGCGACGGACGCGAGGAGCATCCACTTCGGCCGCAGGACGAGCTGGCGCGCTGCGAGCACCGCGCAGAACCCCGTCGCGGAGAGGATCGCGCCGACCGCCAGCCCCACGGCGAGCGACCAGGCGAGCGGGGCCCGCGCCGGGGCGGCCGCGGCCGCCGCGGGGCCGAGCACGCCGCCGAGCAGCGACGCGACGAAGAGCAGCGCCGCCGCCGACGGACCCCCGAGGCCCGCCGCCGCGGGGGCGGGCGCGGTCTTGCCGACGGTGTAGCCGCGGCGCTCGAACGCGACGCCGCCGAGCACGCCGCCGGCGAAGCCGACGAGGCCGAGCAGCGCGTTCCCGTCGCCGCCCCCGAGGCGCTGCAGCATCCGGAACGGGCACCCGAGGAAGACGAGCGCGCCGACGCCCATCCACACCCCGAGGAAGAACCGGGACCCCGCGTGGCTGCCCGCTCGCGCCTGCCAGCGGCGCCGGCCCAGCGCGAGCGCGGCGGCGCCGAGCACCACCCCGACGAGCTCGGGACGCACGTAGCCGAGCTTCTCGACGAGCGGCGGGGGCAGGATCCCGAGCGCGCCGGCGGCGTCGCGCAGGAAGCACGCGCCGCACACGCCCATGTTGGGCGGGTTGCCCTGCACGACGAGGAGGGCGCAGAGGACGCCCACGGCGCCGACGAGGGCGACCCCGAGCGCGGCGGTGCGGGGGGAGTGGGGGGAACGCAGCATCGACGGCCTCCGGGGCGCGACGTCGTACCACGCGGGGCCCGGCGATTCCGCCCGCCCGGCGCGTCGGACCCGGGTGCTAGGGTCCCCCGACCTTGGGCGCCTTCGTCGCGATCGACTTCGAGACTGCGGACGCCGGCTGGGACAGCGCCTGCGCCGTGGCGTTGGTCCGCGTCGAGGCCGGCGTCGTCGTGCGGCGCGAGCAGCGGCTCGTCCGCCCGCCCCGGTCCCGCTTCGCCTACACCCACGTCCACGGCATCCGCTGGCAGGACGTCGAGCGGTGCGGGCCGTTCGGCGAGGTGTGGCCCGACCTCGAACCCGTGCTCGCGGGCGCCGACTTCCTGGCCGCGCACAACGCCTCGTTCGACCGCCGCGTGCTCGAGGCGTGCTGCGGCGTCGCCGGGCTCGCGCCCCCGCGCCTGCCTTGGCGCTGCACGGTGCAGACGGCGCGCGCCGCGTGGCGCCTGTTCCCGACCCGGCTCCCCGACGTGTGCCGCTTCCTCGGCATCCCCCTCGTCCACCACGACGCCCTGTCCGACGCCGAGGCGTGCGCCCGCATCGTCGTCGCCGCGCAAGCGCTGGTGGGGGGCGGGGCCTCGCCTCGCGCCGAGGTCGGGCTCGTGCACTACGGTACAAGGGAGGCGTGCGACAGGCTCCCGACGACGCCCTCCTCGCCGTCCTCGCGGAGACCAACGACCTCCGGCGCGACGTCGGCCGGGTGCTGACGGCCCTGCACCGGGCGCTCGTCCTGTGGCGCGACCGCGGCCGCTCGTTCGCCACGGTGGTGCGCACCTTCGCGCCCGGCGCGGTGCAGCTGCTCGAGCGGTCCGAGCGGCGGCTGCGCCGGCTCGCGCCGCACGGCCGCGACGAGCCGCTGCGCCGCTTCGCCGCGGGGGTGCTGACGACGCTCGCCGAGGACCTGGCCGCCGGCGACGCCCGCTTCGTGCCGCACCTGCGCACGCTCGAGGCGCGCCTGGCCGAGCTGGCCGCGCTGCTGCGCGCCACCGACCGCGCGGCGCCGGTCCACGACCTCGCCGCGGCCCGCGACCTGCGCCGCGCCTTGGCCGCCTGCGCCGGCGCCGACCGTCACGGGGCCGCGGCGACGCTGCGGAGCGTCGCCGCCGACCTCGTCGGCTCGTGAGCTCGGCGGGCTGGCCCGCCGCCGCCGTCGTCAGCGGGCGGCGGCGCGCGCGCAGGTGCCGCACCACACCGGCGAGACCGGCAGCGGGTCCTCGCCGATGTGGAGGTCTCGCGCCCGCAGGGCGGTGGCCGCGGGGACCGCGGCGGCGATGAGCGGGTGGCCGCGCAGCACGAGGCCCTGCCCGTTCGTCACGATGCTGCCGCCGGTGCTCGCGTTCCAGTGCATCAGGTACTTCTGCGTCGGGTCGGTGCAGCCGGTCGCGGGGCAGTTGTACGTGTCGTCCACGAAGTCGTTGGTGCCGTCGCTCTCGGTCGTGTGGTAGAGACCGAGGAAGTGGCCCATCTCGTGCGCCATGACGCGCGCGACGAGGTCCCGCTGCGACGCCGTCGGGTTCTCGATCCACAGCCCCATCACGCCGGACACCTCGGTCCCGTTCACCGCCGGCCCGTCGATCTTGGCCGCGATGCCGAGCACCCCGCCGCCGATCGCGGTGCGCACGAGGAAGTAGTTGAGCCGGCGCGCGCTCGCCGCGGAGGACAGCGCGAGCAGGCCCGGGAACTCGGCGTTGGTGACGTCGTCGTAGGTCGGGTCGGTGACGTCGTAGCCCGTCAGCTCGCCGAGGCGGATCCCTTGGGTGGCGAGGATCGTGTCCACGCGCGCGAGGATGTCGAGCAGGTTCGTGTCCGTCGTCAACGTCGCCGCCTTGGGCGTGATCGCGTTCGCGAAGAAGACGTTGAGGTCGAGCGTGCCGATCATGGCGGTGGGGCCCGGACGTCGCTCCACGATCACCTTGACCGTCGCCGACGTCGCGCCGCCGGAGACGCGGGCGATCTTGAGCGTCCAGGTCCCGGGCACGAGCTGCAGCCCCGCCCGGTCGGTGTTGGGCACCTGGGCCGAGAACACCCGGTCCGGCCACTGCAGGTACGCGCCGGTGCCCTGCTCGTTCTCGAAGACCTCGCCGTTGGGCCCGGTCAGCGAGCCGAGCCCGATCGTGCCCGTCGTGACGGCCGCCTCCACCTGGAACGAGATCGCGTCGGCGGGGACGCTGAACGTGAGCGGGGCGGTGCGGCCGTCGCCGAGGAAGGACTGCGTGCCGAAGTCCGTCACCGCCTCGCCGCCGCTCGACGCCGTCGTGGGGACCGAGATCGCGGGGCCGTCGGGGTCGTCGGTCGTCACCGTGACGTTGCCGCCCGGCGCGCCGGGCCCCGTGGGCGCGTAGCGGACCGTCAGGCTCCCCGCGGCGCCGGGCGCGATCGCGACGGGCAGCGGCGTGACCAGCGAGAAGCCCGACGGGACCGAGACCGCGGTCACGTGCGCGGTCGCCGCGGGGCTCGCGTTGGACAGCGAGAGGGTCTTGTCCTTCTGGGTGCCCGGGAGCACCTCGCCGAACGCGAGCGACGTCGTGGTCGCGGTCACGGCCGGCGCGTGGGACGTCGCGGTGCAGTCGACGACGAAGACGTGGGCGGCGCTCGCCCCTTGGAACCGCAGGCGCACCGCGCCCGAGAAGGCGCCCACGGCGCCGAGCGGGTCGATGCGCAGCGGGACCGACGTAGACGACCCGGCCGGGACGTTCGTCGGCGAGAACGACGCCGCGACGCCGAACGGGGCGTCGGCGGTCTCGACCGAGAGCGTCGCGCTCTCCTCGAGCGGGTTCGTGAGGAGCCGAGGGGCCGTCGTCGCGGCGTTGGACGCGACGTCGCCGAACGCGACGGCGAGCGTCGTCTGGCCGGGACCGGGATCCGCGCCTCCGCCACCGCCCCCGCCGCCGCACGCCGCCAGCACGGCGAGAGCCACCACCGCGAACCGTCGGCGCATCGGACGCTCCTCGACCCCGGGACGCAAGCCCCGGGTCAGTGTAGCCCCGCGGGCCCGATCTCGGGACCCGCGGCCGCGCCGCCGCTCGGGGCCGCGGGCCGGCGCGATCGGCGGCCCGCCCGCCCCCCCGGCACCCTGCGTCCGCGCGTCCCGGCCGGCCCCGGCCTCCCTACACTCCGGCGAGGGCTTCGGTCGGTGTCCGGGAGCGACCCATGACGCGCACGTGGTCTGCGATCTCCGTGGCGATCGGGTGTGGTCTCCTCGTCGGCTGCGGCGGCGGGGGCGGCGGGGGCGGGAGCGACGTGCTCCCCGGCTTCGTGACCGCCGACACGCGCGGCGGCGCGTACCGCGGCGCCAACGACGCGCTGCCTCCCGGCGGGGTGGCGCTCGACGCGCCGGCCGCCGACGCCGCCGAGGGCGCGGGCGACGTCGCGCGCGAGATCGAGGAGGCCGACGTCTACGCCGTGGACGGGGACGCGCTCGTGCTCCTCAACGTCCACCGCGGGCTCGCCGTGGTGGACCTCGCCGGCCCCACGCTGCGGGGGCGGCTGGCGCTCTCGGGCTTCCCCCGCGACCTCTACGTCGCCGGCGGCGCCGCGCTGGCGGTGCTCGGTTCCTTCGACGGCGGCACCGACGTCGTCGACGTCTCGCTCGCCGACCCGACGGCGCCCGCCGAGCGCGCGCGCCGCAGCGTGCCCGGCTTCCCGGTGCTGTCGCGCCGCATCGGGTCGGTGCTCTACGTCGTCACGAGCGAGTCGGTGCGCAGTTTCTCGACCGACGGCCTGCTGACGCCGCTCGACGCCGTCACGCTCCCCGAGGGTGGCTACGCCGCGCACGCCTCGACGTCGTTCTTCGCCGTCGCCGGCGCCTTCGACGGCACATCGACGCCGGTGCGCCTCGTGGACGTGTCCGCGCCCGGCGGGGACCTCGCGCTCCGCGGCGTGGCGTCCGTCACGGGATGGGTCGCCGACGACTGGAAGCTCGACGTCTCCGGCGCGGTGCTGCGCGTCGTCGCGCACGACGGCACCGACGGCGGGCTGTCGCGCCTGACGACGTGGTCGATCGCGGCGCCCGACGCGCCGGTGCGGCTGGCCACGCTGCCGCTCGCGCGGGGCGAGCAGCTCTTCGCGACGCGCTTCGACGGGACGCGCGCCTACGTCGTGACCTTCGAGCGCGTGGACCCGCTGTGGGTGATCGACCTGTCCGTGCCCGCGGCGCCCGTCGTCGCCGGCGAGCTGACGGTGCCGGGCTGGTCCACGCACCTCGTCCCGCTCGGGACGCGGCTCGTCGCGCTCGGCGTGGAGAGCACGCCCGAATGGCACCTCGTCGCGTCGCTGTTCAGCGTCGCCGACCCCGCGGCGCCGGCCCTGCTCGACCGCGCCGACTTCGGGTCGGGGTGGTCCGAGGCGTTCGCCGACGTGCGCGGCTTCGGCGTGTTCGCCGCCGACGGGCTCGTGACCGTGCCCGTCTCCGGCGACGGCGACCGCGTGGCGGTGCTCGACCTCGGCGCGACGACGCTCGACGTGCGCGGCTCGGTCGCGCTCTCGGGCACCGCGCTGCGCGGCTTCCCGCACCCCCGCGGGCTCGTCTGCCTCTCGACCGAGGAGGTCGTCGTCGCGAGCCTGCCGAGCCTCGCCGTCGCCGGGCGCGCGACGGTCGCGGAGAACGTCGTGGACGTCGTGCGCACGTCGGACGGCGTCGTCCGCCCGCTCGTCGCGCGCAGCGCGGGCGCGCGCCTCGACGGCGTGGACCTCCCGCTCTGGCCCGAGCGCGCGTTCGCGTCGGGCGACGCCGTGTGCGTCGTCGGCTGGGACGACACCGGTCGCGCGGCCTACGTCGTCGACTTCGGCGGCCCTTCTCCGGTCGTCTCGGCGCGGCTGCCGCTCGGCGACGGATGGATGGCGAACGGGCTCCCCTCCGCCGGGATGGCGATGCCCTCGGTGGGCGGGTGGGTGGCCTCCGAGTTCGCGATGACGCCGGGCGGCCGCCTCGTCGTGCACGCCGCGCCGAGCGGCGCCGACGACGGCTTCGCGGTGATCGACGTGCCGGGCGCGGCGGCGCGGACGCCGGTCGTCGTCTCCGGCGCGTTCGTCACCGGCTTCGCGGTGGACGGCGAGGTGCTGACCTACACGCGCGCGGCCGAGGTCGCGGAGGACCGCTTCGGGCGCCCGCGCGTGCGCCACGCGCTCGTGCAGGTGGACCTCGGGACGCGGGCCGAGACGGCGCCCGTCAACGTGCCCGGCTGGGTCCTCGCGGTGGACGGGAGCACGGTGTTCACCGCCGAGGAGTCGTGGGACGACGGCTGGGCGTGGACCACCTCGGTGGTCGCGTCGGCGCTCGGCGCCGCCGAGCCCACGGTGCTCGACCGCCTCGCGCTCCCCGACGGTGCCTACGACCTCCGGGTCGCCGGCCGCACGCTGTTCTTCGCGCGGATGGGCGCGGTCGCGATGCCGCTCCCGATGCCGGGCGACGGTCCGGTGATGAACGCCGACGGGGCGATGCTGCCCGGCGGGATGGGGGGGACCGGTGCCGGGTTCGCCGACGAGCGCGGCGGCGTGGCCCCGTGGTTCGACGCGGGCCTCGGCACCGTGCGCCTCGGCGCGACGCTCACGCTCGGGCCGTCCATCGACGCCACCGACGCGTTCCGCGCGCTGCTCCTCCCCGAGGACGGCGCGGCGCTCGTCGTGCGCGACGGCGTGCACCTCGAGCGCTGGGACGTCTCCGGCCCCACCGCCGTGCTCGATTTCGAGCAGGAGGTCTCCGGCTGGCCGCTCGGGGCCCACGCCGACGTCGCACCGGGCACCTACCTCGTCGCCCTCGGCTACGGCGGCTGGTCCACCGCGCCGTAGGAACCCGTCCGTGGCGCTGGCGTCCCGGAAGCCTCTGACCGAGACGGGAGCCTAGAGCGCGAGGCGCTCCTCGTACATCGCGCGCAGCCGTCGCACGGTGGCGGGCGCGTGCCCCGCGTAGTGGTTGTTCACGTAGACGAGCGTGCGGACGCCGCGCGCGGCGAGCGCGACGAGGAGGTCGGCCCAGCGCGCGAGGCGGTCGGCGTGGTCGACCACCTCGCGGTCCCACGTGGTCGTGATCGCCTCGATCGCCTGACGGTCGCCGAGCAGGCGCACGTAGGCGACGTCCCCCGTCACCGGGTCGAGCCGGCTCGCGACCTCGTCGCCGTGCGGCATCCACGCCTGGTCGACGAGCACCAGCGCGGCGCGGTGGCGCGCGAGCACCTCGCGCAGCGGCGCGCCCACCCAGGCCTTGTTGCGCACCTCGACGCCGTAGGCGAGGTCTCGCGGCAGCGCCGCGAGGAACGGGTCGAGCCGCTCGAGGAACGGCTCGACGGAGGCGAACGCCGTGCGGTTGAAGTACGGGAACTGCAGCACGAGCGGCCCGAGCTTGCGCCCGAGGCGCCGCATCGTGTCGAGGAACCCGTCGCACTCGGCGGCCACGGCGTCGCGGACGAGCACGCGGGCCGGGTCGGGGCGGCTCTCCTCGCCGCCGTGGACGATCGAGCGCGGGAACTTCGCGCTGAGCAGGAAGCCGTCGGGCGTCCGCTCGGCCCAGCCGTCCACGGTCCGCGCCGAGGGCCGCGCGTAGTACGTCGCGTCCACCTCCACGGTGTCGAACGACTGCGCGTAGCAGCGCAGGAAGTCGGCGGGCTTCGTGCCCGGTGGGTAGAACGGGCCCACCCACGAGGCCTCGGAGAACGAGGACGTCCCGAAGCGGACGAGGGGCGCTGGCGCACCCGGCTCGGAGCCCGGCGGCGCCGGGTCGGGGAACAGCGGCTCGCTCACGTCCTCTCCCGTCCGACGGCGCTCACGGGAGGTGCGTGCGCCGAGCGCCGGTCGCGCTCACGACCCCACGCGCCACGCGACCTCGATCAGGCGGGAGCCGCTCGCTATCGGCAGCCGCCCCAGCCCCACGAGAAGCCCACGGACACCGACGGTGCGTACCACCCGCACGACGGATACGCGTAGCCGTACGAGGGGTAGGCGTAGCCGTAGGAGGGGTACGCGTAGCCGTAGGCCGGCGCGCCGCACGACGGCGCGGCGTAGTAGCCGTACGACGGGTAGGCGCGGTACGCAGGATAGGCGTAGCCGTACCCGGCGTACCCGTACCCGTATCCCGCGTAGCCGTAGCCGTAGCCGTACCGGTAGCCGGCGTACGCGGGGGCGTACGCGCTGCTGTAGCCGCGGTAGTAGGTGCCGTACGAACGCGGCGCGTAGCCCGTGCTGTAGCCGCGGGCGTAGGTCGCGCCGTAGCTGCGGCCTGCGTAGGCGGTCGTGCGCGGCGCGTAGGCGCCGCCGCGCGACGCGTAGACCGGGCGACCGTGCGGGTCGGCGGACGCGGGGCCCGCGGCGGCGACGAAGGTGGCGACCGTGGCGAAGGCGGCGAGCAGGAGGGTACGCATGGGCGCCTTTCGGGGAGTCCCGAGCCGAGCGGAGGGCGGGGTCGGGGGCCACCGCCGTGGGTCACGATAGCAGCCGAGCGGCGGCGCGGGGGAGCGGCGGATCGTCCGGGCGGGGCCCGCGGCCGCTGCCGGGGGTGTGTCGGGAAGGAAACGGGGTGATGCCCCCGGATGGCATCCCCGAGGGCGCGGTCGGTGCAAGTCGTTGCGGCGCCCCTCCGGGCCGTCCGGCAAGCGCTTTGCGTCGGCGCCCCTCCGCCGACCCTCGTCGAGACCCTTCATGTCGCATCGATTCGCGCCCTCGCTCGCCCTGACCGCCCTGCTCGGGCTCGCCGTCGGCGCGGGGTTCTTCCTCTTCCCCGGCTGCGCGCGGAGGGCGTGCTGTCCGCCGGCCGTCCCGTCCACCGCGGCCGTCGCACCGCCGATGCCGATGCCGACCCCCGCTCCGGCGGCTTCGCAGCCCAAGGCGGCGCCGGTGGCGCCCGTCGCCGGCGAGCCGGGCAAGGCGCCCGCGGCGGTCGCGGGAGACGCGGCCACCGAGGCCGACGCCGCGGCGCAGACGCACGTGCACAACTACTTCCGGCTCTCCCCGCGCGTGGCGTCGGGCGCCTCCCCGGAGTCCGAGGCGGACTTCGAGGCGTTGGCTGCCGCCGGGATCAAGTCGATCGTCACGGTGGACGGCGCCCAGCCCGACGTCGAAGGCGCCCGCAAGCACGGGATCCGCTACGTCCACGTCCCGATCGGGTACGACGGCATCCCCGACGCGACGCGCCTCGAGCTGGCCAAGACCTTCGAGGAGCTCGGCAAGCTCGGCCCGGTCTTCGTGCACTGCCACCACGGCAAGCACCGCGGTCCGGCCGCGTGCGCCATCGCGCGCGTGATGCTCGACGGCGCGACGCACGAGCAGCTGGTCGCCGAGATGAAGCGCGCGGGCACCGCGCCGAAGTACAAGGGCCTCTACGAGGTCGCGGAGACCTTCGAGCGCCCGAGCGCCGACGCGCTGGCGGCGACGGTCGCGCCGATGCGCGAGACGGCGCCGACGCCGGCGATGCAGCAGTCGATGGTCCTCGTGGACGCGACGTGGGAACGCCTCAAGCAGGTCAAGGACGCCGGCTGGAAGACGCCCGCCGACCATCCCGACGTGGAGCCGTCGCACGAGGCGACGATCCTCGCCGAGCACTTCCGCGAGCTCGCCCGGCTCGAGAGCGTCGCGAAGGAGCCGGATGCCTTCCGCGGGCACCTCAAGGAGAGCGAGGAGGCCGCGTGGGCGCTCGCGAAGGCGCTCGAGAAGGGGGCCTTGGACGCCGACGCGGCGAAGAAGGCCTTCGAGCGCGGCGCGGCGTCCTGCACGGCGTGCCACGCGGCGTTCCGCGACAACACGCACCGCCGCTGACGCGGTCGGGTCCCCGCGCCGCCGCTCTCGCGAGCGGTGGCGCGGGCCCCGCCGCGCTCAGCGCTTGGCGGCGCGTGCGCGGATGGCGTCCGCGTGCCCTTGGCGCGCGTAGTCGATCGCCTCGCCGAGGATCCTCGCCGTCTCCTGCGGGGCGTGGAACCCCATCGAGTTCTCGGCCGCGACGAAGTCGAGCCTCCACTGGGCCTTCCGGTGCATCGCCCGCGGCTTGGCGAGGTCCGCCTCCGACGTCCCGTCCTTCGCGGCGGCCTCGATCTCGTGCACGAGGTCGAGCGTGGCGTCCTCCGCCCGCGTCATGAGCGCCCGCGTCCGGTCCTGGATCGTCTCGACGCGGGTCTTCATCTCCTCGTCGGTCTCGTGGTGGCAGACCTGGCAGGCACGCGCCGCGTTGAGCAGCGGGCTGCGCACGTGGTGGTCGCTCACCTTCATCGCGCCCTCGCGCTTGTAGGGCATGTGGCAGTCGGCGCACGAGACGCCGCTGCGGGCGTGGATGCCCTGGCTCCACGTCTCGAACTCGGGGTGCTGCGCCTTGAGCGTCGCGGCGCCGCTGATCCCGTGCTTCCAGTCCTTCCAGCCGACCTCGTCGTAGTAGGCCTCGATCTGCTCGGCCTTGAGGCCCTTGTGCCACGGGTAGGTGACCCGCTTCTTCTCGCCGGCGAAGTAGTACTCGACGTGGCACTGGCCGCAGACGAAGGACCGCATCTCCTGCCGGCTCGCCGACTCGTTGGGGTCGTAGGGCTGCGCCCGCGAGCCCTTCCGCCACCGCTCGACGCTGGGCATGTGGTGCGCCGCGTCGTCGCTCGCGGCGAACGCGGCGATGCCGTCGAGGAAACCGGGCCGCGTCACGCGCAGCGCCATCGTCGCGGGGTCGTGGCAGTCGAGGCAGGTGATCGGGTGGTCGACGAGCTTGCGCGCCTCCCCGTAGGGCATCGCGCAGACGACCTCGAATCCCTTCATGAGCTGCTCGCGCGCGTGCTCGGGGCCGGCGGGCGCGCCGGCTTCGACTCCCTTCTTGCGGTAGGCGGGCACCACGCTCGCGTGGCAGTGGAGGCACGAGCCGGGCTGCTTGAAGTTCTTGACGCGCTCCGTCATGTCCTGGTCGGAGAGCATGTACGCGTGGCCGCGTTCCTCGCGGTAGTCCACGCCGAACGCGTACCCCTTGAAGAGCTCCTTCCAGCGCGGGTCATCGTCCAGCTTCTGGAACGCCTCGCTCCCGCCGTGCTTGGTGCGTTCGACGTCCACCGTGCGCCGGTAGGAGTCGTACTGGCGGGGGAAGTTGCGGCCCCACACCGAGGGGTCGACCGTCTCCTCGGTCATCTCGGCGAGGCGCACGAACGAGGCCTTCGCCTCGGCCTTGCGCTCCGAGATGTTGCCGAACAGCCACATCACCGCGAAGGCGACGGCGGCGAGCGCGGCGACCACGAACGCGAACAGGAGCTTGCGCGAGGGGGCGGCGGGGGCGGCGGGGGCGTCGGGCACGATGGCAGTCTCCTCGGTCAGCGCGTCGGCCCATGGCCGACGGACATGTGGCAGCGCAGGCAGGCGAGGGCGCCGGGCTCCTCCGCGCCGCCTTCGTTGACGTGGGCGACGAAGTCGCCGTGGCACCGGAGGCAGTTGGCGACGAGCACGTCGCGGTTCTTGGGCCGGATCCGGATCGGGTCCGGGTAGTTCTGCAGCGTGAAGCGGAGCGAGTGCCAGAAGCCGTTCTCGGCCTTGACGAGCAGCTTCTCCGGCAGGTCGTGGGGGATGTGGCAGTCCACGCAGACGGCGTGGCCGTGGTGGCTCGCCTTCTGCCACGAGTCGTGCTCCGCGCGCATCACGTGGCAGTTCACGCAGACGTCGGGGTCGCTCGACAGGTACGAGTGGCCCTGCGCGTAGACGAACGTGTACGCGCCGCTCCCCGCCACGAGGCCGAGGAGCGCCGCGACGACGGTCCCACGCACGCCGAGCCGTCGGAAGAGGCCCATGGAGTTCCCTCGGGGGTGTCTCTCAGAAGGTGAACGTCACCGACGCCCACCAGAAGTCCACTTCCTGGTCGAGCCCGGCGTCCTCGAGGAACTTCCCGGCGAAGACGTGGGACCAGCCCACCTCGACCTCCCAGTGGCGGTCCGGGTTCCACTTCACCTGGAAGTCGAGCTCCTGGGCGAGGTCGAGCTCGTCGTCGACGGGACCCGCGAGCACGCCGCCCGCGGCGTTGTACGCGGCGTCCTCCTCCGTGGCGCGGCGGAACGCGTGCGCGTCGAATCGGACGAACAGCGTCTCGGTGGGCTTCGCCGTCGCGGTGAAGCGCCCGGCGACCACGTTCTGTCGCCCGACGAGGTCGGCCCACCCGAACCAGAGGTGGCCGGTGGGGTAGAGCTGGCGGTACGTGCCCACGTCGCC
Organism: Planctomycetota bacterium; assembly: GCA_020851795.1. Classification (GTDB taxonomy): domain Bacteria; phylum Planctomycetota; class PLA2; order PLA2; family JAEUHO01; genus JAEUHO01. The sequence goes on along the minus strand of JADZCA010000020.1, from coordinate 1,622 downwards.
GCCGGGGCCGTCGTGGTCACCGCTCGCCCAGTCGGCGCCGAGCGCGAAGCGCGGGCTCCAGCACCAGCACGGCTTGCAGCCCACCTCGGCCGTCACGAACCCGGCCGAGATGTCGCCGTCGCCGGCCTCGCCGAACTGGTACGCGCCTTCGACCTCCCAGTCGAGCACGGTGCCGCCGACGACGCCGTCGGCGCGCGCGCCGACGGTGAAGCGCGACTCGTCGGTCGTGACCTTGAGCCACGTCGCCGCGTCGGTGTCGAACCAGAAGGCGTACGCGTCGAAGCGGCACGCGTCGCACGCGGTGTTCGCGTAGTAGACGCCCGCGAACAGCGTGTCCTCGTCGTCCTCGTCGAAGTCGTACCGGTCCACGAGCACCGGACGCACGACCAGCGCGTCGAGCCGCCACCACGACGTCTTCGCCCAGGCGGAGGCGCCCTCGAAGGTCCGACGGGTGTTCGCCCAGTCGAGCGGCCCCACGACGCGCTGCTTGCCGAAGAGGAACTCCTGGCGTCCGACGCGCGCGCCCACGTCCACGCAGCACGGGCCGACGGGCCCGTGGTAGTCCACGAACGCGTTGAGGAGGTCCTGGTGGTTCTCGTCCACGGGGCGCGGGCCGAGCTCGCGCGCCTCCTGGTCGGCCTGGATCCCCTCGACGAACAGCCGGAGCGCGGGCCCGACGTGGAGATCCACGTGCAGGCGGAGCCGCGTGAGGAGCCAGTCGTCGTCGGCGTCGGGGTTGTCCGAGAACCCGTAGTTCGTGAACGACTCGAAGCGAGCGCGCGCCTGTCCGCCGATGTTGACCCACACGGTCCCGTCCGGCGAGAGCGGGAGCGCCTTGAGCCGGTCGGTCACGTCGCAGCGTTCGCCCGGGCACGTCGGGCAGAACACGGACCAGTCCTCACGGAAGCGGAGGTTCTCGTACTTCGGCGGCTTGGGCGGCTGCGGTGCCTGCGCCGGAGCGACGGCGTCCGGCGCCGCGAGCGCGCTCGGTGCGAGCACGGCGGCGACCACGGGCGCGAGGATGCGTACGACGTGGACGAACACTCCCATGTCCAGCCCTCCCGTCGGGCGGAGCCTGCGCGCGGTGGCGAGCCCCGTCCGCGGTGTGCAGGAAACCCCCGTCCACGTGCCGGTAGCGAGGGAAAGCCGCCGAGACCAGAGTGGTCTTGTTGCGTGCAACACCGGTGTTGCGTGCGAGACACGCCGTGGCGCGACGGCCGTCCCGTGCGGGACGTGGCGCCCCGAACGGGGCGAGGGCACGCCCGGCGCCGTGACGCGCGAGCGCGCGGATCGGAGCGCGATCGCCGACGCGCCGTGGTCGGGACCGCCGCGACTGAGCGACCCGTCGCTCAGTCCCCGACGCGGCGGCGCAGCGCCTCGACCTCGGCCTCGAGCCGCTCGATGCGCGCGAGCAGGTCGGCCACGCTCGGCGCGTGGGCGCTCGGCGTCGCGGCGGCCGGCGCGAGGGGCGTCGCGCGCGGGGCCGGCGCGGGCGCGGCGCTCGGTGCCGACGCGGCGTCGCCGCTCGGCGCCTCGCCCGCGGGCGCGAGCGTGTGCTCCCACCGCGGCACGCGCTCGCCCGTCCGACGGCCCACGAACCGGACGTAGGGCACCGGGCGCTC
>JADZCA010000019.1 GCA_020851795.1 Planctomycetota bacterium | reverse complement strand
GAGGCCCGTCGGGCGCCGATCGAACGTCAGGCCTCCGTCGGGGCTCGCGGATTGCGCCCGGGCGCGCGTCGGCCGCGACGACGGCGTGTTCTGGCACCACGTCGAGGAGCGGACGACGCGTGGCGACGCGCATCGAATCGCCACCGGGCCCCACGTCACGCCCGGGCGCAAGACGCCGCCCCGACCTCGTCGGCTCGTGAATTCGGCGGGCTAGGGGATCGGCCCGAGGGGGACCGGGCGCGGGGGACGGGGAGCGAGGGCCCGGGCGCGGGGCCCGGGGCGGCGGCTACTCGTCGTCCATCGCGCCGAGCGGGTCGCGCACGACGCGCTCGACCACCTTCGCGAGCGTCTCGACCTCCTCCTCGGTGTTGTAGAAGTACATCGAGGCGCGCAGGTTGTTCTTCGCGGTGCCGTCGGCGTCGAAGCGCCGGTGCAGGTACGCGTTCACGCAGAACATGCCCTTGCGCAGCATCACGTTCCACTCGCGGTCGGCGGTGGCCTGGATCGTGTTGAGGATGCCGCCGAGCGGCGAGGTCATCGTGAGGACGCCGCCGCGCAGGGCCGGGTCGGCGGGGCCGCGCAGCCAGAAGTGCTCGCCCTGCAGCGGGCGCAGCCGCTCGGAGAGCAGCGTGTTGAGCCGGCGCTCGTGCGCCTCGATCGTGTCGAAGCCGACGCGGCGCGCGACGTAGTCCACCGCGGCGGCCGTCGCGGCGATGCCCGCGTAGTCCTGCAGGCCCGCCTCGAAGCGGCCGGGCGGGCGCTTGTACTCGACGCGGTCGTGCCACGTGTCGCGGATCGTGTCGCCGCCGACGACGTGCGGCGCGAGGCGCTCGAGGAGCTCGTAGCGGCCCCACAGCACGCCCACGCCGGTCGGGCCGCACATCTTGTGGACCGAGCACGCGAGGAAGTCCGCGCCGAGCGCGCGCACGTCCACGGCGCGGTGCGGGACGCTCTGCGCCGCGTCGAGGAGGAGGACGCCGCCGACGCGGTGCACGGCGTCGGCGACCGCGCGCAGGTCGGCGTCCGGGATCGTCGTGCCGTCGAGGTTGCTCGCGTGCCCGAGCGCGACGAGCCGCGTGCGGGGGCCGATCGCCGCGAGGGCCTTGCGGAGGTCGAAGGCGCCGTCGGGGGCGAGGTCGAAGACGTCGAGCACCGGCAGCGCCGGGTCGCCGGCGCGCTCGCGCAGGCGGCGCGCCACCTCGAGCCAGGGGACGAGGTTGCTGTTGTGCTCGCGCTCGGAGAGGACGATGCGGTCGCCGGGCTCGAACGGGAAGCCGCGCGCGACGAGGTTGATCGCCTCGGTGGTGTTGCGCGTCCAGACGACCTCGTCCACGCGCTCGGCCTTGAGCAGGGCCCGCATCGCCTCGCGGGCGGCCTCCTCGTGCTCGCGCAGCTCCTCCATGAACCAGTTGTCGAGGCGGCGCGCGCCCTCGGTGCGACCGCCCCCGCAGGTGGGGAACTCGGCGTAGTAGCGCACCAGCGCGTCCACGACGGGCTGCGGCCGCAGGCTCATGCAGGTGCTGTTGAGGTAGATCGGGGGCTTCCCGCGCCGGCGGCGGGCGAGTGCGGGGAACTCGGCGCGGAGCGCGAGGAGGTCGCGGTCGGACAGCATGGCCGGGGCGATCGTATCCGCGCGGCGGGCGACGCCCCGTAGGATCGGGGGCGATGCGCCGCGCCCTCCTCCCCCTCCTCGCGCTCCTCCCGCTCCTCGCCACCGGGCCTTCCGCGCGCGCCGCGGACGCGCCCGCGCCGGTCGCCGCGGGCGCCGACGTCGCCGTCCCCGCCGGCCTCGCCGTCGGGCTCGACGGCACGGTGCTGCCGGCGGAGTGGGACGACGCCGCGCGGCTCGTGGGCACGAGCGCGGGGTGGGAGCTGCGCGCCAAGCACGTCAAGGGGACGCTGCTGCTCGCGCTGCGCCTCGGCCGGCCGTGGCCGAGCGCGTGGCACGTCGTGCTCCACGCGGTGGCGACCGCCGACGACGCGCGCTTCGACGCGCCGGGCGCGGTGGTGCTGCAGGTCGAGCCGTGGGAGCACAACCGGCCGCACGCGCTGCTGCAGGTGCGCGACGCGGCGGGGGCGCGGTGGGTGCGGACCGACGGGCAGGTCGTGGCGCGCTTCTCCGGGCTCGGCGAGGCCGCGGCGATGGAGCTCGCGGTGCCGCTGTCGGTGCTCGGCGTCGCGGGCGACGAGGCGCCGCCGCTGCGCTGGTGCGTGTCGCTCGTGATGCCGCGGCGCACGCCCTCGACCGTGACGTTCCCCGCGGGCCTCGACCTCGCGGGGACGCCCGGCGCCCTGCCCGCCGACCTGCGCAGCGTCGCGCGGTGGGCGCGCACGCCGCGCCTCGAGGGCCGCGGGGGCGCGGGCGCGTTCGCGCGCAGCGACTGGGACGCGTGGGTCGCCGCCGACCGCGAGCTCGCGGCGAAGGGCGAGGCGGCGCACCGCAAGGTGCTCGAGCTGCTCGGCACCTTCGACGGCGAGGTGCCCGTCGAGCACGCCAAGGACGAGGCGGCGGTCGAGGCGACCGCGCTCGCCGGGCTGCGCGCGGTCGCCGCGGTCGAGCCGTGGACGCGCAACGACCTGCGGGCGTACGCGCAGGCGCTGCAGCTCGTCAACCGGCCGGCCGAGGCGCTCGGGGTGGCGCGCGCGCTCGCGACGACGGCGACCGGGCTCGACGCCGCCGAGGACCTGCGCGTGGCCGCGCTCGTCGCGCGCGACGCCGAGGACTTCGAGGCGTCGGCCGCGTGGTGGGACCGCGCCGCGGACGGGCTCCCCGAGCAGCTGGGCGCGGCGTACCGGCGCGAGGCCGCGCGCATGCGGACGTGGGGCGCGTCGTGGCGCGCCGACCGCGAGGCGCGGGCGGCCGACGAGCGCAAGGACGACCTCCCGCTCGCGCTGCTCGACACGTCGAAGGGCCCGGTGCTGCTGCGCCTGCTCGAGGACGACTGCCCGGAGTCGGTGCGGCAGTTCGTCCACCTCGCCGAGGCGAGCAAGGGGCCCGACGGGCAGGGCTTCTACGACGGCACGCGCTTCCACCGCGTGGTCGGCGCCGGGATCGCGCAGGGGGGCGACCCCTCGAGCCGCGGGGACGGGTGCGCGACCGCGGGGGCGGGCGGGTCGTCGTGGTGGATCCCGGTCGAGTCCAACCCGCGCCACGGCTTCTTCCGCGGCGCCGTCGGGTGGGCGATGGCGCTCGACCGCCGCGTGCGCAGCCAGTTCTTCGTGATGACGGGGCCCAAGCCGTCGATCGCCGAGAACGGCTTCTGCGTGTTCGCCACCGTGGCCGCCGGCCAGGACGTGGTGGACCGCCTCGACGCCTGCGACACGCTCCGCTCGGTGCGCATCCTGCGCAAGCGCGACCACCCCTACGAGCCGAAGAAGAACCTCTGACGCGCGCCGCATCCGTGCCACCTACAACCAATCGATACAACGGTGCCGGGCACCGTTGTACTCATCGCTTGCCGGTTGCAGGCGATCGATACAACCGTGCCGGGCACCACTGCGCCCATTCGGTGTAATGTGCAACTATTGAGACGAGGGGGCGGCACGTCGACGGCGGCGTTGGTACGTACGATGCGACTCGTCATGCGACACCCCCGGATGCTCGCGGCGCTGCTCGTCGTCGCGGCGACCTCGGTCGCCGGGGCGGGGCCCGCGGCCGCCGACGCGGTGGACGACCTCGTCGAGCGCTACCGCGCCGTCGCCGGCCGCCACGACGACGAGGCCTACGCGTCGCAGCGCGCGGCGCTGTTCGCGCTCGCCGACGTCGCCACCCCGGCCGCGCGCCGGGCGCTCGAACGCCTCGTCGCCGCCGAGCGCGGGGCCCCGGGCGGCGCCTCCGACCGGCGCCGCCTCCTGCTCCTCCTCGCCGCGCTCGTGCGCCACGGCGGGCCCGCCGAGGTGGACTTCGCGGTCCGCACCGTCGAGGCCGAGCGGGACCCCTTCCTCGTCTCCTCGCTCGCGCGCGTGCTCGGCGAGGCGCAGGAGCCCGAGGCCCGCGCGCACCTGCGCGGCCCGGCGCTCGCGCGCGCGGTGCCGGCGGTGAAGGCGCAGGTCGCGCGCGCGCTCGGCGCGCAGGGCGACCCCGAGGCCGTGGTCGCGCTGCTCGCGGTGCTGCGCGAGGACGACGTGGACGTGCGGGTCGAGGCGCTCCTCGCGCTCGGCGAGCTGCACGACGCGTCGGCCGCGGCGCCGATGGTCGCGTTCCTCGGGAGCCCCGACGCCGTGCAGCGCGAGGCCGCGGCCCGCGCGCTCGGCGTGCTCGGCAGCGCCCGCGCCGTCCCCGCGCTGCTCGGCGCGCTCGCCGACCCCGCCCCGCGCGTCGTCGAGTCGGCCGCGGGCGCGCTGGGCCTGCTCGGCTCGCCGACCGCGGTCACGCCGCTCATCGACCGGCTCGCCGTCGTGCGCGGCAAGGACCTACGCGTGGAGGAGGCGCTCGAGCGCGCGCTGGTCCGCCTGACGGGCAAGCCCGACCTCGGCGCCGACCCCGACCTGTGGCGCGCGTGGTGGGCCGAGAACCGCGACCGCACCGCGGGCCCGACGTCGAACCCCAACGCGCCCACCACGGTGTCGGGCCCGCGCTACTACGGCTTCCCGGTGCGCTCGAGCCGCGTCGTCTTCGTCGTGGACGTCTCGCGCAGCATGGGCTGGAACGGTCGCCTCGAGCTCGCGCAGAAGGAGCTCAAGGAGGTGATCGAGCACCTGCCCGCGACGACGCGCTTCAACCTCGTCGCCTACAGCGACACGGCCGAGGCGTGGGGCAAGGCGCTCGTGCCGGCCACGCCCGAGAACGTGCGCCGCGCGGTGCGGTTCGTCGAGCGGCTCGCGCCCGTGGGCGGCACGAACATCCACGACGGCCTGCGGCTGGCGCTCGCCGACCCCGACGCGGACACGGTCTTCTTCCTCTCCGACGGCACCCCCACCGTCGGCTCGGTCGTGGACCCCGACCAGATCCTCGGCGAGGTGCGCGACACGAACCGCCGCCGCCGGGTGCGCATCCACACGGTCGCGCTCGTGCGCGGCGACCCGCCGCCGCGCTTCGCCGGCCAGGAGGACCCGACGGCCGCCGCCGAGTTCATGCGCCGCCTCGCCGACGACAACGAGGGCTCGACGCGCGCCGTCCGCTGAGCGCCTGCGGGGCGCGTCGCCGGCGAAGCCCCCCACGCGCGGGCGCGCAGCGCGGGCCCCGTCGCCCGGACGCCGCGCGCGAGGCCCTACGGCAGGACGAACGCCGCGGCGAACCCGCCGTCGCGGTCGTCGGTGGGCAGCACCGAGAACCCGGCGGCGAGCGTGGCGCCGCGGTGCGCCGCGAGGAAGCGGTCGCGGCGGTCCTCGCCCTCCTCGGGCTCGATCGAGCACGTGGCGTAGACGAGCCGGCCGCCCGGCCGCACGAGCACCCGCGCCCGCGCGAGCAGGTCGTCCTGCAGCGCGGCGAGCGAGGCGAGGTCGCGCGGCCGCAGGCGCGCCTTCGCCTCGGGACGGCGGCGCAGCACGCCCGTGTTCGAGCACGGCGCGTCGAGCACCACCGCGTCGAAGGACGCGGGCGCGAACGGGAGCGGGCCTCGCTCGGGCACGAGGACCGCACGGGCGACCGCCCCCGAGGGAGGGCGCGTCGCCAGCGTGCGCGCGAGCGCGTCCACCTTCTCGGGCGAGACGTCGGCCGCGACGACCTCGCCGGAGGCGCCGAGGAGGTCGAGCAGGTGCAGCGTCTTGCCGCCCGGCGCGGCGCAGAGGTCGAGGACGCGCTCGCCGCCGCGCGGCGCGACGAGCGGCGCGACGCGCTGCGCCGTGCCGTCCTGCACCGTCGCCCGACGGTCGCGCACCGGCGCGAGCGCCTCGGGGTCGCCGTCGGGGCAGACGACCTCGTCGGGCCCGTCGCCCGCGCGCGCCCCGACGCCGCCGCGGACGAGCTCCTCGACGAGCGCCGCCCGCGTGCCCGGCGCCGCGCGCAGACAGAGCGGCGGGCGCGCGCACCCGAGCGCGAGCAGCGAGCGCGTGCGGGCCTCCCCCCACCGGTCGAGCCAGCGCGCGACGAGCCAGGCGGGGTGCGCGAAGCGCTCCGCGAGGTTGCCCGCGAGGTCCACGGCGGGGTCGGCGAAGGTCGGGTGGGAGAACCGCACCGAGGCGGCCCCGGGGCGCGGCACGTCGCGGCAGGGGTCCTCGGCGCCGCTCGCGGGACCGTCGAGGCCGCGCAGGATCGTGCGCAGCACGCCGTTGACGAAGCCGGCGAGCCGGGGCCCGGCGCGCCCCTTGACGCTCTCGACCGCGGCGTCCACCGCGGCCGACGGCGGGACGCGGTCGAGGAACAGCGCCTGGTAGAGGCCGACGCGCAGCGCGGCCCGCACCGCGGGGTCGAGGCGCGGGAGCGGCGTGCGCGACGCGCGTGCGAGCACCGCGTCGAGCGTCCCGAGGCGACGGGCGACGCCGTAGGCGACCTCGGTCAGCAGGCCCCGATCGCGCGGGTCGGCGACCTCCCCGCGCAGCGCGAGGAGGGCCTCGCGCACGCGCCCGTCGTCGCGGTCGAGCACGAGCACGGCGTCGACGGCAAGGTCGCGAGCGGTGGCCACGCCGCGGGTTCTACCCGGGCCCCGCGCGGTTCCGGAGCGCTCCCCGCGGCGATCGGCGCCCGACGGGCCTCGTCTTTCGTGAATTCGGCGGGCTCGCCCGCCGAGTTCACGAGCCGGCGAGGTCGGGGCGGCGTCTTGCGCCCGGGCGTGACGTGGGGCCCGGTAGCGCTTCGATGCGCATCGCCGCGCGTCGTCCGCTCCTCGGCGTGGTTCCAGAACACGCGGTCGTCGCGTCCGACGCGCGCCCGGGCGCCAACCGCACGCCCCGACCGGGGCCTGACGTGCGTTCGGGGCGCGACCGGCCTCGCCTTTCGTGAATTCGGCGGGCTCGAGACGGGGTGTGCCACACCGCCGGGGACCGCTCGCCGGGGCGGTGCGCGACGGGGCCCGCCCGCGGGCCCCCTGCGAGTTCCGGCGCTCGCCCGACGAGGCCCCCCGAGTCCCCCGGCCCGGCGCGTCGCGCACGGACCGTTCCGCCCCGCCGCGTTTCTGGTAGGACTCCTCGCCGGCCCGGAGGCTCCCATGGCGTACGGCTCTTCGTCCCGCGGTTCGTCGCGTGGTTCCCCCGCTCGCGGTGGCGGCGGCGGCTCGCGCGGCGGGGGCGGCGCGAACAACATGATGGGCTACGCGGTCGCCGTCGTGCTGCTCGCGGTGGTCGTCGTCGCGGTCGTCGTGATGAGCGGCAAGAAGAAGGACGCCCCGAAGCCGCCGCCGCCCGCGCCCGCGCCCGTCGCGCCCGTGGCGCCGACCTCGGGCGGCCCTGCGCCCAAGCCCTACCCGCCCGTGCCCGAGAGCACGGTCTCGAAGGGCCGCGACCTCGTGCGCACGTTCCAGAGCGACGCCGACAAGGCGAGCCGGCTCTACGCCGAGAGCCTCAAGGCCAAGGGCGCGGGCGACGACACCACGTGGCAGAGCAAGCTCAAGGAGGCGCGCGCGCTCCTCGAGAACATCAAGGACCAGTGGAACGAGTTCGTGGGCGGCCTGCCGAGCAACCGCGACTGGGACAGCGAGGACGTCGCCAAGCACTACCTCGGCCGCGAGAGCGGGCAGGTGCAGACGATGCTCAAGCCCCTCGCGGCGATGAAGACGGACGAGCGCTGACGCCGGGACGCGTGAAGAACCCGCTCCTCTACAACACGAACGGTTTCGCGTTCCACCGCCTCGAGGACGCCGCGCGCATCCTCGCGGGCCTCGGCTACGACGGCGTCGCGGTGACGCCCGACGTCCACCACCTCGACCCGTACCGCACGCGGCCGGCCGACGTCCTCGGGGTGCGCCGCCTCCTCGACGACCTCGGGCTCTGCGTCGTCGTCGAGACCGGCGCCCGCTTCGTGCTCGACCCCGAGCGCAAGCACCGCCCGTCGCTGCTCGACGCCGCGCCCGAGGCCGCGCGCCGGCTCGACTTCCTGCGGCGCTGCGTGGACCTCGCGGCGGGGCTCGGCGCGCGCGTCGTCTCGACGTGGTCGGGGTCGGCGCCCGAAGGCCTCGACCCGGAGGCCGTCCTCGACCGCCTCGCCGACGGGCTGCGACGCGTCTGCGAGCACGCGCACGAGCGCGGGATCCGCGTGGGCTTCGAGCCCGAGCCGGGGATGGCCGTCGAGACCGTCGAGGGCTGGCTGGCGGTCAAGGACGCCGTCGGCCACCCGGCGCTCGGGCTGACGCTCGACGTGGGCCACTGCCTCGCGACGCGCGAGGGCGACCCGGCGCGCATCCTGCGCCGCCACGCCGGCGACCTCGTGGTGGTCCAGCTCGACGACCACCGCGCGGGCCGCCACGAGCACCTGCAGTTCGGCGAGGGCGAGGTGCACTGGCCCGACGTCGTCGCGGCGGTGCGCGAGAGCGGCTACGCCGGCCCGCTCGAGGTCGAGCTCTCCCGCCACGCGGCGGAGGCGCCCACCGCCGCCCACCGCGCCCGCGACTTCCTCCGCGCCGCGTTCGGCTGAGCCGATCGAGCCGCACCGCGCGCGCGGCGGACGGGCCGACGGGCACGAAGGCCGCGGGCCCCGAGCCCGCCCCCCGGGGGAGACCCCGGCTCGCCTTGTCCGCCATCCCGTCGCGTGGTGGAATCCCCCGCCTGTCCCCTGCCCCGATCGGGCCCCGACGACGCCCCGTCCCCGAACGCGACGGCCGTCGTCTCCCCCGCTGCCTCGGAGCCGCGCCATGACCGACCCCGTCCCCGCCCCCGAGCCGCTCCCGCCCGCCGACGGCGCTCCCGCCGACGCCGCGCCGCCCGCACCGGAGCCCGCCGGGTCGGAGCCCACGGGGACGTCGGCCGCCGACGACGCCGCCGACGTCGCTGCGGCGCACGCCGCCGCGGACGCGGAGGCCGCCGCGGCCGCCGCCGACGGGGACGCGCACGCGGCCGAGGACGAGGGCCCGCCCCCCGCCGCGGGCGCCGAGCCCGAGGAGGAGCACGCCCCCAAGCGCGCCCCCGCCCCCGCCGGCTCGGTGCGCGCGCGCCTGCGCGAGGAAGCGCGCGCACGGGCGCTCCCCCGCTTCGCCGCCGCGATCGGCGCGCCCGCCGACGGCGCGGCCGCGCTCGTCGCCGACTTCGAGCACGGCTACGACCCACTGTTCCTCGGCCGCTACCGCCGCGAGAAGCACGGCGGGCTCGACGAGTTCCGCCTCCACGACGCGCGCGACGCCTGGCGCCACCTCCTCGACGAGGAGGAGACGCGGGGCGAGCTGGTCGAGCTCGTCGGCTCGCGCGGCGGGCTGACCGAGGAGATCGCGGCCCGTCTGGCCGGCGCACGCGACGTCGTCGAGATGCGCGACGTCGCGGCCCCGTGGCTGCCCGTGACCGCGAGCCGCGCCACGGTCGCGCGCGGGCAGGGGCTCGGGGCGCTCGCCGACGCGATCCGCGGCGCGAAGGACGCGACGGCGCTGTCCGACCTCGCCAAGGACCACGTCAAGGAGGGCACCGAGGTCGCCACGCTCGACGCCGCCCTCGGCGGGGCCCGCGACGTCGTCGCCGAGGCCTTCTGCCTCGACGCGGGGCTGCGTGCGCGGCTGCGCGAGGTGTTCCGCCGCGAGGCGGTCCTCACCGTCGCGCTGCGCTCGGACCGCAAGGGCGACGCGGGCCGCCACGCGAGCCTCGTCGGCTTCGCCGCGCCCGCGGGCAAGGTGCCGCCGCTCAAGCTGCTCGCGATCCGCCGCGGCGAGCGCGAGCGCGTGCTGTCGGTGACGTGCGAGCCGCCCGAGGAGCGCGCGCTCGCCGTCGTCCACGAGGCCGCGGCCGCCGCGTTCGGCGCCGAGCACCCCCACGCGGGCTTCCTGCGCGCCGCCGCCGAGGACGGCTACCGCCGCATCCTCAAGCCGGTGCTGCAGGCCGAGGCCCGCGCGGCGCTCAAGGCGCGCGCGGACGACGCGTCCATCGAGGGCTTCGAACGCGCGTTCAAGAACCTGCTGCTCGGGCCGGTCGGCGGCCCGCGCCGCACGCTCGCGGTCCGGGCCGACGTCACCGCCGGCCACCGCGTCGCCGTGGTGGACGAGGCCGGGCGCGCGCTGCACGGCGGCCGCCTCCCCCACGAGGCGACCGCGGGCCGCGACGCCGCCGTGGCGGCGCTGCGCGACCTCGTCGGCGTCCACGCGGTGGACGCGGTGGTCGTCGGCTCGGGCGGAGGTCGCAAGGAGGCCGCCGCGCTCGTCGCCGACGCGCTCAAGGACCTCGGCCGCGAGGTCTTCGTCACCGAGGTCCCCGACGGCGGGACGCGCGCGCTCGAGCAGGCGGCGGTCGAGAAGCCCGTCGTCGGCGAGGGCGGCGTCGAGATCGGGCCCGAGTTCGTGGGCGCGCTGTCGCTCGCGCGCCGCTTCCAGGACCCGCTCGCCGAGTACCTGCGCCTCGACCCGCGCGCGCTCGCGCTCGGGCCCCACGTCCACGACGTGCACCAGGGCCGCCTCAAGGAGCGGCTCGACGCGTGCGCGGCGTGGTGCGTCGCCCACGTCGGCCCCGACGCGTCCACCGCGCCGGCCGAGGTGCTCGCGCGCCTGCCCGGCCTCGACGCGGCGCGCGCCCGCGCCTACGTCGCGTGGCGCGACGCGGGCGGCCGCCTCGCCGGCAAGGCGGCGCTGGGCGCCGTCGAGGGCGTCGGTCTCGCGGCGGCCGAGCAGGCCGTCGGCTTCCTGCGCGTCCCCGGCACCGGCGACCCGCGCGACCGCACGCAGCTGCACCCGGCGCAGTACGGCCTCGTCGACGAGATGGCGGCCCAGGTGGGCACCGACGTCGCGGGGCTGTTCCGCGACCCGCGCGCCCGCGCGCAGGTGAGCTTCCAGCCGCTCGTGCGCGCCGACGTGCCGCTGCCGCTGTGGCGCCACGTGCTCTGGGAGGTCACCGCGGGGTTCGTGGACCCGCGGCCGCGCGCCGCGCACCCGACGAAGCCCCCCGCCGACGTCACGCTCGCCACGCTGCGCCCCGGCCTCGTGCTCGAGGGTCGCGTCGTGCGCTCGGTGCCGTTCGGCCTCTTCGTCGACGTCGGGATGGGCGTCGAGGCGCTCGTGCCGATCCCCCACGTCGGCGACCGACCGGGCGCCGACCCGGCCGTCGTGGCGCCGCTGGGCGCCGTGATCCAGGGCCGCGTGCTCGAGGTGGACCCGAGCAAGCGCCGCATCGTCCTCTCGATGCGCCTCGAAGAGCGGCGCCCGCGCTTCGAGCCGCGGCGCGACGGCCCTCCGGGCGACCGCGCTCGCGGCGGCGACCGGGGCCCGCGCCCGGACCGGGGCCCGCGCCCCGACGGGCCGCCCGCCGCGGCCGGCGGACCCCCGCCGCGCGGCAACGACCGTCGCGGGGGCCCGCGGGGTCGGGACGACCGCGACCGCCGGCCCGAGGGGCGGCCGGACGCCGCGCGCGGCGAGCGCCGCGCCGGCGCGCCGCTCCGCTCGTCGGCCCCGCGTCGTGACGACCGCGGCCGCGACGCCGGGCGGCGCTTCGACCGCGACGACCCGGGCGCACCGCGCCGCATCTCGCTGCCGGCGGAGGCGCCGACGAGCGACGCGGCCGACGAGGCGGCGCTGTCGCCCGAGGAGCTGCTCGCCAAGAAGCTCGCCGAGATGAAGCGCAAGCTCTCGCGCCCGGAGTAGCGCCGTCGCGACGGCCGCGGCCCCCGGGCCGCGGCCCGGTCCCCGGGGCCACGCCCGCCCGCGCGCCGTTCCCTCGACGCCGCCCGCGCGTTTGCACGTCGGCGGTACGATCCGCCGGTCGTGGGAGGGTGTCCGATGAAGCCGCACAGGCGTGGACCGTTCGGGGCGACGCTGGCCGCGCTGGCGCTCTGCCTCGCCGCCGGCGTCGCGTGGGCCGGCGGCTCGGCCCCCAAGGCGCCGCCGGGCAAGGGCCCGGCCAAGCCCCCCGCGCCCGCCCCCGCCGCCGGAGGCACGGTGAGCGGCATCGTCACCGACGGCGAGGGCGCGCCGGTCGCCGGGGCCTCGATCGAGGTCACGTGCGAGGGGAGCCGCACGCCCGCGAAGGCGACGAGCGACGCGAAGGGGTTCTACGCCGTGCGCGGCCTGCCGGCGGGCAAGGCGTCGGTCGTCGTGCGGGCGCGCGGGCGCGTGACCTCGTCCGAGCAGGTCACCGTGCCCGCCACGGGGCTCGCGGTCGCCGACGCGAAGCTGCCGCCCGGCGTGCGCTACACGGGCCGCGTCGTCAACCTGCGCGGCGAGGCCGTCGAGGGCGCGCGCGTCACCGCACGTCGGTCCCGTCCCGACGACATGGAGCTGTGGTTCTCCTCCGCCGAGGGCGAGGAGGCGACGTCGGCGAAGGACGGCGCGTTCGCGGTGGACGGGCTCGAGCCCCGCAACAAGTACGACCTCAAGATCGAGCACCGCCGCTACCTGCCCGCGACGATGCCGGGCCTCGACGCGACGGCGGGCGGGTCGGTGACCGACCTCGAGGTGCTGCTCGAGGACGCGGCGTGGGTCTCGGGCACGGTCGTGGACCCGACCGGCAAGCCCGTCCCGGGCGCGCGCGTGCGGCGCCCCGACGAGGACGAGGCGAGCGGGCGGTGGGTGAGCTTCGGCGGGTTCCGCGTGCGCGTCGTGCTCGGGGGCGACGACGCCGGCGTCGAGACGGACGCGAAGGGCCGCTTCGAGCTCGGGAGCATGAAGCCGCCCGAGGAGGGCGAGACCTACGTCGTCCGCGTGCACGCGCTCGGGTGGTTCCCGGGCGAGGCCAAGCTCACGGGACTCGCCGCGGGCAAGGAGCTCGCCGGCGTGACCGTGACGCTCAAGCCGGGCACCGGCGTCGTGTCGGGCGTCGTCGTGGACGACCGGGGCGAGGGCGTCGTCGGCGCGCAGGTGGACGCGGCCGACGCGGAGGGCGAGTCGCTGGGCGGCACGAAGACGGGGGCGGGCGGCGCCTTCCGCCTCGAGCGCCTCGCGACGACCGCGGCCGTGCACCTCGAGGCGACGGCCTACGCGCACGAGGACGGCTCGACGGAGAAGGTGGCGCTCGACGCGAAGGACGCCAAGGTCGAGCTCAAGCGGCTGGGGCGCCTGCGCGTGCGCGTGCTCGACCCCGACGGCAAGCCGGTGCCCAAGGTGCGGGTGCGGACCTTCGTCGAGGAGGACGGCAAGAACCGGCCGCGCGGCGGCGGGACGTTCGTGCAGGACGACAAGGGCGTCGAGTCGCTGCTCCCGCTCGGCGAGGTGGACGTGAAGGTCGAGGCCGAGGGCTTCGAGCCGGCCGACGTCGGCTCGTACACGGTCGAGCCGGGCCAGTCCGTGGACGGCGGCGAGGTCCGCCTCCAGAGGGCCGCCGCCACGTCCGACGGCGGCTGACCGCCGCGCGGGGCCCGCCTGCCGACGACGTCGGGGTCAGGCCCCGCCCCCCCCCCTCTTGCGCGCATGTCACCTGACCCCGATATCCCCATGCGGCGGGGAAGTCACCTGACCCCGATATCCCCAAGTTCCGGAAACGTCACCTGACCCCGATCTCCGGGCCCGTCGGCGATTCGATGCGCGTCGCCGCGCGTCGTCCGCTCCTCGACGTGGTGCCAGAACACGCCGTCGTCGCGGCCGACGCGCGCCCGGGCGCCATCCGCGCGCCCCGACCGGGGCCTGACGTGCGTCGGACGCTCGACGGGCCTCGTCTTTCGTGAACTCGGCGGGCTAGATCCCGAGCGCCTTGCGGGCGGAGGCGTCGTCGGCGGCCATCGTGAGCCGCTCGGCGATGCCCATCGCGTCCACCGTGCGGCGCAGGCGCGCCGACGCGCCGTAGAACGCGAGCCCGCCGCCGCGGCGCTGCGCGTCGCGGAGCAGCTCGAGCACCACGCCGAACGAGGCGCTGTCGACGAACTGCAGCGCCGTCGCGTCGAGCAGGAGGTGCGTCACGCCCGCGGCGAGCAGCGCCTTGCCCTCGGCACGGAACGGCTCGACCACCTCGAGGCGCGCCTCGCCCCGGAGCTTCATCGTGGCGACCGCGCCGTCGCGGCGCGTCTCGACGGAGAACCCGGCCACGTCCCCCTCCCTTCGGCCCGTCAGGCCTTCGCGGTCGCGAGGTCGGCCAGCTCCGCGTCGGTCAGGACGCGCTCCGCCGCCTTCGCCGCCGAGAAGATCCGGTTCACGCGCTCGTCGTCGGCCGCGTAGCCGTGGCGCTCGAGCCACCACACCACGTTGCTCTTGCCCGACATCGGCCCGACCGAGATCCGCTGCTCGTAGCCGAAGTCGTCGGCCGGGACGCCCGAGTAGACGCGGTTGGCGAGCCAGCGGTCGCCCCGCTTGAGCGCCTTGATGACGGCGGCGGCGTGCACGCCCGTGCCGGTCTCGAAGGCGTCCTTGCCCACGACGGGGTAGTTGAACGGCACGCCCACGCGGCAGTGCGTCGAGACCTTCTGCACGTAGTCCTTCAGGCCGGTGAGCGGACGGTCGTCGCCCCACCAGCCCAGCAGGCGCAGGTTGACGAGGAGCTGGTCCATCGCGCAGTTGCCCGCGCGCTCGCCGATGCCGAGCGCCGTGGCGTGCAGCCGGTCGGCGCCGCCCTCGTAGGCCGCCAGCGTGTTCACCATCGCGAGCCCGCGGTCGTTGTGCCCGTGCCAGTCGATCTGCACGTCCGGCTTGCCGTGGTCCACGGCCACCTGGCGCACGAAGCGCACGAGCTTGCGCACGCCGTCGGGCGTCGCGTGCCCGCAGGTGTCGCACACGACGAGCCGCTGGGCGCCCATGTCGAGCGCGAGCCCGTAGAGGCGGCGCACGGCGTCGGGGTCGGCGCGCGTCGTGTCCTCGGTCACGTACATGATCGGGAGGCGGTGGTCGGCGCAGTACTTGAGCGCCACCTCGCTCGTGGACAGGAGGCGGTCCACGTCCCAGCCCTCGACCTCGAGGCGGATCGGGCTGGACCCGATGAACATCGCCACCTCGATCTCGACGCCGGTGTCCTCGATGATGCGCCGGATCGGCTCGATGTCCTGCACGACCGTGCGCGCCGCGCAGTTGGGCTTGACCCGGAGCTTGCGGTCGCGGATCTCGGTGGCGAGGCGCTTGGCCGTCGCGACGACGTGCGGGCCCGCGCCCGGCAGGCCGATGTTCATCGCGTCGATGCCGACGGCCTCGACGGCGAGGAGCACCTCGACCATCTCGTCGGCGGTCGGGTGGCGCACCGACGGGCTCTGCAGGCCGTCGCGCAGGGACTCGTCGTTGACGAGGGGGCGGACCCGGCCCGCCGGGAGGCCCGGCGTCTGGTTCCAGTCGTGGATGAGGTGGGAGCGACCGTTCTGCATGGGAAGGAGGGGGCGCCGGGGGAGGAGGGAAGAACGCCGGCGGCCGCGCGGGGGATTCTAGCGGTGATCCCCGGCCCCCCCTCGCCCCGCGCCGGCCCTCGCGGCGCCCGCGCCGCCCCCGGGCGGCCGGCGCGCCGCGCCCCCGCCCCCGGTCGCGACGTTTGGGGTCCCGGGGACGCGCGCCTACGCTCGGGCCTCGCGCAGGAGGCGCGGCGCATGCTCGTCATGAAGTTCGGTGGCACGTCGCTCGGCGACCGCGAGCGGATCGAGACCGTCGTCCGCCTCGTGCGCGGCCGCCTCGCCCGCAAGCCGGTGCTCGTGTGCTCGGCGCACGCCAAGGTGACCGACCTGCTGCTCGAGGGCGCACGCGCCGCGGCGCAGGGCAAGCCCGACGTGGGGCCGATCGCCGCGCGCGAGCACGAGGTGCTCACCTCGCTCAAGCTGCCGACGTCGCTGGTGGACGACGACCTGCGCCGCCTCTCGGAGATCTTCCAGGGGCTCTCGCTGCTGCGCGAGCTGACCCCGCGCTCGCTCGACCACGTCGCCGCGTTCGGCGAGCGCATGTGCGTGAAGGCGATCGCCGCGCTCCTGCGCCGCCGCAAGGTCCCGGCGACCGCGGTGCAGGCCGACGAGGCCGGCCTCGTCACCGACGCGCGCTACACGCGCGCCCAGCCGCTCCCCGAGGCGTACGAGCACCTCGCGCGCTCGCTGCGCACGGTGAAGGGCGTGCCGGTGGTGACCGGGTTCATCGGCCGCGACCGCGACGGCAACGTCACGACGCTGGGCCGGTCGGGGTCGGACTACACCGCGACGATCGTCGGGCGGGCGGTGGGCGCCGAGGAGGTCGAGATCTGGAAGGACGTGGACGGCGTGCTGACCGCCGACCCGCGCATCGTCCCCCACGCGCGCCCCGTCGAGCGCATGACCTACGCCGAGGCGAGCGAGCTCGCCTACTACGGCGCGAAGGTGATCCACCCGTCCACGATCCACCCCGCGCTCGAGGCGGGGATCCCCGTCCGCATCCTCAACACCTTCGACCCGTCGGCGCCGGGCACGGTGATCGAGCCCACGCGCGCGTCGGGCTCGGCGCCGGTGACGAGCATCGCGAGCAAGCGCGGGATCCGGCTCGTCAACATCGTCTCGGGACGCATGCTCGGGCAGTCGGGCTTCATGGCGGGCGTGTTCGAGGCCTTCCGCCGCCACGACGTCGTGATCGACCTGATCGCGACCAGCGAGGTGTCGGTCACCGTCTCGGTGGACCGCCCCGACGGCCTCGAGGCCGCGGTGGCCGACCTGCGCGCGATCGCGCAGGTGGACGTCGAGGGCCCGTGCGCGCTCGTCGCGGTCGTCGGCGACGGGATCGGCGGCGGCGGCAACGTCGTGGGCTCGGTGTTCACCGCGCTCGCGGCGTCGGGCGTCGCCGTGCGCGCGATCTCCTACGGCGCGACGAAGACGAACCTGCAGGTCGTGATCGCGGAGGCCGACGCGAACCGCACCGTGGCCGCGCTGCACGCGGCGGTTTTCGAGCGCGACCGCTGACCCCGCCGCGGACGGGCCGCGGGCCGGGGCGACACGACGCCGTCAGCGCCCGTCGTCGCCCTCGTCGTCGGCGGGCTCCTCGGACGGCTTGAGGCCGAACATCGCGCCCGCGAGCCGCGCGAGCGGCGCGAGGTGGGCGCGCAGGAGGCCGGGCGCGTGCGCCGGCGGCGTGACGCGCGCGACCTCGACGCCGCCGCGCACGAGCACCGCGCCGGTCGGGTCGGGCACCAGCCAGCGACCCCGGCGCAGCCGCCCCGACCCGCGCTCGTCGGGCGGGTCGAGCAGCACCGCGAGGTCGCCCGTCACGCCGAGCGCGCGCAGGCGCTCCTTGATCGCGGCCTCGTCGGTGACGCGGTCGGAGGTCACGACTTCGCGCGGCAGCACGAGCACCGTGCGCACCTCGAACGGCCGCAGGCGCCGGTGCATCTCGACCGCGAGCGCGGTCGTGCGCGCGCCGGGCTCGCCGGCGCTGTCGGAGAAGACGAGCAGCACCCCGCCGTGCTCGAGGACCGTGAGGTCCGGGGCGAGGTCGCCGGCGGAGAGCACCACCGGTGACAGGTCGTCGGCCGCGCTGGCCGTGACGGCCGGCAGCCCCTGGCGCTCGAGCGTCTCCGGGTCGTCCTCGACCGCGTCGGCGCCCGCCCCGCGGCCCGCGCGGAGCACGAGCGCGACGGCGACGACCGTGGCGGCGAGGAAGCCCATGACGAGGAACGCGAAACGCGCCGGCGAGGACGTCGCGACCGCCGGCTCGGGGGCCGGACGCGGCGCGTCCACCGCGCGCGCGGCCGCGTCGGCCGCCTTCGAGATCGCCGCCGTCGCGGCGACGGCCGGCGCGGGCTTGGGCGCCGGCGCGCCGACGGGAGCGCTCGGCGCGACCCCGACCGGCGCGGGCGCGGGCGCCGTAGGCTTGGTCGGTGCGGCGGTCGGCGCCGCCGCGGGGGCGGCGGGCGGGGCCGGCGGCTTCGCGACCGACGGCGGGGGCACGGGCGCGGCGGGCGCGACGGGCGGCTTGGGGGCCGCGGTAGGCGCCGGGACGACGACCGCTGCGGCGGCGGCGGGCACGACCTTCACCGGCGGCGCCGCCGGCGCGGGCGGCACGACGACCGGCGGCGGGGCCGCGGGCGCCGGCGGCTTCGCGGCCGGCGGAGTCGGCACCGGCACCGGCGTCACCGCGGGCGCGGGCGGCTTCGCCCCGGGCGGCGCGCTCGCCGGCGCCGCCGGCGCGGCGGAGGCGGCCGGCGCGAGCGGGTTGAGCGGCGCGACCGGAAGCGGGGCCCGCGGCGCGGTCGGAGCGGGCGTCGGGGCGGGGGCCGGCGTCGGGGGGACCGCAGGCTTCGCCGCCGGAGCGGGCACGACCACCGGAGCCGGCGCGGGCGGCTTGACCACCGACGGAGGCACGACCGGCGCCGGGACGACGGCCGGCGTCGCCGCGCTCGCCGCCGCGGGTGCGGGGGCGGGAGCGGGCGTCGGCGTCGGCGTCGGGCGCACGACCGCGGCCGGCGCGACGCTCGGCGTCGGCGCCGCGGGCTTGGGCACGACGACGACCGGCGCCGTCGGTGCGGGCGGGGGCGGGGGCGGCGCGGTGAAGGCCTTGCGCACCGTCGGGCGCGCGGCGCCGGCGCCGGACGCGCCGGCCGGGCGGGGCTCGACGCCGGCCTCCTCGTCGCGCGACGCCACGACGGCGCGCAGGCGCCGCACGTCGGGCACGAGGTCGCGACGGCTGACGTTCCACGCAGTCGGGTCGGGCAGCTCGCCGCGGTGCTTGCGCGCGGCGACCGCCGCCTCGACCTCGCCGTCGGTCACCGCGCGTTCGACGCCGGTGCGCGCGCCCGCGCGGCGAACGCAGCGGAAGCCGATCGTGCCGTTGCGCGCGTCCGTGCGTGCCGAGGAGCGGAACCACGTCCGGGCGTAGAGGGCGAGGTCGAACCACGAGCCGCCGCGCACCACGACCCCCGCGCCGGGCGCGGGCGTGTGCGTCAGCTCCCACGCGTTGCCGACCATGTCGCGGCACCCGTCGGGGCTGACGTTCTTCCCGTAGAAGCCCACGGGCAGCGTCATCTTGAGGCCGGTGCGCGCCGTGTTCGCGGCGAGGTCGGGCTCGTCGCCCCACGGGTAGGCGCGACCGTCCGTGCTGCGCGCCGCGCGCTCCCACTCGTCCTCGTAGGGCAGGTCCTTGCCCACCCACCGCGCGTAGGCCATCGCGTCGAAGTAGTCCACGCCGACGACGGGGTGGTCGCGCAGGTCGTCGGGGCACCTGCCCGTGCGCCAGTACAGCGGCGGACGGTGGCCCGTCGCGACGACGAAGCGCTCGTAGTCGCCGTGGGTCACCGGGTCGCGGTCGATCTCGAAGGCGGGCACGTCGGCGGGCTGCTTCGTCTCGCCCATCAGGAAGCGGCCGCCGGCCACCTTCACCATCGCGTCGGGCGGCGGCGTCGGGACGCCGAAGGCCGAGAGGTCGGCGGGCGACGCGACGGGCGCCGTCGGCGCGCCCGCGGGCGTCGCGTCGTCCTCGCGCGGCAGCGCCGCGCTGAACGCGCGCTTGACCTCGCGCGGCGGCACCGTGGGCATCGAGACCGGCGAGACCGAGGCGGGCACCGCGCCGAAGCCGAGGGCCTCGGACAGCTTCTGGCCGCCCGCGCCGGGCGCAGGCGCCGGCGGGCGTCCGGTCGCGTCGTCGGCGGGCGGGTCGTTGCGGGTCACCAAGGGCCTCCGGGGCGGAGTCTACGAGCGGGGAGCGACCGTGCCGCCCCCGGACACGGCGGTCTGGAGGGCCCGGGGATCGACCTTCCCGAAGCCGACCTCACGACCGTCCACCTCGACCACCGGGACGCGGAGCGCGTAGCGCACGGCGAGCCGCGGGTCGCGGTCCACGAGCACCTCCTCGACGGTGAACGCGTGGTGCCGACGCAGCGCGGTGAGGTGCGCGCGCACCTCGTCGCAGAGCGGGCACTCGTGGCTCACGGTGTAGAGGACGACGCGCATGGGCGAGCGGGGGAGCCTACCAACCCCCGGGGGTGGCGCTCACCCGACGCCGGGGCGCGCCCCCGTCACCGCGGCGGCGGCGCCTCGACGGCGGCGGGCTCGGGCGGCGCCTCGTCGCGCTCCAGCCCGGCCCCGACGTCGTCGGCGCCGAGCTTGGCGCGCTCGGTCTGCAGCGCCTGCATGCGCTGGAGCAGGGCCTGGCGCGCCTCGTCGTCCTTGGCCGACATGAACCCCCGGCTGACTTCCTCGAGCTCGGCGTCGATCTCCTGGAGGCGCTTGACGTCCCCCGGGGAACGGCGGACGAGGCGCAGCTCGACCGTCGAGCCGGTCGCGACCGGGGCGTGCGCGCCGCGGTGCTCGGGCGCCGTGGCGGACACGCGGATCGTCCCCGGCGGGAGCCCGCCGAGCGAGAAGCGCCCGTTCGCGTCGGTCGTCGCGCGCTGGGGCGGCACGTACCCCTCGTCGCCCGACACGCCCTCGAGGCCGTCGTCGGTGAACACCGTCGCCTTCGCGACCGGGCGCCCGTCGTCGTCCACGACGATGCCCGTGATCGTGAGCGCCGCGCGCAGCGCGATCTCGACGGCGGGCACCTCGCCCTGCTCGGGCACCTTGACCGTCCGTCGGCCGGCGACGGCGCCGGGCGCGCGCGCGGTCAACGTCACCGCGGCGCCCGGCGCGAGCCGCTCGACGCGGAAGCGCCCCTCGCCGTCGGCGGTCTCGCGCCGCGCGCGTCGCGTCGTCTCGGCGACGACGAAGGCGCTGAGGTCGTCGGGGTCGTGCGTCGAGACGTGGACCTCGACGCTGGCCGCCGCCACGCCCCGCCCGGACGCGTCGCGCACGACGCCGGAGAGCACGACGCCGCGCGAGAGCTTGACCGCGGGCACCGCGACGTCGCCGCCCTCGGGGATGGCGAAGCGCGCCGACGTCGCCAGCACGAAGCCCTCCGCGTCCACGCGCACCACCGCGCCGCGCCGCTCGCCCGGCGCGCCGCCACCCGGTTCGTCCGCCGCGGCGACGTCGGGGAGGACGAAGGCGCCGTCGGCGCCGGTGAGCACGCCGCCCGCACCCGGGGCGAAGAACGACGTCACGTCGAAGGACGGCGAGGCGAGGACCAGCGTCACCCGCGCGCCGCCCACGGGCGTCCCGTCGGGCGCGACGACCTTGCCCCGCACGCGCGCGCCCGCCGCCAGCGTGACGTCGAGCGTCACCGTGCCCGCCGCGCGCGCGGCGTCGTCCACCGCGACCTGGTGGGCCGCCGCGACGTAGCCGGCTGCGCTCACGCGCACGAGGGTCCCCCCGAAGGGCGAGCTGCCCGAGGGGATCGAGAGCCGGTAGGCCCCGCTCTCGTCGGTGCGGGCGGACGCGCCGCCGCCGCCGAACATCGCGACGAGCCGCACGTCCGCGCCGGCCACCGCCGCGCCGCCGCGCTTGGCCGTGACGCGTCCCGTGAGCAGGAGCGTCGGCTGCACGCGCAGCGTGAAGCGCACGACGCCCTCGGCCGGGACCTCCTTGGGCACGTCGCCCGACACGCTGCCCATCCGCGCGGCGCCGCCGGGCTGGAGCATCGCCACGCCGTGCACGCGGTGGCTGAGCACGAGCATCTCGAGCTTGCCGGCCCGCGCCGGGATGCGCGCCACGCCGCGCGCGTCGGTGACGCCGTAGGGCATCGCCCCGGCGGTCTGCGGCGCGTCGCTCATCAGCCCGTCGCCGATCGCGAGCGCGACCATCGCGTCGGCGACGGGCTCGTCCTGGCCCTCGACGAGCACGGTGACCTCGACCTCGGCCCCGCGCTCGAGCTCGATGCGCACGTCGGTCGCGCCCGCCTCGACCTGCATGCCGAAGGTCGTGGGGAAGCCGTCCGCCTCGACGACGGTGCGCAGTTTCTTCTCGTTCGCGCCGACGGTGACCTCGAAGCGTCCCTCGCGGTCGGTGGTCGCGAACACGCGCTCGGCGAGGAACGCCGCGGGCTCGCTGTTGGCCGTCGAAAAGACGGCGACCGTGGCGCCGGCCACGGGCCCGCCGCCCTTCTCGACGACGACGCCCGCGAGCCGCACGCCGGAGGCGAGGCGCACGACCGGCGGCTCGCCCGTCGCCCCGTCGGGCCCCACGCGCACCTTGAGGCTCGCGGCCTCGAAGCCCGCGGCGACCGCGCGCACGTACACCGCGCCGGCGGGGACGCCCTCGAGCCGGAAGCGCCCCTCGGGCCCCGAGGTCGTCTTCGCGAGCGGCGTCGGCTCGCGCCCCATCGACGTGAACAGGTCCATCAGGTTGTTGAACAGCTCCATCGGGTTGTCGATGGCGACGAGCGCGCGCACGTCGGCGCCGACGATGCCGGCGCCCTTCTCGTCCACGACGCGCCCGACCACGACGGCGCTCGCGCCGAGCAGCACGGTGCCGAGGTCGGCCGTCTGCCCCGCGCGGACCTCGACGCCGGCGAGCGGGTAGGGCGGCTGCCCGTCGGCGTCCACGCGGCCCGACAGCGACCGCGCCGCGGGCACGCGCTCGATGCGCACGACGCCGGTGGCGTCCGTGGTCCCGCGCACGCTCACGACCTCGCCGCCGTAGCCGGCGCCCTCGAGCCGCAGCACCGCGCCCTCGAGGGGCTTCTCGCCGCGGGCGAGCAGCACGCGCGCGGTGACCGAGCCCAGCCCCACGCGCTCGGGCCGGATCCCGCCCGCCAGCCGCCCCTCGGCGGCCGCGCGCGCGCGCGCGGCGGCGGCCGCGTCGTCGCCCTCGCCGGCACCCGCCACGGTCGGGGCCTTCCCGCCGCCGGCGGGGTCGTCGGCGGACCCGCCGCCGAGCGGGCCGTCGTTGCCGCGCCGCAGGAGCAGCCACCCCGCGCCCGCGAGCACCGCGAGCCCGAGCACCGCGATCGGCAACGAGCGCGCCATGGCCGTCTCCCGTCCCGGGGGCACCCGACGCGCCCCGCGCGAGGGAGCCTACGTCACGGGGCGGGGACCGACGTCTTCACGCGCGGCGACGAGGGCCCCGGGGCCCGCGTCGCGCGCCACGACGTGCCGGCGAAGGTCCGCCGCCGCACCCGTCACGGCTCGATGCGCAGCACCAGCCGCGACTCGCCTCCGCGCAGGCGCTCGATGCGCGCGACGACCTTGCCGTTGCGCCGCACCTCGACCGCGTACGCGCCCGAGCGCAGCGCGGCGAAGCGGAACGAGCCGTCGGCGGCGGTGCGCCCGTTGCGCGACACCGGCGGCGGCGGCGTGCCCTGGTCCTCGACGCCCGTCAGCGTCACGCGCGCGCCCGCGACCGCGGTGCCCGCCCCGTCCACGGCGAAGCCCGCGACGACGAGCCCGGGGTCGAGGGACAGCTCGCGGTCGAGCTCGAGCGCGTCGGGCGCCAGCGTGAGCTCGACGGGCGCGCCCGGCAGGAAGTCGCGGCGCTTGTCGGGCGTCGCCTTCCAGCCGCCGGGGAGCAGGCCCGCGACCTCGTAGCGCCCGTCGGCGCCGGTCCGCGTGTCGCGCGCGGTGCGCCCGCTCGGCTCCCCCACCGGCGCGAGCCGCACGACGGCGTCGGCGACGGGCTCGCGCGTCGCGAGGTCCACGACGCGGCCGCGCACCGTGCCCGTCGGCGCGAGCACGAGCACGAGCGGGGGCACGCCGTCCTGCACGCGGAACGCGACCGACGGCGTGGCCTCGGCGGTGCCGAGCGAGGCGCGCGCCTGCATCGGCACGGTGGGCGGCGCGTCGTCGAGCACGAACGAGCCGTCGGCGGCGGAGACGGTCTCGAGCAGGCGCCCGGCCTCGCGCACCGAGCGCACCACCCCGCCGCCGCCCACGAGCCAGACGCGCGCCAGCGCGACGGGCGACCCGTCGGCGCGTTGCACGCGGCCGGTCACCTGCCCCGAGGAGCGCGCGACGAGGTCGAGCAGCGTCGCGGCCGCGCCGCCCACGCCGGGCACGGGGACGCCGACGCTCGCACGCCCCGAGAGCCACCAGCCCGGCGACTCCGCGACCGCGGTCCAGGTCCCGGGCGCGAGCCCGAGCACCTCGTAGAGGCCGTCGTCGCCGGTGCGCGCCGTGCGCGCGACGCCGCGGGCCGCGGGCGAGGTGAACCGCAGCGTGAGCCCGGGCACGGGCGCCTTCGTGTCGGCGTGGGTCACGACGCCGCGCACCGCCGCGCCGCGCGCGAGCGGCACGTCGCGCACCACCTCGCCCGTCGCGCGCACCGCGGCCACCGCGTTCGCCGCGGCGGCGGCGTCGGAGGCGGCGGGCCACGGCATGTACGCCGGGTGGTCCACCGACACGCCCGACGGCCGCACGCGCGGAACGACGAGCGAGAACCCGCCCGTCGCGTCGGAGGTCGTCGTCGAGACGACGCTCGCGTCGCGGCCGCCCGTCGTCACGGTGACGGCGGCGTCGCCCACCGCGGCGCCCGTCGCCGCGTCGGACACGCGCCCGCCCCAGCGACCGAGCGCGGGCACCGCGACGGCGGCGGTCGCCGAGGTCGAGAGGTCGACGCGGCGCGTCGCCACGACGCCGAGCGCGACGTCCACTTCCACGACGTAGGCGCCGGGCGGGAGGCCGTCCGCGTCGAGGCGCCCGTCGGCGTCGGTGGTGCCCTCCGCGACGGTGCGCGGCACGGAGTCGGCGCCGACCCGCACGCGGACGGCGGCCCCGCGCAGCGGCTGGCCGTCGAGCGTGGCCTCGACGCGCATCGTGCCCGCGGCGGCGAGCTCGAGCGGCGCGGCGAGCGGTCGGCCGTCCACGAGCAGGTCGCGCAGCCAGAGCGTCCCGTCGGCGCCGGCGCGGACGACGAGGTCGTAGCGCCCCGCGGGCGCCTCGAGGCGGAAGCGGCCGTCGCCGTCGGTCGTCGCGAGGAGCACGGTCCCGTCCGCGGCGACGAGGCGCACCTGCGCGCCCGCGACCGGCTGCCCGTCGGGGCCGAGCACGACCCCCGCGAGCGCCTTGGGCGCGGGCGCGGCCGCCTCGACGGGGGCGCGCGCGGCGGCGTCCGCCCCGGGCCCCGTGCCGTCGCGCCGGGCGAGGCCCCGCGCGGCGAGCCCGCCCGCCGACGACGGGTCGGGGGTCGCGGGCGGCGCCGCCTCGTCGGGCGCGTCGGCGACGTCGGGCGCGGCGTCGCCGCCTCGCAGCGCGTGCACCACGGCGGCGAGGTCGAGGACGCCGGAGACGACGCCGACCCCGAGCGCGGCGAGCACGAGGAAGACGGGGAGAGCGACGCGTCGGGCCCGCACGCGGGGATCGTACGGTCAGCCGGGGCCGCTCGCGCACCGGTCGGGCACCGAGGCGACGACACCGCCCGAGGCGGTGGCCCGGACGCGCGACGGACACGACCGACCGGAAACGAGCGCGGCGGGCGCCCCTCGAGGGGAGCGCCCGCCGCGTGAGGTCGTCGCGAGCGGCGGTCAGTGCTGGATCGCGAACGTCTCGACCGAGCCCGGCAGGACGAGGAACGGGTCCGTCGGGCCGGGCGAGCCGACCGCGACGAGGTCCCCGACGCCGTCGTTGCCCGTGTCCCCGGCGGCGAGCGCGACGCCGAACGCGCCGTCCTCGGTCGGGTTGGAGGAGACGAGCACCTCGTCCGCCGACGGCTGCGCGTAGGTGCCGTTGCCGTTGTTGAGGAACAGCGTCACCGAGCCGGCGCCGAAGGTCGAGTCCACCGTCGCGGCGGGCGCCGCGACGAGGAGGTCGGGGGTGCCGTCCCCGTCCGCGTCGGTGACGACCATCGTCGCGCCGAACTGCGCCCCCGACTCCTGCGTGCGGTCCGGGATCGGCGCGCTCTCGCTGAAGGCGAAGGCCGAGGTGCGGACGAACACGATCACGTAGCCCGCCTCGGTGTTGGCGCCGACGTTGCCGTAGGGCACGCCGACCGCGATGTCGTCGTCGCCGTCGCCGTCCACGTCGGCGGCCGCGACCGACGCGCCGAACTCGGCGAAGTCGCCGGAGGCGCTGGTCGAGAGCGTCGCCACCGGCGTGAACACCGGCGAGGCGCCGCCGCCGTTGGAGAGGACGGTCACCGAGCCGCCGTGCGTCGTGGCGGCACCGGGCTCGCCCACGATGAGGTCGGGGTTGCCGTCGTCGTTGACGTCGCCGATGGCGATCGCGGCGCCGAAGAAGCCGTCCGTGACGGGCGAGGCCGACTGCATCGGCACCGACGCGGTCGCCGCGATGTTGGCGCGCGTCGTGGAGCCGTAGAGGGCCGTCGCGCGGCCGGCGCCGGTGGACATCCCGATCGTGGTCTCGGGCGCGCCGACGACGAGGTCGGCGACGGAGTCGTTGTTCACGCGGCCCGCGGCCAGCGTCGCGCCGAACTCGGCACCCGCCTGGGCGCCGCTCGGCTCGGCGAACGGGCCCGACAGCGTGCGGAAGCCCGTGCTGCCGGCGTCGTTGAGGACGACGTAGACCCGGCCGGCCGCGAGCTGGGCCGACGCGGTGTCGCGCGGGCAGCCGATGGCGAGGTCGGTGCGCCCGTCGCCGTCGAAGTCGCCGGCCGCGAGGCTCTCGCCGAAGCGCATCCCGTCGATCGCGCCGCCGCTCCCCCAGTTGGCGGACGCGAACACGTCGGACGCAGTCGAGAACACGCCCGCGGGGCCCTGCAGGTAGAGGCGGACGACGCCGACGTTGGCGAGCATGCCCGACGACTCGCCGGGCACGCCGACCGCGAGGTCGAGGTCGCCGTCCTCGTCCCAGTCGAGGAAGGCGACGGCCGTGCCGTACTCGTGGCTCTGCACCGTCGGGTTGCCGAGCGTCATCAGGGGGTCGAAGCCGGCGAAGCTCCCGCCTCCGCCGCCCCCGCCACCGCCGCTGCCGCCGCAGCCCACGAGGAACGAGGCCGCCAGCACGGCCCCGACGATCGACGTACGCATGGTTTGGCCTTCCTGGCGGGAGTCCACCCGCCTCACATCCCTGGGCCCCGACGCAGGCTCGGCACCCAGTCGTCCCCTTCGGCATCCGTACGGGTCCGACTGAAGGGGATGTCGATTTCGCACGACATCCGTCGTCGTGCCCCCGCCTCACGCCGGGGGCCCCGGGGGCACCCCGGACCTGCCATCACACGAACACGCGCCGAGGGCCTGTGGCGGGTCGGCGACCAAGCAGGGTCGTCCCCCGCGGGGGGGGGTGTCGGGCTCGCGCGAGGCGGCGCACCGCAGGGCGGGGCCGAGCCCGGGCGGACCGCGGGAACGGTACGATCGCCCCATGGGAATGCACCGGGTGGCGTTGCGGGTCCTGTTCGCGGTGCTCGGCGGCGCGCTCGCGTCGCGGCCGTCGGCCGCCGACGAGTGGTCGCCGACGCGGCCGAAGGCGATGCCCAGCGGGTCGCCGATCACGCTCAAGCGCACCGTGTCGGACGCGACGAAGCTGCCGAGGGCGCGCGTCGTCACCAAGCACCACCACGCGTGGGCGGACCGCAGCGCGGAGACGGCGGTCGAGTTCGACGCGGTGGCGGCCCCCGCGAAGCCCGACGCGAAGGGGCGGCCGCAGGTGGCCGCCACCCTCACGGTGACCGGCCTCGCCGTCGAGAACTTGGACCTGATGGGGCGCGTGGCGGAGCGCGGCGCCGAGGTGACGGTGCTCTCGACGCTCGACGCCCACGGCTACGTCGGGAGCGCGACGGCGACGGGTGGGGTCGCGGAGGGGGCGCTCGGCGACGTGTTCCGGCCGACGGGGGCGTGGCTGCTGCCCTACCTGCCCGAGAAGCCGGTGCGCGTGGGCGACGTCTGGGACCTGCCGATCCCGTACTTCCTCTGGTCGATCAAGCAGCAGGGCGACGCGCCGGCCACGGGCTTCGTCACCCAGACGCTGCTGGCCGTGGAGCTCCACGGCGGCGTGAAGTGTGCGCGCCTCAAGACCGTCGCGTCGGTCCGCCGGCCGCAGCCCGCCGGCATGACGCCCAAGGAGGTCGGGGTCGGCGACGGCGCCGCGCTGACGCGCATCCGCGCCGAGGGCACCACGTGGGTCGACCTGGACGGGTGCGTACGCGAGGACGTGCTCGACGTGACGCTGCGCGTCGAGAACGACGAGACGAAGGCGTGGATGGAGTGGACGTTCCACCGCGACCTGAAGGCGCAGCCCGTGGGCGCGCCCCCGCCTCCGAAGGACTGGTCGGCGCACGTCGGCAACGTGAAGTTCGTCGAGGGCTTCGAGAAGGGGCTCGACAAGGCGTGGAACGCGGGGAAGCCCGCGATGCTCTTCTTCACCTCGATCAAGGACCACTGGGGCCCGATCTTCGGCGCGCGCACGTGGAAGGACAAGGAGGTCCTCGAGCGCGTCAAGGGCTACGTGCCGGTGCTCGTGGACGCCGACGAGCGCGGCGACCTCCGCAAGCGCTACGACGTGGTCGTCCTTCCTGCCGTCGTGTGGGTGGACTCGGACGGGAACCACCTCTTCGCCGCGATGGGCGACGCACCGATCGAGCTCTTCCGGACGGCGGCGGCGACGGCGCAGGAGCGCGTGCCCGACGGCCCCGCGCCGAGCTTCCTCGCGGCGCGCAAGGCGGGCGAGGAGCTTCGTGCGGCGCTGAAGGCCTGGGACGTGCGGGCCGCGATGCGCGCGATCCACGACATCGACGAGCTCAAGCGCCCGGCGTCGCTCGTCGAGGAGGCGCGCGCGGCGGAGGCGCAGATCGAGAAGCGCGGCGCCGGCGAGCTCGCGAAGGCGAAGGCGCTGCTGGAGGCCGGGAAGAAGCCCGAGGCGACCGAAGCGCTCGAACAGGTGCGCAAGGCGTACGGCGACCATCCCGTGGGACGCGAGGCGAAGGAGCTGCTCCGCTCGCTGGCCGAGCCCGAGAAGTGAGCGGCGGGGGCGCGACGCCGTCGACGACCGCGCGCGCGCCGGGCACCTCACTTCGGTGCCAGGCACCGCAGTGCGGTGCCTGGCACCGCGCTGCGGGCGCCCGAGGCCGCCTCCAAAGCTCGGGCGCGCCGAAGGTCGTCGGCCGCTTCGATCCCCGGCAGAAGCGCCTCCACGAGCGACGCGCGAGCCGCTGCCAGTTCCGTCGTGCGTCGCTCGAGCGACTCGCCGTCGCCACGTCGAACATCCGGCGCAGCTCGTCGAGCGGGACCTCGACGCCGGACCGCACCGCGAGACCGATGCTCGCGAGCATCACCCGGTCCGCCCGACGCCGCGCCCCCGCGCACCGGAGCAGCATCGCCCAATGCCACGTCTCGACGAGCTGCCGCGGCGAGTCGCGGGTCGCCTCTCCCACCGCTTGGCGCTGGACACGAAGCGCCCGCGCGCGCCGGCCCCGCTCCCAGAGCGTGCTCGCGAGGCCGCCCAACGCCTGCGACCGAACGAAGGGGTGCCGGGCGACCTCGAGGACGGCGGTGATCGCGCGCTCCAGTTCGAGCCACTCGCCCCGTGCAATGAGCTCAGGGATGGCGCGCCGAAGCCGCCGCCAGGAGACCCGGCGCCCCGCTCGATGGCCGGTCGCGGTGGACGGCCCCGACCTCCGGCCGTGCCGACGGTCGACACAGCATGCGCGAGCGGCGGCGCGAGGCGGGCGGGCGGCGGGGATCGCGATTCCCATGTCGAGTCCGTGCGCCACCGTATCCGCCCCC
The DNA here is from genome assembly GCA_020851795.1 of Planctomycetota bacterium. Classification (GTDB taxonomy): domain Bacteria; phylum Planctomycetota; class PLA2; order PLA2; family JAEUHO01; genus JAEUHO01. The sequence goes on along the minus strand of JADZCA010000019.1, from coordinate 4,706 downwards.
TCCGCACCCGCAAGGGGCGAGGCGCGCCCCGACGGCGCGGGGCCCGTCGCTCGCGTCGTCGCGAGGCGCCCGCCTACGTCGGCGGCGGGGCCGGCGCCTCCACGCGCGGGCGTCGAGCCAGCAGCACGAGGAGCGCCGCGAGCAGCAGCGCGCCGGGCACGCCGTCGTAGAGCCACTTGCTGCCGAGCCACGACCACGGCGGGTCGCCCACGCCGTCGTGCACGGGCTGCGTGAGCGCGCTGTAGAGCGGGAGGTAGGCGTAGGCCGCCGCGTGCGCGCCCACCGAGAACGCGAGCGTCGAGAAGCGCGCGCGCGCCGCCGACAGCACCAGCGCGAAGAGGAAGAGGCCGACGAGCGACGGCCCCGTGGAGGCGACGTCGGCCGCGTTGCGCGCCCACGCCGCGACGATCGCGAGCGCGCCCGCCGCCCCGGGCGCGACGTCGGGCGCGTCCGAACGGCGGAACGCGTGCAGCAGCGCGAACACCGCGGCCGCGACCACCACCGCCGCGCGGGGCCCGTGGCGCCGGCGGAGCCGGTCGGGGAGCCACCCACGGAAGAACGACTCCTCGAGCAGCGCGAACGGGACCGCCGGCAGCAGGTACTTCGGGAGCCGGCGGAGGAACTTGCGCCACGCCCACGGCGCGTCGTCCCACGCGACCGCACCCGCGAGCGCGTGGACGCACGCGACCAGAGTGAGCAACACCGCGACCGCGACCGCCCCCGCGAGCAGGAGGCGGAGCGTGCGCGCCACGGGCCCCCGCAGCCCCCAGACGTCGCGCGGCACGTCGCGCCAGGGGCGCAGCGTCGCGAACAGCACCCCGACGAGCAGGGCGAGCGCGAGGTAGCGGAAGACCTTGGGGAACTCCGGGTCGCCGCCGAGCGCGGCGATCGCGTGGTGCAGCGGCCCGCTCGCGAGCACCGCGACCGCGAGCGCGCCGACGAGCGCGCCGACGAGCGCGAGCGGGCGCGGGGCGGGAGCCGGCGGGACGTCCATCGGGGGCCCCAAGGTACGCGAGGTCCGCCCGCCGCGGCCCGTACGCCCGCGCGGCGCAGCGGGACGCCGCCGCGAGCCCGCCGCCTCACACCGTGCGGTGCTTCCACGTCCCGCGCGAGAACCACGCGGCGATCGCCACCCCGCGCAGGGCCGCGGTCGCCGCGATCACCGCCCAGATGCCGGGGACGCCGTGGCCGAGGTCCACCGCCGCCCATCGCGCCAGCGGCACGCGCACCGCGACGAGCGACGTCGTCACCACCATCGGCGGCACCGTCATGCCCGCGCCGGAGAACGCCCCGTCGAGCACCGCCTCCCACGCCTGCAGCACGAGGCAGAACGCGACGATGCGCCAGTACGCCACCGCGTGGGCGCGCGCCGCCGCGGTGTCGGCGGCGTCGGAGAGGAACGCCCGCGCGAGCAGCTCGGGCAGCAGGAACAGCGCGAGGCTCCACAGGAGGCAGCCAGCGCTCCCCACGGCCGTCGCGCGCCACGCCGCGCGCGCCGCCTCGTCGGGGCGCCCCGCGCCGAGCTGGCGCGCGACGAGCGACGCCGCCGCCATCGAGCAGCCCGACCCGAGGAGGAACGCGACCTGCTCGCCGCGCAGCCCGACGCCGAGGCCGGCGAGCGCCGCGTCGCCCCCGACCTCGGTGACGAGGTGCGACAGCCAGAGGTAGACGAGGACGAAGAAGACGCCGTTGGCCGCGACGGGCAGGCCCACGCGCACGAACCGCCGCAGCACCGCGAGGTCGAGCCAGCGCGGCGGCCCGCCCGAGAGCCGCGTGCGGGCGTCGAGCCGCATCACGTCGTCGGGCGGCCGCGCGCCCGCGACGTGGCCGTGCCGGCGCAGCAGCGCGAAGGAGATCGCCGCCGCGGTGGCGCTCGCGAGCACCGTCGCGACCGCCGCGCCGGGCAGGCCCAGGCGCGGCAGCGGTCCGACGCCGAACATGAGCAGCGGGTCGAGCGCGGCGTTGAGCGAGAGCCCGACCGCCGAGGTCAGCAGCGGGACCCGCGTGGAGCCGTGCCCGCGCCAGACCGCGTCGGCGGTGAGCTGGAGCAGGCTCGCCGCCGCGCCGGCGAACGCGATGCGGAGGTAGGCGGTGCCCTGCGCGGCGGCCGCGGGCGACGTCCCGCTCCGCTCGAACAGCGAAGGCGCGACGAAGCCCCCGAGGACGCCGATCGCGAGGCCCAGCGCCAGCGCGGCGCGCAGGGCCTGGCTCGCGACGTAGGACGCCGCCGCGGGGCGCACCGCGCCGACGTAGCGCCCGACCACCGAGCCCGCGCCCGCCACGACGAGCGCCGCGACGGAGTGCACGAGCCAGATCCCGAACGTCGCCACCGAGAGCCCCGCCGCCGCGGTCGTCGCGTCGGGCAGGCGCCCGACCCAGCCGAGGTTGACCCAGTGGTAGGCGAGCTGGACGAACCCCGACAGCGTGGCCGGCACCGCGAGCGCGAGGACCTCGCGGGTCGTCGAGGCGGGACGCCGCGGCGCCGCGGCGGGCTCGGCGCAGGCCGCCGGCACGGCCGCGCTCAGCGCGGCGCCGTGGGCGCGTCGGCGCCCTCGGGCAGCAGGAGGCCGCGCACCGCGAGCGCCGCGAGCGCGACCGCGACGAGCGGGTGGAGGAACGCCCACACGGTGGGCGACTCCGGCGAGACGGGCGGCGCGACGAGCCAGCCGTGGGCCTCGGGCGCGAGGAACAGCGCGACGGCGGCGAGCAGCGCGAGCGCCTCGAGCCCGCGCCGCGCGCCGCGCGCGGTGACGGGGCGCACGACCGCCGCGGGGGCGAGGGCGAGCACGACGGCGACGACGGCCGGCAGCGGGTCGGCCGCCACCCACAGCGCGCCCGCGCACAGGAGCGCGGCCGTGGCGCGGATCGCGGCGACCTCGCCGCCGAGCGCGGGGCGGCGCAGGCGCGAGACCGCGTCGAGCACGCCGAGCGCGGCGAGCGGGCCGAAGATCGGGAGCAGCGTGGCGGTGCGGTCGGGCCCGGGGAGCCAAGGGTGGTGCAGCGCGACGAGGGCCGCGAGCGTGCCGGCGACGAGCGCGGAGATGAGCGCCTCGCCGACGAGGAGCCCGCGGCGCGTGCGGGCGAGCAGCGCGGTCGCCGCCGTCCCCCACGCGAAGGCGAAGCCGAGCGCGGCCGGCGCGCCGGCGCGGGCCGGGCCCCGCTCGGCGCCGAGCCAGGGGAGCAGCCACAGCCCGAGGCCGACGAGCACGAGCGCGAGCCGGGCGCGCGCGCGCGCGGCGGCGGGCGGGGTCGCGACGTCGAGCGCGGCGTCCGCGCCGCCCACGACGGGCGCCACGACGGCGGGGGCGGGCGCGGCCCCGCTCACGACGCCGCCTCCGCGGGGCGCGCGCCGCGACCCCGCACGAGGAGCACCGCGGTCCACGCCACGGCGAGGACGAGGACGAGTCCCGAGAGGACGAGCGCGGCCGCGCCCCACGGCGTCCACCCGGCGGGCGCGGGCCCGCCGTCTTCGAGGGCGTAGCGCAGCGCGACGACGAGGTGCGCCGCGACGAGGACGAGCGCCGCGGTCGCGGCGCGCCGCAGGCCGAGCAGGCCCCGGGCCCTGCGTTCGCCCGCGGCCGCGAGCGCGAGGAAGAGGAACGGCACGATCCACGACGCGCGCTCCTCGCCCCCGGCGGCGAGCACGCCCGCGGGCGTCAGGAGCGCGAGGAGGGCGAGCGCGAGCCGGAGGTCGGCCGTGCGCGGGGGCAGCTCGCGCGGCGGCGACGCCGAGGCGGCGCGGCCGGCGCGCAGCGCGTCGCGCACGCTGACGACGGCGAGCAGCCCGAGCGCGCCGACGACGGCCCACCCGAACGAGCGCGGGCGGCAGGTGGCAAACGCGGCGGCGGCGTAGCCCGCGACGAAGGCGCTCGCCCACGAGAGCAGCCCGCGCAGCCCGAGGGGGTCGCGCGCGAGCACCGTCGCGACGGGCATCCCCACGAGGAGGAGCAGCGCCGGGACGACGAGCGGGGCCCCGCGGTGCATCGGGGTGGCGAGGTCTTCGGAGAGGCCCGCCTGCGCGAGGTGCACGCCCGGCATGGTGGCGGCGATCCACGCGAACGAGGCCACGACGGCGGTCGCGTAGGCGAAGCGCACCTCGAGGGCGTCGGGGACGGCGGGGTCGGCCGGCACGGGGGGCGTATCCTACGGCGCATGGCGCGCAGGCCCTTCCTCTGCAAGGTCACCGTGGGGCGTGACGAGTACCTCGGCACCCCGGAGGAGGTCGTGGCGTGGATGGCGCGGGCTCAGGGCGCCCCCGCCGGGGGTGTGGCGTCCTACATGCAGGGGGTGGCGGCGCGGGTGGCGGCGCAGGGCCGCCGGGGCGAGGTGTACCTGTCGTCGCCGCTCGCCTTCCTCGAGTCGCTCGCCGCGGCGCGCTGGATCCGGCTCGAGCGGCGCCACGAGCCGTCGGAGGACCGCGTGGACCCGCAGCAGGCGCTCGGCGACGGGCCCGTCGCGTTCGGCGACGACGTCTCCCCCGACGACCTCGAAGACCTCCTCTGACGCGGCGCGCCGCGCGGGCACCGAGCGCGTCGCGCCGGGCCCCTCGGTCGCGACGCGCGGATCCCGCCCGCGTGGTACGCGCGCCAGGACGCGCTCGTGCTCGAGTCAGGGCCCCATGCTCACGACAGCCAGCCCGATGCGGCGGGCCGGCTCGCCCTCGCGCCTATCGCGAAGCGGAAGGAGTTTCTGGCGCCCCACACCGG
>JADZCA010000018.1 GCA_020851795.1 Planctomycetota bacterium | reverse complement strand
GGCGCAGCGCCCCTCCGACCCTCCTCCTCGTCGCAGACTCCTCGTCGTCGGGCCGCGGCTCGGCGTACGGCGGTGCGAGTACGCGGTCGCCGCGGCCGCTCCCGCGGGCCTGAGCGAATCGCGGGCGGCCGCGTGCGAAAGGTCCACGCGGGGATTTCGCGAGCATGGCGCCGTGGTGTCTAGCAGCACGGTGCGGAGCGTCGCGAAGCTCCTCGGTCTCGGGCCGCTCCTCAGCGGGTCGGGCGAGCGGGTCGTGCCAGGCACCGCAACGCGGTGCCTGGCACCGCAACGTGGTGCCAGGCACCGCGGTGCGGTCCGCGGTCGTCGCGGCCGACGCGCGCCCGGGCCGAATCCGCGAGCCCCGACCGGGGCCTGACGGGCGTTCGACGCGCGAAGGGCCTCGTCCTTCGTGAATTCGGCGGGCTCGGGACGCGCGGTCAGGGCGCGGACGCGCGGACGTACTCGGCGAGGACGAAGCGGGCCCCGGGGCACTTCGTCGGCATCAGCGTCCCGTGGCCGACGATGCGCTCGGCCGGGATGCCGAACCGACGACGCAGGTGGCGCAGCAGCGTGACGAGCGCCGAGCGCTGCGCAGGCGTCGGGTCGGTCGTCTCGAAGTTGCCGACGAGGCAGATCCCGATCGCGACGTCGTTCCACCCCTTGGCGTGCGCGCCGTCGCGCTGCTCGCGCCAGCGGAAGGTCACCTCGATCTCGCCGTCGCCGGTGTCGGTCCCGTTGCCGATCACGAAGTCGTAGCCGACCCCCTCCCAGCCCCGCTCGCGGTGCATGCGATCGAAGATCGCCTGGCTCCCGCGCGCAGTCGCCGAGTGGTGCACCACGACGACGCTCCACGGCCGCGCCTGCGCGACCGCCACGCCCTCGGGCAGCGACGAGAGATCGGGGTCGGTCGCCGGGCTCCACGGCGCCCGCGGGCCCGACGGCATCGGCGGGAGCGCGGGCCCCGGGCGCACGCCGACGCTCTCGGGCGGCGGCGGCGGGACCACGGGGCCCAAATCAGCCGGCGGCGGGGGCGCCTCCGGCTCGGGAGCCGGAGCCGCGGCGGGCGGCTCGCACGGCGTGGGTGTCGCGCGCGCCGACGCACGCGGGGGCGGCGCGCAGTCCGAGCACGCCGACCCGCCGCCGCTCCACGGCATCCGCACCGACGACAGCGCCGAGCACCCGGCGAGCGGGAGCGTCAGCACCGCGGCGAGGGCCACGAACGCGCGCACGGGGCGCAGGATAGCGTCCCGCGCGCACGCGACGAAGCAGCCGCGGCGCGCGCGGACGCGCGACCGGCCTCGGCGGAGCGATCAGGCCGCGGGCGTGGCGGCCTTCGGGGCGCCGCCCTGCGCAGCCGCCGCGAGCGCCGCCGCGCGCTGGCGACGGAGCTCGACGCCCCGCAGCGCCGCGGCGCGCGCGATCTCGCGCAGCTCGCCCTCGCGGACCTCGCGCTGACCGCGCAGGGCCGCCGCCTGACGCCACACCGTGGCCTCGTCGGCGATCCCGAGCATCGGCGGGACGGGCGCGGACGCGGGCGGGACCTCGAAGCCGGCCGCGCGGGCCTGCGCGCGGAGGTAGCCCGCGACCTCGTCCACGAGATCGGCGTCGCCCGTCCACAGCCCGACGAACCCGCCGCCGGGCAGGGGCCGCGAGACGAGGGCCACGCGGAAGCCGGGCGTGTCCGCCACGACGAGCCGCCAGCGGCGCAGCGCCGTCGGCTTGCGGACGAAGTGCAGCTTGCCGAACCCGACCGGATGCACCGCCTCCTCGACGAAGGCGAAGGCGCTCGACGCCGACCCGAGGTCGCGGTAGCGGATCCGGCGCGTCGCCAGCTCGGCGGCCGACGGCACCGAGACGAAGAACGTCCCCCCGCTCCGCTCGTCGGCGACCGTCTCCTCGACGTCGAGCTCGGCGGCCCGCAGCTCGGCCGGGTCCACGATCACGAGCGTGCCCGCGAGCGCCGCGACCCCCTCGAGAGCCTCTTCGACGGTCCGGGGCGAGCGCAGGGCGTGCGGCCGGTCGATGCCCGCCGCCTTGAGCGCGTCCTCGACCGCCCGGAACACGATCTCGAGCCGCGGGAGCGGGGAGGCCGTCGGGGCCTGCGACGAGCGACGCGGAAGAGCGAGGGTCACGGGCGTCATGGGGAGTCCTCGGCGTGAGGGAAATCACCGGGGGTTCGCACCGGTGATGGCCGCCCTATCGCAACGGCCACGCCCAACGAGACGCCGAAATCGCCCGCGAGGTTTCCAGAATTCCGGCCGAATCGACCGTACTCCCCGGGTTATTCGCCCTCCAAGCGCCTAACTGCCTGCATTCGGACGACTTACGGAGACCGCCCGTCGATCGGTCGAAGCCGCCCGAAGTCCCGGCGCTCGACCGGTCGGTCGGTGGGATGCACCCGGACCCGTTTCGGACCGTGCCGCCGCGCCCCGGACACCCCCGGAGACCCTGTCAACACGACACGATCCGTCACCGGCGCGTCAGCGCGGGATCCCCCGGCGCCTCCCCTTTGGGACACGCCGCCGTCCCCTCGGGAGGTCACCCGGTGAACGCGCCGGCGCGCGCGCCCGCGCTCAGCGGACCGAGATCCGGAAGGACTTGGGCTTGGGCGGGTCCCGCCGGCACCGCTCGGCGACCGCGAGGATCACCAGCGGCCACGCCACCGTGGCGTCGGCGAACACCTCGGCGTAGCGCCCGCCCTCCGCGGGGGGCACGAACTTCCCCCACGACACGCCCTCGGTGTAGGTGCAGCCGGACAGCCCGCCCCAGTGCGCCGGCTCCGGGCAGATGCGGACGCCGTACGAGAACCGGCGCTGCGGCACGTCGATGCCGAGGCGCTTCTTGGTGATGTCGAGGTACGGGCCGACCTGCTGGGCCCAGTTGCGCGGGACGCCACCGCCGATCGTGAAGATGCCGCAGCGCGGCGCGGCGAGGATCCGCTCCTTGAAGTGCTCGAGGTCGGCGAACCCGTCGTAGCGGACCGGCGGACGGCCGGCGCGGTGCGCGCGCTGGATGTGCAACGCGACGTCGAGGCCGAGCTCGCTGTCGGTGAACGCCGGCACGTACACCGGCACCTGCTTCTCGTGCGCCGAGCGCAGCACCCCGCGCCCCTGCGTGTGGCGCGCGAGGTAGGCGCCGAGCGCGTCGTGGAAGGCCACGCTCGACAGGGTGACGGCCGGGTCCCACGCCTCGAGCACGTGGCGCACGAGCTCCTCGACCTCGTCGAGGTTCTTCTCGAGCTCGAGGGTGTCGTAGACGCGGTCGTAGCCCTTCTCGTAGTACTCGTCGTCGCTGATGGCCGGGTCGACCTTGAAGTGCGTCCGCCCGGTGGCCTCGACGAAGCCGTGGGCCATGAGCGCGCCCGTCGAGACGACCGCCTGCACCCACCCCGCGTCGATCATGTCGCAGAGCACGAGGCCCATCTTCGCCACGGTCATCGCGCCCGACAGCGTGCACACGACGATGCAGTCGGGATCGCGGACCATCGCCTCGAGCACGTCGGCCGCCTCGCCCACCGCGCGCCCCGCGAAGGACGTGAGGCTCATCCCGCGGGCGAGGTCGTCGAACGACCGCACGCGACCGAGGTCGAGCGACTGGAGCGGGACGAGCTGGTCCGACGCGCCGTCGGCGAGCGCGTCCGTGCGGGTCGGGCGCTGGCGCCCGTGGTGTCCGTGCATGATCGTTCCTGGGCCCGGGCCTGCGGGAGCAGGGGCCGCGCCCTCTGTACGGACCGGGCGGGGGAAATGCAACGGAAGACCGCAGGCTCACCGGGGGCGGTCCAGCCTGCCGAAATCTCGCCCCACGAGGCCGTGCGAGGCCCGACCTCGCGCGGGGCCCCGGTCAGCGCGCGGCGAACGCCGGGGAGGCGCCGACGGGCGCGACCGCGGCGGCGCGGCGGACGCCCCGCGGCCACGAGACGTCGCGCGCGCCGGCGGGGCGGCCGCCCGGCGGCGCGAGGTCGGGGCGGCGGAGCACCTCCGCGTACACCGCCTCGAGGTGCGCGATGTAGCGCCCCAGCGCGAAGTCGGTCGCGCGCGATCGCGCCGCGACGGCGCGCGCGTCGCGGGCGCCGGCCGGCTCCTCGAGCGCGGTCAGCAGGGCGCGGGCGAGGGCGTCGGGGTCGCCCGGCTGGACCCAGAGCACGCCGGCACGGTCGCCGCACACCTCCGGCAGCCCCCCCGCCCGCGCGGCCACCAGCGTCCGGCCCGCCGCCATCGCCTCGACGGCGACGAGGCCGAACGGCTCGTCGCGCGAGGGCACGGTGACGACGTCGGCGGCGGCGTAGCACGAGCCCGGGTCGGTGTCGCGCCCGGTGAGGACGACGTGGCGGCGCAGCGCGGTGCGGCGCACCATGCGCTCGAGCGCGGAGCGGTACTCGCCCCCGCCCTCGGGGGCGACGAGCACGAAGCGGACCGGCTCGGGGTGCGCGAGCACCGCGGGGATCGCGTCGAGCAGCACGTCGTGCCCCTTCGCCGCGCCCCACCGCCCGAGCAGCAGGACGACGCGCGTCCCCTCCGGCACGCCCCACGAGCGGCGCACGCTCTCCACGCTGCGCGCGGCCCGCGCGATGCGCGAGAAGTCGATCCCGTTGGGCACCACCCGCACCGGCATCCCGCGGTACGCGTGCACGCGGGCCCCGCGCAGGGCCGAGTGCAGCGTCGGCGCGAGCACCATGCTCGTCATGCCGCGGACGACCCGGTCGAGCAGGCGGTGCTTCCACCGGAGCGCGCGAGCCGACACCGTGCCGTGGAAGTGCACGACGACGCGAGGCCGGCGCGCCGCCGGCTCGCCGAGCGCGACGAGGCGGACGACGCCGGCGCTGCGCGCGCAGTGCGTGTGCAGCACGTCGGGACGCCCGACGTCGCGCACCCAGGCGCGCAGGTCGAGCAGGCCGCGCACGTCGAGGCGCGAACGGACGCGGACGTGGTGGACGTCCACGCCGGCGGCGGCCAGCTCGCGACGGAGCGGGTCCGCGTCGTCCACCGGCGAGAGCAGCAGCACCCCGGGCCGGAAGCGCCGCCGGTCGATGCCGACGGCACCGTCGACGAGGACGCGCTTCGCCCCCGTCAGCGCGAGGTCGGTCGTGACGGCGAAGACGCGAGGCCGCGGGTCCGCGGGATCCACCCGCACAGGGAACCGCGGCGGCGCCCGGCGCGCAAGCCCGGCGCGCCGCGTCAGGCGTCGCGCGTCGTCGCGACCACCGCCGTCTGGTGCGCGGGCACGCGCCCCTTGCCCGCCTGCTGCTCGACGGTCAGGCGCATCCAGATCTTGCGGGAGCCCGAGGGGCCCACGACCTTCGTCTCGAAGCCGTGCGGGGTCCAGGTCGCCGGCGCGTCCACCGTGAACACCGGCTTGCGCGGCGAGGACGCCATGTCGGTGTAGGCGACGGCGATGTTGGCGGGCACCATGCTCCCGGCGCGGGCGACGTTGGCGTCGCGGGGGATCGTCGTCGGCGTCGAAGGCGACGCCGCGACCGTGCCCACGCCGTCGATCGCGTAGAAGGCCGACGTGACCGGCTTGCTGACGTCCCACAGGTAGTCGACGTCGTAGCGGTTGTAGAGCTCGGCGACGACGCGGCTCCGCTCGGTCGCGTCGGTGATCGCCATGACCTGCGGGTAGGACGGGAAGACGACGCTGCGCCACTCGACGAGGTCGAGCGCGGGCGACCCGCCCGCGACCAGCGTCCGCGACGTGGCGGTCAGGTGGACCAGGCAGAAGCGGTAGGTGTCCACGAGCCGCGTCTTCTTGGTGGCCGCGTTGGCCATGCACGGCAGCGGGTCGGCCTCGCGGACGAAGAGCAGCATGTTGCCCGTGCGCGGGTCGCCCGCCGCGTCGGGCGCGAGGGCCCCGATCTCGTCGAACTTGGGCATCCGCGACCCGGGGAGGATCGGGGTGCCGGTGGGGATCGCGAGGCGCTGCAGGTAGCCCTGCCCGACGGTGTCGTCCTGGTAGACCTTGCGCGCCGACGAGACGAGGCCGCGCACGCGGAAGGCGGCGCGCTGGCCGCGCTCGGACGTGTTGCGGATCGCGCGCATCGTGCGCTCGTTCTCGGTCACGCCCGAGATGGTCCGCTCGATGACGAGCGTCATGAGCGCGACGATCGAGACCGTCGCGACCAGCTCGATGAGGGAGAAACCGCGCGCCCCGGGGCGCGCCGGGCCGCGGCGGTCAGCGGTTGACATAGACCTTCTCCTGGTGCGCGGCGTAGTGCAGCGGCTCGGACGTGCGGTAGCACTCGATGCGGAGCACGTACGTGCCCTCGGGGTAGGACGCGGCGGGCGTGGACCACGTCCACGTCTCCTCCCCCGTCGCGGCGTCCGGCCACGTGCGGTCGGGGTCGGGCAGGCCGTTCACCGTGGGGAGCACCCCCTGCTCGGCGAGGTCGCCCGTCTTCATGTTGCGCCAGGTCTTGCCGCCGTCGCGGGACAGCAGCAGGACGTAGACGAGGTCGCTCTCGGTCTCGGCGAAGTTGTCGGCGTACGAGTCCGTGTACTTGCGGCCGTCCCAGCGCTTCCACTCGATCTTCCACCGCACCGGGATGGTCGTGGGGTCGTCGAGCTCGGTCACCGCGGTCGGCGTGACGATCTGCGTGCGCGGCAGCTGCTTGACGCGCCCGGGCCCCGCGAGCCCCGCGGCGAACGTCGAGTGGATCAGCGTGAGCAGCGAGTAGCGGGCGATGAACGCCGAGCCGGAGCCCGCGGTGCGGTCGATGCCGTTGACGACGACGTGGGCCGCGCGCCCCGTGCTGGGGTCGGTGTGCCGCACGACGGCGCTGCCCGTCGTGCCGCTGGTGTGGTTGTAGAAGGTCGCGACGGTCGTCGCCGTGAGCTTCGGGTACTCGGTCGTGTACGTGAACTCGCTGGGCACGCCGCCGTCGCCGCTCGACGCGATCGAGAACGGACGGCTGATGGGCGCGGAGGTCGTCAGCGGGAAGTTGTAGTTCGCCGCCAGCTGCGGGCCGTCGCCGGTCAGGGAGCCCGTCTGCCCGTCCCGGTACTGGTGGTGGAAGGTGCTGCCGCTCGTGCCCACGTTGAAGTAGGAGGTCGAACCCTCCTCCGCCGTGCGCGCGGAGCGGTTCTGCAGCAGGGTCCCGGCCGGCTGCTGCGCCGACGGCATGGAGCCTCGATTGAGCATGCGGTAGGTCTGCGCGGACGTGCCGGTCGCGCCGCGGAGGTTCCCCCACGTGGCCCACTGCGTGGCGTACGCCGCGTCCTGCCAGAGCTCGCCGATCCACGGCTTGCCCCACCAGTAGCCGCCCGAGCGGATCGACGCGTTCGTCCCGTTGTTGCTGCGGACGTACTTCTGGCTGCCGCCCACGCCCGAGGTCCCGCCGCCGGCGATGGTGTCCTCGTACACCGACGCCGACGTGCTCCCGAACGGCGTGCCGTTCATCGGGATCGAGCTCGAGAACCCGTTGGCCGAGTCGTAGCCGACGTCGCCGCCGACCGACAGGTAGAAGTACGAGAAGCCGGTCAGCGTCGTGTACACGGCCTCGGTGGACGTCACCGCGGTGCGCAGCCACTGGAAGTAGCGCGCCGTGTCGATCTGCTGGCGGCCCATCCACCCGTCGAGCAGGCGGGCGCCGTCGATGCCGCGCCACTTGTCGGTCGCGTTCGCCGCGTCCACGAGGTTGTCGAAGTACCAGTTGTAGCCGTGCGGGAACGTGGTCCCCACCGTCCGGGAGAGGTCCGCGTAGGGGCAGTGGCGCGGGTCGCCCTGGAACTGGTAGCGCTCGGAGAACGGGATGTCGTTGCGGCTGTCGGCGAACCACGCGTAGGCGCGCGAGAGGTTCGCCGGCGCGTTGCGCGTCGGCCACATCGTGCCCGTCGTGCGGTCGAGGCCGAAGCGCGTGCGGACCTCGAGCACCCGGTCGGCGGCGTCGCCGTTGTTGGCGCCGACGGCGGTCTCGAAGGTCTTCTTGAGCGTCGCCATCGGCACGTCGATCGTCCAGCGCGCGGTGTTCTTGGGGACGTCGACGGTGGTGCTCGCGAGGTCGCGGTTGAACGGCGCGGAGCCCGCCGTCGTCGCGCTCGGGGTCGCGCACGGGATGTACTCGAGGTCGTACAGGCGCTGCCCGGCGTCGAGGCCGCGGCCGTCGGCGGTCTCCGGCGCGTAGAGCGGCGTGCCGTACAGCTCGAGGAAGGTCGTGTTCGTCGTGGTGTCGATGCGCGGGACGTAGAACATCTCCCCGCGCTTGTAGCCGCCGTCGAACTTCCCGTTGCCGTTGTTGTCGTAGAGCAGCGGCTCGGCGGGGTTCCACGTGCTGTTCGCGTTGACGTCCACGAACGGCTCGCCGTACGAGGCGCGGTACGCGTTGCGCGTCGCGGTGCTGACGTTGTCCACCGCGGGGTTCCACGCGCGCCACGGCGTCACCGGGGACGTCGCCGCGTCGCGGGCGCCGTTCCCGTTCATGTCGAGGTAGGGCTCGGCGGCGTCCCACTTCCCGTTGCCGTTGCTGTCCGTGTAGACGTCGGCGGCGCCCATCACGAGGTCGGGACGCCCGTTCGCGTTGCCGTCCACGTAGGGCTCGGCGGTCGCGGTGCGCACGCCGTCGCCGTTGAGGTCCTGGAACGGCTCCCCGGCGTCGAGGGCCCCGTTGCCGTTCACGTCGAGGAACGGCTCCGCGGGGTCCCAGTGCCCGTTGCCGTTCGAGTCGGTGAACGTCTCGGGGAACGTGCGCGCCTTGGCGAACGCCGTGTACGTGTCGGCGGTGCCGTTCCCGTCCGCGTCCACGCCCCCGGGGAGGAACTGGATGGTCATCGACGGGTTCGACGCGGCGTTGATCGCCGCGGAGGCGTCGATGCCGGCCAGCTCGACGACGATCGGCTTCCCCTGGCTCCACTTCGCGTCGGCGTTCCAGTCCTGGAACGGCTCGCCGGTGTCCCACACGCCGTTCATGTTCACGTCGTTGAACGGCTCGGTGAGCGTCATGATCGGCTCGGCCGTCGGGAACTCGGTCTTGTAGGCGTAGACGCGCCACCGCGCGCTCGTCGCCACCGGCTGGCTCTCGCCCGCCACGCGGCGGACGAGCAGCGTCTCGGGGTGCGTGACGACGCGCCAACCGGGGCTGTTCACCGGGTCCTTCGCGGCGTCGGAGTAGTTGCGCACCGCCGGCATCGGGAGCAGCTCGCCGTGCAGGTTGATCAGGATCGCGTTGTGGAAGCGCGCGGGGTCCGCGATCATGCGGTCGAGCAGCAGCCGGTAGGTCGGTTCTCCGTCCACGTCGAGGCCCGCGGCGACGCGCGCCTGGAACTTCGCGTTCTCGTCCGGCCACCGCATCGCGTGGTTCTGCTGGTCCGCCAGCGCGTACGGCACGGGGTTGTTGACGTCGTAGTGGTTGTCCCCGTCCGAGTCGGTGTAGGCCTCGCCCGAGTCCCAGAGCCCGTTCCCGTTGGCGTCGGTGAAGGGCTCGGACGCCGCGTACCCGTTCACGAACACGGGCGTCGTCGGGCCGTCGAGGTTGACGCGCGCGCGGATCGACTCCGGGACGTAGTAGCGCGTCGCCGCGGAGCCCGACGGCATGCGGCCCGGGTACACGTAGCTCCACGGCGTCGAGTCGGTGCTGATGCGCGTCTCGTTCGTGTAGGGCGCGTACTCCTCGTCGCGGCCGTAGCCCGAGGTGGTGATCCAGTGCGTCCGGAACGACAGGCCCGGGTTGCGGGCCTCGAGGTCGGCCAGCGTCGCGTCCACGAACGGCTTGATGGAGTCCATGTAGACCCACCAGCCCGGGACGTTCTCGAGCGCGATCAGGTAGACGTCGTAGACCTGCGTCGTCGGGTACGCGTCCGCCACGGTGCGCACCACCGACGACACCTCGGCCATCTGCTCGCCGGGGACCGCGTCGCCGCGCCGATGGCGCCACACGCGCACGGTGCAGATGCGCAGGTCGCGCGTGGGCACGCCGGAGAAGCGGCGCACGGTGACGTGGCGGTACCAGCGCCAGTCGCCGGAGTCGGCCACGTTGCCCGACAGCGGGTGGTCCGGTGCGGCGGGCTTGCTGGGGTCGCTCGGGTCCGGCGCGATCGTCAGCGTCGGGTTGTACTGCAGCGCGTCGTCGAACGCGTCGAGCTCCTCCGCCGCCTGGTCGCTGCTGCCCTCGACGAAGGACTTGAGCTCCGCGAGGATCGAGAGCGCCTTCTGGCGGGCGAAGATGCGGTCGCGCGTCCAGTCGGCGCTCTGCGACGAGCGCGTGACGTAGGCGGCGCCGGCCATCGCGACGACGGAGACGAGGATGCCGGCCAGCAGCACCTCGACGAGCGAGAAGCCACGGCGGCGGGAGCGGGAGGGAGCGGTGCGCACGGGTGCGGCTCCGAGGGGGACGGGGCGGGGCGTCATCCGCCCATCCCCACGGGCGGGAGGCTGTCGTCGAGCGGGGCGGGGAGCGCGGCGCCGGGCAACGTCATCCCCGAGTGCTGCAGCCGCACCAGGTTGCCCTCGTCGGGCGTCCCGTCGGGCAGCGCCTCGGACGGCTCGTAGGTCGCCGTCGAGAAGCGGTACTGACCGAGCATGGTCAGCACCTCGTTCAAGATCGCGGGGTCGTAGTTGATCTCGGAGAAGTCGCCGCCGGTCCCGGCCACGTCGGCCGTGCCGGTGACGATCACGGTGCCGCGGAGGTAGACGGGCGCGCGGACCGTCAGCGTCCCCTGCACGTAGAGGATGCCGTTGAAGAACGAGTTGCTGCCCGCGGCGATCGTGCAGTTGCCCTCCACCACGACGACGCCGGTCCCGCGCAGCGGGCGGCTGTCGTCGAACGTGATGGGGCCCGGGACGATGTTGAGCGTGAAGTCGCCGATCTTGGCGGGGAACAGCGCGGCGGAGGACCACGACGCGTCGGCCATCGCCTTGAGCTCGGGCATCGTCACGCCGAAGGTCGTCGAGATGGAGTCGTCGTAGGTCGGGTTGGTCCCCACCGCCGGCGAGCCGTACACCTCCGAGCCGACTTGCACCGTGGGCGTGCCCGTGCCCGACTTGGTGATCAGGCCGCCCTTGGAGCCGCCGAGCAGGCGGGCGCGGGCGCCGATCGTCGTGCCGGTGCCGGTCTTGACGCACAGCGCGGAGGTCGCGGGCGGGACGATCACGAAGCGGCGAACCTCGGCCGCGACGTCGGCGGAGGCGACCTTGGGGTTGGCGGCCGAGCCGAGCGGCTGCGCGGCGTCGCGGCGACGGTAGACCGCGCCGTGCGAGACCACCCACCACACCGTGCCCGTGCCGGCGAAGCCGCGGTCCACGGAGATGTCGCGGATCTCGCGCGCCGGGTCGCGGCGCCCGTTGCCGTTGGTGTCCAGGTACGGCTCGCCGTAGTCGTAGCGGCCGTCGGCGTCCTGGTCGGTGAACGACTCGGCGGCGACGGGCTTGCGCACCTCGTAGCGCGCCCACAGCGACGGCATCATCTCGTATTCGCGCACGAGGCCGACCACCGTGTCGTCGGTCTCGTTCACGACCGGGTTCGCCGCCAGGTTGCGCTGGGGCGCGAACGTCGAGACGGGCTGCGTCTGCTGGCGGCGGAACCACGCGAGCGCGTCCACGAGCCCGGCCTCGGCGACCGAGCGCGCCTGGCCCTCGGCCGAGAAGGTCGCGTCGCCGAGCCGGTTCATCGCGATCTGCGTGCTCGTGCCGGCGAAGACGATGCCGGCGATGAGCATCGCGGCGAGCATCGCCCAGACGATCGCGAAGCCGCGGTCGCCGCGGGCGGGGCGGCGACGGGCGCGGGCGGACAGGTCAGGGCCCACGGGGGTGTCCCTCGCGACGAACCCGCCTCCGACCGCCGGTCCCGGACGGGACCCGCGACCGCGCGGACGCCGGGACGTCCCGGAGTCCGGGCATACCGGGGGGTTCGGACCCGGTATCGCCGGGTCGCTATCGACCACCCCCCCGCGGCGCTGAAGTCCCCCGGGGTCCGCTCCGGGGGCGTGGACCCGCGCGCCCGGGGGGAGCCCGCGCGCGCGGGCGTCGCCCCGCGCACGTCCTGCGCGCGTGCGCTCAGCGGACCGCGGCGGCGACGAGGCGGTGGAGCGCGTCCAGCCCGTCGGTGAGCGCCGCGGGCCCGGGCTGGAGGAGGATCGCCGGCGGGAGCACGTGGACGCGCCCGTCGCGCACCGCCGCGACGTCGGCGAACCCGGGGCGCGCCACGATCCGCTCGACGTGCACGGGCTTGCCGCACCACGACGCGACGATCACCTCGGGGTCGGCCTGCACGACGTCGGCGGGGTCCACGACCCGGTCCCGCGCCGCCGGTGCGACCGACCGCGCAGGGAACACGTAGCGCCCGCCGGCGACCTCGACCAGCTCGGCGACCCAGCGGATCGCGGTGATGAGCGGCGCGTCCCACTCCTCGACGTGCACCCGTGGGCGGCGCGGGAGCAGCGCGGCCTTGGCCGCGACCGCCTCGACGTGCGCCGTGAGGCGCTCGACGAGCGCGCGGGCGGGGGCTTCGCGGCCGACCAGCGCGCCGATCGCGAGCACGACGCCGAGGATCTCCGCGACGCTGCGCTGGTTGAACACGACGACGTTCATCCCGCGCCGTGCGCACTCCGCCGCGATCTCGGCCTGCAGGTCGCTGAAGCAGAGCACGAGGTCGGGCCGCACGGATTCGACCGCGTCGTAGTCGGCGCGGACGAACGCGCACAGCCGCGGCTTCTCGCGCGCCTCCTCGGGCCGCTCGACGTACTTCGACACGCCGACGACGAGGTCGCCCGCGCCGATCGCGTAGAGGATCTCGACGCTCTCCTCGGTGAGGCACGCGACGCGCTCGGGCCGCCGAGGCGACCGCACGGCGTCGAGGACGCGCGCGACGACGTCGGGCGAGGCGGAGAGCGGCAGCATGGGCGCGGCGGATTCCACCACGCGACCCCCGCGGCCCTGCGCTCCCCGCGGGCGGATCGGGCGGATGCCGTCCTCGCCTCCGCCTCCGCCGTAGACGCGACCTTGGCCTGAGCCGTGACCTCCGCCTTCTCCTCCGCCGTAGCCTCCCCTTTCGTCTCCGTGTCCGCGTCTACCCCTTAGGAGCCCGTCCCGGGCGCGGGCCTCCCGGCGGCCCGTGTCCGCGACGGGCTCCTCGCCCGCCGAATTCACGAGCCGACGAGGTCGGGGCGGCGTCTTCGGCCCGGGCGTGACGCAGGGCCCGTCGCCGATTCGATGCGTCTCGCCACGCGTCGCCCGCTCCTCGGCGTGGTGCCAGAACACGCTGTCGTCGCGTCCGACGCGCGCCCGGGCCGAATCCGCGAGCCCCGACGGCGGCCTGACGTGCGATCGGCGCCCGACGGGCCTCGTCTTTCGTGAACTCGGCGGGCTAGAGCTTCGCCACGACGAGGGTGACGTCGTCGGCCTGGGCGCCGGCCCCGCGGTGGCGCTCGACGGCGACGCGCATGGCGTCGGCGATCGACGCGGCCGAGCCCGCGGCGTGCGCCCGCACGACCGCCTCGATGCCCTCGTAGCCGAAGGGCTTGCCCGACGGGTCGTTGGTCTCCCACACGCCGTCGGTGGCGAGGACGACCACGTCGCCCGCGCGCAGCCCCTCGACCTTCACCTCGGGGAACGGGATCTCGGGCAGGACGCCCAGCGGCGGGGCGCCCGCCGGCATCTCCTCGAGCTGCGCCCGCGCCGCCCGCCACACGAAGCAGCCGCCCTGCCCCGCGTTCGCGTGGAGCAGCGTGCCGGCCGCGGGGTCGAGGACGCCGTAGTAGAGCGTCATGAACTTGCCCGGCGTCACGTCGTGGGCGAGGTGGCGGTTGACCACCGAGAGGATCTCGCTCGGGCCCACGTCGCGCTCGGCGTGGCTGCGCAGGACCGCGCGTCCGGTGGACATGAGCAGCGCGGCGCCGATCCCGTGGCCCGTGACGTCGCCGATCGTGAGCGCGACGCGGCCCCCGGGCACCTCCCACGTGCGGGGGTAGTCGAAGTAGTCGCCGCCCGTCTCGTCGCAGTAGTCGGAGAACCCCGCGACCTCGACCCCCGCCACCGACGGCGGGCCCGCGGGCAGGAGGTTCTGCTGGATCTCCATCGCGAGCGCGAGCGACTGCTTGAGACGCTGGCGCTCCTCGAGCCCCTCGACCATCCGGTTGAAGTTCGCGGCGAGGCGGCCGAACTCGTCCGACGACGTCCACGCGGCGCGCGTGCCGAGGTCGCCCGCGGCCACGCGGTCCATCGCGCTCGACAGGGCACGCACCGGTCGGCTGATGCGCGAGGCCAGCCACACGCCCAGCACGCCCGACAGGAGCGCGGCACCGAGCATCCCGAGCCCGAGGATGCCGAGCAGCCGGCCCCGCATCTCGGCCACCGTGTCCGCGTCCACGTCGATGCCGAGCAGGCCGACGGTGCGGCCCGCGCGGTCGCGGATCGGCGCGTAGCCCGAGAGCGTCACGCCGTACTCGTCCTGCACGAGGTCCTCGTCCGACGCCGGGCCGCCCAGCGCACGCACCATCGCGGGGAAGCGCGTGTACTCGTAGACCGCGCCGACCTCCGCGTCGCGCTCGGCGAGCACGAGGCGTCCCTTGCCGGGCCCGGGGCCCTCGAGCTGGCCGATCGTGTACACCTCCTTGAAGCGGGCGTGGCTCGCCTTGGTGCGCGCCCCGACAGTGCGCAGCTCGCGCTCGTACGGGTCGGAGGCGGCCCCCGGCGCCGTCGGGTCGAAGGCCGCGTGGCGGTCGCCGTCCACGCTCGGGGCCACGGCGCCCGCGACCGACTCGAGCAGCGAGCGCAGCGACGTCACCTGCGCGGCGCGCGCGCGGCTCCACGCCCGCTCGAGCACGACCGCCGCGGTGAGGAAGGACAGGCCCGTCAGCGCGACGACGAGCTTCGTGCGAAACGACGCCTTCCAGCGCACGGCACGCCCTCCCGGGGCGCGGTGAGCATAGCCCGGCGGCCCGACCCCGGCCGCGGCGCCGGACGGCCGTGCCTTTCGTGACGGCGACCGGACCCTCGGGCGACGCTCTGGGGATGCCCGCGCCCTCCACGCCCACGATGCCGTCGCCGACCGCGGGGCCCGTGGCGCCCGAGGGCGCGCGGTTCCGGTCGCTCGACGCGGTGCGCGGCGTCGCGTGCCTGCTCGTGCTCGGCTTCCACGTCGCGGGCGCCGTGCTCGCCGCGGAGCACACGGGGCCCTCGTTCGCGCCGCTGCGCTTCCTCGAGGCGTGGGGCTTCCTCGGCGTGGACGTCTTCTTCGTGGTCTCGGGCTACTGCATCGCGGCGGCGGCCGCCGCGAGCGGCGGCGCGCGGCCGCGTGCGACGTTCCTCGCGCGACGCGCGCGGCGGATCTTCCCGACCTTCTGGGCGTCGATGGCGCTCGCCGCGGTCGTCGGCGTCGGCGCCCTCGCGCTCGACCGCGCCGGGCTCGCGGCACCGCTCTTCGCGCCCTTCGAGGCGGGATGGCACTGGGTCTCGAGCCTGCTCTTGGCCGAGACGGCGCTCAAGACGGTGGGCCTCGACCCCCGCTACGCCGCCAACCCGCCCCTGTGGTCGCTGTGCTACGAAGTGCAGTTCTACGCCCTCGTCGCGCTCGGCCTCGTGGCGCGGTCGCGGCGCGTGGCCGTCGGCACGGTCGTCGCGACGACGCTCGCGGCCGCGCTCGTCCGCGCCGTGCCGTCGCTGCGGCCCCGCGGCCTGCTGCTCGATCTCTGGCCCGAGTTCCTCGCGGGCCTGTGGCTCCACGCGCACGTCACGGGCGCGCACCGACCGCGCTCGCGGGCCGCGCTCGACGCCGCGTTCGCGCTCGCGCTCGCGCTCCACGTCGGGGCGTTCCTCGCCGGCGGCGCGGGCTTCGCCTCGGACGCGCGGCGCGCCCTCTTCGCGGGCGGCGTGGCGGTGGCGCTCGCCGCGCTGCGCCCGTGGGACGCGCGGCTCGCCGCCGCCGCGCCCGCGCGCGGGCTCGCGTGGTTCGGCGTGCGGTCGTACTCGCTCTACCTCGTCCACTTCCCCGTCGCGATGACGTTGCTCGGCGTCGCGACGCGCGCGGGGTGGACGGCCGGTGCCGGCGCGTGGGCGTGCGCGCTCGTCGCGTCGGGGGCCGCGGTCGCGGCGGCAGCGGCGTTCCACCGCCACGTCGAGCGACGCTTCCTCCGCGCGCCGCCGGCCGCCTCGGACCGCGCGACGACGTAGACTGGCCGCGCAGGAGGTCGCGGTGGGACGTCGTCCGACCCGGGTGCTGGCCGCCGTCGTCGCGCTCGCCGCGGCGTTCGTCGCCGGGTGGGTCGCCGGTCGGGCGGCCGACGTCGGGCCCGTCGCGCCGTTCGCCGCCGACGGCGACGTCGCGAGCGCCGGCCCGCCGCGGCCCCTCGCCCCGGACCTCGCCGCCGCCCCCCGACTCGGGCCGCCCGCCGAGCCCGCGGTGCCTGCGCCGAACGCCCGTCCCGACGTCGCCCCGGGACTCGCGCCGTCGAGCGGGTCGCCGGTCGCGAGCGCCTCGACGACGGCCGCGGCGATCCTCCCGGCGGCGTGGGCGTCGCTCACCGTGCGGGTGCTCCGCGCGGACGGGCTCCCGGCGCGAGGCGTGCTCGTTCGCGTGCGGCGTGCCGGGACGGCGACGACGGGCACGGACGAAGACGAGACGACCCCGCACCGGGTCGCCGACGACGAAGGCCGCGCCGTGTTCGCCGTGCTCGGGACGGGCCCGTTCGACGTGGACGCGCTCCTGCACCCCCTCGAGGAGGTGCGTGCCGTCGGCGTCCGCGCGGCGGACGACCGCCCCACCGAGGTCGAGCTGCGCCTCCCGAAGATGGTCGAGGTCGTGTTCCGCGCCGAGGGGCTGCCCGCGGGAGAGGCATGGCAGCTGATGCTCCAGGGGGCGAGGGAGCCCGTCGGCTCGAGTGGCGCTCCGGCGCCGTGGGAGTATCTGGGGGGCGCTGCCAGCCCGACCTTCCGCGCGCGGCTCCCGGAGGGCGCCGCCGTGACGGCGCGCGGCTGGGCGTCGCTCCCGCCGCACGGCGCGGTGTGCGACCCGTTCGCCGTGCCGGCGGCCGCCGAGGTGGTCGTGCCCTTCCGCCCGCGGCGGCCGCCCGACCGGGGCACGACGACCCGCCTCACGCTCCGCCTCGTGCCCGAGGCGACGGAGGGGACGCTGCCGCCGCGCGGGAGCGTGATCGTGGACACGCTGCTCGAGTTCGAAGGCGTGCGGCGCAAGTCGAACCAGTGGACGATCACGTGGCAACCGGACGACCCGGACGACCGGCACGACGTCACGGTGGAGGTCCCGGCGGGCGCGAAGGGGTCGTACCGATGGCAGGCCCGCGGCGGCCCACCCGACGAGGTCGCGCTCCCCGACCTCCCGCCCGGCGGCAGCGTCGTCGTCCGGGGGCGCCTGCGCGTGGCCCCCGCGACCGCGGTCGTCTCGTTCGACACCGTTGCGGTCGAGGACGAGCGGGGCGCCGCGATCGTCCCGTCCGAGGACCGGTCGGTCTGGGCGTTCACGGGCACCGAGTCCGCGGGCGCGGCGAACGCGCCCGACGCGCTCGATCGCCTCGCGCGCGAGCTTCGGACGGACGCGCTCACGCTCGCCACCGACGCGTGGCACGTCTCGCGGGCCGTCGGTGCGGCGACGAGCGGCCCGACGCGTGTGCGCGTGGCGCTGGGCGGCTACCTCGTCGTCCACGTCCCGCGGCCGCCACCGCCGAGCGCCGGGGCGCTGACGCTGCGGCGGGCCGACGGCGGCTGGCTCGGGGTGCGCACGACGGCGCTGCCCGGACCGGGCGAGCCGGGAGCGCCCGAGGACCAGGCGCTCGCGTCCGTCGGCAACGGGACGGTGGTCGGCCCGCTCCCGGCGGGCCCGATCGAGCTCGCGGTGTCGATCGGCGGCGCCGACCTCGGCCCCGTCGCCGCGACCGTCGTCGCGGGCGAGGTGTCGGTGCTGACGCTGCGCTGAGCGGCGTGGTCGGCGCGGGCCGGCGCGACGCGCCGACCCTCGCCGAGGGTCACGCGCGGGCCGCCGCGAGCAGCCCGTCCCGCACGTAGACCTTGACCATCTTCTTGCGCCAGGCGTTCTCGAAGTCGGTGTTGTCGAGCGGCTTGGCGGGCTTGAAGGCCAGCTCGCCCGCCTGCTTCGCCGTCTCCGCGTCGACCCGCTTGCCGACGACGAAGGCCTCCGCCTCCTTCGCGCGCAGCGGCGCCGAGCCGACCCCGTTGAGCACGAT
Organism: Planctomycetota bacterium; assembly: GCA_020851795.1. Classification (GTDB taxonomy): domain Bacteria; phylum Planctomycetota; class PLA2; order PLA2; family JAEUHO01; genus JAEUHO01. The sequence continues at coordinate 21,558 of JADZCA010000018.1, read as the reverse complement.
GCGTGCCTCCGCGACCCGGTCGCCGTCGAGGCGCAGCGCCGTCGCCACGCCGAGGACGGGGAAGTCGAAGGTGCCGCGACGGCGCAGCTTGCCGTAGTGGCTGCGCCACCCGTCGGGGGGCGGGAGCACGAGCTCGGTGAGCAGCTCGTCCTTCGCCTTGGTCAGCCACGCGATGCCGTCGTCGCGGTAGAGCGACTCGACGGGCACCTCGCGCACGCCCGCGGGGCCCTCGAGCCGGGCGACGGCCCCCATGGCGATCAGGACCGGCACGGAGTCGCTGCTGTTGACCGCCCAGCAGCGGTCGCTGCCCGGCGCCGTCCAGCAGGTGTCGCCCGTGCACTTGAGGCAGTGGTTGACGGCGCGCCGCCACTCGAAGTTCTGGTCGTAGTAGTTGCAGCGCGTGTCGAGCAGCACGTTGCCGCCGATCGTGCCCATCGTGCGCAGGACCGGCGTGCTGATCGACTTCACCGCGGCGTGGAGCGCGGGCCGCTCCGCCGCGAGCCGCCGGTCCCGCTCGAGCGCCATCAGCGACGTGCCCGCGCCGATGCGCCACGCGCCGTCGGGGCCTGCCTGCGCGCCGCGCAGCGCGGCGAGGCGTCGCAGCGACACCAGCGTGCGCACCGAAACCTGGCGCCGCTTCATGTTGGGGTAGAGGTCGGTGCCGCCCGCGACGACGGCCGCCGTGGGCCCCTCGGTCGAGAGCATCCGCACCGCCTCGGCCGACGACTTCGGCGCGAGGTACCGGAAGACCGGCAGCCGCATCATGACCGGACTCCTCCCGCCTGCGTCTCGTGCTCGGTCGCGCGCCCGCTGCCGCCCTGCCACGGCGTCGGCACCTTCGTGACGGGCGGCATCTCGATGTCGGGGAACGACGTCGGCCCGAAGCGGCGGTCCTTGCTCGCGAGCGCCCGCAGCACCTTCTCGGGCGACACCGGGATCTCGTCCACGCGCACGCGCAGCGCGTCGTAGACCGCGTTGGCCACGGCCGGCATCATCGGCAGCAGCGGCCCCTGCCCGACCTCCTTGCCGCCGAAGGGCCCGTTGGGGTCGGGGTCCTCGACGAGGTGCGTCTCGACCTCCGGCATCTCCATCGTCGTGAGGCTCTTGTACTCGAGCATCGACGGCATCTTGTGGACGCCGAAGCGGTTGGGGCGGTAGCTCATCTCCTCCATGAGTGCCTCGCCGAGCCCCATGTAGACGCCGCCCTCGACCTGGCCCACCGTCATCGCCTTGTGGATCGCGCGGCCGATGTCGTGCGCGACCCAGACCTTCTTGACCGTCACCATCCCGGTGTCCTCGCTCGCCTCGACCTCGACGACGGCCGCCGAGTACGAATACGCGGGCGAGGGGCCGACGCCGGCGCCGCGGTAGCGGCCCGGCGACGGCGGCGGGGTGTAGGAGCCCACGGTGCCGAGCGTCCCCCACTTCGCCTCGGCCACGACGGCGGCCTCGGCGAACGACATCGACGTCTTCCCCGTCGGGTCGGAGACGTCGAAGACGCGGCCGCCGGCGAACTCGAGCTGCGCCACCGGCACCTTCGTCTTCTCGCTCACGGCCTTCGCGATGAGCTCGCGGGCCCGCTCGGCCGCCTGGATCGCCGCGTTGCCCATCATCATGGTCACGCGGCTGCTGTAGGAGCCGAGGTCCACCGGGGTCAGGTCGGTGTCGCCCACCACGACGCGCAGGTCGAGCAGGTCGAGCCCGAGCACCTCGGCCACGCACTGCGCGAGGATCGTGTCCGACCCCTGCCCGATCTCGGTCTCGCCGCAGAAGACCGTCACGCCGCCGCCGCGGTCCACCTTGAGCTGCACGCCCGAGTGCGGGAGCGCGTTCCAGTAGATGGGCAGCCCCGCGCCGGAGATGTAGGACGAGCAGGCGAGCCCGACGCCGCGGCCGCGCGGGAGCTTGCGGAACTTGTCCTTCCAGCCCGACGCCTCGACGACCTTGCGGATGCAGGCCCCGAGCCCCATCGAGCCGATCTTGAGGAAGTTCGCCGTCAGCGCGTGCGCCGGCTGGAGCGTGCGCAGGCGCAGCTCGGCCGGGTCGAGGCCCAGGCGCTCGGCGATCTTGTCGAGCTGCACCTCGAGCCCGAAGCGGGGCTGCGGGGTGCCGTGGCCGCGCTTGGGTCCGCACGGCGGCTTGTTCGTGAAGCAGCGCACGCCGTCGAAGCGGTAGTGCGGGACCTTGTAGGTCACCGTCTGCAGCGCGCCCGTGTAGTACGTGGACGCCACGCCGTACGAGCCGTAGGCCCCGCCGTCGAGCAGGGTCTTGCACGCCATCGCCGTGATCGAGCCGTCCTGCTTGACGCCCGTCTTGAAGCGCATGAGCACGGGGTGGCGGCCGCGGTGGCAGTAGAAGACCTCCTCGCGGGTCAGGGCGATCTTGACGGGCCGGTTCGTCAGCATCGAGAGCTTGCCGACGACGATCTCGTGGTTGAACGGGTCGCTCTTGCCGCCGAACCCGCCGCCGTTGGGGCAGGCCACGATGCGCACGCGCGACGGCGGCATCTCGAGCACCTTGCTCATCGCGCGGTGCAGGTAGTGCGGCGTCTGCGTGGACGACCACACGGTGAGCTTGCCGTCGGGGTCGCGCCACGCGAGCGTGGCGTGCTGCTCCATCGGCAGGTGCGTGTTGCCCTCGAAGAAGAAGACGTCGTCGAAGACCTGGTCGGCCTCGGAGAAGCCCTGCTCGACGTCGCCGAACTCCATCGAGATCTTCTTGTGGACGTTGCCCTCGTCGCCGTAGTCGTGGATGCGCGGCTCGGGGGTCTTGAGCGCCTCCTGCGGCGTGAACACCGCCTTGAGCGGCTCGTAGACCACCTTGATCTTCATCGCCGCCTCGAAGGCGGTCTCCTCGTCCACGGCGGCGACCGCGGCCACGGGGTCGCCGACGAAGCGCACGCGGTCGCGGCAGAGCGCGTGCTCGTCCTGCGACACCGGCAGGATGCCGAACGGGATCGGCATGCACGCGCCGGTGATCACCGCGACGACGCCGGGGACCGCCTCCGCCTCGGAGGTGTCCACCGACACGATCTTCGCGTGGGCGACCGGGCTGCGGTGCAGCTTGCAGTGGAGCATCCGCGGCATCGAGAGGTCGTCGGCGAACTTCGTCGCGCCGGTGACCTTGCTCATGCCGTCCACCTTGCGCGGCGAGCGGCCGACGAGCTTCCAGTCCTTGCGCTCAGCAGCCACGGGCCACCTCCCCCGTCGGGCTCGCCGGGTCGATGCCCGGCACGGGCGGCACGGGCTCGCCGCGCATCACCGCGGCGGCGCGCTCGACCGCCTCGTAGATCTTCCCGTACCCGGTGCAGCGGCAGAGGTTGCCCGCGAGCTCCTCGCGGATCGTGTCCCGGCTCGGGCTCGGGTCGCGGTCGAGCAGCGCCTTGCTCGCGCAGAGGAAGCCCGGCGTGCAGTAGCCGCACTGCGCGGCGTTGAGGTCGGCGAACGCGCGCTGCAGCGGGTGCGGGCCCTGCGCCGTCGAGAGGCCCTCGACCGTCGTGATCTCGCGCCCGTCGCACTCGACGGCGAGCAGGAGGCACGACAGCATCGGCTCGCCGTCCACGACGACGGTGCAGGTGCCGCACTCGCCGAGCTCGCAGCCGTGCTTGGTCCCGGTCAGCCCGAGGTCCTCGCGGAGCACCTCGAGCAGCGTCTTGTGCGGGAGGAAGGCCACCTCGTGGTCCTCGCCGTTGACGCGCAGGGTCGTCGTGACCTTGCGCGGCCGGGCGGGCGCCTTCGCCTTGCGGGGCGCGCGCGCCTTCTTCTTCGCGGGGCTCGCGCTCTCGCGCGCGGGCTCGGTCATGGCAGGAGACCTCCGACCAGGGTCTTGGCGAACGCCTTGCCGATCTCGTCCGGGCTGCGGTCGCCGTCCGGGCGCCACCACGTCACGGTGGCGTTGAGGGCGCCGAGGACGGCCAGCGCGGCGAGCTTCGGGTCCGCGCAGCGCAGCTCGCCGCGCGCGACGCCGTCCTCGACGGTGCGGCGCACGGCCGCCTCGTAGAGCCGGCGGCGCCGCGCGACGACGGCGCGGTGCGGCTCGGGGAGCGCGCGGAACTCGAGGTGCGCCGCGCTGCCGCCGGTCGTCTCGAGCAGACAGCGCACGTGGCGCACGACGAGCTCCTCGAGGCGCGCGGGGGCGGGGCCGCCGCGGGCCTCGACCTCCTTGGCGCCCGCGAGGAGCGTGTCGAGGGCGGTCCGCTGGCAGGCGTAGAGCAGGTCGGCCTTGCCCGCGGGGAAGTAGTGGTAGAGGTTGCCGACCTGCATCCCGGCGGCGGCGGCGATCTCGCGCATGCCGGCGCCGTGGAAGCCGTGCGCGCGGAACGCGGCGGCCGCGCGGGCGAGGATCTCGCCGCGGACGCGGTCGAAGCGCTCCGGGGCGGTGCGGCGGGCGGGGGCGGCGGCGACCTTCATTTGAACGGCCGTTCAACCTAGCGACCGGCGCCCGCCCCGGCAACCCCCGCGCACCCACAGCGCGGTGCCAGGCACCGCAGTGCGGTGCCTGGCACCGCGCTGCGTGGCACCGCGCTGCGGGACGCCGGCGGAGGTACGATCCGACCCTCGACGCGAGGGCGCCGTGAAGCGAAGGACCGCGACGATCTGCGCCGTCGGGCTCGCCGCCCTCGCCGGCGGGGTCGCGGTCCTGACGAATTGCTGCGGCGTGGCCCGCCCCCCGGGCGAGCCCGAGGTCCGCGCCGAGGCCCCCCCGTCGGCGACGCCGACGGGGCTGGCGCCGGCGCCGACGGGGCCCGCCGCCCCCGCCGTCTCCGACGGTCGCGCCGCGCCGACCGCCGACGCGCCGGCGGTCGCGACGAGCGTCCGGCTGCGCCTCGTCACCGGCGACGGCCGCCCCGTCGGCCCCGGGTGGGCTCGCCTCGACGGCACGAAGCTCGTGCCCGACGGGCCGTTCGTGGTCGGCCTCGTCCACTTCACGCCCGCCGTCCCCGTCGCCGCCGACGGCCGGACGACGATCCCGCTCGACGGGTGGCCATCGGACCGCTCCGGCACGCTCGAGGTCCGCGTCGCCGGCCGCGGCCGGCTCCAAAGCGCCGCCGTGGACCTGCGCCGATCCGAAGAGCAGACGGTGACGGTCGCGGCGGACGGCGACGAGACGCTGCGTGGACGCGTCGTCACCGAGGACGGCACGCCGGTCCCGGGGCTCTCGGTGCGGGTGGCGCGGGGCGTCGCCCCGCGCGGCGCGACGGACGACGTCGCCGGCGAATTCCGCGTGGTCAACGAGGGAGACGCCGTCCCGTTCGGCCGGCTGGGCGACGACGAGGTGGGCGCCGCCCGGACGGACGCCGCGGGCGTGTTCGAACTCGCCGGGGTCACCGCGGGCACGCACCACGTCAGCGACGTCGGCCCCGGCTGGCTCCTGCGGGACGCCGTCGAGCTCTCGTCGGGCTCGTCGCACCCGCGGTCGATCGTCGCGGTGCCGGCGTGCAGCGCCGTCGTGCACGTGCGCTCGGGGGCGGACGGGGCGCCGCTGCGCCCGTCGCACGTGTTCGTCGAGCTCTGGAGCGGTCGCGGGACGACGGGCGTGGGCCCCTACGACGCCGACGTCTCGGTGCGCTGGCCGCGTGCGCGCTCGCCGCAGGACGCGGAGGTCAAGCTCGAGCTCGAGGCCCCCGGCCACCTGCCGACGCGCGTGGTCGTGCGCGCGGGGCCCGGGGCGCCGACGCGCGAACGGACGGTCGAGCTGGCGCCCCTGCCGCCGGGCCCGCCGGGCTCGCTGCGGCTCGCGGTGGTCACGCGCGACGCCGCGTTCCTCGACGGGTCCTTCCAGCTCGAGCTGCGTGTCGCGTCGGCGGACGCCGCCGACGGTGCGCCCGACGCGGCGAGCGACCCGTGGGCCGAGGGCACGGGCGCGCTCGTCGTGGCGCGAGCGCAGGGCCTTCGCGACGGCGACGGGCTGCGCTTCGAGGGCGTGCCGGCGGGCGCGTGGTCGGGTCGCGTGCGCAGCTTCGACGCGATCGGGACGCTCGCGTGGGAGGGCTCGCTCGCGATCACGCCCGCGACCGAGGCGAAGGCGACGTGGCTCGTGCCCGCGCACGGGCGGGTGGTGCTGCGCGGACGATGGCCGACGCGGAGCTCGATCCAGGTCTGCGACGCGGGTGGGAGCGGGTGCGAGAGCTTCTTCGACGGCTTCGGCCGCCCGATGGACGGCCGTCGCATCGCGCTGCCGACGGGGACGTGGACCGTCTCGTGGCCGCCCGACGACGACCCGCGCTCCGCGGAGGAGGTCGTCGTCGAGGTCACCGACGGCGGCGAGCACGAGCTGCGCCGCGACGCGCCGGCCCCGGACGCGCGATGACCTGCCCCTTCGATCCCCTCGCGAGGCGGGGCCGCACCCTGTTTCCGTGACCTCCGGACCTGCCCGCCTGCCCCCGATCTCCCGACCTCACGGGGAAGTCGCCCGACCCCGCGATCCGACCCCGCCGTCCCCCATCGCCGCGCCCCTTCCGCCGTGGAGGAGCCCGTCCCGGGAGCGGACCTCGCGGCCGCGCGTCACCGCGACGGGCTCCTCCGCCGGCAGAGCGCGAGCCCCACCCCCACCGCCGCGAGCATCGCGAGCGCCCCGAGGACGCGCACGAACCCGGACGCGCCCGCGCGCGACGCGTCGAACGTGATCGACGACCCGGCGCGCGCGGCGACGAACCAGAACGTGCGCCCGTCGCTCGGCAGCGGGACGTCCACGCCCATGAGCCCGGCCCGCGTCACCGTCGCGTCGGCGAGCGCCCCGTCGAGCGAGGGCAGCCCCGCGCGCTCGCGGTCGCGCTCGCGCTCGCCCGCCGTCCCGCCGCCCGCCTGCGGAGGCATGCGCGTCGCGCTCTGGGGCATCGCGCCCCCGTCCTGCGTGGGCGCGCGGTTCGCGTAGCGCGCGCGCGACAGCTGGTCGTTGACGAGCCCGACGTTCTTCGCGGTGTCGAGCGTCTGGCGCTTCTCGTACTCGCCCCCGGCCTGTTTGGCGTCCTCTCCCGAAGACGGCTCCTCGGCCTTCTTGCGCTGCTCCTCGAGGTCGCGCCGCACGAGCTCGGTGCGCAGCCGGCCCTTGAGCTCGGCGGCGTCCTTCGAGACCGGCGCCGCGGCGTCGCCGTCCTCGCCGTTGAATGCCCAGCTCGCGGCGGGCGGGGCGCCGGCCGGCGCCCCGCTCGCGCGGCGGGCGCCGTCGCCGTCGCCGCTGAAGAGCAGGAACCCGTTGGAGGGCGCGTTCGACGCCCGACCGAGCTCGTCGAACGCCTCGCGCCGCGCCGCCTCGCCCGCGTCGATCGCGCAGCGCGCCCGGGCCTCCTCCTGCACGCGCCGCAGCCGCGCGAGCTCCGCCTCGACCGACGCCGCCTTGCCCGACGCCGCGCCCTGCTGCTTCCACGACGCGAGCCGCGCCGCCGCCTGGTCCATCAGCGGCGCCGCGTTCTCGCACGCGAGCGCCCGCTGCTCGAGCGTCCCGGTCTCGGCGACGGTGAGCACCTCCTGCGCCTCGCGCAGCGACGCCTCGACGTCGTCGCCCGTCACGTCGCGCGCGGTCGCGGAGGTCATCCGCGTGTCGAAGGCGTACTCGAACCCGTCGGGCAGCCGCAGCGTCACCGCCGTGCGGTCCACCTCGACGCCCTCGATCTCCGGCAACGGCAGCGTCCCTCGCCCCCCGTCCACCAGCGACGCGCCGGCGGGCGCGCGGTACGCGATCGTCACCTCGTACCCGGTGCCGCCCAGCGGCACCTTGGGGACCGGGAGCAGCACGCGCCCCTCCGACGCGGCGAGCGGCTTGACCGGCGCCCCCGCGGCGGAGGCGCCGTAGAGCACGACCCCGTCGGGCAGCCGCACGCGCAGGAACTGCCGCGAGCGGTTGAAGAGCCGGTAGTGCACGCGGACGCGCGCGTCGCCGTCGAGGCCCACGACCGCCTCCGCGCGCGCCGCGAGCACGACCGCGTCGGACTGCGCCTCGATGCGGTGGCGGCGCGCCGACGTCGCGAGCACGTACGGGGCGCGCGCCGAGAACGTGCGCAGCACCGCGGTGCGGTCGATCCCCGTCGGCACGAACGGGAGGTCGGCCCACGCCGCGGCGTCGGGCGCGCCCGCGGCGACCTTCACGTCCACCTCGCCGTCGAGGAAGGTGCGCACGAGCCCGAACCAGCGCGTCGCCTTGACGTCCTCGGGGCGCACGACGCGGACCGGCATGCCGGCCGGCCAGCGCTGGGACACCGTCACCTCCACGACGCCGCGCCGCTTGGACTGCAGCGACGCCGTGTAGAGGACGCCCGAGACCTCCTTGCCGTCGGCGTCGGGGCGCGTCGTCTTCTCCGTGCGCAGCTCGCGCAGGTCGCGGGTGCGCACGACGTCGTCGGAGGCCAGCCCTCCGTCGGGGACGAAGACGCGCACACGGTCCACGGTGCCGCGCCGCACGTCGAACACGACGAGGTGCTCGAGCCGCTGCTCCTCGTCCGACGGCGCGACCTGCGTCACGACGACCGCCTCGGCCTCGTGGTCGGGCGAGCGCAGCGCGACGGTGAGCGGGCCCGCCCCCGCCGCGTCCCACGCGAACGCGTGGGTCGCGCGCGCGCCGACCGCGTCCTCGGCGACGCCCTCGAGGCTCGACGGCGGCAGCGACCGGACGCCGGCGCCCGGCGTCGGCACCGGCTCGACGTCGGGCAGCGCGCGCAGCACGACGACGCCGCGGTCGGCCTGCGCCCCGAGCAGCGTGGCGCGCGGCACGACGAGGCGCTCGCGCGCGCCGCCCAGCCGGCGGTCGAGCGTCACCTGCACCGTGCGCGCGCCGGTGACGAGCCCGGCCGTGCGGACGTGGAGCCGCCGCGCCTCGCCCGCGCCCTCGAGCCACCACGCCTCGAGCCCGGGGCACACGACCGTGCGCACGTCGTCGTCGCCGGGCAGCTGGAACGTCAGCTCGCCCACGGGCGCGCGCGCGACCTCCACCTCGACCGACAGCGTCGCCCGGACGTGGTCGTCGCCGAAGGTGACGACGCCCTGCGTGCGCGCCTCGAGCCGCGGCTCGCCGCGCGTCGTGCGGACCGCGAGCACGGCCGGCCGCGCGGCGAACCGCCACGCGCCGAGCACGCGGCCCGCGCCGTCGCCGCCGGCGCCGTCGGCGTCGGCCGGGCGCGCCGTGCGCACCAGCCCGGCGCCGGGCGCCGCCTCGGCGCGCAGGCTCGGGTCGGCGTTGACGACCACCGTGCCGCTCTCGCCGGTCACGCCGAGCACGGCGAGCTCGGGCACCGCCTCCTCGCGCTCGGGCGAGGCCGCGGGGCGGAACGCGCGCACGCGCACCGCGATCCTCCCCGTCGCCGGCGCCCGCAGGACGAGGCGCAGCCGCCCCGCCGCCGTCTCCCACCGCTCGACCTCGGGGCCGGTGGCCTCGAGCACGTCCACGCCCGCGGGGAGCGCGAGCTCGACGGCGGTCGCCGCGCCCTGCAGGACGACGACGTCGGCGGCGACCACGGTCTCGGTCCCGCCGTCGCGCAGGCTGTGGATCGTCCTCGACTCGGCCCGCGTCGCGAGCCGCGTCGGCGCGTCCGCCGGACGACGCTCCGAGAGCGTCACGACGACCGCGTGGACCCGCGCGGCCGCGACCGGCCGACCGAGGTAGGCGCGCACGGCGACGCCGCCGCCGTCCGGCGCGGGCGCCGGCTCGACGCGCCCCGCCGACGAGACGGCGAGCTCGCCGTCGAAGCCGGGCGCGACGACGTCGAGCGTCCCCACCACGGACGTGGGCGCGGCGAACCCGAACGCGCGGCCGTCGGGCCCGACGACCACGGGCGTGTCGAAGCGCAGCTCGAGCACGTGGTCGCCCTCGGCGTCGAGCGGGACGCGGTAGGCGTCGCCGTCGAGCAGCAGCGGCACGGGCCGCCCGTCGAGCGAAGCCGACCGCACCGCGAGCCCCGGCATCGGGACCGCGACGAGCACGACGCCGCGACCGCGCTGCGACAGGACGAGCCGCGCCGTCCCCGAGGCCGTCCGCGGCCCGACCTCGACGCGGTAGCGCGCCTCGACGAGCGAAGCGAAGCGGTCGTCGGCCGCGAGCTCCGGGTCGCGCTCGGGATGGGCGCGACGCTCGAGCTCCCGCCACACCTCGAGCGGGACGAAGACCCGCGCGTCGGGCGCGAGTCCCGTGGCGCTCGCCCCCGGCGCGGGCAGGAACACGCGACCGCCCCCGTCCTCCGCCGACGGCGCCGGCGCGTCCTCGGCGCGGGCCGGTGCGGCGGCGCCGAGCGCGACCGCGACGAGGAGCGCGACGGTCGAGGCGCCGGCGGCGCTCCGCGCCGCGCGCGGGCCGCCCGCGAGGCGGCGCACGACCCACCGCAGCAGCAGCACCCCCGCGAGCGCCGTCGAGGCGTCCGCCACGCCGGCCACGACGGTCGCCGCGGGCCCGCCGAACGCGAGGCGCACCGCGAGCGCCGCGAGGAAGCCGGCGAGGACCACGAACAGCCCCGGGATCCCGGCGAGCGCGGCCAGCGCGAGCCCGCCGAACCCGACGCCGAGCCCGACCCAGCGGTACGTCGCCTCGTCCGCGGCGTCGGAGACGAACGTGACCTCGATCGCGCCACCGCCGCCGACGCGCGCGGCGCGGACGACGTGCGGCCCGAGCGCGACGGGGACGTCGAGCGACAGCAACGCGCGCGTCGTGGCCCGACGGCCCGCGCCCGCGGCGCGCGCGGCGCTCGCGAGGTCGTGAGCCGGATCGCGATCGGGACCACCGGACGGCGCCTCGGGCTTCGGGTCCGAGGGCTCGCGCAGCGCCGGGTGGCCGTCGTCGCCGCGCCCCGGCTCCTCGTCCGTCGCCGCGCCGTCGAGGGTCATGGGCGTCGCCGGGACCGACGACTCGGGGGGCGGCTGCTCGGCCGGGACCGGCGCAGGCGCGGGCGTGGCGGCCGTCGGCGCGACCGGCGGCGCGGGCGGGAGGTCGCTGCGTCGCACGCGCGTCGGGCGCGGCGGCGCGGCCGGCGAGCCCGCGGGCCCCGTGGGGACGGAGCCTGCCTTCCCCGGGACCTGTGCGTAGCCTTCCGCACCGACCGAGACCTCCTTGTTCGAGACGGTCATCGCCTCGCCGCCGGCGGCGCCGCGCGCCGTGGCCGAGAGGAACGCTGCGAGCCACGGCGTGCGCGCCTCGCGGTCGAGCCCGCCGCGCGGCAGGAAGTCGCCGCGGACCGCGGTCAGCGTCCAGTCGTCCTCGACCGCGACCTCGTGCGTCGTGTGGAGGACCTCGAGCCCGGGGAAGCGAGGCCCCTCGACGCGCACGCGCCCCGACGGCGGGCCGCCGAGGTCGGTGTCGAAGGTCAGCGCGACGAGCGACCGCACGTCGCGGCCGCCGCGCGGGCCGACGGTCGAGCGCACCGTGACGAGCAGCACGCCCCGCGGGTCCACGAGCGGCTTGACCGGCACGCCGTCCACGACGGCGCCGACGAGCGTGCTGCGCGGCGGCAGCGCGACCTGCACGAACTGGCGGTCCACGTTGACGAGGGCCACCTCCGCGCGCGTGCGCAGGACGCCCTCCTTGCCCACCGCCGTCGTCAGCGCCACCTCGGTCGCGATCGCGTCGAGCACGGCCGCGCCCGCGTGCTGCGTGACGGCGACCGCGACGCCGTCGCGCGTCGCGGGGAGCCGGATCACCTCGAGCACGCCCTGCGGGTCGAGCGGCGCCTCGGGGGGCAGCTCGGTCAGGTCGAGCGTGCGCAGGTCGGTGGCGACGTCGAGGCCGGGCAGCGCCACCTCGAGGCCGGGCGAGCGGCGCACGACGAGCACCCGCTCCGAGCGGTCCACCGGCACGCGCGCGGCCACCGCGTCGGACGCGGCGAGCGTCCACTCGTCGGCGTCGCGGTCGAGGAACCACCGCGCGGCGACCACGTGCGTCCCGACGACGCGACGGGCGAGGTCCACCTGCCAGCGCTCGTAGCCCGGCGGCACGTCCGCCGGGCGCAACGCCCCGACGAGGCGTGTGGCGGCCTGCAGGGACGGCGTGTCGAACGAGACCTGGTCCCCCGCGCTCGCGGGCAGGTCGAGGAAGAACCGCCGCACGCCGGCACGTTGCACGCGGTAGACCGCGCGTGCGGCGAGGTCCACGCGGCGCGCGCCCGGGTGCAGCACGGTCACGGTGCTCGCCTCGACGAGCGGCGTGCGCCGCACGACGTCGAGCGTGAGCGAGGCCGCGGGGCCGTCGAGGCGCCAGCCGTAGACGAGCCCGTCCGTGGCGAGGCCGCGCGCGGCGAGGTCGGCCGCGCCGACCGCGACGAGGTCCTTCGCGCCGGTGTCGAGGACCTCGAAGCCCGCGTCCGCGCCCACGGCCACGTAGCCGTCCTCGCGCCCCGCGCCCGCGGAGGGCACGGCGAGCGAGACCGCCACGTGGTCGCGCTCGGGCAGCCAGTCGGCCCTCGCGCGCTCGAGGGTGGCGACGAGCACGACGTCGCGCCCCGCGGGCGCGCCGCGCGCGAGCGCGACCTCGACGCCGCCGTCGGCGGTCACGTCGCGCGCGAAGCCGTCGGCCGCGCCGTCCACGGTCAGCTCGCGCAGGTCGAACTCGCGCGGGAAGCGCGGGCGCAGCCGGAACAGCGTGCCCTCGACGACGCGGTACGTGACGGTGGCGATGAGGGTCTGGCCCGCGTCGGCGAGGCTCAGGTAGTACGCGCTGGTCGCGTCCACGGCGAGCCGCGCCGGCTCGACGTCCACGCGCACGGTCGCGTCCGCGCGCGCGAGCACGTAGCGGAGCGTGCCCCCGACGGTCGGGTCGGCGGGACGCGCCGCCGCGTCGCCGCGGGGCGGCGGGCCGCTCGGAGGCGGCGGCGGGGCGGGCTCGACGCGGCGCCCGCCCTCGACGCGGACGCCGCGCCCGCGGACGTCGGGGCCGAAGCGGACGACGGCCTCGCCCTCGTGGCGCAGCGCGCCCACGACGGACACGCGCGGCATCTCGACCGCGGGGCCCGCGACGGTCGCCTGCTCGCCCTCGACGAGCAGCTCGACCCGGCCCAGCGTCGGCTTCTCGAGGGACACGACGAGGCGACGACGGTCTTCGGAGCGGACCGCCCCCGTGACGCCGGGCCCGTCCACCGCGTGCACCGCGAGGTCGGCGGGCACCTCGAGCACGACCGAGGCCGACGGCGTGCGCATCACGTCCACGACGACGAGCGCGCGCAGCGCGACGGCGGAGGCGCCCACCGTCCACGACGACTTGACGTCGGCGTCGAGCACGCTGGGCCCCTCGGCGGCGGAGGCCGCCTGCGCCCAGCGCACGACGAGGTGCCCGTCGCGCCCCGGTCGGGTGCGCAGCGACGACGGCGCCTGCGGCAGCGAGCGGACCGACAGCGGCGGCCCTTCGCCCGCGACGGTCGCGGCGACGCCCGGCGGCAGCGTGATCGTCAGGCCGAACGCCGCAGGGCTCGGGACCCAGAGGTCGAGGACCCGCGACGCCCCGTCGGTGGCGGGGACGGCGGAGGCGACCACCGACACGGTGCGCGTCCCGGGCCCGTCGAGGCGGATGCGCCCGAGCCCGCCCTCGCGCTCCTCGTAGCGAGCGGGCCCCGCGCCGGCCTCCGGCTCCACGGTCACGCGCTCGAGCGCGAGCCCGCCCGCCTGGAAGCCGATCGACCGCGTGCCCGGCGCGAGCCCCTCGACGCGGTACGTCGCCTGGAAGCGCGCGGCGCGCGGGTCGGTGAGGTCGAGCGTGCCCTGCCCGTGCACGCGCACGGCGTCCACCGGCGGGGCCTCGCGGTCGCCGCGCGTCGCGGCCTCCGCCGCGTCCACGAGCTCGCGGTACTCGCGGTAGGTCAGGAGCATGCCGCGCCCCTTCGCGGCCACGAGGACGTCCATCGCGTCGGCGGGCACCTCGACCACCGTCGTGGGATCGGGGACGGGCGGCGGCGCGGGCGGGCGCGCGGGCGCGTCGGCGGCGGTCGCGCGACCGACGGCGAGCGCGGTGAGCAGCAGGCACGCGGCGAACGGGCGGGCGGCGCGCACGGTCAGCGGGCCCCGGGCGTCGTCGCGGGGGGCGTCGGCGGGGCCGGCGGCGGAGGAGGAGCAGCCGGCGGGGCGGACCGCGCCTGCGTGCGGCGTCGCTCGCGCTGCGCGCGGCGCCCCGCGGCCACGGAGGCGAAGAGCGCGACCGCGCCGGCGATCGCGGCGCCCACGCACGCGGCCGAGAGCAGCGCGGCGAGCCCGGGCCCCGCGACGACGAGGACCGCCAGCAGGACCGCGAGCACGACGCTGAAGGCGAGGCCCGCGCCGCGCCCGCGGCGGCGGACGACGCGCGTGGCGGCGCGCACGAGGGCGAAGCCGAGCGCGAGGAAGAGGACGCGCAGCGCGAGGAAGGCCTTGGGGTCGGCGCTCGTCAGGGTCACGGTGCCGGTCCCGCGGCGGTTGCCGAAGAGGAACGCGACGCCGTCGGACTGCACCTGGAACGGGCTGCCGCGCTCGAGGTCGTAGACCATGCGGTCGAGGTCCACCGACGCGGAGGCGGGGCGGCGGTGGAGGAGGCCGCTCAGCCCCGACAGCATCCGGAACGCCCACGACCACGTCCTCGGCGAGCGCTCGAGGTCGCCGCCGAACGCGGTCCACTCGCGCTCCCGCGGCACGTGGACGCGCCACGTGAGCAGGTCGCTCGTCACGCGCAGCGGCTCGGGGCTCGCGAGCGAGAGCGTCTGGAACATCAGCCCCGAGCGGTCCACGTCGTGGTCGTAGACGAGCGCGACGACGAAGCCCTGGTCCTTGCGCAGGTTCGCGAGCAGCGGCACGCGCACCGCGCCGTCGTCGCCGCGGCGCGGCGTCTCGGCCTTGCCGTCCACCGCGACGGCGCGGATGTTCGCCCCCGTCGGCAGGCGCAGCTCGAGGTACTGCCGGTCGTTGTTGCGCACGACGAGGAACGCCTCGGTCGTGGCGCGCCCCTCCACGGGCACCACCGTGTTGAGGTGCATGTGCGAGACGACGACCTCGGCGACGGGCTCGTACTCGTGCTTGGTGACGCGCAGCGCGACCGCGTGCCCCGGGTCGTAGGAGCGGAACGCGAGGAACGTGTCGGGGGCGGAGAGCGCCGTCGCCCCGACGAGCTCGCGCGCGTCGATCTCCTCGCCGCGCTCGACCCGCTCGGTGGCGACCTCGAGCAGCGGGTCGCGGCGCACGGCGGCCCACAGCGTCGAGTTCGGCGACGGCTTCCCGTCGGCCCCGACCGGCACGAACACCGGCAGCGCGACGACGCGCGAGGCGCCCGCGAGCAGCGGCGCCTCGGGCTGGTCGTCCACGACGAGCGCGGCCTCGACGCGCCCCTGGCGCGGCGCGGAGAGCGCGATCGTCCACGTCGCGTGCTCGGGCGCCCAGTCGGCCGGCGCGCCGTCGGGCTTGCGATCGAGCACCGGCTCGAGCAGGTCCATGCCCGCCTGGCGCGGCGCGAGGTGGACGCGGGAGGCGAGCGAGGCGGGGCCGCGCACGCGGAACGACGACACGCCGCGGAACTGCACGGCCCACACGAGGCGCACCTCGAGGCGCGTGCGGTCGGGCTCGAGGCGCACCGCGGTCTCGACGGTGCCGGTCACGGTCGCGGCCTTGCGCTTGACGGCGAGGGCGAGCGCGGGCGTCCCCTCGCGGTGCTCGAAGCGGGCGACGACGGGCTGCGTCGCGTCGGGGAGCGCGGGCGGCTCGACGGCCGACGGGGCGTCGGCCTCGAGCGGCGTCAACCCGGCCCGCGACGCCTCGCGGCGGTCGAGGGCGGGGTCGGCGTGCACGGCGACGTAGCCGCGCACGTGCTGCGCGTCGCGGACGCGCACCAGCGGGAGGTCGAGCGCGGTCTCGACGCCGTCGGCGTCGGCGATCGTGACGGGCAGGCGCCCTGCGACCGTCACCGTGGCCGCGCCCAGCAGGCGGTCGCGCAGCGCCACGCGCAGCGTCGCGACGCCGGGCGCGGTCACGGCGCGGGTCCAGTCGTCGAGCTCGGCGCCGGCGATGCGCACGTCGGTCACCTCGAGCGCCTCGGGGACGTCGAGCGCGACGCCGAACACGCCGGCCCGCTCGACGGTGAGCGCGACGACCGCGCGCACGTCGGTCGCCTCGGTGCCGATCCCGACGCGGTTGCCCACCGCGGCGCTGACGCGCGGGGCCAGCGCCTCGGCCGCGACCGAGAGCCCCGCGGCGCGGCCCGCGTGGCGCCACGCGAACGCCTTGCCCGGCACGGGAGGCGCCTTGCCGCCCGCGCGGAGCGGGTCGGGGAGGTCGGCGAGGTCGGTCTGCACGAGCCCCGCCGCCGCCTTGGGGTCCACCTTGACGCCCTCGGCGGCGCGCAGGCGCACGAAGCCGGTCTCGCGCTCCACCTTCTCGACGCCGACGAACGGGGCGACGACCTCGGCGGGGAGCTCTCCGACGGCGCGCTCGAGGCCGACGCGGACCGTCACCTTCTCCTTGACGGGCTCGCGGAACGTGACGTCGATGCGGTCGCCGGCCTTGCTGCGCTCCCACGAGCGGATGCCGGGGCCGTCCACGTAGAGCACGACGGCGTCGGACGGGACCGCGAGCGCGACCGCGGGCAGCGGCGCGCGCAGCACCGAGAGCGCGGCGCCGAACTCGGTGCGCACGACGCCACGGTCCACGAGCACGTCGGTCGTCTCCGCGGCGAAGACGAGCGGCGCGACGCGCGCGGTCTCCTCCGGCCGCCGACGCCACGTCAGGCGCACCTTCGACACGGGCCCGAGGTAGGCCAAGAGCTCGGTGTCCCCCTCGAGCGTGGGGCCCGACGACCCGGCGAGCCTCGGCTCGGCCGACACGTCGGTGTCGGTGCCCGGGACGCGCAGCGACAGGCGCGAGAGCGGCACGGGCGGCACCACCAGCTCGGCGACGTGCGTGTCGCCGGTCGCCGGCGCGGCGACGCGCAGCACGAGGTCCACGGTCGCGTGCAGGGGCCCGCGCAGCAGCAGGTCGTAGCCCCGCTCGGTGGGCACGAGCAGCGCGGGCTTGCCGTCGAGCGTGGCCTCCTCGATCCCGACGCCCCCGAAGTCGAGCGGCAGCCGCTGCCAGCCCTCGGCGAGCACCTCGACCTCGACCCGCGCGTCGAAGCGGATCGCGTCGCCGTCGGCCACGCCGGCGTAGCGCGCCGCGCGCAGCGCCGCCGCGACGGGCGGGCGCGACGGGTCGTCGGGCATCCGGTACGCCTTCTCCCACAGCGCGCGGAACTCCGCGTAGGGGACGAAGACGCCCTGGCCCTCCTTCTCGAACACCTTCTGGAGGTCGCGGTACGGGACGTAGACCTTGTGCAGCACGGGCGCCGTCGCCGCGGGGTCGCCGCCGGGCGCCGGGGCCGGCGCCACGGGCGGCGCGACCGGGACCGGCGCGGGGACCGCGGGCGCCTCGGCGGGCGGCGGTGCGACGGGGGGCGGGGGCGGCGGCGCATCCTGCGCGACGGCCCCGACCGCGAGCGACCAGAGGACGAGGAACGGGATCGCGCGCCGCATCGGGGCCTCCCGCCCGAGGGACGGATCCCTGCGGGCCCGCGGCGCGACGCCCCCACCACCCGCCGGGCCCGGCGGACGCAGGCACGACCCTGCCGCACGGCCATTGGAACCGAACGGCGCGCCGGAGTTCCAGCACCCCCGGCACGGCGTCGGCGCACCGGCGCCGCGGCTCAGCGCTCGCGACGGCGCAAGACGATCGTCGGCAACGCGACGTCGGCCTCCACGTCCTCCACGGTGGCGGTGACGAACCGCCGCTCGGTCACGGTCACCGTGAACGGCGGCCCCGCGACCCCCGCGGCGACGAAGGTGCCGTCGGGGCGGGTCTCGACCGTCCCCTCGCCGCGGATGCCGCCCGCGCCCCGGACCACGACCGTCGCCTCCGCGACCGGGGCGCCCTCGGGACCGACGACGCGGCCCGTCACCGTCCCGCCGGGCTCGAGGCGCACGTCGCGGTCCGCGGTGGTCCCCGCGGGCACCGTCCACGGCGGCGTGGACGCCCACGCGTAGCCGGGGCACGACGCGTAGAGCCGCACGCTGCCGGCCGGGACGACGAGGGAGAAGCGACCGGCGTCGTCGGTGAGGGCGTACGCGGCGCGCCCGTCGCCCACGCGTGCACCCGCGATCGGCGCCAACGCGCGGTCGGTGACCGTGCCCCGCACGCGCGCCGACGGCGGCACGCGCAGCACGAGGTCGGGCCGGGGCGCGACGACGACGGGCCACCGCAGGCCGTCCGGCGTCTCGACCTCGACGCGACACCCCTCGACGACGGACAGACGGAAGCGCCCCTCGGCGTCGGTGCGAGCCTGCTCGGTCGGGTCCGCTTCGCACCCCGAGGACAGCACCGCGCCTTCGAGCGGCCGGTCGTCGCGCAGCACCACTCCCGTGCACCACCGGCCGCTCGGCCACTCGACCCGGGCGCTGACGCGGATCTCGGCGTCGCGCTCGAGGTCGGAGAGCCGCCCGAGCTTCGCGTGCGCGCGGCTCCCGTCGGGCAGCACGAGCGGCGCGAGCACGAGGCCGAGCGGCGCCTCCTCGAGGGCGAACGCGCCGTCGGGCCCGGTCAGCGCGCCGTCGGCGGTGGGATCGTCGGGGGAACGGAGCACGGCACCCGCGATCGGGCGGCCCTCGTCGTCGCGGAGCACGCCGACGTAGCGGACGCGCAGGGCCGCGGGACCGAGGCGGACCTCCGTTGCCGGTCGGGTCCCGTCGTCGAAGTCCACCGACGCGACGACGCGGTCGCGGCCGCGCGCCTCCACGACGACCTGCGCGGCACCGAACGGGCCGTCGAGGTGGGCCCGGCCGTCCACGCCGGTGCGCGCTTCCGTGGCCTCGAGCTTCCCGATCCCGTAGGCCCGGTCGCCGAGGAAGGCACGGAGCGTGGCGGCGGGCGGCGCCCAGCGGCTCGTCACGCGCTGCACCCGCACCCCCGCCACCGGCGCGCCGCTCGCATCGTCCACCACGACGACGTCGACGGCGCCCGCCCGCTGCATGCGCACGATCACGGGGAAGCCCGGCTCCGCGCGGACGGCGTCGGCGAAGCGACCCGGCGCCTGCGCCGTGACGAGGAACACCGAGGGCCGGTCGCCCCACGGGCCGTCGATCGCGAAGCGGCCGTGCGCGTCCGTCGTGAGGCCGTGACCCGCCCCGAGGCGATAGCCCGGGCGCGTCACGTCGAGCAGGACGCGCGCGCCGGCCACCGGCCCGTCGTCGTCCACGACGACGCCGACGACCGACGTCGCCGTCGGGCGTTCACTCGGCTCGACGGTGGGCGGCCGCGTCGGGCCTCGCGACCGCGACGGCGCCGACCCGACGTCGGGCGCGACGGCCTCGGGGCGTGCGGGCGCCGGCGAGAGCGTCCCGTCGGGCGTCCGCGGGGGCGACGCGGGGCCCGTGGCGACGTCGGTCGCATCTTCGGTCGCGCCGTCGCGGGCGACGTCGTCGCGCTTCGGGCGCAGCGCCCACGCGAGCAGCAGCGCGCCCACCGCGCCGAGCGCCACGCCGACCGTCCTCGCTCGCCCTCGCGCCATGGCGACCATCCTACGACCGCAGCGCGGTGCCAGGCACCGCACTGCGGTGCCAGGCACCGCGCTGCGGTCTCGCGAGCGGGCTACGATGCAGTGGTCCCTCGGGAGGTGGCGATGGGCCGGCGTACGCGCCAAGTCGTCCTGCTCGGCCTCGTCGCAGCGGGCCTCGCGCTCCTCGCCGCGGTCGCCCTGCGCCGCGACGACGCGCGTCCCGAGGGCGACCCCGCCGACGGCGCGGGTCCCGCGGCGACGCGGGCCCCGCGCCCCGCCGACGGCGGAGCCCTCGCGGGCGGGCGCACGTCCGAGCGCGCGGCCGAGCCCGAGGCCGACGACGCGAGAGGACCGGGCGCACGTGCCGACGGCGCCGCGGCGACGGGCGCGCCCGGGGCGCCCGACGCCGCGCGCCGCGTGCGACTCCGCGGTCGCGTGACGGGGCTCGGCGCGGTCCCCGCCGACGCGTGGGTGTGGGTGGTCGCGAGGACGCCCACCCCCACCTACGTCGCGCGCGCGCCGGTCGCCGCCGACGGTTCCTTCACGGCCGAGGGGGTGGTGTCGGGCGTCGAGCCGCCGTGGCCGCTGCGGGTGTCGGCGCAGGTTCCCGGTGCGGTCGTCGAGCCGGTGGAGGTCGAAGCGCGCGCCGACGAGACCGTCGAGGTCACGCTCCCCGTGGCCAGCGACGAAGGCGTGTTCCACGTGCGGGTGGTGGACGCCGCGCAGCGTCCCGTCGCGGGGCTCGGCGTGCTCCTCGTCCGCACGGGCGCGAACCCGCTCGTGCACGCGGAGTACCCACGCCGCGAGGTCGGGCGCGCCGCCGGTGACCGCGACGACGAGTTCGCCGCCCGCGCCACGACCGACGCCGACGGGCGCTTCACGCTGCGCGGGCTCGTCGAGACTGCGTACTCGTTCGCGGCCGCCGAAGAGGCGACGTGGCTCGAGGTCCCGCACGGGACCTGGGTCGTGCCGCGCGAGGACGAGATCGTCCTGGTCGCGCGCTCGGCCTACGTCGTGCGCGTCGTCGCCACGCTCCCCGAGGGCACGCCCGTCGGCGGGTGGAATGGCGCCGCGTTCACGCTGACGCCCCGCCCCGGCGGCGGCTCGATGCTGGTCGGCACGACCGACGGGCGCACGCTGTTCCGCGGGGCCCTGCCCGACGACGGCGACGGGACGCTCGAGCTGCACCTCGCCGTGGTCGCGCCCGGCTTCGAGCCCGAGGAGCGCACGCTGCGCGTGGGCCGCGCGTCGCCCTCGGTCGACGTCGCGGTCACGCTGCGCGCGCTCGACCCCGCCGCGTTCGGTGCGCTCGTGCTCCGCTCGTCGCTCGTCGGCACCGGAGGCCGCCCGCTCGCGCCGCGCGTGATCGAGTGGCGGACGTCGGGCCGCTCGCGCAGCGGCTTCTGGGTACGCGAGGAGCCGCGCGGTGACGGCCGCGTCGCGTTCCGCCTGTCCGAGGGGAGCCATGCCCTCGACGTGCAGGCGCCGCAGGGGACGCCGTT
This sequence comes from Planctomycetota bacterium, assembly GCA_020851795.1. Taxonomy (GTDB): domain Bacteria; phylum Planctomycetota; class PLA2; order PLA2; family JAEUHO01; genus JAEUHO01. Next base: position 616 of record JADZCA010000018.1, on the reverse strand, counting down.
CGAAGACCTGCTCGCGTGGCGGGGCGACGTGCGGATCGCCCGCGGCGAAGACCTCGAGCGGGCGTTCCCCGCGGTGCCCACGGGCTCGATGCGGGTGCGCCTGCCACCCGACGACGGGTCGGGCTGGGTGTCCGCGTCGGTGCGACGCGACGGCGCCACGTCGGTGTGGACGGGGACCTGCACTTCGCGCGAGTGGGTCGTGCCGGCGCTCCCCGTGGGTCCGTGGCGGCTCTCGCTCGCGGTGCGCCGCCCCGGCGGCCGCTCGGGCTCGAGCGAGCACACCGCGAGCGTGAGCGTCGTCGAAGGCAGCGAGACCCTCGTCGAGCTCACGGAGACGCGCTGACGGTCGTCCGCGGCGGCGCACGCGGCGACGGACGTCCGCCGTCGGCGCGGCGGCGCGCCCCGGCGGCGCCCCGGGCCCCGCGCGCCCGACGTGCCGCGTCGCGGTGCGGCGCGCGGGCGTCGGCTCAGCCCGGATTTCCCACGAAAGACGAGGGGCGTCGTGGACCGACCGAGCGGCGTCCCGCGGTCGGGGCCGATGCAGGGCCGTCGGGCGCGGGGTTTCACCGACGACCGCGTGTTCTTGGGACACGCCGAGGAGGTGAAACCCCGCCGG
>JADZCA010000017.1 GCA_020851795.1 Planctomycetota bacterium | reverse complement strand
GCGAGGCGTCCTCGGCGAAGCGCCTCCTCAGCGGGTCAGGAACCCGCCTCCGGGGCTCTTCGCCTGCGGTGCCTGGCCTCGCCTCGGCCCGCGCGGCCTCGCGACGGGAAGTTCCGAAACCGAGCCTTGCCGGGAAAGACCGTCGCGCCGTCTCCGCCGAGGAGGCGGGACCCTTGCCGGCCTCCGCGCGCCTCGCGTAGCGTGGCCGTCGGAGGTGCGTCGTGCGGCGGATCGGCTGGGTCTTCCTGCTCCTCGCGCTCGGCGGTCGCGCCGCCGCGCAGGACGCGCCCATGCCCGCCCCCGGGCCGGGGCCCGGGACGACTCCCGGCGCGGGTCCCGCGGCGCCGCCGGCGCCTGGTGCGCCGGCATCGCCCCCGGGGGCCGCCGCGCCCCCCGTCCCCGCCGCCCCTTCCCCCTCGAAGCCGACGCCGCCCCCGACGCCCGAGCAGGCCGCCGATGCGGTGCTCGCCGCGGTGACGGCGAAGGACGATGCGGCACTGAAGGCGCTCGCGAGCACGGACGACCCCGACCCGTGGCTCGTGGCCGACGAGCTGATCCGCCGTGGGCAGCACGACGCGGCCGACGCCTTCGCCAAGGCTGCGTCACGTGTGGACGTGGAGAAGCTGCCCGCCTATGTCGCATCACGTCGGGGGAAGTCCGACGACCCCGCGCGGCGGGAGCGCCTCGCGAAGGCGAACGCGGCGCTAAGTAGACGGGAGTTCACCTCGGCACTCGACGCGCTCGACCCCTCCGAGCCTGGGCCCGTCGAGGACGTCGTCGGCGTGAGGTTGCGCATGGGGCGCGGGTTCGCGCTGGCCGGGCTCGTTCGGCACGAGGACGCTGCGGCCGACTTCTTCGAGACGGGTGAGGCAGCCGAGCGGTCGGGGTGGCTCCGACGAGCCTGTGCGGCCTTCCATGAAGCCGGGAAGGTCGCCTGTCGCGGGTGGGTGCTGGCCGTCGCGAGGAGAGGGTGGGAGCGGTGTCTCGCCGTGTGCGAGCTCCGGGGGGACGAGGCATGGGCGGCCACCACGCTGGGCAACCTCGGTATCGTCCACTTCGCGGTCGGGGACTACGCGAAGGCGCTGTCGCATTACGAGCGCGCGCTGGCACGGAAGGAGTCGCTGGGGGACAGGGCCGGGGCGGCCGGGACGCTGGGCAACATCGGGGCCGTCCACGCTGCGGTCGGGGACTACGCGAAGGCGTTGGCGTGCTACGAGCGCGCGCTGGCGGCATCGGAGGCGTCGGGGGCCGCGGCGACGACGGCCGACATCCTGGGCAACATCGGACTCGTCCAGTATGAGCTCGGGGACTACGCCAGGGCGCGGTCGTTCCACGAGCGCGCGCTGGCGGTGAAGGACGCGCTAGGGGACAAGGTCGGGGTAGCCGACACGCTGGGCAACATCGGAGTCGTCCACTACGGACTCGGGCACTACGCGAAGGCGCTGTCGTTCCACGAGCGCGCGCTCGCGGCGAAGGAGGCGCTGGGGGACAGGGCGGGGGCGGCCAGGACGTTGGGCAACATCGGGCTCGTCTACGAGCGACTCGGCGACCACGCGAAGGCGCTGTCGTTCCACGAGCGCGCGCTGGCGGCGGACGAGGCCCTGGGCGACAGGGCGGGGGCGGCCAGGACGCTGCACAACCTCGGCAACGGGTACCTGGCGGCTGGGGACCACGTGAAGGCGCTCTCGTGCTACGAGCGCGCACTGGCGGCGCAGGAGGCGCTTGGGCTCGAGGTGGCTTCGGCCGACACGCTCAACGCCATCGGTGCCGTCTACCTGGAGCTCGGGGACTACGCGAAGGCGCTGTCGTTCCATGATCGCGCGCTGGCGGCGCAGGAGGCAGGGGCGGCCAAGGCGCATGCGGCGAGAACGCTGCACAACATCGGGATCGCCCACCATCGGTCCGGGAGCGGCGCGAAGGCGCTGTCGTTCCTCCGGCGCGGGCTGGCGGCTTCGGAGGCGCTGGGGGACGCGGCGATGGCGGCCGCGACGCTGGGCAGCATCGGCGTCGTCCACGGCTCGCTCGGAGACTACGCGCAGGCGGTCGCGTTCGCGCGCCGCGCGGTACGCGCGCAAGCGCAGACGGTGCGGGGCCTCTCCGCCGAGGAAGGCGCCGGCGCGCGCGACCCCCTTGCGTTCGTCTACGACGTCGGCGGCCAGGCAGCGGTGGCAGCGAAGGACGCCGGAGAGCTCTCCTACTTCGTGGAGAGCGGCCGGGCCGGCGCGCTGCTCGAAGGCCTCTCAGCGCGGCAGGCTCTCCGGTCTGCGGCGGTGCCCGAGGCGCTGCGCGCCGAGGAGACGAAGGCCCGCTCCGCCGAGACCCGGGCGGTCGCCGCGTTGCGGAAGGCGCTCGACGGCGGCGACCTCGCGGCGACGAAGGCCCGCCGCGCCGAGCTCGAGGCGGCGCAGGAGCAGGTGGCGGCGGTCGTGTCGAGGATCCAGCGCGAGGCCAAGGCGGGGGCGGCGATCGTGTTCCCCGAGGCCGCGACGCTCGACGAGATCCGCGCGACGCTCGAGGCCGGCGACGTGCTCGTGCTCTACGCCTTGTTCGAGGCGGGCGACGCGGCGGCGCTCGTGGTCGAGCGGGGCGGCGCCCGGATCGTGAACCTCGGGCCCCGCGCGCCGATCGACGCGTCGGCCGAGGCGGCCTCGGAGGCGCTCGCCGACGACGCGAGCGACCCCGCGGCGGCCCGGTCGGCGCTCGCCGACCTCGTGGTCAAGCCGTTGGCGCTCGGCGAGGGCACGAAGCGCGTCCTCGTCTCGCCGACGGGGACGCTCTCGTACGTCCCCTTCGCGGCACTGATCCCCGACCGCACGGTCGTCTACGTTCCCTCCGGTACGACGTACCGGCTCCTGCGCGAGGAGGAGGGCCTGCGCGGCGAGGCGGTGCTCGCGCTCGGTGACCCCGACTACGCCACGAAGGTGGACGAGCGCGCGCTCGCGGTGAATCGCGGGGCGGCGGGCAAACTCGTGCGCCTGCCCGCCACGCGCGACGAAGCGCTCGCGATCGGCACGAAGACGTTGCTCGGCGCGGACGCGACCGAGCAAGGGCTTCGCGAGGCCCTTGCAGAACGCAAGCGTTGGCGCGCGGTGCACCTCGCCTGCCACGGGCTCGTCAACACCGAGCGGCCGGCGCTCTCCTCGCTCGCGATCACGGCGGCCGGTGACGACGACGGCTTTCTGACCTGCCTCGACGTGTTCCGCATGAAGGTGCCCGCCGACCTCGTGGTGCTGTCGGCCTGCGAGACGGGCAGGGGCAAGGTGGTCAAGGGCG
>JADZCA010000016.1 GCA_020851795.1 Planctomycetota bacterium | reverse complement strand
GGGCCCGTCGGCGATTCGATGCGTGTCGCCACGCGTCGTCCGCTCCTCGGCGTTCTATGAGAGGCAGCAAGAGAATTCTGCGCGGACGCCGTGGCGGTAGCGCCTTCTCCGTCCGGTTCCGGTCCCGCCGTCCTGGCCCTTCTGCCATGGTTCTATTCGCACTCAGCCCGGGCAGCCGGGGCGGTGCATGCTGGGTTCCGCGTGAAGGGGGGCGCTGCGAAGGTGTTGCACGAACTACCCGTCGGGGGGGTAGCCCCCGCGGGTGTTCAACGCCGAGGACGCAGTCGCCCGGGATCGGCATGTCGGGTCCGAGAGGAGGTCGGTCCCGGTCAGGGGAAGGCGCGCCGCTTGTGGCAGCCCGCGCTCTGGCTCATTCATCGCCCTCCGGGGTCGGGTTCGAGGGGAGCCGCTCGGCCGCCGGCAGCGGCGGGGCGTCGTGGAGGGGGTCGTAGGGCTCGTCGGGATGGCGCCAGAGGTGGAGCAGCAGCACGGCGAGCTTGCGTGCGACCGCCACCACGGCGCGCTTCTTGGCCGCCTTGCCGCCGACCACCATCAGCCGTTGTCCGTACCGGCGCAGGGTGCTGTCCCCCGCGAAGGGGCCCAAGATGTACTGAGCGGCACCTACGAGCAGGCTGCGCAGCATCCGGTCGCCCGTCTTGGTGATGGGGAGCTGGGGGTCGATGTCGCCCGACTGGCTCAGCCCCGGGCAGAGCCCTACGAAGGCCCCGACGGACCGGGCGTGGCGGAACCGGAACGGATCCTCCACCACCAGCACGAAGGCCAACGCGGTGAGCGGTCCGACTCCCTCCACCAGGCGGAGTCGCCGGGTCTCGGGGTACGTCTCCGCGCTCAGGCGCTCGATCGTCTCCTCGTAGCCGCGGATCGTCTCCGTGAGCCCGTCCAGCGTCTCGAGGATGGGCTCGAGGATGCGCACGCCGTGCTCGCAGACTCGCTCGCGGACCCGACGCGGGAACGCCTCCGAGGACGCCGTAGGCGCGCGCTCGCCCATCGCCTTGAGGGTGCCGCGAACATGGCAGATCAGCGCGGAGCGCTTCTCCACGAGCACGCTGCGCGAGCGCAGCACCACCAGGTGATCGTGGTGCTGCGCGTTGCGGTGCCGGATCGGGAAGAGCAGGTTCGGATCGGATCGCCCCAGGCGCGCGAGCAGCTCCGCATCCATCCGGTCGTTCTTGCGCCGGCTCGACCCGATCAGACGCACGCGTCGAGGATTGGCCACGATCACCTCGTAGCCCGCGGTGCACAGGAGCCGGCTCGCCCAGCCCGAGTGGGCCCCGGCCTCCAGCACCAGCCGGGACGCGCATCGGGGGGAGAAGGCCGCCTGGAACGCGTCGCGCGTCGAGGCGACCTGGAATCGGTCCAGAACCCGACCGGTCGACTGGTCGAGGACGCAGACGTGGGACACCCGATCACCCAGGTCCACGCCCAACGTCACCTTCACCGCGACCGTGGTAGCGTTCTCCATGGCAGGTCCTCCGTCGTTGAGCCGCCCCGCGAGCTCGCTGTTGACACCTGGGGGGCCCGAACAGGGCTACCCCGTCAGGGGGACCTGCCTCTCATCCCACGTGGTGCCAGAACACGCCGTCGTCGCGTCCGACCCGCGCCCGGGCCGAATCCGCGCGCCCCGACGGCGGCCTGACGTGCGATCGGCGCCCGACGGGCCTCGTCTTTCGTGAACTCGGCGGGCTAGCCGAACCCGGCCTTGTCGGCGGCGGCGCTCTCGGCGGAGAGGGAGGCCTTCGTCCACGCGCGGTTCATCTCGGCGATGAAGCGCACGGGGATCTCCTTCGGGCAGGCCTCCATGCACTCGTAGTGGTTCGTGCAGGCGCCGAAGCCCTCGGCGTCCATCTGCTCGACCATCGCCCGCACGCGCCGCGCAGCCTCGGGGACGCCCTGCGGCAGGCGGTTGAGGTGGGCCACCTTGGCGGCGGTGAACAGCATCGCCGAGGCGTTGGGGCACGCCGCGACGCACGCGCCGCAGCCGATGCAGGCCGCGGCGTCCATCGAGACGTCGGCGGCCTCCTTCGGCACCGGGATCGCGTTGCCGTCGGGCGCGCTGCCGGTGTTGACGGAGACGAAGCCGCCCGCCGCGATGACGCGATCGAGCGCGCTGCGGTCCACCACGAGGTCGCGCACGACGGGGAAGGCGGCGGCGCGCCACGGCTCGACCGTGATCGTGTCGCCGTCCTTGAAGGTGCGCATGTGCAGCTGGCACACGGTCGTCGCCTTCTTCGGGCCGTGCGCGGCGCCGTTGACGACCATCGAGCAGCAGCCGCAGATGCCCTCGCGGCAGTCGTGCTCGAAGGCGACCGGCTCCTTGCCCTCGCGGACGAGCCGCTCGTTGACGAGGTCCATCATCTCGAGGAAGGACATGTCGGGCGAGACGCCCGCCACCTCGTGACGCTCCATGCGGCCCGGGACGCCGGGGCCCTCCTGCCGCCAGACGTGCAGCGTGAGGTTCATCACTTGTAGCTCCGCGTGGACGGGTGCACGACCTCGAACGCCAACGGCTCCTTCGTGAGCTCCGGGGCCTTCCCGTCGCCCTTCCACTCCCACACCGCGACGTGCTGGAAGTCCTTGTCGTTGCGCAGCGCCTCGCCCTCGGAGGTCTGGTGCTCCTCGCGGAAGTGCCCGCCGCACGACTCCTCGCGCGTCAGCGCGTCGAGGACCATGACCTCGGCGAACTCGAGGAAGTCCGCGACGCGGCCCGCCTTCTCGAGGTTCTGGTTGAGCCGGTCCCCCGTGCCGAGGACCCGCACGTCCTTCCAGAACGCCTCCCGGATCTCCGGGATCTTCTTCAGCGCCCGCTCGAGGCCCGTCCGGTTGCGCGCCATGCCGCACTCGTCCCACATGACCTTGCCGAGCTCGATGTGGAACGAGTCGGGCGAGCGGGTGCCGGGGACGGCGAGCAGGCGCTTCGTGCGCTCGGCGCACTCCTTCGCGACCGACAGGAAGGCCGGCGCGTCGGCCTTGAGCCCCGACGTGCCCGCGCCCGCGAGGTAGCCGCCGATGGTGTACGGCAGCACGAAGTACCCGTCGGCGAGCCCCTGCATGAGGGCGGAGGCGCCCAGACGGTTCGCCCCGTGGTCGCTGAAGTTCGCCTCGCCGACCACGAACAGGCCGGGCACCGTCGACATCAGGTCGTAGTCCACCCACAGGCCGCCCATGGTGTAGTGCGGCGCGGGGTAGATGCGCATCGGGACCGCGTACGGGTCCTCGCCCGTGATGTTCGCGTACATGTCGAACAGGTTGCCGTAGCGCTGGCGGATCGTGTCCTTGCCGACGCGCTGGATCGCGTCGCGGAAGTCGAGGTAGACGCCGCGGCCGCCGGGCCCCACGCCGCGCCCCTCGTCGCACACGATCTTGGCGGCGCGCGAGGCGACGTCGCGCGGCACGAGGTTGCCGAACGACGGGTAGCGGCGCTCGAGGTAGTAGTCGCGCTCGTGGTCGGGGACGTCGTCGGGAGCCCGACGGTCGCCCGCCTTGAGCGGCACCCACACGCGGCCGTCGTTGCGCAGCGACTCCGACATCAGCGTGGTCTTGCTCGCGTGCTCGTTGCTGACCGGGATGCTCGTCGGGTGGATCTGGGTGAAGCACGGGTTGGCGAAGCCCGCACCGCGGCGGTGGGCGCGCCACGTCGCCGTGACGTTGCAGGCCTTCGCGTTCGTCGAGAGGAAGAAGACGTTGCTGTACCCGCCGGTGCCGAGCACCACCGCGTCGGCGGCCCAGCTCTCGATCTTCCCGGTCACGAGGTCGCGCGTGACGATGCCGCGCGCGCGCCCGCCCTCGACGACGACGTCGAGCATCTCCGAGCGCGTGTGCATCGTGACCTTGCCCGCCCCCACCTGGCGCTGCAGCGCCTGGTAGGCCCCGAGCAGCAGCTGCTGGCCGGTCTGGCCGCGCGCGTAGAACGTGCGCGAGACCTGCGCGCCGCCGAACGAGCGGTTGGCGAGCCCGCCGCCGTACTCGCGCGCGAACGGCACGCCCTGCGCCACGCACTGGTCGATGATCGCGGTCGAGACCTCGGCGAGGCGGTGCACGTTCGCCTCGCGCGCCCGGAAGTCGCCGCCCTTGACCGTGTCGTAGAACAGGCGGTGGACGCTGTCGCCGTCGTTCTGGTAGTTCTTCGCCGCGTTGATGCCGCCCTGCGCGGCGATCGAGTGCGCGCGGCGCGCGCTGTCGTGGAACGTGAAGCAGTCCACGAGGTAGCCGAGCTCGGCGAGCGTGGCGGCGGCGGAGGCGCCCGCGAGGCCCGAGCCCACCACGATCACGCGGAACTTCCGCTTGTTCGCGGGGTTGACCAGCTTGAGGTCGAACTTGTGCTTCTCCCACTTCCGGTCCATCGGGCCGGACGGGACCTTCGAGTCGAGCCGGAGGGCCATCAGCAGGCTCCGCAGGGCACGAGGCCGAGGAGGATCGTGAGCGGGATCGAGACGTTGCCGACGAGGACGACGCCGGCGACGACCGTGCCGAAGCGGCCCTTGAGGAAGGCGAGCCGCGGGTGCGTGACGCCCAGCGTCTGGAACGCGCTCGAGACGCCGTGCGCGAGGTGGAAGAAGAGCAGCACCTGCGCGACGACGTAGGACAGCGCGATCGGCCACTGGCGGAAGCCGGCCACCACCATCCCGTACACGTCGTGGCGGCCCTTGGCGTCGAGGTGGCCGTGGTTGCCGGCGTCCACCACGCCGAGCGTGAAGTGGAGCACGTGGTAGACGACGAACGCGGCGACCACGAGCCCCGAGAGGAGCATCGTGCGCGCGGCCGTCGAGGTCACCTGCGGCACGGCCGAGACGTACGGCACGGGGCGCGCGGCCTTGTTCATCGCGGCCACGCGGAAGGCCGAGACGACGTGGAGGACGAACACCGCGAGCAGCCCGCCCCGGGCCACCCACAGGACGCCGCCGGCGTCCTGCAGCAGCTTCGCGTAGGCGTTGAGCTTCTCGCGCCCGGCGTACACCTGGAGGTTGCCGAGCATGTGGACGAGGACGAAGCCGAGCAGGAGGAGGCCGGTGACGGCCATCGTCGTCTTCGTGCCGATCGTCGAGAGCAGCGGAGGTCGCTTGCGGCTCACGGAGGGCTCCGGTCGGACGCGCAGCCCGGATTCTAGGCCCCCACCCCCGGCGGGCAGAACGGGGCCCGACCGCGGGCGGTGCCGCGGCTTGGTAGAACCGCCGGGCCGCCGGAGGGCCCCCGATGCCGCGAGCCGCCCCGTCCATCTCCGAGGCCGCCGTCCTGCGGGCGACCGGCCACGGGTGGGACCACTGGAGCGCGATCCTCGACCGATTCGGTCCTGCGCAGGGCCACACCGCGATGGCGCGCCACCTGCGCGAGGCCCACGGCCTCTCGCCGTGGTGGAGCCAGGAGGTGACCATCCAGTTCGAGCGCGCCCGCGGGCTGCGCAAGCCCCTCGAGCGTCCCGACGGCCGCTTCGAGGTGACCGTCTCGCGGACGCTCCCGATCGCGCAGCGCGCGGCGTGGGACGCGTGGACGGACGCCTGCACGATCGGGACGTGGCGCACGGCGAAGGTCACGCAGGACGTGCGCGTCGGGGGGACCTACCGCAACGCGGACGGCGACCGCGGCACCTTCCTCGCCGTGGACGCGCCGCGCCGGCTGCGCTTCACGTGGGACAACCCCGCCCACGCGCCGGGCTCGGTCGTCGAGGTGCGGTTCGACGCGCGCGACGCGCGGACCACCGTCGTCCGCGTCACGCACGGGCGCATGCGCACCCAGAAGGACGCCGACGCGACGAAGGTCGTCTGGGGCTGGGCGCTGACCTCGCTCGCGTGCTGGATCGCGACGGGCAAGGGGCTCCCCTTCGCCGCATGGGACGCCGCGCGCAAGGCCGACGCGAAGGCCCGCGCGGCCTCGCGACGGGAGGTTCCGAGACAGCGCCTCGTCGGGGCCGCGCCGGGCCGTCGGGCGCAAGAAGACGCGCGTCGCGCGATCGGGCGTCGCGCCGCGCGCGGCGCCTGAGCGCGCCGCGCGCCGGCGCTACTTGCCGCCCTTGCCCGGCTTCTTGGGCGGGTCCGCCTTGGGCCCCCAGTACGCCCAGTACTCGGCGTCGGACTTGGCGCCGTCCATCGCGCCCACCGCGCCTTCCGAGCCCGCGTCGGGATGGCCCGACTTGCGCATCGCGGTCACCCAGGCGGCGAAGGACGCCTTGCCCACGGCGGCCCCGGGCGAGAGCAGGTAGCCCACGGCGAGCTCGGCGTCGATCCCGCGGACGTCGGCGTCCTCGCCCAGGAAGTTGGCGAACGTGTTCCGCATCATCAGGCGGTTCCACGTCTCGGCCTCGTGCGCCTTCACGCGGGCGAACGCGGCCGCCTCGTCGGCCGGCGTGAACGCTCCCGCCGGCACGCCGGCGGCGGCGGCGGCGGCCATGCGGCGCAGGCCCTCGAGCACCGGCTGCGCGTCGGCGCACCCGAGCAGGTGGTGCACGGCCATCGACGCGGCCTCCGCCGCGAGCTGCGGCCCGTCCACGACGTCCTTGCGCGGGCAGACGAGCAGCTCGGCGGCCCACGGGAGGTAGAGCGCGTCGAGGGCGCGCACGTCGCGACGGCCCGAGACGTAGGAGAAGAGGTCGCGGTTCTTCGTCACGCGCACGACGGCCGGCCCCGGCATCGTCGGCGCGCCCGGCACCAGCTTGCGCACGACCGCATAGGCGTCGCGCACGCCCTTGCCGATCGCCGCCTTGGCGGCCTCGTCGAGCGTGCCGTCGTCGACGAGGACCACGTCGGCGCCCGGCGTGCGGTTCCACGTGGCCTTGACCTCGGCCGGCAGCCACGCGTCGGGCGCGTCGCCCTCGAGGGTCACGCCGGCGGCCGTCGCCTTGGCGACGCGGACGAGCGCCGCCTCGTCCTTCTTGGCGCACTCGCCGCGGACGAACACGACGGTGCGGCCCACGGCGCGCACGGCCGAGACGTAGACCGAGTCGCGGAACGGGTTCTTCAGCCGCACCACCGCAACGTCGGCCTTGACGTCGGCCTGCTGCGGCTCGCCGCGGGCGACCTCCCGCTTGATGCGGTAGGCCTCGAAGCCCGCGCGCAGCGCCGCGGGGACCACGGAGCGGTCGGCCCCGACCTCGAGGCGCAGCTCCTCGAACTCGCGGGTCGTCCCGACGGCGGTCCCGAGCACGCCGAAGCGGGCTTCCTCCTTGGGCTCGAAGCGGAAGTACGGCTCGAGCCGCAGCACGGCGCCGCGCAGCAGCCCGTGCAGCTTGACCACGGCGGGGGACTTCGGGTCCGGCTCGCCCGCGGCACGACCGCCGCCGAGCAGCAGCGACGCGAGCCACGCGACCGGGACGAAGGAGAGGCGCCAGCGCATGGGGCAGGAGTCTAGCCCGCCGAATTCACGAAAGACGAGGCCCGTCGGGCGCCGATCGCACGTCAGGCCCCCGTCGGGGCTCGCGGATTGCGCCCGGGCGCGCGTCGGACGCGACGACGGTGTGTGCGACCTCAGGGACGCCCGCGGCGGGCGACGGGTGCCGTCGCGTACGCGGGCGGGCCCGCGGCGACGAGGTCGTCGAGCACGCGACGGTTGGCGCGCGGGAACGCGAGCGCGGCGAGCTCGGAGAGCGGCACGAAGCGCAGGTCCTCCACGCCCTCCCCCCGCAGCCGTCCCCCGCGCGGCCGCGCGTGGAAGACGTGCAGGGTGATCGAGAAGTGCGTGTAGGCGTGTTCGACCGTGCGGAACAGCTCGACCACCTCGACGTCGAGGCCGGTCTCCTCGCGCACCTCGCGCGCGCACGCCTGCGCGAGCGTCTCGTCCGGCTCGACCTTGCCGCCGGGGAACTCCCAGAGCCCGCCGAGCAGGCCGTCGGAGGGTCGCCGCCCGACGAGCACCTCGCCGTCGCGCCACACGAGAGCCGCGGCGATCGTGTGGTGCGGCACGGCCTTCTTGCGACGACGCCGCGGGACCCGCTCCTCGCGCCCGGCCGCGTGCGCGGCGCACGCCGACGCGAGCGGGCAGACGAGGCACTGCGGCGCGCGCGGCGAGCACAGCGTCGCGCCGAGGTCCATCACGGCCTGGTTCCAGTCGCCGGGCCGCGCAGGGTCGAGCAGCGCCTGCGCGACGCCCTCGAGGCGGGCCCGCACGGGGGCGCGCGCGGGGTCGCGGTCCTCGTCGAGGAGGCGCGCGACGACGCGCACGACGTTGCCGTCCACGACGGCGACCGGCGCGCCGAACGCGATGCTCGCGACCGCCGCGGCGGTGTAGGCGCCGAAGCCGGGCAGCGCGCGCAGCGCATCCACGGTGCCCGGCAGCCGCCCGGCGTGGAAGCTCTCGAGCTCGCGCGCGGCGCGGCGCAGGTTGCGTGCGCGCCCGTAGTAGCCCAGCCCTTCCCACGCCTTGAGCACGCCGTGCTCGCTCGCCGACGCGAGCGCCCGCACCGACGGGAACCGCGCGAGGAACGGCCCCCACCGCTCCCGCACCGTCTCGACGCGCGTCTGCTGGAGCATCACCTCCGAGACCCAGATGCGGTACGGGTCGGTCTCGCCGCGCCAGGGCATCTCGCGGCGGTGCGCGTCGTAGTGCGCGAGCAGCGCGCGCCGCATCGACGCCACGTCGGCGTCGGTCCACGGGTGCGGGGCCGACGCGGCGGGAGCGGGCGCCGGCGCACGCGCTCGGCGACGACCGGCGTCAGCCACGGGCGGGATCCCTGCGCGGGGCGCAGCCCCCGCGACGGCTCACTTCGACGGCGGCGGCGGGAGGTCGGGGAGCTTGCACACCCCGCCCGGGCACTCTTCCTCGTCGTGACCGCCGAGGTCGGGCGTCGCCGGGAGCTCGACCACCGAGGGCACCGCGGCCGGCTTGGGGGCCGCGACGACCGCCGGCTGGGCGGGCGCCACGAGCGGACGCGACGCCGGCGCCGCGCTCGCCGCCGTGGGCACGACGAACGGCGCGGGACGCGCGACCGCCGCGATCGGCGCGGGCGCCCCCGCGACCGGCACGACGAACGGCGGCGGCGTGGCACCGCGCGCGACGGCTTGCTCGCGCGGGCTGGCGGCGAGCAGGCGCACGCGCGAGGTCGCCGGCTTCTTCGCGGCGGGCGCGGCGGCGCCGTCGCTCGACGACCCCGACACGGCACCCCGCTGCGTGGGCGCGGGCAGCGCCGCGACCGCGGGCGCCGCCGGGCGCGCGACGGGTGCGTTCTCGTCGACGAGGCGCGCCGACACGACTTCGATCGACGAGCGCAGCGCCGCAGAACGCGCCGCGCGCTCGGTCGTGCTGCAGGCCGCGAGGGCCACCACGGCGATCGCACCTGCGACGACGACGGGGCTCCTCATGCGACCTCCAGCGTTGCGGCCCCTGCCGGAACCGCGGGACTCTCTGCGAGACCGGTTCCGCCACCCTCCCTCGGGGGCGGCACCGATCACGGCTCATGGGAACCGCGCCGTGTCAGCAACGTGTCACGGCGCAGACCGGGGGCCCCGCGACGCGACCGACGCGCGCAGGAGCGGATTCCGTGGACGGCGAGCCCTACGGAAGGTCGGGGACCGGTCGCTCGCATCGTCCCCTTGGACGACTCGGCGTGGCCGGTCCCCGTCGAACGTCAGACGCGCTGAACCGGAAGTCCTACTTCGCGCAGGGCGAGCAGGGCTTCGGCGCGGCGCACGTGTTGCACTTCGGCTTCGCGCACGAGTTGCAGCTGGGCTTCGCGCACGAGTTGCACTTCGGCTTCGCGCACGAGTTGCAGCTCGGCTTCGCGCACGAGTTGCAGCTCGAGCACGCGGCGAGAGCGACGGCGACGAACCCGATGGCGAGGGTGGAGAGAAGACGACGCATCGATGCCTCCTGTAGATGACCCATCCCGAGAGGCGGACCGTCGGTCCGACCCTCCCAAGGCGCGGCACCCTACACAATCGGGGCGCCGGATGCACGAATGGAGTGGACCGGGGGCCCGGACCGACGCCCCGGGGGCACCCCCGGCAACCCTACCCCCCCATCCCCGCTTCGGCCGCCTGCGCCTTCTTGAGTTCCTCGAGCTTCCCCTTCGCGTCCGCCGAGAACGGGCCGTCGGGAGACTTCGCGAGCAGGGCTTCGATCGACTTGATCGCGAGGTCCTCGTGGCCCTCGATGAGGCGCATCTGCGCGTCGAGCCACATCAGGCGCAGCGGTTGGTCCGCCTTCGCCTTCGCGTCGGCCTCCTTGCCACCGGGCAGCTTGCCGAGTTCGGCCCGCCACTTCGCGACGTCCTTGGCGGGCTCGCGGCCGCGGAACTCGCTCTCCAGCCGCGCGAGCGCGGCCGCCGCGTCGGCGACCTTGCCCTGCTCGATCGCCTCGCGCGCGGCGCGGAGCAGGTCGCGGCCCTTGCCGTCCACCATGGACTCCACGTTGATCACCTTCTGGTAGCCCGCGCCCTTCTTGTCTTCCTTGCCCTTCAAGTCGAGGATCCGGCGCAGGGCCTCGCTCCAGTGCTCGATCTGCATCGCGGCGCGGACGAAGCCGAACTGGTCTGCGTTCGCCTGGTTCTTGAACGCCTCGTCCTCGCCGAAGCCGCCCTTCTTGACGCTGGGCGGGAACTTGAAGCCGTTGCGCTGGTACTCCTCGCCCTTGGAGTTGCGCGCCCCGCCACCCATCGGGTTGATGTGGCAGTACGAGCACGGCTTGTTCTCGCGCTGCGAGAACGACGCCTTCGCCGACGCCGCGGGCACCGGCGCGAGCGCCACCGAGGCGACCACACCACCGGCGAGCAGGACGAGCGGGGGGACGACGAGGCGCATCGCGGGCTCCGGAGGGCCGGGAGTGGGCAGGCCCGACGAGTGTAGCCCGCCGAGCCCGCCCGCCGACGAGGTCGAGGCCGCGGGCCGGCGAGCGCGGCGGGGCGCGCGCGGGGCCCGCGGGGCCCGTGGGAGGCCGATCCCGTAGGATGCCCGCCCATGCGCTCCGACCTCGCCCACCACATGCTCCCCGTCGTCGAGGCCGCGGCCCTGGCCGCCGCCCGCCAGATGGGGCGCGGCGACCGCAAGCACTGCGACCGGGTCGCCGTGGAGGCGATGCGCCGCGCCATGGACGCCGTGCCCATGCGCGGCCGGATCGTGATCGGCGAGGGCGAACGCGACGAGGCGCCGATGCTCTGGATCGGCGAGGAGGTGGGCCGGCGGGCGCCCGAGGACGACCGCGTCGACATCGCCGTGGACCCGCTCGAGGGGACCAACCTCTGCGCGACCGGCGCGCCGTCGTCGATCTGCGTGCTGGCCGCCGCCGAGGAGGGCGGGCTGCTCCACGCGCCGGACTGCTACATGGACAAGGTCGTCGTGGGCCCGAGCGCGCGCGGCCTCGTGCACCTCGACGCGCCCGTCGTCGAGAACCTCCGCGCGCTCGCCGTGAGCCTCGACCGCGGCGTGCAGGACCTCGTCGTCGTCGTCCTCGACCGCCCGCGTCACGAGCGGCTCGTCGGCGAGATCCGCGCGGCGGGCGCGCGCATCCGCCTCATCTCCGACGGCGACCTCGCCCCCGCGATCGGCGCCTGCGTCCGCGGGACCGGCGTGCACGCGGTGATGGGGATCGGCGGCGCCCCCGAAGGCGTGCTCTCGGCCGTCGCCGTGCGCTGCCTCGGCGGCTACATGGAGGGGCGCCTCGTCGAGCACGGCAAGGGCGACCGCGAGCGCGCCGAGAAGATGGGCATCACGCGCTTCGACCGCCTGTGGACCGCCGAGGACCTCGCGCCGGGCGAGTCGCTCCTCTTCGTCGCGACGGGCGTCACCGACGGCGACCTGCTGCGGGGCGCCGACTTCTTCGGCGCCGGCGCGCGCACCCACAGCGTCGTGCTCGAGCGCAACCCGACGCCCCGCCTGCGGTTCGTGGACACGGTGCACGGCTCCGGCCGCGACGGCTTCGAAGTCCGCCTCTGACGCCGCCCGCGCGGGCGCCTGCTCCGCGACCCGGCCCGCGCCCGACCGGTCAGCCCCGGTGGCCCACGCGCCGGCGCGGTCGGTCCACGAGGCGGCTCGCCCCTCGTGGGAGGCCCGGGCTCACGGCGCCATGCCCGCGTCGGGCGGGGCGGAGGGCGCCTCCGGCTTCTTTTCGCCGTCGGGCTTCTTCGCGTCCTCCGGCTTCTTGCCGCCGCCGGGCGTCGTCGGCTTCCCCGCGTCGGGCGCAGCACCGGGCGGCGCCGGACGCGGTGCGAGCACGAGGTCCACCTCGATCGTGCGGTCGCCGCGGATCACCGAGAGCTTCAGGTGGTCGCCGGGGACCTTGGCGCGCACGACACGCAGGACGTCGCCGAGCGACTCGACGGGCTTGCCGTCCACGGCCGCGACGCGGTCTCCGACCTTGAGGCCGGCCCGCTCCGCCGGGGAGTCGGGCATGACGCCGGCGAGCGGCGGCTTGCCCTCGGCGTTGCCGAACTCGACGCCCATCCACGCGGTGTTGTAGCGGACCGAGGTCCCCGCCTTGAGCGAGGGCAGCGCGGCCTCGATGCGGTCCCACGGGACGCCGTAGCCGATGCCGCTGTTGCGCCCCTGGCCGGCGGGGTTCCACAGCGTGGCGAGGCCGAGGAGACGGCCGCGCACGTCGACCAGCGCGCCGCCGACGGTGCCGTCGGTCATGCCTGCGTCGGTCTGGAAGCAGCCGGCCCACGCTTCGGCCGCGTCGGCCGGGTGCACGCGCGACAGCATCCCGATCGTGAGCAGCGGCGAGGGCCGGCGCGCCTCGCCGAACGGGTTGGCGACGCAGAGCACGAGACGCCCGACGCGCAGCGAGCCCGCGGGGGCCACCTCGGCGGGCGTGGCGGAGAAGCCCGCGGGGACGTCCGCCTTGAACAGCACGAGGCCCAGGCGCTGGTCGTGCGCCACGAGCTTGGCGGGCACCGACGGCCCGTCGGGGAAGTGGGCGACGACCTCGGTCACCTGCCCGACCTCGCTGGCGATGTTGTTCGGCGAGCCGGGCTGCGCGAGCGCGAGGACGTCGGCGAAGGCGTAGAGGCTCGCCACGACCCAGCCGTCGGCGGAGACGACGACGCCGCTCGTGGGACCCTGGTAGCGCGGCAGCTGCGCGGGCCCGCGCGGGGTGCCGACGGTGGTCGTGACCGGGGCGGAGCGCTTGACCGAGAGGCTGACCACCGACGGCTTCACCTTGCGGGCGCTGGCGGCGAGGGCGCGCTCGATGCGCTCGGCCTGCTTCGTGCGCGCGCCGGCCGGTCCCTTGCGCTCGGGGAACGCGGCGACGAAGCCGGGCGCGTCGCGGTAGGCGTTGCGGATGCGGTCGATCGGGTACGCCTTGCCGAGGAACTGGAAGGGGTTCTCCGCGGTCGGCTCGCCCCACGTGGAGATGATCCCGACGAGCGTGCCCTCGGCGTCCACGAGCGGGCCGCCGTTGACACCCGGGTTGACCGCGGCGCTCGTGAACAGCTCGCCCCACCGCCCGCCGGCGTCGCCGGGCGCGAGCGGCGACAGCGACGCGACGACGCCCGCGGTCAGCGAGCTCGCCGCGTCGCCCTCGCCCTGCGGGACCGAGGTGCCGACGGCGAAGGTGAACTGCCCGACCTCGACGTCGGCCGAGGTGCCGGGCACGACGTAGGGGAGGCCCGAGGTCGGCGGCTTCTCGAGCTTGAGCAGCGTCGAGTCGATCTCGGGGACGCGCTTGACGACGCGCGCGAGGTGCACGGCGTAGGTCCCGCGCTTGAGGTCGGGGATGCGCACCTCGACGACGTCGGAGTGCGCGCGCTCGGCCTGCGGGCTCCCGTCGGGACCGAGCAGCGGGCGGCCGTCGGGGCCGGTCTTGGGCTTGAAGTAGGCGCCGGCGTCGCCGTCGGAGAGGACGTGGCCCTCCTTCGAGATCAGGACGCCCGACGAGCCGGGCGAGAGGCCCTTGTCCTTGGGCGCGACGCAGAAGACGGTCGCGGGGACGACCGCCTTGATGGCCGACTCGAAGTCGTCCTCGAGCAGCGAGGCCGCGGCGCCGCCGCCCGCCGAGGCGGGGACGGCCGCGCCGAGCGCGAGCGCGACGAGCGCGACGCCGACGAACGCGGAGCGGGTCCGGCTCACTTGCCCTGCACCGCCCCGAGCTCGCCCTCCCACGTCAGCTCCTTCCCCGCGCGCTGGTAGCGGACCCGCACCTTCGAGCCGGCGCCGTAGAACGCCAGCGCGTTGGTGAGGTCGTGCGCGCAGTACACGTCGTACGTCTTCATCGTCATCGCGTTCGTGCCGAGCCAGAGCTTGACGACCACGTCGCCGGCGGTCAGCTCGCCGCCCTTGGGCGTCTTCTTCTTGGTGGGCGAGTCGTTGGCGACGGCGCGCACGACGGCGCCGACGGGCTTGCCGGCCTTGTCCTTGGCGTCGGCGACGTCCACGCCGAAGTAGCCGGCCTTCGCCTCGACCTTGTCGGAGACGAGCGCGTCGAAGTAGGTGGCCACGAGGTGGATCGGGATCGCGAACGACGCGCCGGTGTTCGACGGGTTCACCGACGACCCGCCGCCGCGCGACGAGATCATGCCGTTGATGCCGACGAGCTCGCCCGCGAGGTTCCACAGCGGCCCGCCCGAGTTGCCCGGGTTGACCTCGGCGTCGTGCTGGATGGCGTTGGCGTAGGTGAACTCGCCGCGCAGCGTCCGGTCGAGGCCGGAGACGACGCCGAGCGTGGCGACGGCCTGGCCATCGGCGCCGAGGAAGAACGGGTTGCCGGTGGCGATGACCCACTGGCCTTCCTTGAGCTGCTCGCTCTTGCCGAGCTTGGCGGGCTTCCAGGTCTTGGGCTTGTCCTTCGGAAAGTCGAGGAGGGCGATGTCGTAGCGCTGGACGTGGTCCTTGAGGACGACGGGCCACGTGGTGCCGTCGAAGGTCACGATCTCGAGGCGGTCGGCGCCTTGGACGACGTGCTCGTTGGACAGGACGTAGGGGCCCTGGCCCTTGATCGAGACGAGGACGCCGGACCCGCCGCCCATGCGGCGGAAGACGGGGGCGTCGTCGGTGCCGCCGTGGCGCTTCGAGTTCCAGACGGTGACCGAGGACGGGCGGACGGCCTCGACGGCCTTGACGAGGGCGTCGTCCACGGCGTCGGCGGCGGCGTAGGCGTCTTCGACGGGGTCCACGGCGGGCTTGCCGGCCCCGGCGGGGGTGGCGGGGCCTGCGGGGGCGGGCTTGGCGGGGCCGTCGGGGCCGGCCCACGCGAGCGCGGGGACGAGGGCCAGCGCGGCGAGCGGAGCGAGGAATCGGTTCACGTGGGGAGCCTACCCCAACGGGACGCCGTCCGAGCGGCCCCGGTTCCCCGGATCGCGCGCCGGCTCCCCCGGTCGCCCCCCCCACGCCGGCGCGGCCTGCGGGCGCTGCCCGCGTCGGTCCCCTGCCGGCCGTTGGCTGCCTCTGCGTCGGGTCGTCGCCGCGGCGTCGCGCCCTCTGCCGTCTGCCCTCTGCCGTCTGCCCGATCGTCGGGGGGCGGGCCGGTCGTTGGGTTCGGCCTCCGAGTCCGGTCCCCGCCGCCGCGCCGCCCCTCCGGCGCGGCCTGCGGGCGCTGCCAGCGTCGGTCCCCTTCCGGCCGTTGGCTGCCTCTGCGTCGGGTCGTCGCCGCGGCGTCGCGCCCTTCAGGCGCCCGCAGAACAGCCGCGCAACGGAAACCCCCAACCCAAACGAGAACACCCCGGCGCTACGCGCCGGGGTGTTCGTTTGGGTTGGTGACCCGTAGGGGACTCGAACCCCTGTTTCGGCCTTGAGAGGGCCGCGTCCTAGACCGCTGGACGAACGGGCCGTGCTAGAGGTTGGCTGAGGAGGGAGGGCTCGAACCTCCGACTTCCTGATCCAGAGTCAGGCGTTCTACCAGCTGAACTACTCCTCAACAGACGACCTCGAGCCCCGGATTCTAGGGGGGCACCGAGGACGGTCAAGCGACGGCCCCGCCCCCCGTCGGCTCCGGGGTGAGCTCGCCCACGAGGTTCTTGCCGAGCGCCTCGCGCAGGGCCTCGCCCGCCATCCCCCGGCCGAGGCAGTGCATCGCCTTGACCACCGCGGTCTCGACGGTGAGGTCGTGCCCGGGGACGGCCCCGGCGGACAGCGCCGCCCGACCGCCCTCGTAGAGGTGCGGGCGCACGCCGCCGTGCCCGCACTGCGAGACCAGCAGCGCCACGACCCCGCGCTTGGTCACCTTGCGGATCGCCGCGGGCCAGCCCCCGCCGGCGGCCGGCACGTTGCCCACGCCGTAGGCGCCCAGCACGACCACCTTGACGCCCGCGTCGGCCGCGCGCTCGACCGCGGTGGCGTCGGCGCCGGGCCAGCAGGGCAGGTAGCACACGGCGGGATCGAAGCCGGGCAGGTGGCGGAACGGGCCGCGCGGCCGCCGCATCAGGTCGGGGTGGAGGTCCACGTCGAGGCCGACGCGGCCGAGCGGCGGGTAGTTCGGGCTCTCGAACGCGTCGTAGCGCTCGGCCGACACCTTGCGGGCGCGGTTGCCACGCAGGAGCTGGCGACCGAAGAAGATCGTGACCTCGGGGATGTTGCGCCGGGCGAGGTCCACGGCCGCGACGAGGTTGGTGCGCCCGTCGGTGGGGATCGCGCGCAGCGGGCGCTGGCTGCCCGTCAGCACCACGGGCTTCTCGAGCCCGCGCAGCGAGAACGACAGCGCCGCGGCCGTGTGCGCCATCGTGTCGGTGCCGTG
The DNA here is from genome assembly GCA_020851795.1 of Planctomycetota bacterium. Classification (GTDB taxonomy): domain Bacteria; phylum Planctomycetota; class PLA2; order PLA2; family JAEUHO01; genus JAEUHO01. Next base: position 5,997 of record JADZCA010000016.1, on the reverse strand, counting down.
GATCACGACGAAGCCGTCGTAGTCGGCCATCTTCGCGGCGAGCGCGCCACCGATGCGGTCCCAGTCGGCGGGGACCATCTCGGTCGAGTCCTTGTTCATCAGGATCTCGACGTCCACCGTGGCGAGCCGCGAGAGCTCGGGCACGTCGGACGCGAGGCGGGCGAGGAACGGGCCGGGCTGCAGCGTCCCTTCGACCTCGGTCATGCCGAGGGTCCCGCCCGTGTGGACGAGGTGGATGCGCTTCATCGACGGCCTCCGCGCCCGGATGCTACTCGCCCGTCCGCACGCGCTCGCCGCGGATTCGCAACCTGCCCGCGGGGTCGGGACGGCCGGTGCCACGGCGCGGGTCCCGCGGCGACCGGCGCCCGCGGGCGCGCGGAAGGCTTGCGCGCGACGGCGCGCCCGGGGACGCTCGGCCCGGTGCGCATCGCCTACGTCGTCGACGCCTGGCCGCGGCTCTCCGAGACCTTCGTGGTCCGCGAGATCGCCGCCGTCGCCGCGGCCCACGACGTGCGCGTGCTCGCGCTCACGCGCGGCGACGCGACCGCCGCCGACCCCGCGGCCGCCGCGCTCGGCCCGCGCGTGGCCTTCCTCGACGACGTCGCCGCGGGCCCCGCGTCGGCCCTGCTCGCGGGCCTGAGGGCGCCGGTGCGGACCGGGCGCGCGACGGCGGCGGCGCGCCGGGCCCGCGCCGAGTCGGGCCTGCGTCGCCTGCCGGCGCTGCTCGCGGTGGCGCAAGCCTGGCGCGCGTGGGGCGTCGAGCGGGTCCACGCGCACTTCGCGCGGTGGGCCACGGCGGCCGCCGAAGTGCTCGCCGCGGCGACCGGTGCGCCCTTCGGCTTCACGGCGCACGCCTACGACCTCTTCGCGTCCCCCGAGCGGCTCGACGACAAGGCGCGGCGCGCGGCGTGGGCCGTCACGTGCACCGAGGCCGCGCGGGCCGAGATCGAGCGGCGCCACGGGCCCGACGTCGCCGCGCGGTTCGTCGTGGTGCGCCACGGCGTGGACCTCGGCGTCTACCGGCCGCTCGACGGCCCGCGCCCGCCCGGCGCGCTGCGGGTGCTGGCCGTGGGCCGGCTCGTCGAGAAGAAGGGCTTCTCCGACCTCGTGGACGCGCTCGCGCGGCTGCGCGCCCATCGGGTGGACGTCGTGGCGGAGGTGGTCGGCGACGGGCCGCTGCGCGCGGAGCTCGAGGCGCGCGCGGGGGCGTCGGCGCTCCCGACGGAGGCGCTCGCCTTCGTCGGGGCCCGGCCGCCCGACGCGGTGCGCGAGCGCATGCGCGGCTGGGCGGACGTGCTCGTCGCGCCGTCGGTCGTGACGGCCGACGGCGACCGCGACGGGATCCCCAACGTCGTCGGCGAGGCGCTCGCGTGCGGCGTGCCGGTGGTGGGCACGACGGTCGGCGGGATCCCGGAGCTCGTCGTGGACGGCACGAACGGGCTCCTCGTGCCGCCCCACGCGCCCGACGCGCTCGCGCACGCGCTGGCGCGCCTCGTCGGCGACGCCGGGCTGCGCGGGCGGCTGCGCGTCAACGCGCGGCGGGTGGCGGAGGAGCGCTTCGACGCGGCCGGCAACGTCGCCGCGTTCCTGCGCGTCGTCGAGGCGGGCGGCCGTGGCTGAGCCCGTCCTCGTCGCCGTGCCGACCTGCGACCGTCCCGCGATGGCGGCCGAGGCGGTCGCCTCGGCGCTCGCGCAGGAGGGCGCCGACCTCGTGGTGGTCGTGGCCGACGACGGGCGCACGCCGCTGTCGCGGGCGGCGCTGCCGGGCGACGCCCGCGTCCACCTCGTGCGGGCCACGACGCGGTCGCCGGGCGGGGCCCGCAACGCCGCGGTGGCCCACGGCGAGGACGCGGTGCTCGGGGGGCGCGCGCACCTCGTCGCGTTCCTCGACGACGACGACCTCTGGCTCCCCCGCCACCTCGCGGCGTCGCGGGCCGCGCTCGAGGCCGCGCCGCACGCGTCGTTCGTGCACGGCGCGGCCACGACGCGCTCGGCGCAGGGCGACGCGCCCTACCACGCGCGCGACGAGGGCCCGCTCGAAGGCGACCTCTTCGCGACGCTGCTGCGCCGCGACGTCGTGGCGACGTCGAGCCTCGTGGTGCGCGGCGACGCGTTCGCCGGCGTCGGGCGCTTCCGCGAGGACCTCTCGCACGGCGAGGACCTCGACCTCCTGCTGCGGCTCTCGGCCCGCGGGCCCGCGGCGTTCGTCGCCGCGACCACGGTCGTGCACCGCGAGCACGGGGGCAACGTCTCGCACGCGCTCGCGGCCAAGGCGACGGCGCAGGCCGACGTCCTCGCGTCGTGGCTCCCGCGGCGGCCCTTCCTCGCGCCGGCGGTCGCGCGGACGCTGCGGCGCGAGCTCGCCCGGCGACGGCGGCGCCAGGTGCGCCGGCTGCTCGCCGAGGGGGCCGTCCCTCGCGCGCAGGTCCGTGCGGTCGCCGCGCAGGCGTGGCGGGAGGTGCGCTCGCTCGACACGCTGCGCGCGCGCCTCGACGCGTGGCTGCGCCCGCGCGCCCGGTAGCGCCCCGCAGCGCGGTGCCAGGCCCCGCAGTGCGGTGCCTGGGCCCGCGCTGCGGCCCCGTGCGACGTCAGGCGTCGGCGTCGGCGAGCTGGCGCGACTTCACGGCCCGCAGGCCCGCGGGCGTCAGGCGCAGCAGGTGCACCGTGCGGTCGCCGGCGAGGCGGCGGGGCACCAGCGAGAGCAGCCCGCGGTCGTGGGCGTCGTGGAGCCACCCCTCGACCACGACGCGCGTGCGGCCCGAGAGCGCGCCGTAGGTGGCGCCGTGGGAGAGCCGCCCCGACATCCCCTGCGCGCGGCTCCCGACGAGGTGCTCGGAGAGCTTGCGGAAGCCGAAGCGGCCGTCGTGCGCGGCCACGGCGTCGAGCACCGTGAGCAGCGTCTCGCGCTCGTGGGCCGACGGCGCCGCGGTGGCGCGGCGCGCGGCCGTGCGCTCGCACGCGTCGCAGCGCCCGCACGGGCCCGCGGCCTCGTCGCCGAACGCCTCGAGGAGGTTCTTGACGCGACAGCCCGGCGACTGCGCGTAGCCCACCATCCGCTCGAGCTTGCGCTCCTCGCGCTCGCGCTTCTCCTCGAGCGCTGCGAAGTCCACCGCGGCGAGCACGTCCTCCCCCATCGCGTCGGAGGTGACCTCGGTGGCGCGGCCGCGGAACGGCGGGACGTACGCGATGCGGCCCATCTCCGCGAGCCGCGCGAGCCCGCGGCGCAGCGTCTCCTCGGAGCGGTCGAGCAGCGTCGAGACCTCGGCGAGGTCGATCGCCTGCTCGACGTCCTCGCCGAACGTGTTCGACAGCCACGCGAGCAGGCGCCCCAGCCCGGGCGGGACCGGCGCCGCCGCGAACAGGTCGCCCGGCGGGGGCAGCACGCGCAGGCGCGCCCGGTTGTCCTCGCGGCGGCCGCGGCGCACCACCGACGCCCGGTCGAGCACGGCGAGCGCCGCCGTGACCGCCTGCGCCGGCGCCTCGACGTGGAGGCGCGCCGCGATGTCGTCCGCGGTCAGCTCGAGGCGCCCGTCGCCGGCCTCGCGCAGCACGCGGAACACGTCGGCGACGACCGAGCGCGACGGGTTGGCCGACTCGACGAAGAAGCGCTGGATGCGCAGGTCGCCGGGGTGGAAGAGCAGCGTGCAGACCGCGGGGAGCCCGTCGCGCCCCGCGCGACCGGCCTCCTGCACGTACGCCTCGACGGTCCGCGGGATCTCGTAGTGGACGACGCTGCGCACGTCCTTGCGGTCCACGCCCATGCCGAACGCGTTCGTCGCCACGAGGAGCGGCGCCCCGCCGGTCAGGAACGCCTCCTGCGCCGCGGTGCGCTCGTCCTCGGGCAGGCCCGCGTGGTAGCGCAGCGCGGGCAGCCGGCGGCGGCGCAGCACGTCGTGGAGGCGCTCGACCTGCTTGCGGCTCGCGCAGTAGACGAGGACCGCCCCGCCCTCCTTGGCCCGCTCGACGACGAGGTCGTCCTTCTGGTCGCGGTCGCGGCAGCGCACGACCTCGAAGCGGAGGTTCTCGCGGACGATCCCGCGCACGAAGCGCACGGGGTCGCGCATCGACAGCTGCGCGACGACGTCGTCCTGGACCTCGCGGGGCGCGGTCGCGGTCAGCGCCAGCACCGGCGGGCGGCCGAGCAGCTCGAGCGCGGGGGCGAGGCGGCGGTAGTCGGGGCGGAAGTCGTGCCCCCACTGGCTGATGCAGTGCGCCTCGTCCACCGCGACGAGGCTCACGCGCATCGCGCCGACGCGGGCGCGGAACCGGTCGCTCTTGAAGCGCTCGGGGGCGACGTAGAGGAGCTTGCACTCGCCCCGTGCGGCGGCCTCGAGCGCCGCCTCCTGCTCGGGCAGCGGCACGAGCGAGTGGACGGCGGCCGCGGGGAGCCCCTTCGCGCGCAGCCCGTCCACCTGGTCCTTCATCAGCGCGATGAGCGGGCTGACGACGAGCGTCACGCCGGGCAGCAGCAGCGCCGGGACCTGGTAGCACAGGCTCTTGCCCGCCCCGGTGGGCATCACGCACAGGACGTCGCGCCCGGCGAGCGCGGCCGCGACGACCTCGCCCTGGCCGGGGCGGAACCCCTCGAAGCCGAAGCGCTCGCGCAGCAGGGCCACGGCCTCCGGCGGGGGCTCCGTCGGGGGGGAGGCGGGGGGCGGCGGGGGCGCGGGGGGCCCGATCACGGGAGGGCCACGGTACGGCGGGGGGCCGACGCGGCGGCGGCGCGCGGCGGGCGGCTATCCTCCCCGCCCGTGCTCGCGCTCGCCCGCCGCCTCCGCGCCGACCTCGCGCCCGTGGACCGCGTCCACGTCGCGTTCTACGTCCTCGTGCTCGCGCTGTGCGCGCTGCGCTTCCCCGCCCTGCCGGCCCCGGCGCTCTCGCTGTCGTGGTACGGGGGCGCGCTCGGGGCGACCTTGCTGCTCGCGCGGGCCCTGCGCGGGCGGTCGGAGGCCACCAGCGCCGTCGTGCGGTCGCTCTACACGATGGCGGTCGCCCCCGTCTCGTTCCTGATGCTGGGCGACGTCGTCCCCTACGTGAACCCGTTCCACGGCGAGCGGTGGCTGCGCGCGATCGACGACGCGATGTTCTTCGGGGTCAACCCCAACGAGTGGCTCGACCGCTTCGCGTGGCCGCCGCTGACCGAGGTGCTCCAGCTCAACTACGCGCTGTACTACTTCATCCCGATCGTGCTGTTCGTCTGCCTGCTCGCCTCGCGCCGCCACGAGGGCGTGTCGCGGGGCCTCTTCCTCGTGCTGCTCTGCCTCTACGCGTCCTACGTCGGGTACTTCGTGATCCCGGCGACGGGCCCCAACCTCAACCGCCTCGGGCTCTACCCCCCCCACTTCGCCGACCCGATGCCCGGCCTGTGGGTCGCGCAAGACCTGCGCCAGGCGCTCCACGACGCCGAGCGCATCAAGCAGGACTGCTGGCCGTCGGGCCACACGGCGCTCTCGTGGACCTGCCTCGTCCTCGCGCGGCGCGAGCACAGCCGCCTCGCGTTCTGGCTGCTGCTGCCGCCGGTGGTCGCGCTGATCTTCTCGACGATGTACCTGCGCTACCACTACGTCATCGACGTGGTCTGCGGTTTCGCGCTCTCGTGGGCGGTGCTGCGCTTCGGCCCGCGCCTCTACGAGCGCGCGCGGACCTAGCCCGCCGAATTCACGAGCCGACGAGGTCGGGGCGGCGTCTTGCGCCCGGGCGTGGCGCAGGGCCCGTCGGCGATTCGATGCGCGTCGCCACGCGTCGTCCGCTCCTCGGCGTGGTGCCAGAACACGCCGTCGTCGCGGCCGACGCGCGCCCGGGCGCAATCCGCGAGCCCCGACGGGGGCCTCACGTGCGTCGGACGCTCGACGGGCCTCGTCTTTCGTGAATTCGGCGGGCTAGGAGCCTGTCGGCGTAAGGCTCCCGAGAAGCCCGGGGGTGCGGCCTCGGGCTCGTGACGGAGGCAGCTACGGCGCGCGCGCGGTGCGTCGCTCGGCGCCTCTACGGGCAGGCGAG
>JADZCA010000015.1 GCA_020851795.1 Planctomycetota bacterium | reverse complement strand
TCTCGCCGAAGCGCTGGCCGCCGAAGCGCGCCTTGCCGCCCAGCGGCTGCTGCGTGATGAGGCTGTAGGGCCCCGTCGCGCGCGCGTGGATCTTCTCGTCCACGAGGTGGTGCAGCTTCATCATGTAGAGGTAGCCGACCGTGACCGGCTGGTCGAACGGCTGGCCCGTGCGGCCGTCGTGGAGCCGCACCTTGCCGTCGCGCGGCAGCCCGGCCTTCTCGAGCAGCGCGTCGATCTCGGGCTCGCCCGCGCCGTCGAAGACCGGCGTGCGGACGCGGGTCCCGAGGCGCTTGGCGGCGTAGCCGAGGTGCGTCTCGAGGATCTGGCCGACGTTCATGCGGCTCGGCACGCCCAGCGGGTTGAGGACGATCTCGACCGGCGTCCCGTCGTCGAGGAACGGCATGTCCTCGATGGGCAGGATGCGGCTGATGACGCCCTTGTTGCCGTGGCGGCCGGCCATCTTGTCGCCCACCGACAGGTTGCGGCGGGTGGCCAGGTAGACGCGCACGAGCTCGAGCACGCCCGTGGGGAGCTCGTCGCCGCGCGACAGGCGGTTGACCACCTTGTTCTTGCGCGCCTCGGCCTCGTCGATGCGGCCCAGGTGGCGGCGCACGACGGCGTGCATCGGGTCGTCGCGCCGCAGGCCGGCGCCGCGCACCGTCGCCGAGACGCGGTCGCGCAGCTCCTTGAGCGCGTGCACGTTCTCGACGCCGTTGGTCGTGAACGGCTTGCGCGTCTGCGGGTCGATGAGCTTCACCGAGACGCCGTCGGAGAGCGTCGCGACCAGCGCGTCGAGCTCGGCGCGGTACGCCGTCTCGAACTCCTTCTCGGCCTCGCGGATCTGCCGGTTGTTCTCCTGCCGCTCGTCCTCGGAGAGGTTGACCTTGCGGGAGAACTTCTTCGTCGCGATGACGATGCCGTCCACGCCGGGCGGCACCTCGAGCGAGTCGTTCTTCACGTCCTCGCCCGCGCGCCCGAAGATCGCGTGGAGCAGCTTCTCCTCGGGGGAGAGCTCGCTCTTGCTCTTCGGGGCGACCTTGCCGACGAGGATGTCGCCCGGCTCGACCCGCGTGCCCACGCGGATGACGCCCGTCTCGTCGAGGTTGCGCAGCGCGCGCTCGGAGACGTTGGGGATGTCGTTGGTGAACTCCTCGCGGCCGAGCTTCGTCTCGCGGATCTCGATCTCGTACACGTCGATGTGGATCGAGGTGTAGGTGTCGCGCTTGACGAGGTCCTCGTTGACGAGGATGGCGTCCTCGAAGTTGTAGCCGTCCCACGGCATGAACGCGACGAGCACGTTCTTGCCGAGCGCGAGCTCGCCGTGGTCCGTCGCGGCGCCGTCGGCGATCACCTCGCCCGCCTGCACGGTCGAGCCCACGTCCACCAGCGGGCGCTGGTTGAGGCAGGTGCGCTCGTTGAGGCCCGTGAACTTGCGCAGCTCGTAGACGTCGGAGCCGTCCGACGTCTCGACCACGATCTTGAGGCCGTCGACGTAGGACACCTTGCCGCTGCGGCGCGCGCGGACGAGCATGCCCGAGTTGATCGCGACCGGCCCCTCCATGCCCGTGCCGACGAGCGGCGGGTCGGTCTCGATCAGCGGCACCGCCTGGCGCTGCATGTTCGAGCCCATGAGGGCGCGGTTGGCGTCGTCGTGCTCGAGGAACGGCACGAGCGCGGCCGACACGCCGACCAGCTGCATCGGCGAGACGTCCATGTACTGGACCTCGCCCGGCTTGACGAGCAGGAAGTCGTCGTTCTTGCGGGCGAGGACGAGGTCCCCCACCAGCCGCCCGGCGTCGTCCACGTCGGCGTCGGCCGGCGCGAGGATCGCGTCGAGCTCCTGGTCGGCGCGCAGGCGGACGACCTCTTCGGTGACCCGGCCGTTCTTCACCACGCGGTACGGCGCGGTGAGGAACCCGTACTCGTCCACGCCCGAGAAGATCCCGAGCGAGGAGATGAGGCCGATGTTGGTGCCTTCCGGCGTCTCGATCGGGCAGATGCGCCCGTAGTGCGAGATGTGGACGTCACGGACCTCGAAGCCCGCGCGCTTGCGGTTGAGGCCGCCGGGCCCGAGCGCGGAGAGCCGGCGCTCGTGCGTCAGCTGCGACAGCGGGTTGGTCTGGTCGACGACCTGCGAGAGCTCGCCGCGGCCGAAGAAGTACTCGATCGACGACGAGATCGTCTTCGCGTTGATGACCGTCCGCGGGGTGACCGTGGTGCGGTCCTCGATGTTCATGCGCTCCTGCGCGGTGCGGCGGAGCTTCAAGAACCCCTTGCGGAGCTCGTCGCCCGCCAGCTCGCTGATCGGGCGCACGCGGCGGTTGCCGAGGTGGTCGATGTCGTCCACCTCGCCGCGGTTGGCGCGCAGCCCGACGAGGTAGCGCACCGCGTTGACGAGGTCCTCCTTGCGCAGGACCTGCTCGTCCTCGCCGAAGGTCGTCCCGAACTTGCGGTTGAGGCGGAAGCGGCCCACGCGGCCGAGGCGGTAGCGCGACGCGTCGAAGAACTTCTCCTTGAAGAGGTCCTTCGCCTTCTCGAGCTGGGGCGGGTTGCCGGGGCGCAGGCGGCCGTAGATCTTGAGGAGCGCCTCCTCGTGCGTCTCGGTCGTGTCCTCGAGCAGCGTGTTGAGGAGCAGCGGGTCCTCGAGGTCCTCGACGACCTCGATCGACTCGAGGCCCGACTTCGCGATGCGCTCGGCCGCCTCGGCCGAGACCGGCTCGAGCGCCTCGACCGTGGGCTTGTCGTCGCCCTCGAGGCGGATCTCGACGACCGCGTGCTTGCCCGTGACCTGCTTGCGGAAGCTGCGGCTCGACGTCGGGACCTTGGCCGTCGAGTAGAAGACGCGGACGAGGTCCTCGTCGCGCCCGAACTCCTCGGCCATGGCGCGCAGCAGCGTCGTCGCGGGGAACTTGCCCGACTGGTCGATGCGGACCGCGAGCACGTCCTTGTTCGTGACGTTGAGCTCGATCCACGAGCCGCGCTCGGGGATGATCCAGCAGGAGTGGAGCTTCTTGTCCGACGAGTGCGTGTCGACCGAGAAGTCCACGCCGGGCGAGCGGTGGAGCTGCGTGACGATCACGCGCTCGGTGCCGTTGACGATGAACTCGCCGCCCCCGACCATGATCGGGATCTCGCCGAGGTAGACCTCCTCCTCGACCGGCGTCTCCTTCTGCAGGCGCACGCGGATCTTGAAGGGCCGCCCGTAGGTCAGGCGCAGCTCGCGGCACTCGTCGGGCGTGTAGCGCGGCGCGCCGAGGTCGTAGCCGAGGTACTCGAGCTGCATCGTCCCGTCGTAGGACGGGATCGGGAACACCTCGCGCAGGATCGACTCGAGCCCCGAGTCCTCGCGGTGCTCGCCGGGGACCTCCTCCTGGAGGAACGCGGCGTACGAGCGCGTCTGGAGCTCGACGAGGTCGGGCACGTCGAACTCGCGCTGCGCGCCGTACTTGAGCACCGGCCAGAGGTGCACCGGCGCGTTGGCGTCGGCCACCGACTTCGGCGCGGACGCGGCGTTCGACGACGAGGAGGACGGGCTCATCGGAGGCTCCTGCGCGGAGCGCCGCGACGAGCCGGGCGCACGACACCTCCGCGACGGAGGGCACGGCGGCACGGCCCGTGGCGGACGCCCCTCGGACGGGACGACCGGACGGGACCAGGCAGAGCGGGCCGTGCGACGCGCCCCGGGCTTCGCGGAGGCCCCGGCCGAAGGCCTCGCGGATCGGAGACGCGTACGTTGCTCGGGGAAGACCCCGAATCCCGGATGGTACGGGAGGCCGCGGGTGGCCGCGAGGGAAGACCCGACCGAAGCGGTCCTGCGGCGGGAGCGCGGGCGCTCCCTTCCCCGGGGAGCGCGACCGTCCCAGCGTGCGCCCGTCGGCGCGCTGCGAGCCCGAGACGCCCCGCCGGGGGGGATGGCGACGCGCCGGGCGGGAGAGACCTCCCGCCCGGCACGCGCGAACGTCCAGGGCGTGCCGGGTGCGGGGCGGGCGACCGGGTGACCCGGGCCCTCCCCGAAACCGGCGGCTCCGAGGCGGTGGCGCCTCGGGGCCGGACTACTTGATCTCGACCTCGGCGCCGGCCTCGGTGAGCTCCTTCTTCATCTTCTCGGCGTCGTCCTTCGACACGCCGGTCTTGACCGGCTTCGGCGCGCCGTCGACGAGGTCCTTCGACTCCTTGAGGCCGAGGCCCGTGATCGCGCGGACGACCTTGATGACGTTGATCTTCTGCTGGCCGGCGCTCTTGAGGACGACGTCGAACGTCGTCTTCTCCTCGGCGGCGGCCGGGGCGGCGGCACCGCCGGCGGGCGCGGCGACGGCGACCGCGGCGGGCGCGGCGGCCGAGACGCCCCAGCGGTTCTCGAGGGCCTTGACGAGCTGGGCCGCCTGACCGAGCGTCAGGCCGTCGAGCGACTTGAAGATCGCCTCGAGCTCGGGCGTGAGGGTGGTGTCGGACATGGGAAAACGCTCCTGGACGTAGGACGAACGGACGGGGGAACGCGGGGCCGGCGCTAGGACGCAGCGTCCGCGGCGAAGCCCTGCTGGTCGATGCGCGCCTTCGAGGCGCGGGCGATGCTCGCGCCGGGGGCGGCGAGCAAGGTGGCGAGGCTGCGGGCCGGGCCGGCGATGGCGCCGGCGAGCATGGCGCGCAGCGTGCGCTTGTCGGGCATCCGCGCGAGCGTGGCCGTGACGGCCTTGCCCTCGTAGAACTCGCCCTCGGCGATCGCGCCCTTGACGACGAGCGTCTTGTCCTGGCGCTGCCACTCGACGAGCGACTTCGCGATGCCGGTGGCGCCGTCGCCGCCGAAGATCATCGCCGTCGGGCCCTTGAGCACCGACGAGAGCTTCTCGGGCCAGCCGAGCTCGCGGAAGGCCGCACGCGCGGTGCGGTTGTGCAGCACGCGCAGGCGCGCGCCGCCGGCCTTCTGCAGCAGGAAGCCGCGCAGGCGCGTCGAGAGCTCGACGCTCATCGGCGCGACGTTGACGAACACGGCCCCCTCCACGCCGCGGGTGGCGTCGAGGACCTGGGCCGCCAGCATCTTCTTGAGGACCTTGGCCATGGCGCGCCTCCTAGCCCTGCACGTCGAGGATGACGCCGGGGCTCATCGTCGAGGACAGGACGACCTTGCGGATGAAGGTGCCCTTGACGGACGCGGGCCGGAGGCCGCGGACGTGCTCGATGAACGCCTCGATGTTGGCCTTCAGGTCGGCCGCGGCGAACGAACGCTTGCCGAGGCCGACGTGGAGGTTGCCGGCGGGGTCGCTGCGGAACTCGATCTTGCCCGCGCGGAACTCGCGGACGGCCGCGACGACGTTGTCGGTGACGGTGCCGGCCTTCGGGCTCGGCATCTTGCCGAGCGGGCCGAGGACCTTACCGAGCTTGCCGACGAAGCGCATCATCGACGGGTGGGCGATGGCGACGTCGAAGTCGGTCCACCCGTCCTCGATGCGCTTGGCGAGGTCGGCGGCACCGACCGCGACGGCGCCGGCCTCGGTGCACTGCTTGGCGAGCTCGCCCTCGGCGAACACCACCACGCTGCGCGCCTTGCCGATGCCCTTGGGGAGCGAGATGCTCCCGCGGATCGACTGGTCCGTCTTGCCCGGGTCCGTGCCGAGCCGGATCGCGAGCTCGACGGTCTCGTCGAACTTCGCCTTCGGGAACGCGCCGAGGACCCCGAGCGCCTCGTCGATCCCGTAGCGCTTCTCGCGGCTGAAGGTCTTCAGCCCTGCGAGGAACCGCCTGCCATGTCGGTGCATCCGCGTCTCCTTCCGCTCTCCCCCACCCGGGCGCGGGCCCGAGCGCGGTGTCGCGAGCGCCCCCTTTCGGGGGATCCCCGTCGGCTTTCGGCGCGCCGGGGACGTCGTGTGGTTCCCGGCGGATCGCCGGGAAGCGGAGGAAGGTAGCGGGACTCCCCGAGACGAAAAGGTTTGGCGGCACCGCGTACGGAGCGGGGCCCGCGGCGGCCGCGGGCCCCGCTCCGTCCGCAAGGGGCAGAAGGGCCGGAGAGGTACGGCGGACCGGAGGTACCCGAGCCGGAGGGAGACCCGGAGCTTGAACGGACCCCCGGCGGCGGATCGAACCGGGGTGACGCCGGCCCGCGGGCTCCAATCCCCCCGGTCACCGGCGTGGAGGACGGACGTCCTGAGCCGGACGTCCCCGGGCCCGCACGGCGGTTTCGCGATCGAGGCACCGAGGCACCGGATCGGGAGCCCGCCGCGTCCAGCCGCCGACCGCCTCGGCGATGCGTCGTCCGCGCCTCGTGGTGGAGCCAGCGATCCCCGTCGTCGAACCCGCTCCACCTCCGCTCCAGATTCCTCTCCGCCTCCGCTTCGCCTCAACCTCTGCCATTAACTCCGGTCCGGGTTCAGCTCTGCGGGCGCCCGCGGCGATCGTGCGTCGCGCTCCGCCCCCGATCGCGATTCGCCCAAGGAAGTCGCCCGTCCGGGCGACTTCCTCGACGCCCATCGAGCGCTCCGGCGCGGCCCCGCGGACGCTCCCGCTCCCGTCCCCGCTTCAGGGCGTCCTCAAACGCCGCGCGGCCCGCTCCCGCGGCCACCCGTCATTCGGGCGTCCGCGGAAACAGGCCGCGCAACAGCCAACCCGAGGCGCGCGAGAGGGAGGCCTACTCCTTGACTTCGACGCCCATCGAGCGCGCCGTCCCCATCACGATGCGCATCGCCGCGTCGACGTCGCGCGCGTTGAGGTCCTTCAGCTTCGTCTCGGCGATCTTCTTCACCTGGGCCTTCGTCACCTTGCCCACCTTGTCGGTGTGCGGGACGGGGCTGCCCTTGGCGATGCCGGCGGCCTGCTTGAGCAGCTCCGAGGCCGGCGGGCTCTTCGTGATGAAGTCGAACGAGCGGTCGCCGTAGATGGAGATGATGACGGGGATCATCGTCCCCTTCATCTCCTTCGTCGCGTCGTTGAAGCGCTTGACGAACTCGCCGATGTTGACGCCGTGCTGGCCGAGCGCGGGACCGACGGGCGGGGCCGGCGTCGCCGACCCGCCCGGGCACTGCAGCTTGACCTTCGCCTTGAGTTCCTTCGCCATGACGCGTGCCTTCCGCCGGTCAGACCGGCTCGACCTGCCAGTACTCGAGCTCGACCGGCGTGGCCCGGCCGAAGATGGTCACGATGACACGGACGATGCCCTTCGCAGGGATCGTCTCGTCCACCACGCCGTCGAACGACTCGAGGGGCCCCTCCTTGATCTTGACGGAGTCGCCCTTCTTGAACGCCATCTGGACCTGGGGCGCCTTGTCGGCGCTGCGCTCCGCCTGGAGGAGGAGCTTGTCCACCTCGGCCTGCGGGAGCGGGTCCGGGTTGCCGTACGGTCCGACGAAGTCGCCGACGCCCGGCGTGTCGCGCACGAGCACCCAGACCTCGTTCGGGATCTTGCCGCGCTCGTCCTGCACGACCTCGACGAGGACGTAGCCCGGGTAGAGCTTCTTCTTGCGCGTGCGCTTGCGGCCCGCCTTGACCTCGGTGACGGTCTCCACCGGGACGAGCACGCGCGGGACGGCGCCCGTCATGCCGCCCACCTTGAGCTTGCGCTCGAGGGCGGCCTGGACGGTGTTCTCCCGTCCGCTCTGGACCTTGACGACGTACCAGCGCTGCGCCATGGGTCCCCCGCTCCTAGAACACCAGGTGGAAGAGCTTGCGGAGGATCCAGTCGAAAGAGGACATCGCGACCGCGAGCAGGAGCGACACGAACGACACGACGATCGTGGCGTTCCACACTTCCTTGCTCGTCGGCCAGGAGACGCGGCGCATCTCCTGCTCGGTCTCGATCATCAGGTCGACCGAGTTCGGCCGGTTGAGGACCAGGTGGAGACCGAGGAGGCCCGCGAGGCCGACGACCGCCGCGATCACCTTGTAGCCCGAGAGGGCTCCGATGAGCGGGAGGTCGTCGACGATCACGAACTCGTTGGGACGGTTGATCGTGCCGTAGAGCGCGAACGCCCCGAGCACGACGAGGATGCCGCCGAGCACGTACGCGGTGACCCGCGCCCAGGTGCCCTGGCCCTTCTTGATGATCTCGAGGCCCATCGTGTTCGTCCGAGTCGCGTGCGGCGGCATCGCGCCAGCCACCCCCCGCAGCCGACGCGCGGCCGAGGGGGGTGGCACGGCAGGAGGGAATCGAACCCCCAACCTGCTGATTTGGAATCAGCTGCTCTGCCTAGTTGAGCTACTGCCGTCCGAAGGCACCGGGCGCCGCCCCGTGGGGGCGCCGCCCGGGACCCGTCCGGCCCGCGCTACTTCTTGACCTCCTTGTGGAGGGTCCGCATGCGCAGGACCGGGTTGTACTTCATCAGCTCGAGCTTGTAGGGGTTGCCCTTCAGCTTCTTCTGGACCCGGTACAGACGGGCGCCGGTGACGGTGCACTCCAGCGTCACGTAGCCGCGGGCTTCGGCCTTCGCCATGGTCGCTTCGCTCCGAGACCGGGTCCGCTACGCGGCCGACCTACTTGAGGACCTTCGTGACCGCGCCGGCACCCACCGTGCGGCCGCCCTCGCGGATGGCGAAGCGGAGCTTCTCCTCGAGCGCGATGGGCTGGATGAGCGCGACCTTGATGCGGGCGTTGTCGCCCGGCATGCACATCTCGGCGCCGCCCTGGAGCTCGATGGCCCCGGTGACGTCGGTCGTGCGGAAGTAGAACTGCGGGCGGTAGTTGTTGAAGAACGGCGTGTGACGGCCGCCCTCCTCCTTCGTGAGGACGTAGACCTCGGCCTCGAACTCGGTGTGCGGGGTGACCGAGCCGGGCTTGGCGAGCACCATGCCGCGGACGAGGTTCTTCTTCTCGACGCCGCGCAGCAGGATGCCGACGTTGTCACCGGCCTGGCCGCTGTCGAGGGTCTTGTTGAACATCTCGACGCCGGTGCAGACCGACTTCGCCGTCTCGCGCAGGCCGACGATCTCGACCGGCTCGCCGACCTTGACCACGCCGCGCTCGATGCGGCCGGTGCCGACCGTGCCGCGGCCCTCGATCGAGAACACGTCCTCGATCGGCATGAGGAACGGCTTGTCGACGTCGCGCGTCGGGGTCGGGATGTACCGGTCGACCGCCGCCATCAGCTCCTCGATGGGCTTGCAGGCGGGGTCCTGGGGCGTCTTCGACTGGAGCGCCGGGAGCGACGACCCGCGGACGATCGGGATCTCGTCGCCGGGGAAGTTGTACTCCTTGAGCAGCTCGCGGAGCTCGAGCTCGACGAGGTCGAGGAGCTCCGGGTCGTCGACGAGGTCGATCTTGTTCAGGAAGACGACGATCGCGGGCACGCCGACCTGGCGGGCGAGCAGGATGTGCTCGCGCGTCTGCGGCATGGGGCCGTCGGCGGCCGACACGACGAGGATCGCGCCGTCCATCTGGGCGGCGCCCGTGATCATGTTCTTCACGTAGTCCGCGTGGCCGGGGCAGTCCACGTGGGCGTAGTGGCGGTTCGACGTCTCGTACTCGACGTGGGCGGCCGAGATCGTGACGATCTTGCTGTCGTCGCGGACGGTGCCGCCCTTGGCGATCTCGTGATAGCTCTTCGCCTTCGTCCCGTGGATCATCGACATGACGTGGGAGATGGCGGCCGTCAGCGTCGTCTTGCCGTGGTCGACGTGGCCGATGGTGCCGACGTTCACGTGCGGCTTGCTGCGCGAGAAGGTTTCCTTGGCCATGGCGGCTCGTGTCTCCGTGGGCCGGTCGGCGGCGCGTCGATCGCCTTCCGGGGTCAGGCGGTTCCTAGGGGGTCGTTCGGGAAGTTCCGTGCGGGCTCCCCGGGAACGTCGTGCGCGGCGGTGACCGCGCGACTCCGAGGGGGAACGCGGCCCGCCGCGCTCTCCCTCGGCGACGCCCCCTTGCGGAGACGTCCGACGTCAGGTCCGTCGGCCCGGCCCGTGGAGCTGGTGATGGGGATTGAACCCATGACCTCCTCCTTACCAAGGAGGTGCTCTACCACTGAGCTACACCAGCGCGCTGGCGGCCGTCGGACCTCCCCGTCCGGCCGTGGCGCGCGTGCAGCCCTGCGGCGAGGTCCACCTTCCGGTTGGAGCGGGTGATGGGAATCGAACCCACGTCACCAGCTTGGAAGGCTGGAGCTCTACCATTGAGCTACACCCGCACTCGGTCGTCCGGGTTCCCCACGAAGCCCCGGGAGGCCCCGTGAGGAACGGAGGAGTGTAGGGTCGGGGCCCTCGCGGTCAAGGAAGGGCCCGCGCCGAACGCGGCGCGCGAGCGGGAACGCGGCGTGGAGCGCGGGCCCTTTGGTTGCAGAATGCACGGAACTGCAAGAGGAATCGGCAGAATCTACGGGGGGGCGGCCACCCCGCAACGACGAGCATCGATCGTGGGGCAGCCCGGCGCCGACCGGCATCCGGGCGTCCCTCGTGGCGCTTGCGTCCGACCCATCCTCGTCGCGCTTGCGTCCGGCCGCGCGATCGGCACGCGGGATCGGCGCCGCCGCCCGCGCTTGCGTCCGCCCGTCCCTCCTCGCGCTTGCGTCCGGTCGCGCGATCGGCACGCGGGATCGGCGCCGCCGCCCGCGCTTGCGTCCATCCGTCCCTCGTCGCGCTTGCGTCCGGTCGCGCGATCGGCACGCGGGATCGGCGCCGCCGCCCGCGCTTGCGTCCGCCCGTCCCTCGTCGCGCTTGCGTCTGGCCGCGCGCCGGGCGAGTTCGTCCCGTCCCCATCTGCGGCGCCGCGTCCCATCGCCGTCGGGTCGTCGCCGCCTCACCCCGTTCGTCGCGAGCCCGGATCGAGCGCGGCGAAGGACCGCGCGCGGCGGAAACGACCACCCCCCGGCAGTCCGGGCCTCCGGCCCGGACTGCCGGG
>JADZCA010000014.1 GCA_020851795.1 Planctomycetota bacterium | reverse complement strand
GCGCTCGCCTCGCCTGCCCGTAGAGGCGCCGAGCGACGCACCGCGCGCGCGCCGTAGCTGCCTCCGTCACGAGCCCGAGGCCGCACCCCCGGGCTTCTCGGGAGCCTTACGCCGACAGGCTCCTAGCACGCCCGGCGTCCCGGCGTCCCGGCGCCGGCCGTCGCGCCCCGCGACAGCGTCAGAGCTCGACGACCGACCCGGTGCTCGACGGGTCGTCGATCAGGCGGACGATCGCGTCCACGACCTCCTCGGGCGAGAGGAGGCGGGCCTGCCCGCCCGACGCGAGCACGTCGGCGAGCGCCTCCGCGCGGGAGCGCCCGGTCGCCGCGACGACCTTGTCGATCGTGCGCGCCGTCATCGGCGTGTCGAGGAAGCCCGGGCACACCGCGTGGACGGCGACGCCCTTGCTGCGCAGGTCCTCGGCCATCGCGCGGGCGAGGCCGACGACGCCGTGCTTGCTGGCGACGTAGGCCGCGACGTAGCGGAAGCCGCGCAGGCCGGCGGTGCTCGCCACGTGGACGACGGTGCCCCGGCGCGCCGCGACCATGTCGGGCAGGCACGCGGTCGTGACGACCCACGCGCCGCGCAGGTTCGTCGCGACGGTGCGGTCGAAGAGCGCGTCGTCGGGCGGGAGCAGCGGCGACGACTCGGCGATGCCGGCGGCGTGGACGACGACGCGGACGGGGCCGAGCGTCGCGCGGGCCCCGCGCAGGCCCGCCTCGACGGCGGCGCGGTCGGCGACGTCGGCGGCGACGACGGCGGTGCGCGCGCCGGTGGGGGCGACCTCGGCCGCGACGGCGTCGAGGGCCGTGCGACCGCGGCCGATCAGGACGACGTCGTGGCCGCGGGCCGCGAGGCGTCGCGCGGTCGCCCGCCCGACCCCGCTGCCCGCTCCGGTCACGACGGCAGTCCCGGCGGCACGCGGCGCGTCACGGTTCATGCGCGCATGGTGCGCGACCCGCGCCCCCGACGCCACCCCGCACCGCCGTGCGTTGGTACACCGGTGCCCGGCACGGGTGTATCGATCGCCTGCAATCGGCAAGCGATGAGTACAACGGTGCCCGGCACGGGTGTATCGATCGTCTGCGGATGGCAAGCGATGGGTACAACGGTGCCCGGCACCGGTGTATCGACCCGGCGACCCGTTCCCGAGACGGGCTCCTACCCGTAGATGCCGTAGCCGCGCGGGCCGGGCGGGTGCGTGTGCCCGCCGTGCGCCACGGGCTGGTCCACGTTGCGCACCATCTGCACGTCGGGGACCTGCTCGCGGATCGCGTTCTCGATGCCCATGCGCAGCGTCATCAGGCTGCTCGGACACGTGCCGCACGCGCCGTGGAGCTTGAGGTTGACGATCTTGTCCTCGTACGAGACGAACTCGCAGTCGCCGCCGTCGCGCTGGAGGTAGGGACGGATCTCCTCGAGGATCGCCTTGATCTTCTCGACGTCGTTCTCGGGGACGGGCGTGGCGGGAAGGTCGGTCATCGCAGGCTCCGATCGGCGCAGAAACCGAGTATAGCGGTGCCGAGGGCGCCACCGGCTCCGCGGCGCACCGGGCCCCGGTCGCATCCGCCCGGGCCTCGCGGGGCCGCGCGCCGCCCCGACGGTCCCGCCGTCAGCGCGCGGCCGGCCGCAGGCGCAGCAGCGGCGTGCCGCGCGCCGGCAGCAGCAGCGGCGCGTCGGCCACGAAGCGCGCGCCGTCGGGGCGGGTCGTCTCCACGCGGAAACGCCCCTCCACCGCCTCGACGAAGGCCGCGCCGGACGCGTCGGTCGTCGCGTGCGTCGGCGTCGCGCCCTGCTCCTCCCGCGTCACGAGCAGGTCGGCGAGCGCCGCGGGCGTCCCGTCCTCCCACTCGGCCAGCACGACGGTCGTGGCCTCGGCCGCGGCGGCGCCGGCCGGCGCGAGCCGCACGTCGCGCACGCCGCCGCCGTCGCCGGGCGCCACCGCGACGCACGCGAGCGTCCCCGCGGGCCCGAGCACCTCGACGCCCACGGTCCCGTCCGCGGCGGGGAGCGCGACCTCCACCTCCGGGCCGACGAGCGCGCGCAGGCCCCCGAACGCCCCGTCGGCGCGCCCCTCGCGCACCGCCTCGTCGAGCGCCCGCCGGCGCGCCTCGGGCGCGTCCGAGCACCCGCCGCGGCGCGGCGCGTGGACGACGACGAGGTCGTCGGCGGCCGGGTCGCCCGAGGGCCGCGCGACCTGCAGGCGCAGCGTGCGCCCCGCCGACGCCGTCACCTCGAGCGGGGCGGCGGGATCGGCGCCGGCGCGCACGGTCGCCCACGTCCACAGGTCGGGCCCCGTGACCTCGACGTCGGCCTCGAACGCGCCCGACGGCAGCTCCTCGAGCCGCGCGACCCCGCCCGCGGTCGTCCCCGCGAAGGTGCGCCCCGTGCCCTGGCGCCCGTAGCGCGCGGGGCCGAGCGACCAGCCCGCCACCGTCGTGCCGTCGGGCGCGTCGCTCCCGTCGGCGCGGCGCACGCGGATCGCGCGCGCGGTCGTCGGCTCGAGCACCGCGACGACCTCGGGACGCCCGTCGAGCTCGACGCGGCGCGGCGAGAACCCGCGCGCCACGACGACGAGCGTCACCGCGTCGCGCTCGCCGTGCTCGACGACGGCCTCGCCGCGGTCGTCGAGGTCCACCGCGACCCCCGTCGCCTCCGTGCCGACGTAGGCCCGCGCGCCCGCGACCGCGCGCCCCTCGACGTCGAGCGCGCGGACCGTCGTCGCGCGCGTCGCGGTCGGCATCGCGAGGCGCACGTCGGCCCGGCCGGGCACGCGGTGGAGCACGAACGCGGCGACGCGGCGACGCCCGTCGCTCGCCGCGACGATCGCGGGCGTGCGCGCGGCCGCCGCCCACGTGACCACGCCCTGCCCGTCGGTCCGCGGCGGCTCGCCGGCCACGCCGTCGGGCGAGAGCAGGAACCCCGCGGCGGGGAGGCCGGTCGCGGCGTCGAGGAGGAACGCGCGCGTGGCCGGGCGCGCGACGACCTCGAAGCGCACCTCGCGCCCGCCGGTCGTCGCGACGACGCGCGGCTCGGCGTCGAAGCGGCCGCTCGCGAGCGTGACGAAGCCGGGCAGCTCGCCGACGAGGCGCGCCCGCCCCGTCGCGTCCGTGCGGGCCGCGTGCGACGGCGCGCCCCCGTCGCGCGCCAACGTCGCGAGCAGCGCGACCTCGGCGTCCTCGACGGGCTCGCCCCCGTCGCGCGTCACGACGACGACGTCCACCGCGCCGGGCGGGATCGGGCGCGGGGCGGCGTCGGCGGCGTGCAGCGGCGCGTCGGGCCCCTGCGGTACCGGCGCCCCCGTCGGCTCGGGCTCGTCGTCGGGGCCGAAGACGACGCCCGACGCCACGAGGGCGGCGGCGCCGACGAGCGCGGCGAGCGCGAGCACGAGCGCGACGCGACGGTCGCGGCGCGCGCGACGCGGGTCCGCGGGCTCGGGAGGTCGCGCGGCGGGGGAGGGCGTCGTCGGCACGGTCCGGCCGGGGCGCAGGCGCCGCGGGCCGGGGCGTCAGCGTGGCATCGCCTCGCCCCGGGGGGAAGCCTCGCGCGGGAGCGGTGCCCGGGGCGACGGTGCGGCGGGCGCGACGCCGGGCGTCAGCGGCCGAACTGGCGCAGCAGGCGGTCGAGGCCGCCGTTGAGGCCGGCCAGCGCCGCGCGCTGGGTCGCCATCGTGTCGTAGGCGTCGAGGACGCGGGCCTCGCCGCGCAGCACCTCGGCGCGGCGCTCGAGCACGGCGGCGGCCTTGACGAGCGCGGGGTGCGCGGCGGCGAGCGCCTGCTTCCACGCCGCCACCGTCGTCGCCGAACGCAGCGTCGCGCGGCGCGCGACGACCCCCTCGAGGACGCGCCCCTCGAGCTCGGGCGAGAGGATGCGGAACGTCTCGCGGTCCAGCGTCGAGGTGTACGCGAGCAGCTCGGTGGGGGAGCGCACGGGCTCGGACCGCGGCGCGAGCGGCGTCGGGGCCGTGATCGCGGTGCGCGCGGCGGGCGCGGTCGCCCGCACGGGCGCCGCGACCGGGGCCGGCGCCACGGCCGTGGGCCCGCGCGCGGGGGCCGGCGCCGGCGCGGGCGGCGGGGCGAGCTTGAGGCCGAGCTGGGCGAGCACGCGGCCCAGCCCCCGCTGCATCGCGTGGACCGAGGCCAGCTGCAGGATCGGCGAGGTGAACGCGTCGGCGACGTGTTCCTCGCCGTGCAGCACCTCGGCGCGCCGGGCGATCACCTGGCACGCGCGGCCCAGCGCCGGTGCCTCGGCGAGCACCTCGCGCGACCAGCCCGCGATCGACACGCAGGCCCACAGGGTCGTCCCGCGGTGCGCGAGCCCTTCCTTCATCGAGCCGGACACCTCGGGGGTGAGCACCCGCGCGGTCTCGGCCTCGAGGCGGTCCTGGTAGCGCGACAGCGTGCTCTGGGTCCGGGTCGGTGCGGCGGTCTCGGGGGCCGCGGAGGCCACGCCGACGACCGACAACGACAGGGCCACCACCAGGGAGAAGGTCGGACGCATGCGTTTCGCTCCGCGGCGGACCGGGGGCACGACGCTCCCTGTGGGGGAGATCGGCCCGATCTTCTCCCATATGGAGGGGGGAGTCGAACCTGCGCGGGGGGCTGGGGGCGACGGGGGGCCCCCGACACCCCCGCCGGATAGACTGCGCCCCCCGGGTCGCGGGCGGGCCTCGCGCTCCGGGTCCGGGCCCCCATGGACGTCCTCCCGACCCGCGTCGACCCCTCCTCCGAGGCGTTCCGCCGCAACCGCGACCACCATCGCGGGCTGGCGGCCGACCTGCAGGCGCTGCTCGCCCGCGTCGCGCTCGGCGGCCCCGAGAAGGCCCGCCAGAAGCACAAGGAGCGCGGCAAGCTCCTCGTGCGCGAGCGCATCGAGGCGTTGCTCGACCCGGGCAGCCCCTTCCTCGAGCTCTCCCCGCTCGCGGGGCACGGCGTCTACGAGGGGGACACGGCCGCCGCGGGTGTCGTGACCGGCATCGGCCTCGTCCACGGGCGGCGCGTCGTCGTCGTGGCCAACGACGCGACGGTCAAGGGCGGCTCCTACCTCCCGCTGACGGTCAAGAAGCACGTCCGCGCGCAGGAGGTGGCGATCGAGAACGCGCTGACGACGGTCTACCTCGTGGACTCCGGCGGCGCCTTCCTCCCGCTCCAAGCCGACGTCTTCCCGGACAAGTACCACTTCGGCCGCATCTTCCGCAACCAGGCCGTGCTCTCGTCGATGCGCGTGCCACAGGTGGCGTGCGTGATGGGCTCGTGCACCGCGGGCGGCGCGTACGTGCCGGCGATGAGCGACGAGGCGGTGATCGTCAAGGGCAACGGGACGATCTTCCTCGCGGGACCGCCGCTGGTGAAGGCGGCGACCGGCGAGGTGGTGACCGCCGAGGAGCTCGGCGGCGCCGACGTCCACACGCGCGTCAGCGGCGTCGCGGACCACTTCGCCAAGGACGACGCCGAGGCGCTGCGCACGGTGCGCGCGATCTGCTCGACGCTGCACCGGCCGCCCCCGGCCGCCTTCGACGTCGTGGAGGCGGAGGACCCGAAGTACGACCCCGAGGAGCTCCTCGGCGTCCTGCCGGCCGACACGCGCACGCCCTACGACATCCGCGAGGTGATCGCGCGCCTCGTGGACGGGAGCCGCTTCCAGGAATTCAAGGCGCGCTACGGCACGACGCTCGTCACGGGCTTCGCGCGCCTGCACGGGATCCTCGTCGGCTTCGTCGCCAACAACGGCGTGCTCTTCTCCGAGAGCGCGATGAAGGGGGCGCACTTCGTCGAGCTGTGCTGCCAGCGCGGCGTGCCGATCGTGTTCCTGCAGAACGTCACCGGGTTCATGGTGGGCCGCGCGGCCGAGACGGGCGGCATCGCCAAGGACGGCGCGAAGCTCGTGCAGGCCGTCGCGACGGCGAACGTGCCGAAGGTGACGGTGATCGTCGGCTCCTCCTTCGGCGCGGGCAACTACGGCATGTGCGGCCGGGCGTACGACGCGCGCTTCCTCTTCACGTGGCCCAACGCGCGCGTCAGCGTGATGGGCGGCGAGCAGGCGGCGCAGACGCTGCTCACGGTCAAGCGCGAGCAGCTGGCCTACGAGGGCAAGCCCCCGATGACGCCCGCGGAGGAGGCGGCCCTGACCGAGCCCATCCGCGCGAAGTACGAGACCGAGGGCCACCCCTACTACGGCTCGGCGCGCCTCTGGGACGACGGCGTGGTCGAGCCGCTGCGCACGCGCGACGTCCTCGGGCTCGCGCTGATGGCGTCGCTCGACGCGCCGCTGCCGGCGCCGCGCCCCCCCGTCTTCCGGATGTGACCCATGAGCGGAGCGGACCCCCTCGTCGTCGAGCGCGCCGGCCCCGTCACGACGGTGCGCCTCGACCGTCCCGAACAGCGCAACGCGTTCGACGACCGCCTCGCCGCGCGCCTGCGCGAGGCCTTCGAGACGCTGTCGGCCGACCCCGCGACGCGCGTGGTCGTGCTGCGCGGCACCGGCGAGTTCTTCTGCGCCGGCGGCGACCTCTCGTGGATGCGCCGCAGCGGGCGCCTGCCGGCGGCGCAGAACCTCGAGGACGCCAAGGGCTTCGTCGCGGCCTTCGCGGCCGTGGACCGCTGCCCCAAGCCGGTCGTGGCGCGCGTCGAGGGCGCGGCCCTCGGCGGCGGCGCGGGGCTCGTGGCCGTCGCCGACGTCGCCGTCGCGGCGACCACCACGACGTTCGGCTTCCCCGAGGTGCGCCTCGGCATCGTGCCCGCGGCGATCTCGCCGTACGTGATCAGCAAGATCGGCTGGAGCGAGGCGCGTCGCCTGTTCCTGACCGGCGAGCGCTTCGACGCCGCGACCGCGCAGCGCATCGGGCTCGTGCACGAGGTCGTCGAGCCCGCGGGGCTCGACGTCGCCGTCGCGCGCGTCGTCGCGTCGCTGCTCTCCGGCGGGCCGGAGGCGCTCGGGCGCGTCAAGCGGCTGCTCAAGGGCATGAACGCGCTCGCGCCCGACGGCGCGCTGATGGACCTGACCGCGCGCACGATCGCCGACGCGCGCGCCTCGGCGGAGGCGCAGGAGGGCTTCGACGCCTTCCTCGGCAAGCGCCGGCCGACGTGGGCGGGCTGAGCGCCGTGGCCGGCCTGCCCTTCCGCACGGTGCTCGTGGCCAACCGCGGCGAGATCGCGGTGCGCGTGATCCGCACGCTGCGGCGGCTCGGTCTGCGCTCGGTCGCCGTGTGGTCCGACGCCGACCGCGGGGCCCGCCACGTGCTCGAGGCCGACGTCGCGGTCCGCATCGGCCCGCCGCCGCCGCGGGACTCGTACCTATGCGTGGCCGCGGTGGTCGAGGCCGCGCGCCGCACCGGCGCGCAGGCCGTGCACCCGGGCTACGGGTTCCTCTCCGAGCGCCACGACTTCGCCAAGGCCTGCGAGGACGCGGGCCTCGTGTTCGTCGGGCCGCCGGCCTCGGTGCTCGAGGGCAGCAACGACAAGCTCGCGGTCAAGGCGAAGGTGGCCGCGGCCGGCGTGCCGGTGATCCCGGGCCCGCTCGGCGCGGTGGGGGAGGGCGAGCCCGCGCTGCGCGCCGCCGCCGCGCAGACCGGCTACCCGCTCCTGCTCAAGGCGATCGGCGGCGGCGGCGGGCGCGGCATGCGCGTCGTCGCGCGGCCCGACGACCTCGTCGGCGCCGCCGAGTCGGCGCGGCGCGAGGCCGGCGGCGCGTTCGGCGACGCGCGCCTCTACGCCGAGGCGCTCGTGCGCCCCGCGCGCCACGTCGAGGTGCAGATCCTCGCCGACGCGACCGGCGCGGTGCGGGTCGTGGGCGACCGCGACTGCTCGGTGCAGCGCCGCCACCAGAAGGTGCTCGAGGAGGCGCCGGCCCCCGACCTCTCCGAGGCGACGCGCCGCACGCTGCACCGCGCGGCCGTGGACGCGGCGCGCGCGCTCGGCTACCGCAACGCGGGCACGGTCGAGTTCCTCGTGGACGCCGCGGGCCGGCCGTCCTTCCTCGAGGTGAACCGCCGCCTCCAGGTCGAGCACCCCGTCACCGAGGCGGTGTTCGGCCTCGACCTCGTCGAGTGGCAGCTGCGCGTCGCGGCGGGCGAGGCGCTCCCGCCCGAGGGCACGTGGGTCGCGCGCGGCCACGCGGTCGAGGCGCGCGTGTGCGCCGAGGACCCGTCGAGGGGCTTCCTGCCCGCCTCGGGCCCGATCGCGCGCCTCGTGACGCCCGAGGGGCCCGGCGTGCGCGTGGACGCGGGCTGGAAGGACGCGGGCGAGGTGCCGAGCGAGTACGACTCGCTGCTGATGAAGGTGGTCGCGCACGGCGAGACGCGCGAGGCCGCGCTCGCGCGGCTCGACCGCGCGCTGGCCGACACGGCCGTGCTCGGCGTGCCGACCAACGTCGCGTTCCTCCGCCGCGTCGTCGCCGACCCCGACTTCCGCGGCGTGCGGCTCTCGACCGACTTCCTCGACGGCCGCCTCGACGCGCTGACCGCGCCGCCCGAGGCGACCGCGGACGTGCTCCTCGCGGTGGCCGCGGCGGACCTCCTCGGCGTCGGGCGCCGGTCCGGCGCCGGCGCGGGGCCCGTGGCGACGGGCGGCCCGGCCTACGACCCGTGGCGCACGCTCGCGGGCTTCCGCCTCGCCGACGAGGAGGTGCCGTGACGGCGCCCACCTTCCACGGGCTGCTCAAGGCGGACGCGTCCGCGCCGCGCAAGATGGACCTGCGCCTCGACGGGGACGTGCTGCACGGCGGGATCGACGGCGCCCACGTCGAGGCGACGGTCGCGCGCGGCACGGCCGACGGCGAGGTGGTGCTGCGTGTCGGCGACCGGCGCGTGCGCGCGCACGTGGTGCGCGACGGCGCGCGGTGGCTCGTGGCGGTCGAGGGCGCGGTGTTCCAGGTCGCGCGCGTGGACCACGTGGACGCCGCCGACGCCGGCGGGTCGTCCGACCCGTTCGCGGCGAGCCCGATGACGGGCGTCGTGACGAAGGTGCACGTGCGGCCCGGCGACGCCGTCGGCAAGGGCGCGCCCCTCTTCGCCGTCGAGGCGATGAAGATGGAGTACGTCGTCAAGGCCGAGCGCGACGTCGCGGTCGTCGAGGTGAAGAAGGCCGCGGGCGCGCGCGTCGCGGTCGGCGAGGTGGTCGTCACGTTCGCCGAGTAGCCCGAGCGGGCCCGCGCGGCGCCGCGCCGAGGAGCGGACGACGCGTGGCGACGCGCCTCGAATCGCCAACGGGCCCCGCGCCCGCCTCCGGGCGCGCACCGGCCGCGACGACGGCGTGTCCCGGCACCGCGCCGAGGAGCGGCCGACGCGTGGCGACGCGCATCGAATTGCCGACGGGCCCCGGGGCCACGCCCGGGCGCAGGGCGCCGCCCCGACCGCGTCGGCTCGTGAGTTCGGCGGGCGGGCCCGCCGAAGTCACGAAAGACGAGGCCCGTCGGGCGCCGGTCGCGCGTCAGGCCCCCGTCGGGGCGCGCGGATTGCGCCCGGGCGCGCGTCGGACGCGACGACGGCGTGTTCTGGCACCACGCCGAGGAGCGGCCGACGCGCGGCGACGCGCCTCGAATCGCCGACGGGCCCTGCGCCACGCCCGGGCGCAAGACGCCGCCCCGACCTCGTCGGCTCGTGAGTTCGGCGGGCTAACGCCGGGGGCCGAAGCTGCGTGCGCCGAAGCCCTTGCACGCGGCCGTGCCGACGAGCAGCGCGGAGGTGCAGAGGGCGACGAGCAGCGTGCGGAGGAGGCGGCGCATGAGGAGGCTCCGTGGAAGGGACGCGTCCGCGATCGCACCGCGCGTGCCACGGCGCCCCGCGGAGGCCGGGTCGGGCGCAACCCGCGTGGGGAACGCGGGATGCGGCGGTCCTCGACGAGGCGCGGTCGGTCGGTGCCGGCCGCGACCGTGACGTCCCGGTCGTCGGCGCGACCGGACGGATCCACCCGGTGGCGGGGGACGGACGATGCGCGGGACCGGCGTCGCGGGCTCGTAGGCTCTTGCGCGATGCTCCCGCGCGCCGTCCACCTCACCGACGTCGGGCCCCGCGACGGGCTGCAGAACGAGGGCGTGCCGGTCTCCACCGAGGCGAAGGTCGCGTTCGTGCGCGCGCTCGTCGCCGCGGGGGTGCGCGAGGTCGAGGTCTCCTCGTTCGTGCGGCCCGACCGCGTGCCGCAACTCGCCGACGCGGCGGAGGTGTTCGCGGCGCTCGGGCCCGCGCCGGCGGGGGTCGTCTACGCCGCGCTCGTGCCCAACGAGCGCGGGCTCGACCGCGCGTTGGCGGCGGGGGTGGGGAAGGTGTCGGTGTTCACCGCCGCCACGGAGACCTTTAACCGCCGCAACGTGAACGCGTCGGTGGCGGAGTCGCTGGCGCGGTTCGCGCCGGTGGTGGCGCGCGCGCGGGCCGCGGGGCTGCCGGTGCGCGGCTACGTGAGCACGGCGTTCGGCTGTCCCTACGAGGGGCCGACGCCGTCGGCGCAGGCGGTGGACGTGTCGCGTCGTCTCCTCGACCTCGGCTGCGACGAGGTGGACCTCGGCGACACGATCGGCGTCGCGACCCCGCCCGACGTCGCGGCGGTGCTCGAGCCGTTGCTTGCGCACGTGCCGGTCGGGCGCGTGGTGCTGCACTTCCACGACACGCGCGGCACGGCGCTCGTGAACGTGCTCGAGGGGATGCGCTTCGGCGTGGCCTCCTTCGACGCGAGCGCGGGCGGGCTGGGCGGCTGCCCGTACGCGCCGGGCGCGTCGGGCAACCTCGCCACCGAGGACCTCGTCTACCTCCTCGACGGCCTCGGGATCGAGACGGGTGTGCGCCTCGAGGCGCTGCGCGACGCGGCGCGCCCGCTCGAGGGCCTGCTCGGCCGCGCGCTGCCGGGCAAGGTGTTCCGCGCCGGCCCCGCGCCCGGCCCGCACTGCGGCGGGCCCGTGACGCCATCGCGTCCTCCGCGCTGAGCGCGGCGCAACGTGCCGCGTGCCACCTCGCCGACACGAACGACAGGCGCCGGACGTGCATTGCTCGCCCACCAGCGCCGTCGCATGCGTGGGCGACGAGATCCGCGGGCCGCGGGCTCGAACCGAGAGGTTCCCGGGCGAGGACCGGTTGCCGCGGCGCGCGGACGGTGGTACTTGGTGGAAAGGTACGCGGCTCGGTACCTCGGTACCTCGCCCGGAAGGCTCTCGATGATCGTGTCACGCATCGCCCTGTGTCTGCCTCGCGACCGAGCCCTCGACGACGTTTCGACCGGCGAGGACACACAGTTGACCCCCGGTGGGCGCTGGATTGCGGATAGGATTGTGGCGAGGCTGCGGGAGATGGGCGCGACCATTCCCTTTCTTGATGCGCTGCACTACTGGTCAATCGAGATCCTGTACCAGGGCGCTAGATTCCAGATCGTCGTCTCCCACCCGTTTCCTTACGAGTGCAGTGTCCACCTATTGACGCGGCGTAGTCTACTTGATCGCATCCTTCGAGAGGATCACCGCGAAGTTGCGGAATCTCTGTTCTCGATGATTTGTGAGCTGATTCGTGCGGAATCGAGGGCCGGACCAATTCGTACCTGGAGGGGCCCATCACGGCTTCACGATGAGCAGCGGTTCATCACTGCCGCAGTGAAGGAGCTCGAAGGAGACAATCCCCTCCCGGGGGTGGTTCGCGTGGACCGGCCTCCACGGCGATGATATCCCCTATCACCATAGACACAGTATCAGCGACGCGTACGCGGCCTGATCGTGTAGTTCGTAAACGCGCGGGCATCCCCATCTGTTGCCCGCGGCTGAGATCGCCGATGCTCCTCCGATCGGAGGTGCACGGTGTCGAAGCCCCGGCGGCCGCACACGGATGAGGTCACGAAGCGGGCGGTGGTCCGGGAGATCCGGGCCGGCGAGGTCACCGAGGTCGAGGCTG
>JADZCA010000013.1 GCA_020851795.1 Planctomycetota bacterium | reverse complement strand
GGCTTCGTGGACCGACCGAGCGGCGTCCCGCGGTCGGGGCCGATGCAGGGTCGTCGGGCGCGGGGTTTCACCGACGACCGCGTGTTCTTGGGACACGCCGAGGAGGTGAAACCCCGCCGGCGCGGCGCTCGATCGCGCGACGCGCGTCTCCTTGCGCCCGACGGCCCGGCGCGGCCCCGACCTCGTCGGCTCGAGGGAAATCCGGGCTGAGCGCCCGGCGTCGGGGCGCACGCGACGGGCGGGCCCGGCGACGAGACCGAGGCGGCGCGCCTGCGCGCGCCGCCCCGACCCCCGCCGCTACTTGCGGCGGGTGAGCTTCTCGGTGCCCTTGACCGGGCCGGCCGAGAAGGTGCTTGCAAAGCCCTCGTCGGTCTTCTCGATGCGCATCTTCATCGGGCCGAACGGACCGGGCTCGACCGAGGTGCCCTCGAAGGCCGTGTCGGTGACGGTCCCCTCCATGCGGTTGGCCGGACGCGACCCCGGCCAGCCCCAGAACTTCATCGTCTTCTTCTCGACGTCGAAGCGAGCGATCGCGATGCCGTGGTCGCTCCCCATCCCGGGCATCTCCATCGCCTGCTCGGCGACGAGGCAGGAGCCGCCCAGCCCGCGGCGCCACGAGACGGTGGACGTGTAGGGCATCGCGTTCCCGCCCATCTCGAACGACCCTGCGACGTCCCACGTGCCGAGCATCGCCTCGGCGAGCGGGTGCTTGAGCCGCAGCTTCTCGGACGTACCGACGTCCTCGACGGGCTTGGCCGCCTTCGTGTAGGCGATCTCGAACAGCGTCTGCTCGCCGGCCTTCATCGAGAGCGTGCGGCCCTCGCCCTTCTTGGTCATCGACATCGTCCACGTGCCGCGCCCGGGCATCTCGACCGACGAGGTCCACCCGTCGTCGGTCAGCGTGCCGCGGTACACCTGCGGGTCGATGCCGCTGTCGGTGTCGAACCACGTCGTCGTGACGGCCTTGCCGTCGGCGGTCGTCAGCACGCCGAACCCGTAGAAGGCGTCGTCGCCCGAGCCGACGCGCAGCTCCTCGACGAGCGTCGCGCCGTCGGAGGCGGTGCGCCACACGGCGACCCCGGTGCGGGTCATCTCGCCCGCCTTGAAGGCGAGGTCCCACGAGCCGACCATCGAGCGCGCGAACGGGTGCTCGATCTTCGAGGGCGGCGTGGGCATGCCGCCGCCGTGCGCGGGCGCGTCCTCGGCGAGCGCGGCGCCGGGGCGCAGGGAGAGGAGGGCGGTCAGCACGCCGGCCGCGGCGAGGGTGAGGGACGTCGGTCGCATGAGTGGCTCCACGGGTGCGGTGCCCCTCGGCGACCGCAAGCGGGCCATCGTCGCCGCGGGCCCCGCCCCGTCGCAAGTCCGGCGCGGACGGCTCCGCTTCGGCCGCGCCCCCCCCGGCCCGCGCGGGGTGGGTACGCTCCCCCGCCTCCCGATGCCGCCCGCCCCCGCCCCCCTCGGTCGCGTCGCCCTCCTCTCGCTCGGCTGCGCGAAGAACCTCGCCGACAGCGAGCGCCTCGTCGGCGACCTCGTCGGCGCGGGGTTCGCGCTCGCCGACCGCCTCGAGGAGGCCGACGTCGCCCTCGTCAACACGTGCGGCTTCATCGACCCCGCCAAGCAGGAGTCGGTGGACACGATCCTCTCGGTCGCGCAGCGCAAGGAGACAGGGCGCCTGCGCGGGCTCATCGTCGCGGGCTGCCTCGTCGAGCGCTACCTCGACGACCTCCGCCGCGACCTGCCCGAGGTGGACCGCTGGCTCCCGTTCAAAGACTACCCGCGCATCGTCGCGGCCGCGCGCGAGCTGGTGGGCCTCCCGCCGGTGCGCACGACCTCGGCCCCCGCGCGGGTGCTGCTCACGCCCGCGGGCTTCGCGTACCTCAAGATCAGCGAGGGCTGCGACCAGAAGTGCACCTTCTGCTCGATCCCCTCGTTCCGCGGCCGGCTGCGCAGCCGCACCGTCGAGGACCTCGTCGCCGACGCGCGCACGGTGGCCGCCCGCGGCGTGGGCGAGGTGGACCTCGTCTCGCAGGACACGACGGCCTACGGACGCGACCTCTTCGGGACGCCGAAGCTGGCCGAGCTGCTGCGCGCGCTCACCGAGGTCGAGGGCCCGCGCTGGTGGCGCCTGCTCTACCTCTACCCGTCCACGCTGCGCGACGACGTGCTCGACGAGGTCGCCCGCAACCCGCGCGTGGCGAAGTACCTCGACCTGCCGCTGCAGCACATGGCCGACCCGATGCTCAAGGCGATGCGCCGCGGCATCTCGGCGGCGCGCCAGCGCGCGCTGCTCGACCGCATCCGCGAGCGCATCCCCGGCGTCGCGGTGCGCACGACCCTGATCACCGGCTTCCCCGGCGAGACGGAGGCCGACCACCGCGCCTCGCTCGCGGCGGTCGAGGCGGGCTCGTTCGACCGGCTGGGCGTCTTCACGTACTGCCGCGAGGAGGGCACGCCCTCCCACGACATGCCCGACCAGGTGCCCGCGGAGACGGCGGCGGCGCGCCGCGACGAGCTGATGGCGGCGCAGCAGCGCGTCCACCTCGGGCGCAACCGCGCCCGCGTCGGCACGACGGTGGACGTGCTCGTCGAGACCGTGGACCCGTTCGGGCGGTCGGCGATGGGCCGGACCGAGCACGACGCGCCCGACGTGGACGGCAAGGTGCGCGTCGCGCCGGTCCCGAAGGGCACGCGGCCGGGCGGCTTCCTCTCGGTGCGCGTGACCGCGGCCGACGGGTACGACCTCGTCGCCGAGCCGGTCGCGTCCTGACGCCCCGCCGGACGCGGGCGGTCCGCGCCCCTTTCGGGTAGGACATCCGTCGGCATGGGCCTCGCCAACCGCATCACGGTCGCCCGCGGCGCGCTCGCGATCGCGCTCTGGGGCGTGCTGCACGCCATCGACGTCGGCGGCGTCGAGCGCGGCGGGCTCTGGTGGGTCGCCTTCGCCGCGTTCGTCGTCACCGCGGCGACCGACAGCCTCGACGGCTGGGTGGCGCGCCGTCGCGGCGAGGTCTCGGTGTTCGGCCGCATCGCCGACCCGTTCGTGGACAAGCTGCTCGTGCTCGGCTCGATGGTGTTCCTGCTCCCGCTCCCCCACATGTCGTGGGTGCTGCCGCCGTGGACGGTGGCGGTCACGCTCGCCCGCGAGTTGCTCGTGACCGCGCTGCGCGGCGCGGTCGAGGGCGCCGGCGGCAACTTCCAGGCGGGGCCGTGGGGCAAGGCGAAGATGGCCGCGCAGTGCGTCGCGATCGGCGCGGCCCTGCTGCACGGCGCGGGCGTCGCGTTCGTGCGCTGCCCGCTCGACGCGTTCGGCTTCGACGCGCCCGCGGCGGGGCCGGGCGTGTGGTGCCTCGCGCGCCTGATCTCGGTGGTCGCGGCGCTCGTCACCGCGGCGAGCGGGGTCGAGTACACGGTCCGCGCGCTGCGGATGCTGCGCGGGCCCGCGCCCCGTGCGTAGGCTCGCGCTGACGGCGCTCGGCGTCGGGTGGATCCCGGGCCCGGCGGGCACGTGGGCGTCGCTCGCGACGACGGCGGCGCTGCTCCTCGCGCACGGGCCCACGATGGGCCCGACCTCGCTCGGCGTGCTCGTCGCGCTCGCGCGGGGGAGTGCGGTGACGCTCGCCTTCTCGGGGCGCGAGGTGGGCCCCGACGGGGCCGGCGACCCCGGCTTCGTGGTCAGCGACGAGGTCGCGGGGCAGGCGCTCGCGCTCGGGCTCGCGGGGGCGGTGGGCCGGGGCGCGCCGTGGGCCGCGGTCGCGCTCGCGTTCGTGCTCTTCCGCGCCTTCGACATCGCCAAGCCCGGCCCCGTCGGCGCCGCCGAGCGGTTCCGCGGCGGGCTCGGGGTGCTCGCCGACGACCTCGTCGCGGGCGCCTTCGCCGGGGGGATCGTGGCGGGCGCCCGTGCGCTCGGGTGGCTCGGCGGCTGACTGCCTTCCGTCGCGCACCGGCGCCGCCCTATACTCCGCCCTCTTTCCCCGGGGCCGTGCCCTCGCGGCCGGGACGTAGGAGGCAGTCGCCATGGCGGATCGGCCCGGTCGGCGGGACGGCGAGCGTCGGTTCGGTCGGGACCGCGGCGACGACGCGCCGAAGAAGAAGCCGGTCGTCCCGCCGGTCGTCCCCCCGGCGGTGCCGCCGACGGTCGCGCCGGTGGCGCGCCCGGTCGTGCCGCCCACCGTCCCCCCGACGGTCGCGCCCGCGGTCCCGCCGACCGTCGCGCCCGCCGTGCCGCCCACGGTCGCGCCGGTGGCGAAGCCGGTGGTGCCGCCCACGATGCCGCCGGTCGCCCCGCCGGTCGCGCGGCCGGTGGCCCCGCCGACGGTGGCCCCCGCCGCCCCGCCGGTCGCGCGCCCCGTCGTCGCGCCGAGCGCGCCGCCGACCGTCGCGCCGGCCGCCCCGGCGGCGAAGGCGCCCGCGAGCAGCAAGCCTGCCGCGCGCGCCGAGCGCGCCGAGCGGGACGATCGCGCGCCCCGGGGCGGGGCCCGTGGCGGCGGCGGTGTGCCGTCGGGCGGCATGGGCGTCGGCGCCAAGGTCGGCCTGCTCACCGCGGTCGCCGCGGCGGCCTTCCTCGCACTCGCCGCGGTCCCGTCGATGCGCGCCGGCGACGGCGACGACGGCACCGAGGCGTACCACGCGGCGGGCCTCAACGCGGCGATCGCGTTCGGCAGCGGGCTCGGCGGCGCCGCCACGCCCGCGCCGAGCCCGAGCGCCGGCGCCAACCCGATGCTCAAGGCCGTCGAGATGCTCGCGGCGGGCGTCGAGGCGCAGGTGAAGGACCTCGCGCTCGGCGGCGACGTGCGCAGCCGCATCGTCGGCGAGATCGCGGTGCTCAAGGACGCGGCCGCCGGGCGCTCGCCCAAGAAGGCCGTCGAGTCGCAGCTCATCCAGGTCTCGGAGGCGCTCAAGCGCGCCGACGACGAGGAGAAGAAGAAGCCGCTGCGCGAGCAGCGCGACCGGCTCACCAAGATCCTCGAGCTGCTCGACGCGGGCGACGCCTCGACGCCGGCGCCCGCCGCGGGCGGGGCCTCGCTCGCGCGGCCCCCGAGCGTCTCCCCCTACACGCTGCTCGCGGTGTGGTGGCTCGACCCGGCCAAGAAGGTCGTCGCGCAGAGCGACAAGGGCACGCCGTTGCCGCAGTCGAGCCAGTGGACGCAGGTCCAGACCAACACCGGCTGGTTCCCCGCGCAGGTCCTCGGCCGCACGGCGACGGTGTACGGCGCGCCCGCGGGCGGCGCGAAGGCCCTCGGGATGGTGTACCTCGCCTTCGAGGACCCGCCGGCCACCGGCGGCGGCGGAGGGAGCAAGCTCGGGCTCCTCGCGCTGATCCTCGGCCCGATCGTGGTGGGGCTGGCGGGCTGGCTCGTGGCGTCGGGCCACGGCAAGCCGATCAAGGACCTCGCCCGCGAGCTCGACCGCCTCGGGTCGTCGGGCGACCCCACGCGGCGCATCCCCGCCCACGGCCCGGAGGCGAACGCGATCGCCCGCAGCGTCGAGCGCATGGTGTCGAACCTGAAGTTCCGCTCGCAGCACGAGATGGCGGACCTCCAGGACGTGATGTCGAAGGAGCAGGGCGTCGCGGCGGAGATCCACCACGGGCTGATGCCGCGCAACCCGCCGCGGCTCGCGGGCTACGAGGTCGAGACGCTGTTCAAGCCCGGCTTCGAGATCGGCGGCGACCACTTCGACTACTTCCGCATCGACGACTCGCACCTCGGCGTGATCCTGATGGACACGTCGGTGCGCGGCATCCCCGCCGCGATCGTGATGTCGATGGCGCGTGCCTACGTCCGCGCGCAGGCGCCGGGCGTGCTCTCGCCCGCCGAGTTGCTGATGAAGGTCAACCGTCTGCTCGCGGCCGACCTCTCGCAGGGGCAGTACGTCACGGCGCTCTACGTCGTCATCGACACCTCGACCGGCACGGCGAAGGTGGCGAGCGCGGGGCACCTCCCGCTCGTCGTCTACCGGCACGCGATCGGCAAGACCGCGATCGTCAACCCCGAGGGCATCGCGCTCGGGCTCGACGTCGGGCCGGTGTTCGACCGCGCGATCGGCGACGTGGACGTCGAGATCGGCGTGGGCGACCGGCTCGTCCTCCACACCGACGGCGCGCTCAAGGTCCAGGACGACGCGGGCGACGAGTACGGCGAGGCGCGGCTCTACGACGCCATCAAGCAGAAGGCGCCGATGAACTCGCAGGCCTTCGTCAACTTCGTCGGCTCGGCCATCGACGCGTTCCACGCGACGACGCCGCAGAACGACGACATCACGATCTCGACGGTCAAGCGCCTCAAGTGAGCGACGAGCCCTCGGTCGCGTCCTTCCAGCGGTCCATCGAGGCGACCTTCCTCGAGCGCGACCGTCGCCGGGGGCTGGCGGGCACGTTCGTCTGGTTCGTCGAGGAGGTGGGCGAGCTCGCCCGGGCGCTCAAGAAGGGCGAGCCGGAGAACCTGCGCGAGGAGTTCGGCGACGTGCTGGCGTGGCTCTCCTCGCTCGCCTCGCTCGCCGGGGTGGACCTCGCGCAGGCGGCGGCGCCCTACCGCGACGGGTGCCCGTCGTGCCACCGGCGGCCCTGCGGCTGCCCGCTGAAGGCGACCCCGGTCGGCCCCTTCTGAGACCCCCGCGCAGGTCCATCCGTGCCCGGCACGAATGGCCTCTTCATTTGCATTTTGCACGCAATGGGTACAGTCGTGCCGGGCACGGGTGTATCGACGCCCCCCGGGGGGCCCGGGGCGGAACGGTCGGGGGCGGACCGGGTGGGTGATCGCACCGAAGTCCTGCTAGATTCCGTCCGATCGCTCGCATGGGAGGGCGTGCGCCCCGGCCTCGCCGGGTCGTGCCCCGGTTCGGCGCCGTCCGGGTCGGCCACCCGGACGGAGGGAGCTCCGTCCGCCCGGGCGGACGGTGGCCACGGAGACGTGCCATGAAGTGGCGCAGCCTCGGTCTGCTCGCGGTGGCGGCGGTCGCGACGTCGTGTCGCGGCACTCGGCTCCAGCCTGCCGAGCCGCGGACGGAAGACCCCACGCCGCGTGCGCCGGTCGTCGTCGCGCGCCCGGCGGCCCCGGGCACCGTCGCGGCGGCGCCGCGTCCCGCCTCGACGCGCCGCCCGATGGCCGTCGTGTGGGACGAGCGCGTCTCGCCGGCGGTGGACTGCAACCCGGTGCGCACGCAGCACACGCTCGTCGTCACCGTGCTCGACAACTGCGGCTGCCCGATGCCGGGCCAGCGCGTCGAGTGGATCCTCGCCCGCCAGGAGAAGGCGGTCGGCGACATCGTCGCGGTGGACGACCAGTACACCGACGACGCGATCGCCCCGCTGCGCTCGGCCCGCCCGGGCAACGGCGGCAACAAGATCGACAACCAGTACGGCGTCTCCGTGACGAACTGGGAGGACGAGACGATCGACGCGGCGAACAACTACCCGTTCGTCGACCAGAACGGCACCCGCATGCCCGACATCCACGTCGGCAAGGGCCAGAGCTGGATCACCGTCACGTCCGTCTACGAGGGCGTCACCGACATCATCGCGTACGTCCCGGGCATCAAGGACGGCAGCCGCCACAAGATCTTCGCGAAGAAGGTGTGGGCCGACTACTCCGTCCGCTTCCCCGACGACGCGACGAACCTGCTCCCCGACGCCGCCCACGCGTTCACGGTCAACGTCCGCCGCGCCTCCGACGGCGCCGGCATCGCCGGCACGCCGGTCGAGGCCGAGGTGCTCGACGGCCCCGACGCCACCTTCGACGGCGGCGGGCGCCTCGCCACGCTCGTGACCGGTCCCGACGGCAACGCGACCTTCTCGCTGCGCAACACGGGCGGCGCCGGCACGAACCGCGTCCGCTTCACGGCGAAGGGCCGCTTCCAGGACCTCGAGTGCCCGCGCACCTCGATCGTGCGCAAGACGTGGCAGAAGGTCGCGGTGGACTGCCGCTGCGCGCTCTCGACGGCGCAGGTCGTCCAAGGCGACCCGGTGGACGCCGTGTTCACCGTCACGAACTCGGGCGACGCGTCGGCCGGCGAGGTGGTCGTGCAGTGCACGCCGCCCCCGGGCCTGCAGGTCGCCGACGGCACGACGTTCCCGCTCTCGCTCGGCGAGGTCGGCCCCGGCCAGACCGTCCAGAAGGCCGTCCGCTTCAACGCGGTGGCCGAGGGCGAGCAGACCCTGCAGTGGTCGGCCTCCACCGCCAAGGGCGGCGCGACGACCCAGTGCGCCTGCTCGGTGCAGACCGTCCGCGGCCGCCTCGAGGTCTCCTGCCGCTGCGAGCCCGGCTCCGCCGACGTCGGCACGCCGATGCGCATCGTCGGCGTCCTGAAGAACGCGGGCCAGGGCGTCATCCGCAACGTCCGCCTCCAGCTCGACTGGCCGCAGGGCATGACGCCGGGCAGCCAGAACGCGGCGGCGGTGCCCGAGCTGGCCCCGGGTCGCGTCGAGGAGTTCGAGTTCACCGGCACGCCGACCGTGCCGGGCCGCCTCCCCTCGACCCTGCGCGCCACCGGCGACGGGTTCGCCGAGGTGACGAGCACGTGCGAGTGCGTCGCGACGCAGTGCGCGCTCGAGATGGAGCTCATCGCCCCCGGCCGCATCGGCTACGCCGAGCCCGGCAACTTCACCGTCAAGGTGACCAACAAGGGCGACGGCACGGCGCAGGGCTGCGTCGTGCGCGTGACGCACGGCCCCTGCCTCGACGGCGGGGTCAAGGACTTCCCGCTCGGCACGGTCGCGCCCGGCCAGACCGTCGCCCACGACTGGGTGGCGACCGGCACGGCGAACGCGAAGTGCACGGTGACCGCCGAGGTCGTCTGCCAGGGCTGCACCGTCCGCAAGGAGGTCGAGGTCGAGGTGACCGGCCTCCCCGCCCTGCAGAGCGAGATGATCGACCAGGACATCAACCGCCAGGAGAAGGGCGTCTTCGTCGTCGGCGAGGAGTACCTCTACGTCCTCAAGGTCCAGAACGACGTCGGCACCCAGGCGACCCCGCCCCTCAAGGTGGTCCTGACGCTCCCGGCCGAGATCCAGTTCCTCGGCGCCACGTCCTCGCGCGGCGTCGCGACGAACGGCAGCGGCCAGACCGCCGTCTCCGACGAGTTCCGCCTCGACCTCAATGAGGCGGTCGAGTTCGTGTTCCGCGTGAAGGCGACCGCCGTGCCGCCCGGCAACTGGGTCAAGATCGTGGCCTCGATCCAGCGCGCCTCCGACGGCGCCGAGCTCGCCAACGAGAGCGAGAGCACGACGATCAAGGAAGCCCGCTGACGCGCCGGGGCCGCGGGCCCCGCGCGCCGATCCCCGTCCCGCGTCCTCCCGCCCGCCCGGGCTCGTTCCGGGCGGGCGGCGGTCCATCCCCCCCCATGAAGAACGACCTCGAGATCGCGCGCTCCGTCCCCCTCAAGCCCATCGGCGCGATCGCCGCCAAGGCCGGGCTGCTGCCGGCCGAGGTCGAGCCGTACGGGCACCACAAGGCGAAGGTGTCGCTGTCGGCGATCGACCGCCTCAAGGACCGCCCGCAGGGGCGCTACATCGTCGTGACCGCCGTCACGCCGACCCCGCTCGGCGAGGGCAAGACGGTCCACACGATCGGCACGTCGCTCGGCCTCGGGCGCCTCGGCAAGAAGGTGTTCACCTGCCTGCGCCAGCCCTCGATGGGCCCGCTGTTCGGGATCAAGGGCGGTGCGGCGGGCGGCGGGTGGAGCCAGGTCGTCCCGATGGAGGAGTTCAACCTCCACCTCACGGGCGACATCCACGCGGTCTCGGCGGCGCACAACCTGATCGCCGCGCACGTGGACGCGTCGATCCTGCTCAAGAACCGCTTCGGCTTCGACCCCGCGCGCGTCTCGTGGCGGCGGGTCGTGGACATCAACGACCGCGTGCTCCGCGACATCCTCGTCGGGCTCGGCGGCGACGAGAACGGGGTCCCGCGCCGCACCGGCTTCGACATCGCGGTGGCGAGCGAGCTGATGGCGATCCTCGCGCTGGCCGACGGCGTCGTGGACATGCGCAAGCGCATCGGCCGCGTGATCCTCGGCTACCGCCCCGACGGCACGGCGGTCACCGCCGACGCGACGAAGTGCGCGGGCGCCGCCGCCGTCATCCTGCGCGAGGCGATCAAGCCGACGCTGATGCAGACGACGGAGGGGACGCCGTGCTTCGTGCACGCCGGCCCGTTCGCCAACATCGCGCACGGCAACTCGTCGATCGTCGCCGACCGGATCGCGCTCAAGCTCGCCGACTACGTCGTGACCGAGGCCGGCTTCGGCGCCGACATCGGCTGCGAGAAGTTCTTCAACATCAAGTGCCGCGCGTCGGGCCTCGTCCCGTCCGCCGCGGTCGTCGTCACGACGGTCCGCGCGCTCAAGATGCACAGCGGCCGCTTCAAGATCGTCCCCGGCAAGCCGCTCGACCCCGCGCTCGAGCGCGAGGACCTCGACGCGATCGAGGCGGGCATCGGCAACCTCGAGAAGCAGATCGAGAACGTCCGCATCCACGGGCTGCCCGCCGTCGTCGCGGTGAACCGGTTCCCGAGCGACACCGACCGCGAGCACGACTTCGTCCGCAAGCGCGCGCTCGGCGCCGGCGCGTTCGCCGCCGAGGTCTCCGAGGTCTTCGGCAAGGGCGGCGAGGGCGGCCGCGCGCTCGCCTCCGCGGTGGACGCGGCGTGCGAGAAGGGCGGCGGCAAGTTCCGCTTCCTCTACCCGCTCGAGGCGCCGGTGAAGGAGAAGGTCGAGACGATCGCCCGCCGCATGTACGGCGCCGACGGCGTGGACTGGTCCGAGCAGGCGAGCGCCGACGTCGCGCGCTACGAGAAGCTCGGCTACGGCGGCCTGCCGATCTGCATGGCGAAGACCCACCTCTCGCTCACCGCCGACCCGGAGCGCAAGGGCCGCCCGACCGGCTTCCGCCTGCCGGTGCGCGAGGTGCGCCTCTCCGCCGGCGCGGGCTTCCTCTACCCGCTGTGCGGCGAGATGAAGACGATGCCGGGGCTCGGCAGCCGCCCGGGCCTCGAGAACGTGGACCTCGACGAGCGCGGCGAGATCGTCGGGCTGTTCTAGGCGCGAGGAGGGCCCGCCGTGCGCGCACGGCGGGCCGTCGGCGGCGGGAGGGCGTGATGCGCGTCGTGCGCGCGACGGCTTGGCTGCTGCTCGCGCCCGTGCTCACGGCGCTCGGCTTCACCCTCGCCGCGCTCGGGCTCGTCCTCGACGGCGGGCGCGGGCGGGGCGCGCACGCGGTCGCGCGCGCCTGGGGCCGCGCGATGCTCTTCGCCGCCGGCGCGCGCCTCATCGTCGAGGGCGAGCGGCACCTCGACGCGGCGCAGGCGAGGGTGCTCGTCGCCAACCACGCGTCCTACCTCGACATCCCCGCGCTGCTCGCCGCGTTCCCGGGGCAGCTGCGGTTCCTCGCGCGCTCGAGCCTGATCTGGCTCCCCTTCATCGGGTGGTACCTGCGGCTCGCGGGCCACTTCTCCGTGGACCGCAAGGACCCTCGCCAGGCGCTCGCGCTGGTGGGGCGCATGGCCGAGCGGATGAAGCGCCGCGGGCTCTCCCCGCTCGTCTTCCCGGAGGGGACGCGCAGCCGCGACGGCCGGCTCGCCGCGCTCAAGGCCGGGGCGCTCGCGCTCCCGGTGCAGGTGCGCGCGCCGGTGCAGCCCATCGCGGTGCTCGGCACGCACGACGTGCTGCCCAAGGGGGCGTGGGTCCCGCGGAGGAGCGGCACGGTCACCGTGCGCTTCGGCGAGGCGCTCGGCCCCGAGGGCTACGAGGGGTCGGCCGGTCGCAAGGCGCTCGCCGACGCGACGCGCGCCCGCCTCCTCGCGCTCGGCGTCGAGGACGGCGCGCCGTAGGACGCGTCCCGCGCAGACGTGCGGCGCCGCCCCCGCGGCGCCCGTCAGCGCGTGCGCACGAGGCGACGCAGGTCCACGCGCTCGCGCTCGAGCACCGGGGCGACGTCGCGCAGGAAGCGGCGGCCGTCCTCGACGTAGCCGGCCGTCGGGCGCACGCCGGGCGCGCGCGCGAGGAACCACGCGTTGAGGCGGTCCATGAACAGCTCGCGGGTGAGCTTGGCCGCCATGCTCGCGAGGCCCGTGGCGAGGTCGGCGCCGTCGCCCTTGGTCACGAAGCGCAGCCGCACGCGCCGCCCGCCCTCGGTCAGGCGGTAGCGCGCCTCGCCGGCGGGGGCGGCCTCGCGCTCGATGTCGTGGAAGGGGAACACGCCGCGCAACGGCTCGAGGTAGTCGAGCCGCCCGCCCTCGCGGTCGAGCACCGCCTCGACGTCCTCGCCGGGATGGGCGTCGAGGCCGCGCACGAGCAGTGCCGCCGTCGCGAGGAACAGCACGCGCGCCTTGTTGTCGAGCGCGTCGAAGGCCTCGTTGAGCTCGGCGGGGGTGACCGGCGACACCACGACGCCGAGCGGCTCGACGCCGCGCAGGAGCCACTGGGCCCGCAGCCCCGCGGGCGGCGACCACGGCGGGACCCGCGCGCGCTCGGGCTCGGCGAACCACGGGTCGGCGCCGAAGGCGTCGGGGCCGCGGTCGCCGAAACGTTCGAGCCAGTCGGCGAGGTCGGTGGGGACCGCGCGCCCCGCCGCGACGGCGGCCGCCGCCACGCCGTGCGCGAGGCCCTCGACGCCGTAGCGCCCGTGCACCTCCTTGCTGTCGTCGATCGCGACCGGGAGCGCGCCCTTGCGCCGACGGCCACGTGCGCGCGCCACGAGCCCGTCGAGGCGGCGGCGCACGTCCTCGTCGTCGCCGCCGTCGGGGACGCGCAGCGCGGCCATCCCGACGACGAGCGGGCCGAGCAGGGGGCCGTAGCCGGCTTCGTCGAGGCCGAGGCGGATCATGCGCGCATTCCACGGCCCCCCACCGACGCTGCCGCCGGGCTCGCTCGGCGGTCGTCGCGCCCGACGCGCGCCCGGGCCGAATCCGCGAGCCCCGACGGGGGCCCGACGTGCGATCGGCGCCCGGCGGGCCTCGTCTTTCGTGAATTCGGCGGGCTAGACTCCGAGGTCGGCCCCGGGGGCGTCGGGGGCCCGTGGAGCGCCGTCATGCCGCCCGCACCCCCTCCCCCCGCGCCCCCGCCCCCGTCCTGCCTCGAGTGCGAGATCGTGGCCGGGCGCGTGCGCCCGCCCGGCGGCGTGCTGTGGCGACGCGACGGGCTCGTCGTCCACGCGGTCGCCGCGCCCACGCCGGTGCGCGGCTGGCTCGTCATCGCGCCCGAGCGCCACGTGCGGGCCGTCTACGACCTCGACGACGCCGAGACCGCGCGGCTCGCGAC
Organism: Planctomycetota bacterium; assembly: GCA_020851795.1. Classification (GTDB taxonomy): domain Bacteria; phylum Planctomycetota; class PLA2; order PLA2; family JAEUHO01; genus JAEUHO01. The sequence goes on along the minus strand of JADZCA010000013.1, from coordinate 62,316 downwards.
ACTCGCCCGCCGCCTGATGCGGCTGCAGCGCGAGGTGCTCGGCGCGGCGCACGCGTACCAGGTCGCGATCGGCGAGGTGCTGCGCCACGCCCACGTCCACGTGATCCCGCGCTACGACGACACGCCCGAGCGCCTGCGGGGGCCGCGCGTGTTCCTCGCCGAACCGGGCGACGCGCTGCCCGAGCGCGAGGCCGAGGCGGCCGCGACCGAGCTGGCGCGCGCGCTCGCGGTGGACGGCCACCGCGGGTGAGCGGGACGCGTCGGGCGGCCACGGGGCCGCGACGCAGCGGAGACGAACGCGCCCGGCCACCGCACGGCGGCCGGGCGCGGGAGAGACCGACGGCGCGGGGGGACCCGCGCGCGGGGGTCACTTCGGGTCGGCGTCGTCCTCGCCCGGGACGGCCGGCATCTCGCCGCCGGCGACCGTCTTCGAGCCGCCCTCCTGCGTCACGGAGATCGTGACGATCGGGCCGCCCTGCACCGGGGCCGAGCCCTGGAACGTCACCGTGAGGGTGTGGTCGTTGCGGTGGTCGCCCGCCTCGATCGCCTTGCGCCCGACGCCCTTGATCGAGAGCACGCCGCCCTCGGACCACGCGACCGGCTCGGGGCCGGCCGGGAGGCCCTTCGTCTGCATCTGGAAGTCGATGTCGAGGGTCGCGACGCCGTCCTCGACCGCCTTCAGCGTGAGCTTGGCGCTCGACTTCGCCTCGTCGAACTGGAGGCCGCCGCCGTCGAAGGCCTTCGCGAGCACGGCGAACGGGGGCGACCACGACGCGCCGACCGCGACCGGGTTCTCGGGCAGGAACACCTTGCCCGACTCGGACTCGCGACGGGCGCCCTTGCCGAGCTCCTCGTCGAGCCACGACGCGGCCTCGGGGGAGACCTTCGCGTCGGCCGCGAGGACCCGCACCGTGCGGCCGGTCGGCGGGCCCGAGAGCTCGACGTGCATGCCCGCGAGCGACTCGTCCTTCTGGCCGCCGACGGTGCGCGACCACGACTTGAAGAACACGACGGCCTTCGTGTAGTCGCCGGCCTGGTTGACCTCGCGACACGCGAGCACGGCCTCGTAGGCGACGTTCTCCTCGGCCGACTGGTCCTGCATCACGGTGCCGTCGGGCGACTTGACGAGCTGACGCTGGACCTTGTGCGACGTCTCGGTGTGCGTCGCGACGTCGCCGACCTTCCACGTCTCGCGCTCGGGGAACGAGTACGTCTTCTCGCCTTCGGCGCGGACGGGGACGGCGGCGAACGCAAGGGCAGCGGTGGCGGCGGCAAGAGCGATCACGCGACGCATGGAGGTCTCCGAGGGAGCCCGCGCACCGACGAGGTCCGTGGGCAAGGCGGATGAGGCTACGCGCGCCCCCCGGGCGGGCACCGATCGGGGGCCACCGACCCGGGGGGACCCCGGCGCGGGGTTGGCCCCCGGCGACGGTAGAGTGGGCCGCTCCCTTCCTTCGGAGCGCGCGCATGGCCCTGCCCGAGATCGACGACACGAGCTTCGACGCCCAGGTCGCCAAGAGCGACGTCCCGGTGCTCCTCGACTTCGGTGCGACGTGGTGCGGGCCCTGCAAGGCGCTCAAGCCGATCCTCGAGGCGCTCGCGCCGAGCTACGCCGGCAAGGCGAAGTTCCTCTACGTGGACGCCGACAAGGCCAAGCAGACGGCCGTGAAGTTCGGCATCACGAGCCTGCCCACCGTGGTCCTCGTCAAGGGCGGCGCCGAGAAGGGCCGCATCATCGGCCTGCGCGGCAAGGGCGACTACCAGAAGCAGCTCGACGCGGTGATCGCCGCCAAGTAGCGCCACCACGAGGGCGCGGGCGCTCGGTCCCGCCGCCCGCGCCGGGTCCGCCCGCGCGCTCCACGCCGCGTCCGAGCGGACGGCGCGGTCTCGCTCCGGGTGCGGCGCACGGGACCTCGCGCCCCGGTGGGCGCGCTGGCGGACCCACCGGCGGCCTCGCGCGGCGCGTCCCGCCGCCGTGGGCGCGCGTCGGCGCCGCGATCCGGAATCCGCGGACGAGGGCGCCCCCGCGGCGCGCCGGGCGTGGGCGCCGCCGACGATTCTCGGCGGCTCCCGGGCTCGGCGCGACCGGTTCGGGTGTAGCATCCAAGGTCGGGGATTGGCTCCCGCGGGAGGGTTGCAGCGCCATGGCCGGACTGTCGGACTTCATCGGGATGGCGTCGAAACAGCTCGGCATCTCGGCCGGCGCGGCCGAGTCGGGCGCGGGCGGCCTCTTCGCGATGCTCAAGGACAAGGTCGGCGCCGCCGACTTCGGCAAGGTCGCGGCGGCGATCCCCGGCGTCGAGGACGCGATGCGCAAGGCCCCCACCGGCGGCGGCGGCGCGCTCGGCGGCCTGATGGCGGCGGCGGGCAAGGTGCTCGGCGGGTCCGCGGGCCAGGCCGCGACCGTGGGCGCGATGCTGCAGAAGGCCGGCATCGGCACCGACAAGGCGCAGGGCTTCGCGGCGATGCTGTTCAGCTTCGTGCGGTCCAAGCTGTCGCCGGAGCTGCTCACGTCGATCATGGGCAAGCTGGGCGACCTCGGGAAGCTGCTCTGACGCTGGTCGCGGGCCCCGGCGGCGCGTCACCGCGCCCGGCCACGCGATGGGTGCCGATCGTCGCGCTCGCCCTCGTCGGGCTGGCGATGTGGCTGCTGCGGGACCGGCTCCCGCTCGACGACACCTCCACGTCGGCCGGGCGCGGCGCCGGCGCGCCGTCGGGGGAACGCGAGCCCGGCGCGCCGTCGCGCCCCGCCGGGCGCACACCGTCCGCCGCGAGGTACGCGCCCCGCAGCGCCGCGCCGGCGGACGCGATCCCGGGCGGCTCGTTGACGGCGCACGAGGGGCTCGGCGGCGCGCACACGCTCGAGCGCCACGTGGGGCGCACCCCCGAGGAGCTCGCGCGGCGCGCGGCGACGGAGGCCAAGCGCGAGGTCTCGACGTTCCCCGACCGTGCGGGGGCGGACCGCGCGGTGGCCCGCGTGCTCTACGACCGCCGCGACCGCGTGGCCGCGTGGCTCGCGTCGTCGCCGACGGCGCTCGAGTCGTTCGAGGGACGGACGCCCGAGCCGGCGGGCACCGTCTACCGCGTGGCGACCGGCCGCACGTCGCCGGGGCGCACCGTGGTCGTGGTCCTCGCGCCGAGCGACCGCTTCCCCGAGGGGTTCCGCGTCCACACCGCCTACGTGAGCCTGCCGTGACCCCCACCCGCCCTCGCCCGCCCGGCCGCGACGGACGCCCGCCCACGCCGGCCGCGCTGCGCCGCCGCTTCCCGCAGCTCGCGCGGCTGTTCGGGGCGTACGTCAACGAGGACTTCGACGCCTTCGGCGGGACGCCCGAGGACGCGGTGCGCGCCTTCGCCCGCGAGGCGCGCCCGGTCGAGGTGGCGGCGGCGCACGCCGAGGTGGAGCGGCTGCTCGCCGAGGCGACCGACGAGGCGTCGCTCGACAGGGTCCTCGGCGCGCTGCGCTGCGGCTACCTCCCGTCCGCCGACGGCCGCACCGCGCGCGCCTTCCTCGACGCCGTCCGCACCGTCCTCGCACGCCGCTGACCCGGCCGACGCTCGCCGTTTCCGGCGCAGCGCCCGCGCCGCGTCCCGTCCCGCGTGGACGGCGAGGGCCGGCACGGACGCCCCCACGACGCGGGCCGCCACCGGGCGCCGACGTCCTCCCGGCGGGCGCGCGCAGGCGCCCCCCGCAGACCGCCCCCGCCCGCCGTTACCGGGCGGGCTCGGAGGTGCCGTCGGGGAGGACGCGCCACGGCGTCCAGAGCAGCGCCACGGTGCCGACGGAGAGGTCGCCCTTGCGCGGCGCGACGCGCACCTCGTCGAGCGCGAGCGAGCCGGGGTCGGTCGCCGTGCGCAGCGCGGCGATCTCGTCCTCGACCTGCTTCTGCAGCTCGGCGAGCCGCGCGCGCAGCACGTCGGCGCCCTCCTCGGCCCGGGTGACGTCGGCCGCCTCCTTCGACGCCCGCCCGATCCCGCGCGCCGCCGTCGTCGCGCGCCCGATCGTGCCCGCGCTCGCGATCTTGCCGCGCCCGAAGATCGCGCCGAGGATCGTCGCGCCCCACGAGAGCGTGGTCTGCAGCTTCTGCTGCGACGCCTGCGACTGCTCGCGCGCCACGCGCTCCTCGGCCGCGCGGACGCGGTCGGCCAGCGCGGTCACCTTCGGCTCCCACTTGCGCTTGAGCGCTTCGACCTCGCGGTCCCGCCGCTCGCGCAGCAGCTGCCCGAGGCGCACGCGGAAGTCGCCTTCCGTCTCGCCGGGCCGGCTGGCCTCCTTGAGCTCCGCGCAGCGGTACACGGACAGCGGCCGCGTGCGGAAGAGCCACTCCTCGAGCGCCTTCTGCCACGCGGCGTAGGTCTTCGCGCGCGTCGCCGAGCCCGGCAGCGCCGAGAACGTCGCGCCCGCGTCCGGCGCGCGCGCCGTCGTCGGCGCCGCACGCAGCACCTCCGCGGCGTCCCACGGGTCGAGCGCCGTCTCGTCGGGGAGCGGGGCCCGCACCGCCACCGCCTCCCACACGTCCACGCCCGCCTTGGCGTCCACGTAGTGCAGCTTCGCGTTCGCGAGCACGCCCGGGCGGTACTCGAGCCGGTGCCCGCCCCCGCCGGGCGCGGCCGGGAGGAACACCTCGACGACGTCGGGCGGGACCACCGGCCGCACCGCCGTCGCCCCGGGCCCCGCGCCGGGCGCCCCGCCGCCCGCCGCGGCCGTCGGCGCCGCCGGAGCCGGCCGCGCGCCGTAGGGCACGGCCGACGGCGCCGCCGCGGCGGGCCCCGCGTCGCGTCGCGCCGCCGTCAGCGCCTGGATCTGCGGTTTCGTCAGCGGCCCGCGCAGGTAGGAGAGCGCCCACCGCGTCTGGAACAGCGTCGGCGCGTCGTCGTGCGCGTTCACCATGAGGAACACGCGGTTCTTCAGGCCCGAGATCGTCGCCTCGAGGCGGGCGCGGTCGAAGGCGCCGGCCGCGGCCGAGGCGCCCTCGAGGCCGTCCACGATGCGCGCCTTGTCGCGCTCGGTCTGCAGGCGCCCGAGGAACCAGGTCCCCGCGTTGCCCAGCCCCTTGTAGTCGAGGTCCACCGGGTTCTGCGTCGCGAGCAGGACGCCGAGCCCGTAGGCGCGCGCCTGCTTGAGCAGGGTCAGCATCGGGCCCTTCGACGGCGGGTTCGCGGTCGGCGGGAAGTAGCCGAACACCTCGTCCATGTAGAGGAGCGCCCGCAGGCTCGACGTGCCCGACTGCGCCCGCATCCACGCCACGACCTCGGAGAGCAGCGCCGTGACGAAGAACATCCGCTCCGCGTCGGAGAGGTGCGCGATCGACACGACGCTGACGCGCGGCGCGCCCTCGGGCGTCCAGAGCAGCCTCCCGACGTCGAGCGGCTCGCCCTGCGTCCACGCCGAGAAGCCCGGCGAGGCGACGAGGCCGTTGAGCGCCATCGCGAGCGCGGTGCGGTCCTTCGCCGGGAAGAACGACTCGAGGTCGAGCACGCCGAGCCGGTCGAAGGGAGGCTGCTGGATCGCGCGCAGCAGCCCGGCGACGTCGAGGTCGCGGCCCTCGCGCCACGCGCCCTCGAGCAGCGTCGCGACGAGGATGTGCTCGCGGCTGCGGACGGGGTCGGCGTCGAGCCCGAGCAGCGCGAGCAGCCCCGACGTCGTCGCGACGACGCGCTCGCGCAGCGCCTCCGCGTCGTCGCGCACGGCGGGCGGCGGCGCGGCGAAGGACTTGAGCACGGTCAGCGGCACGCCGGCGGTGCTGCCCGGCGTGTAGATCGTCGCGCGCGCGGCGTCGCGGTAGCGCGCGACGCGGGCGGGGTCCTGCCCCCACGCGGCGAGGCCCTTGCGCCACGTCGCCGCCGTCTCGGCGGCGTAGGCGTCGGCCGTCATCCCTTTGCGCGCGGCCTCCTGCTCGTCCACCCACGGGCGGAAGTCGGCGGGCGAGAGGTCGGGGAACGCGAGCAGGAGGTTGCCGAGGTCGCCCTTGGGGTCGATCGCCAGCACCGGCACGCCGTCGATGGCGGCCTCCTCGATGATCGACACCGCGAGCCCCGTCTTGCCGCTGCCCGTCATGCCCACGATGACGCCGTGCGTGGTCAGGTCCTTGGCGTCGTAGAGCACGATGTCGTCGGAGACCGCGCCGGCGACGGGGTCGTAGGCCTTGCCGAGGTAGAACTGGCCCAGCAGCTCGAAGTCCTGCACGGTGCGCCCTCCGACGGGCCGGCGGCCCGCGCGCGATCCTACGCTACGGCACGACCCGGTAGAGGCGGAGCGGGCCCGTCGCGTCGGCCGGGCTGACGGGGTCCGCCCACGGCGGCGTCGTCCCGTCGGCCCACGCCGAGAAGGGCTGCGGCCGGCGTGTGGCGAGCCCGCGCGACCACAGCACGACGTCGGCGTGCCCGCGCACCCACGCCTCCGCCTGCGCGGGCGGGAGGCCGCTCGGCAGGTGGACGTACGTCGCCGCGGGGTAGACGAGCCAGGGCGACGGGACCGTCGCGGACGGCCCGGCGAGCACGCGCGTGCCCTCGGGCAGCGCGCGCAGGCGCGACGCGACCGCGAGCGTCGCCTCGTCGAACGGCACCCGCGGCCCCGGTCGCGGCGGCGACCTCGACTCGACGACGTCGGCGGCGGCGAGCGCGACGACGGCGGCGACGAGGGCCACCGGCGACGCGAGCACGGCGAGCAGGCGCGCACCGACCGCGTCCACGGCCGCGGCGGCGCGCGCCGCGCGGGCGCGGAGCGCGGCCTCGACGACGAGGACGAGCGCGGGCACGGCGGCCGCGACGACGGGGAACAGGTAGCGACGCCCGTTCGCGATCGGCACGTACCACGCGAACGGTGGCAGCCAGGCCAGCACGAACGCGGCCGTCACGCCCACGAACGCGGCCGCGCCGTCGGGCACGGTCGTCGCCCCGCCCCGACGGCGCGCCCACCAGAGCGCCGCGGCGGCCGCGAGCGTCGCCCACAGCAGCGGCCCGTGCGTGACGACGAGGAGCCCGCGCCCGAGGCGCTCGAGCGTGCCCGCCAGCCCGTGCGCGGCCCACCACGACGCGGGGGTCGCGGTGCTCCAGCGCCACTGCTGGTCCTCGCCGGCCGCCTCCCACATCACGTGGGCGGTGTTCGCGTTGAAGAACGGCGACCCGAAGCGCCGGGCCGTGTCCACGAGCAGCGGCGCGGCGACGACCACGAACCCCGCGACGAGCAACGCGACCGGCGCCAGGGCGCGCCGGCGGTCCTGCACGACGACCACCGCCGACGCGGCGAGCAGCGTCAGCGGCCCGCTCCCCTTGGCGAGGTGCGACGCGCCGGCGAACGCGCCGGCCAGGAACGCCGCGCGCCACGGGCGGGCCGCCGCCCGCCTCGTCGCGAGGCAGGCCGCGCACAGGACGACGAGCGCGGCCGCGAGCGGCTCGCCCCGCAGGCGCGAGACCTGGAAGGTCCACTCGGGGCCGAGCGCGAGCGCCGCGACGAGCGCCGTCCGCTCCGAGGCGAGGCGCGCGAGCGCGAGGAAGACGACCGCGAAGGCGAGCGCGCCGGTGGCGAGGCCCACCCATCGCGCCCGCTGCGCGAAGCCCGCGTCCGCGCCCGCGACCGGCGCGAGGCAGAGCGGGAACAGCGGGCTGCGGCACCCGTCGGTCCACACGCCCTCGGCGACGATCCGCCGCGCGAGCAGGAGGTCGAGCTCGCGGTCCTGGTTGTTGGGGTGCTCGCCGGCGCCGCGGACGTGGGCGACGACCGCGACGACGAGCGCAAGCAGGAGCGCAACGCGGACGCGACGCCCCGCCCCCTCCCGCGCCCCGGGCGCGTCGGGCGGCGCGACGGGCGGCGTCGGGACCGGGCTCACTTGCCCGCCGGGACCGGCTCCTTGGGCGCCGCCGCGCCCGCGGGGATCTCCTCGCCGGGCGCGACGCGACGCGCCTTCCACCCGGCCTTTCCGAGCAGGTCGAGCACGCCGCCCTCGCCCGGCAGGTGCGCGGCGCCGACCGCGACGAAGTACGTGCGGTCGGGGCGCGCCTTGACGCGCGCGACGAGGCGCTCGGCCATGAGCCGGTTGCGGTCGCCCAGCAGCCGCTGGGCGAGCGCCCTCGCCTCGGGGTCCTCCGAGGCGCTCATCGCGTCCATCTCCTTCGTGATCCGCGCCTCGTCGCCGGAGACGTAGGCCTCGACGACGGCGTCGGTCGGGCTCTTGCCCTCCTTGTCGAGCTTGACGAGCTCGGCCACGGTGGCGTCGAGGTAGCGCACCTGCGCCTCGAGCGGCATCTGGTCGAACACCGCGAGCTGCTCCTCGACGGTCTCGAGGCCGCCCGTCGCCTTGCCGGCGTCCTTGGCGTCGCGCAGGAGCTGCTTGTCCATGGGCGTGCGCGTCGCGAGCAGCGGGAGCGCGTCGAGCATGCCGATGGTCACCGCCGCCCACACGGGCCGCATGCGCTGGAAGATCGCGACCGGCGTGCGTCGCCCGTCGAGGTAGGCCGTCACGCGCCCCATGACCTCGGCGCCGACGACGTCGCCGAGGGAGCGGCCGGGCTCGAGGAAGATCGCCTTCGCCATCGACGGCGAGTCGAGGTCCTCGAGCGAGAGCTCGCCCCACACGACGTCGCTCGCCGCGTGCGCCTTGCGGACCACGTCGGGCAGCGTGACCACGCGGTCGTCGGGGAGGTGGATGGTGCCGAAGAGGTAGACCCGCGGCGGGCCCTCGACCACCCAGAGCAGCGGCTTCGAGGGGGCGGGCGGGGCCTTCGGCGCGTCCGCGCCCCGGGCGGGGAGCGCGAGCGTGACGAGGGCGAGGGTCGCGACGAGGGCGAGGGTCGGGCGCACGGGCGGGCTCCGAGGACCGCGAGAGCCTACCGGGAGCCGAGCGTCCTCGAACCTCGAGGCCCGACGGGCCGGTCAGCGGGGTTCGCCGGCGTGCACCCTCGGCCCGGGCGGCTGGGCGGCGAGGTCGAGCGCCTCGAGCCCGAGCAGCGCGTCGAACCGGGCCCGCACGGCCTCCGGCCCCGCCACGGCCGCGGCGAGCTCGAGGAAGACGCGGTGGTGCCCCCGCTCGGACGCGCAGAGGCCGTGGAACAGGGCGCGCAGCTCCTCGTCGGTCGCCGCGGCCGCGAGCGCCTCGAAGCGCTCGCACGAACGCGCCTCGATCAGCGCGCAGACGAGGAGGTGGTCCACGACCTCGTCCCGCCCCGCGCCGGTGCGGACGTGGCGGTGCAGGGCCGCGGCGTACGCGTTGCGGTGGCGCCGCGACGGCACCCCGCCGCGACGCGCCAGCACGCGCAGGACGAGCGCGAGGTGCTCGGCCTCGTCGCGCGCCACCGACGCGAGCACCCGCGTCCATGTCGCGTGCGCGTCGTCGTCGAGCTCCACCGGCGCGCGCGTCCACAGCGCCAGCGCGTTCGCGGCCGCCTTGCGCTCAAGGTGCGCGTGGTCGTCGAGCAGCGCGAGCGGGTCCGCCAGCGCCGCCTCGGCCCACCGGCGGGAGGTGCGCGAGCGCAGCGGGAGCTCGTCGGCGAGGTCGCGGGGCACGCCGCCGTCATGCCGCGCCGCCGCGCCGATGTCACGTTTCCCGCCGGGTCGTGCCCCACCCGGTCGCCCGGCGCGGGCCCCGCGCGACCGCCGGAGCGCGGCGGACCGCGCCGCGCCGTCCCGCGCGGGGGTCAGCGACGCGGCGACGCCGTCGCGCGCAGGCGCGCGAGGCGCTCCCGCACCGCGCCGGCGAAGGGGTCGAGCGCGACCTGCCGCGCGTACGCGTCGACGGCCCCCGCGGAATCCCCGTCGAGCTCGCACGCCGCACCGAGGCGAAACCACCGCAGGTCGTCGTCGGGCACGGCGTCGGCCTGCGCGCGCAGCACCGGCAGCGTCGCGCGTCGCAGCGCGGCGTCGCCGGACACGCGCGACCACCCCTCGAGCGCGGCCTTCGCGGCGCGAGCGCGCACGAGCGGCGACGCGTCGGCGAGCGCGGCCGTGAGCGCCGCGTCGGCCGCCGGCGAGCGCACCCGCGCGAGGGCGCTCGCGGCCGCCGCGCGCACCAGCGGGTCCTCGTCGGCGACGGCGTCGAGGAGCGGGGCCTCCGGCGTCGCTTCGAGCCGCCCGAGTGCGGCGGCCGCCGACGCGCGCACGACGTGCGGGACCGAGGTGTCGTAGAGCACGTCGGTCAGCGCGGCCGCCGCATGCGGCGCGCCCTGTCGCTGCGCGAGGAACGCGTCGGGCCACCCGCGCCGCGTCGCGGCCGACGGCCACCAGGCGGCGTACGCCGCGCGCAGCCGGTCCGGGACGACGGGCGGCGCGCCCGCGGGGAACCCTCGTCCCCCCTCGTGGCAGCCGGTGCACGCGTCGCGCGCCGCGACCTCGCCCGGCGCCGGGACGCGCGGCACGCCGATCGTGTGGTCGGTGACGACGCCGTGGCCGCGCTCGACGGGGACGGGCGGGAGGTGGCAGGCGACGCAGCGGGCCCCCGTCCCGCCGGCCGCGTGGTGGCTGTGGGCCGCGGGCGCGCCGGCCTCCGCGCGGTGGCACCGCGCGCACAGGCCGTCGCCGGCGACGGGACGGACGAGCAGCGCGCCGTGCGGGCTGCCGTGCGACGCGTGGCAGTCGAGGCAGGTGAGGCCGCCGCGCTCCGCGCAGCGGCTCGAGAGGAGCGAGAGCCCCTCGTAGACCAGCTCCATCGGGCGCGCGTGCGCGTCGAGCCGCTCGGGGTCGTCGATCAGCGTCGGGTCCACGTGCTCGAGCACGTCCCGGCCCGGCGCCATCCCGCGCGCGACGACCTCGCCCTCGAGGTGGCACGCGAGGCACGCCGACAGCGACGCGTCGCGGTCGAGGTCGCGCCAGCGCACGATCGGGTCCTTCGCGGCCGGGTCGGGCCGGCTCCGCCGCCAGAACGCGACGTGGGCGTCGCCGTCGCCGTGGCACGCCTCGCAGTCCACGCCCAGCGCCCGCCAGCGCGACCGTGGGCCCGTGCCGTCGGGCGACGGCGCGACGGGCTCGCGCCCGCTGACGTGGCAGCGGGCGCAACGAGCGTCGAAGGACCGCACGGGCCCCGTCCACCACGTCTCGTCGCCCGGCGCGACGACGGGGGCGGGGCCCGCGCGCCCGCCGACCAGCGGCCCGCCGAACACGAGGTGCGTCCAGTCGAACCAACGCCCCGTGGGCACCTCGCGCATCACCGGCATCACCTGCACGGCGCCGGAGGGCACCGGCCCCACGAACATCTCGACGCGTCGAGGCCCGACGACCCACGGGACCTCGTAGCGCGCGGGCTTGCCGTCGGGGCCGGCGGTCTCGAGCGTCACCGCGCCGCGTGCGGCCGAGAACGTCGAGACGTGCCCGTCGTGCTCGACCCGCAGCGTGGCGCCGTCGGCGACCCCGAGGTCGGCGGGCGTCAGCCCGCGGGTCGAGCGGGCATGGTTCGACGGCGCCCACGCCGCGTGCGCGGCCGCGTGGCACGGAGCGCAGCGCGCCGCGGCGACGGGCGGCGCGGCGTCGCCCGCGTCGGCCCGACGCGGTGCGGAAGCGATCGCGACCGCGACGGCGACGACGGCGCCCGCGGCGAGGAGGCGACGGTCCGCGCGCACAGCGCCCTCCGAGGACGCCGCGATCGTCGCCTGCCGACGCGCGCGCGCCCCCGAGCGCGCAACGCGAGCGACGCCGTCGGGCTTCCGTCGGCGTCGCGTCGCTGCAACGGATCCGTTGCACGCGACGTCGCGCCGATTCGGGAGAAACCCGGAGGGGACGTCCGGGGTATCGAAGGACGTTGCGTTGTCGGAGGATGCGTCGTCGTGCGACCGCCGAGTGCCCTGCCCCGTGCGCCGCGGCCTCGAGGCCGAGCGTGCGCCGGGGCGCTCGTCGCGCTCGCCCTGCTGCTCGCGCCGCGCGCGGCGGCGGTGGCCCAAGACGCGCCGGCCCCCGCGGGGCCCGCGTGGTGGGACCGCGCGTGGACGCACCGCTGCGCGTTGACGCTCTCGCCCGCGGGCCCGCTCGCGCCCCACACCGCGTCGGCGACGGTCTCGACGCACGGCGCGCTGCGCAAGGACGGGGCGGACCTCCGCGTCGTGGGCCCCGACGGCCGACCGGTGGGCGTCGAGGTGCTGTCGGTCGGCCCCGGCGACGTCGCCACGCTCCTCTTCGAGGCGCGCGACCTCGGGGCCCGCTACGCCGCCTACTGGGGCTGCGCGGACCCCAAGGACCGCCCGCCCGCGTGGACGCGCGACGGCGGGCTCGTCTGCGAGGTGCGCCGCTGGCCGCACCCGTTCCCGGTGGACACGCCCGAGGGGGTCGCGCTCGCGGAGAAGACGGCGACCGACGTCGAGGGCCGCGTCCTGCGGCCGAAGGTGTTCGACGGCCAGAACCCCGCGGGCCCGAGCCGCACCTACGTCGCGACCTACCGCGGCTTCTTCCGGGTGCCGACCGCGGGCGAGTACGAGCTGTGCACCGTGTCGAGCGACGCGTCCATCCTCCGCGTCCGGGAGGCGGAGGTGCCGCTGTGGTCGCGCATGCGCGGCCCCCACGCCGCGCAGCGCGGGCGCTTCCGCACCCGCGTGGCCCTCGAGGCGGGCGCGACGCCGCTCGAGTACGTCCACTTCGTCGCGGGCGGGCAGCCGCAGGCCGCCGTCGTCGCGATCCGCAAGACCGACGAGCCGCGCTGGCGCGTGCTGTGGGACGCCGACTGGGTGCAGCCGGTCCCCGCCGAGGCCGGGCCGGTCGAGGTCGCCACGGGCCCCGCACCGGCCGACTTCCGCTGGCGCTCGGTCGAGCACGCCGACGTCGGCGGCGCCTACCTCGTGCGCGTCCGCCTCGAGGCGGTGGGCGTCCCCCGCGACGCGACGTGCACCTGGGACTTCGGGGACGGGCGCGGCGGCACGGGCGCGGCGGGCGAGCACGTCTACGTCGGCCGCGCCGTGCGGCCGGTGCGCCTGCGCGTGACGTCGAGCCGGCGCCCCGCCTCCGACGGCGTGCAGCGCGTCGCCTCGGAGCCCGTGTGGACGCAGCTCGTCCCGTTCGCCCAGGGCAGCGAGCGCGCGTGGAGCGCCGCGCTCGAGGAGGCCGCGGCCGCGGGGCTCGCGCCGGGCGAAGTGGACGCGGCGCTGCGGGCCGCCGACACGCTCGGGTCCGACGCGCTCGTGCGCGCCGTCGCGAAGGACGCGTTCGCGCGCGCCGACGGCCTGCACGGCGCGACGAGGGTGGACGTCTTCCTGACGCTCGCCGCGTTCTTCGACGCCCCGGCGACGCGCGACCCCGACGCCCGCCTGCGCGCGCTCGCGCTCGCGGCGACGACCCCCGACGCGCCGCCCGCGGCGGCCGCGCGCGCGGCGCTCGCCGCCGCGCAGGACGCGGTCGAGCGCGGCGACGCGACGGCGGGGCTCGCCACGCTCGACCGCCTGCGCCCCGCCGACCTCGACGAGGACGGGGTCCGCCGCGCGGCGCTCGCGCGCGCCGACGCCCTGCTCTCGACCGGGCGCCCCGAGGAGGCGGCGCGCGTGCTCGAGCGCGTGCTCGACCGCGGCGACGGCGACGCGCGCGCCCGCGAGGCGTCGCGTCGGGCCCGCCTGCACGCCGTCGAGGCGTGGCTCGCGGCGGGCGACGCGGGCGCCGCGATCGAGGCCGCGCGCGCCGTCCTCGCCGACTTCCCCCGCGAGCGGCTGCGCGCGGAGGGCGCCGTGCTGCTCGCCGACGCGTCGCTGCGCGTCGGGGAGGCGAGGCGCGCGACGGTGCTCCTCGAGCGTGCGGTCGCCGTCGAGCCCGACGGCGCGGCGACGCCCCGGGCCCTGCTCCTGCTCGCGCGCAGCCGCGCCGCGGAGGGCGACGCCGCGGGGGCGGAGGCCGCCCGCGCGCGGCTGCGCACCGAGTTCCCGTGGTCGCCGGAGGCCGCCGAGGTCGCCCGCCCCCCCGCCCCGCCCCGATGAGGTGCCCCATGCCCGAGCGCCGTCCGTTCCTGCGCGCCGCGGTCGCCGCGACGGCGCTCGCGCTGCTCTCGACCGTGGCACGGGCCGGCGGCGAGGACGACTGGCTGCGCCCCGTCGGCGGCGGCAAGGTCGCGACGCCGCAGCGCATCCAGGGTGGCGAGTCGTTCCCGCCGCTCCCGTTGCCCGCGACCCCGCTGCGCCGCACCGAGCGCAAGCGCCCGCCCGCGCCGCCGCTGCTCGTCGGCAAGGTCGTCTGGGGCGCCGGGGCGGACTTCGCGTTCGAGGACGGGACCTCGGTGCGCGTCGAGGACTGGAACATGTGCCCGGCCGACGCGCAGCAGCTGCTCAAGCTGTCGGGGCGCGTCCTCGGCGTGGAGTACCGCGCCGACACCGTCCGCCTCTCCTCCTTCGACCCCGACCCGCTGCGCACGCCGGTGCTCTACGTCTCCGGCGGCCGGCGCCTCGTGCTGTCGGGCGACCAGGAGGCGGTGCTGCGCCGCTTCGTGCTCGCGGGCGGGATGGTGTGGTTCGACGCGATCGCCGGCAGCCCGTTCTTCGTGGAATCGGTGCGCGCGCTGCTCGGGCGGCTGTTCCCCGAGGAGCCGCTGCGCGTGCTCCCGCCCGACCACCCGCTGTTCCACATGGCCGCCGACGCGGTCAAGGCCACGCTGCCCCCCGCCGCCGGCACCGACCGTCCCGTGCTCGAAGGGCTCTACGTCGGCTGCCGCGTGGCCGCCGTGCTCTCGAAGTTCGGGATGGGCGGCGGCTGGGACAACGCCGAACCGTCGCTGATCGCAGGCGCGACCTACTACGACCCGCGCTCGGCCAAGGAGCTGGGCGTCAACCTCGTCGCGTACGCGCTCGGCTACGCCGCGCTCGGGCGCAGCCACGCGCGGCCCGAACTCTACGGCGAGGACGACGGCAAGCCGGCGACCGACGAGTTCGTCCTCGCGCAGGTGCGCCACGAGGGCGTGTGGAACACCGACCCCGGCGGCCCCGGCAACCTCTTGAAGGCGCTCGCCGCGCGCACCAACGCCAAGGTCACGCTGCGCCGCCGCACGGTGGACCCGGGCAAGGACGACCTCTCGGGGCTGTCGTTCCTCTACGTCGCCGGCGTGGACGCCTTCTCGTTCTCCGACGCCGCGGTCGCCGCGATCCAGGCCTTCCTCGCGCGCGGCGGCACGATGCTGTTCGACGCGTCGCTCGGCCTGCCGTGGTTCACCGGGCACGCGCGGCGCGAGATCCGCCGCCTCGTGCCGCAGGCGACGCCCCGGCCGCTGCCGCCGGGCCACCCGCTGTGGTCGTCGCTGCATCGCATCGACCGCGTCGCCTACACCCCCGCGCTCCGCCGCGAGCGCCCCGACCTCGAGGCCCCCTACCTCGAGGGCGTCGAGGTGGACGGTCGCGTCGCCGTCCTCCTCTCCCCGTTCGACCTCGGCGGCGGCTGGCAGGGCGACGAGCACCCGCTCGCCCGCGGCTACGCCCCCGCCGACGCGATCCGCGTCGGCGAGAACGTCGTTCTCTACGCGATGACCCGGTGACCCATGACCACCCCCCACTTCCGGCTCGAGGTCCTCGAAGGCGAACCGCACGGCGCGACGCTCGACCTCGACGGGCACGACGTCGTGCTCGGGCGCGAGCCCGACTGCGCGCTCGTGCTCGGCGGCCCCGGGATCTCCCGCCACCACTGTCGGCTCGCGCGGTCCGACGCCGGGTGGACCGTCGAGGACCTCGGCTCGACCAACGGCGTGCGCGTCGGGGCCGACACCGTGCGGCGCCGCGCCCTCGTCGCGGGCGACGTGCTCACGGTCGGCGGCGTGCGCCTGCTCTTCCGCGAGACGGTCGGGGCCGACGGCGCGAGGCCCGGGGCGCCCGCGGCGGCCCCGAGCGCGGCGCCGCCGCACGGGACGGCCCACCCGCCGACCACGGCGCCGCGCGCGCCCGTCGCGCCGCGGCCGGTCCCCGCCGACGACCCCGAGGCCGACGCCGCCGCCGTGGGGCGGCTCAAGGCGGCGCGCGAGCGCGTGCTCACCGAGATCTCGAAGGTCATCGTCGGGCAGCGCGCGGTGGTGGACCTGCTGCTGACCGCCCTCTTCGCGCGCGGCCACTGCCTGGTGGTCGGCGTCCCCGGCCTCGCCAAGACGCGCATGGTCCGCGCGCTGTCGTCGCTGCTCGACCTCGACGGCAAGCGCATCCAGTTCACCCCCGACCTGATGCCCTCCGACGTCACCGGCACCGAGATCCTCGAGGAGGACCCCGCCGACCGCCGCCGCACGTTCCGCTTCGTGCCCGGCCCCGTGTTCACCAACGTGCTGCTCGCCGACGAGATCAACCGAACGCCGCCCAAGACGCAGTCGGCCCTCCTCGAGGCGATGCAGGAGCACCGCGTCACGGTCGCAGGCCGCACCTACGACCTTCCCCAGCCGTTCTTCGTGCTGGCCACGCAGAACCCCGTCGAGCAGGAGGGCACCTACCCGCTGCCCGAGGCCCAGCTCGACCGGTTCCTCTTCGAGGTCCGCATCGACTACCCCGACCGCGAGGACGAGATCGAGATCTACCGCACGACGACGACCGACGAGGAGCCCGCGCTCGGCAAGGTGCTCTCGGCGCGCGAGATCCTCGACCTGCAGCGCACGGTGCGCCGCATCCCCGTGTCGGAGCACGTCGCGGCCTACGCCGCCGACCTCGTCCGCGCGACGCGGCCGAAGGACCCGGCGGCCCCCGCCTTCGTCAAGGACTGGGTGTCCTGGGGCGCGGGCCCCCGCGCCGGTCAGGGGCTGCTGCTCGCCGCCAAGGCGCGCGCCGCGCTGTCGGGGCGCTTCCACGCCACGGCCGACGACGTGCGCGCCGCTGCGCTCCCGGTGCTGCGCCACCGCGTCTTCCTCTCCTTCGGCGCGGCGAGCGAAGGCGTGGTGCCCGACACCGTCGTGCGCCGCCTCCTCGAGACCGTCAAGGAGCCCGCGCCCGAGGCGTACCGCGGCAAGGGCGCGCCGGCGCGATGAGCGGCCGCGCGTTCCGCTACCTGACGCCCGCGACGCAGGAGGCCCTCGACGGCCTCGTGCTGTCGCCGCGCGGGCCCGTCGAGGGGCGGATCGCCGGGCTGCACCGCTCGCGCCACAAGGGCGCGTCCGTGGAGTTCGCCGAGTACCGCGAGTACGTGCCCGGCGACCCGGTGCGCTTCCTCGACTTCCGCGTGCTCGCGCGCGCGGACCGCCGCGTCGTGCGCCAGTACGAGGACGAGACCAACCTCCAGGCCTTCGTGCTCGTGGACCGCAGCGCGTCGATGGCGTTCCGCGGGGCCGACGACCGCCCCACCAAGTGGGCGTACGCCTGCTCGCTGGCCGGCGGGCTCGTCTACCTGCTCCACCGCCAGCGCGACGCGGCGGGCCTCGTCGTCTTCGGCGACCGGGTGGACCGCGTGCTCCCCGCCCGCGGCTCGCCGACGGCGGTGCGCGAGGCGCTCGAGACGCTGGAGGCCTTCGAGCCCGACGGGACGACGGGCGTGGGCAACGCGCTGCGCGCCGTCGCGACACGGCTGCGCCGGCGCAGCGTCGTCGTGCTGGTCTCCGACCTGCACGACGACCCCGACGACGTCGCGCACGGGCTGCGCCGGCTGCGCCACGACCGCCACGACGTCACCGTCCTGCAGGTGCTCGACGACGCCGAGACCGACCTCCCCTGGCACGGCCTCGTCGAGCTCGAGGACGCCGAGACGGGCGAGCGCCTCCCCGTCGAGGCCGGCACCGTCCGCGACGCCTACCGTGACGCCGTCGCCGCCTGGCTGCGGGGCCTCGGGCGCGTCACGGCCGAGGCGTGCGTCGAGCACCGCGTCCTCTCGACCTCGCGGCCGTTCGCGACCGAGCTCGCCCGCTTCGTCCACGCGCGCACGCGGATCGGACGGTGACGGTGGGCGTGGCCAACCCCGCCCTGCTGCCCTTCCTCGCGCTCGCGGCGCTCCCGGTGCTCGTGCACCTCCTCTTCCGGCGACGCACGAAGGTCGTCGTCTTCCCGTCGCTGCGGCTCCTGCGCAAGGTGGACCCCCACCTCGCCCGCCGCCGCCGCCTGCACGAGCTCGTCCTGCTCGCGCTGCGCACGGCCGCGGTGGCGCTCGCGGTGCTGGCGCTCGCGCGCCCGAGCGTCGGCGGCGCCGCGGGCCCCGCGTCGTCGGACACGGTCGTCGTGGTGGACGACTCCGCCTCGACGGCCGTCGGCGGGGCCGACGGGGCGTGGTCGCGCGGCGTCGCGGCGGCGCGCGCGGTCCTCGAGCGCATGGGCCCGGGCGACCGCGGGGCGCTGCACCGGGTCGTCGCGGGGCCCGCGGCGCCGGCCGAGGGGCTCTCGCAGGACGCGCGCGCGCTCCTGCGCGCCCTCGAGGCCGCCGAGCGCACCGACGCGCGCGGTTCGCTCGCCGCCGCGCTGCGCCGGGCCGGGGCCGCGCTCGCGCGCGGCACCTCGCCCGACCGTCGCCTCGTCGTCACCACCGACCTCGACGCCGCCGCGCTCGACGACCCCGACCTCGAGGCGGCGGCCCGTGCGCTGCCGCCGGGCACGCGCGTCGTCGTCGTCGCGGCGACGGCGCCACCGGCCGGGAACGACGTCGCGGTCGTCCGGCTCGCGGTCGGCAGCGGGCCGGTCACCGTCGGGCGCCCGGTCGCGGTCACCGTCGCCGTCGAGCGCCGGGCCGGGGCGGCGTCCTCCGTCCCCGTCGAGCTCGTCTTCGGCACGGACGCGCCGCGACGCGCCGACGTCGCGCTGTCCGCGGCGGGGACCGGCGAGACGACCTTCTCCGTCCCGCCGACCGTGGCCGGGCCGACGGGCCTGACCGCCTCGGTCCCCGCCGACGACTTCGCCCCCGACGACCGTCGCCACCTCGTCGTCGTCGTGCGACCGCGCCTCGAGGCCCTGCTCCTCGACGGCGCGCTCGAGGAGGCGGGCGGGGCCTCGCCCTTGTCGGGTGGCGCGCTGCTCGCGCTCGCGGCCGACCCGACGGGCGACGGCACGGTGTCGGGCGTCCACGTGACGCGCGTGCGCGCCTCCGACGCGGACGCCGCGCTCGTGCGCACCGCCGACCTCGTGCTCGTCCACGACGCCCCCGACCTCCCCGACGCGGTCGCGGCGGCCGTGCTCGCCCGCCACGCCGAGGGCGCCGGCCTGCTCGTCGTCGCGGGCCCGCGTGCCGCCAGGGCCGCGCGCGCCGTCCCGGCTCCGCTCGACGACGCGCTGCCGGCGCGCGTGGTGCCGCCGCGGGCGGTCGAGCCGCCGCCGGCCGCCGCGCTCGCCGTCGTCGCGCCCGCCGACCCGACGCTCGTCGGCCTCGCCTCGGAGGGACGCGCGCGGCTCGAGGGCGTCGTCGTCAAGGACGCCGTCGAGGTGGCGACGCGCGCGGACGCGGTCGTGTTGATGGAGGCGGGCGGCCGGCCGGTGCTCCTGCGCGGGAGCGGGCGCCCGGCGCACGCGCTCCTGCTCGCGACCCCGCTCGAGCCGACGTCCACCGCCTTCGCCCTGCGGCCCACCTTCCTCGCGTGGCTCCACGGCACCCTCCCGCTGCTCGCCCGCGGCGGGGTCGAGCGCCCGGCGTGCGTGGCCGGCGACGGCACGGCACCGCGTCCGGTGCTGCGCGCGGGGCTGTACGACCTCGAGCGGGCCGACGCGGCGTTCTCGGTGGACGCCGACCTCGCCGAGGCGACGGGCCGCCGGGCCACGCCCGCGGCGTGGGAGGCGCGGCTGCCCGGCGCGACGGTCGTGGCGCCGCAGGACGTCGAGGCGACGCTGTCGCGCGGCGCGCCGCGCGACCTGACGGGCTGGCTCCTCGTGCTCGCCTGCGTCGCGCTCCTTTCCGAGACGGCGCTCGGCAACCTCGCGCGACGGCGCCTCTCGACGGCCACGCAGGCCGAGCTCTCCGGCCGCGGAGCGCACGCCGCATGAGCCTGCACTTCGCCCCGCCCGTCGCGCCGACCGTCGGCCTCCTCGCGCTCGCCGTGGCGGCCGCGGCCGTCGTCGTGGGCGTGCGCCGCCTCCTCGCGCTCGGCGTGGGCCGCGCCGCGCGCCCGATGATCGCGCTGCGCGTGGCCGCGGTGACGCTGCTGCTGCTCGCGTTCGCCAACCCGACCGTCGTGTCCGCCGTGCCGGCCGAGCGGCGCCCGCGCGTGCGGCTCCTCGTGGACGACTCGGCGTCGATGGCCGTGCCCGACGGGCGCCGCGGGACCCGCTCGGACGACGCGAAGGCCGTCGTCCGCGAGGTGCGCGAGCGGCTCGACGGCGTCTTCGCGGTCGAGGCGACCACCTTCGCCTCGGCCGCGGCGACGGCGGGCACGGCCGACACGCTGACCGCCGCCGGCGAGGGCACCGACCTCGGCGCGGCGCTCGCGCGCGCGGGCGCCGACGCGGCCGAACCACCCGTCGCGATCGTGCTCGCCAGCGACGGGATCGACACCGTGGCCCCGACGACCCCGCGCCTCCCCTGCCCGGTGCTCGCGGTGCCGCTGGGGACCGACCTCGACCTCGTCGACGACGCGCGCGTCGTCGCGCTCCGCGCGCCCGAGCGAGCCGACCTGCACACGACCGTCGCGGTCGAGGTCGAGGTCGCCGTGACGGGCAGCGTCGCGTTCCGCGAGCGCCACCGCGCGCCGTCCGTGTCGCTCTCGCGCGGCGGCGAGGCCCTCGGCGCGAAGACCGTGGCCCTCGACGGCCGCGGCCGCGGCGTGGCGCGCTTCGACGTGCGCCTCGACGCCGCGGGCGCGCACGTGCTCGAGGCCCGGGTGGGCCCCGTCGCGCGCGACCGGGTCGCGGCCGACGACCGTCGGCGCGCGTTCGTGCTGGCCGAGGACCCGTCGCTGCGCGTGCTCCTGCTCGCGGCCCGGGTGACGCGCGAGTACCGCCCGCTGCGCGCGGAGGTCGCGCGCACGCCGGGGCTCACCTTCGCGTCCGTGCTGCGGCTCGCGCCGGGCAAGGTGCTCACCGACGGCATCGCGGCCGGCGACCCGCTCGCGACCGGCTTCCCCGCCGACGCGGCGGCGCTCTCGCGTTTCGACGTCGTCGTGCTGGTGGGGACGCGCGCGGCCGACGTGGCGTCGGCCGAGGAGGCGGCGCTGCTCGCGTTCGTCGAGGAGGGCGGCGGGCTCCTCGTGATCGGCGACGACGACGCGCTCGGCAGCGGCGGCTGGGAGGGCCGGCCGCTCGCGCGCGTCCTGCCCGTCGTGGCGCGCGCGGCCGACGAGGGGATGACCACCGGGGCCTTGCGCGCCGAGCGCACCGCGGAGGGGCGGGCCCACCCCGTGCTCGAAGGGCTCGACGACGCGCTCGCCGCCGACGGCGTCTCCGTGGCGAGCCTGCACCGCGTGGGCGCGCTGCGCCCGGGCGCGACGACGCTGCTTGCGACGCGGGCGGGCGACGGCCCGCCCCGGCCGCTGCTCGTCGCCGGCTCCGCGGCCCGTGGCCGGACGCTCTTGTGGCTGACGAACACGCTGCACCGGATGCAGGCCACGGCCCCCGCCGCGTACGGCGCGCTGCTCCGCCAAGGGCTGCGCTGGCTCGCCTCCCGCGCGGCCGAGCGCGAGGGGCTCTCCCTCGCCACCGACCGCGCCCGCTACGCGAAGGGCGACGTCGCCCGCGTCACCGCGACGGTGCGGGGCCCCGACCGGACCCCGCGGGCCGACGCCTCGGTCGAGGCGCGTCGGCTCGCGCTCGACGGCAAGGACGCGGGGCCCGTGGCGCTGCGCGCGGTCGCCGACGCGCCGGGCACCTTCACCGCCGACGTCGCGGTGGACGGCGACGAACCGGTGCGCGTGCGCGTCACCGCGTCGCTGCCGGGCGCACCCGCCGCGGTGCGCGAGGTGCTCCTGCGCACGACGGGCGAGGCACGCGAGGGCGAGGAGCCGGTCGCCGACCCGGCGCGCCTCGCCGCGATCGCCGCGGCCAGCGGCGGCGCGGTGGTCCCGCCGACGGCGCTGGCCGAGCTGTCCGCACGGCTGGCCGCGTCGGCCCCGCAGGCGCCGCGCACCCGCGAGCGGTCGCTCGTCTACGAGGGGCCGTGGTGGCTCCTCGCGATGGTCGCGTGCCTGCTCGCCGAGTGGGTGCTGCGGCGCCGGAGCAACCTCCCGTGAGCCTCGCCCGACTCGTGCCGGTGGTCCTCGTCGTCGCGGCGCTCGCGGGTCGCGTCGCCGCCGAGGAGGCGGGACGGCCGGGGCGCGTCGTCTTCTCGGACGGGACGAGCGCACAGGGGCGGCTCGTGTTCACGGTGGGACGCTCGCTGCACCTCGTCGACCCGGCGACCGGCAAGGGCCGCGACGTGGACCCCGCCGAGCTCGCGGCGGTCCTCTCGCGGGTCGAGGACGAGGCGCTCGAGCGGCCCTACACCTTCAAGACGCCCGGCAAGGACGAGAAGTCCTTCGGCGAGGGGCGCTACCCGCTGCGCAACCTCCTCGTCACCCTCGTGCTGCGCAGCGGCGAGCGCGCGGAGGGTCACCTGCGCACGACGGTCGTCCGCGTCCTCGGGCCCGAGCGTGGCGGCGCCGAGGACCCCGACGAGCGCAAGGTGCTGCTGCGTCGGCAGTGGAAGGGCGAGGTGGGCCAGACGCTCGACGACCTCGTCTACGCGCGCGAGGTGCGCTTCCTCGACGTGCCCGAGGCGGTCCCCGCTCGCCTCGCGACCCTGCGCGTGACGCTGCGCGACGGCGGCGCCGTGCGGGCGGCGGGCGCGTACGGGCACCGGGCACGCCTCGCCTACGCCGGGACCGTCGAGGACGCGACCGCCGGCCGGGTCCGCTTCGACGGGCTCCCCGCCGACACCTACGACCTGGCCGTCCTCGCCGGCGCACACGCCCTCGTCGGCGTCGCGCCGTCGCCGGCGGCCGCGCGTCCGATCGTCCCCGAGGACGACGCCGCGCCGCTCTCCGAGCTCGTCGCGAAGGGCGACGACCTCTACGACGCGCGCCGGCTCGTGGGCGTGGGCGGCGACCGCGACGCCGCGCGCGTCGCGGTCTGGAAGCGGGTGCTGCGCCCGACGACGTTCGACGGCGAGCGCGGCCGCGCGCAGGCGCTCGTCGCGGTGGACGTGTGGACCGCGCACCGCCTCGAGCACGAGTGGCGGCTCGACGGCCGCGCGAACCTGCTACGGACGGTGCTCGCCGACGGCGAGGAGCCGCCCGACGCGGCGGTCGAGCCGCGCCTCGCCGCGATCGCGGTCGAAGCGGGCGCCACCGTCGAGCGCGAAGTGCACGCCGTCCGCCGCCCGGAGGGCCCCCGATGAGCCGCCCCGCCTCGTTCGACGCCCTCCTCGACCGCGCGGCCGCCACGCGCCGCCGCGCGGCCTTCGCCGTCGAGGCGACCCGCGGGGCCGCGGCGCTGCTGACGGCCTGGGTCCTCGCGCTCCTGCTCGACGTCGCCTTCGACCTCCCCGCGGCGCTGCGGCTCGCGCTCCTCGTCCTGCTCGGGCCCGCGGCGGTGCTCGCGCTCGCGTGGCGGCTCTCGGTGGCGGCGCGCGTGCGCCCGAGCCGCGCGGAGGCGGCGCGCCTGCTCGAGACGCGCTGCGCGCTGCCGGGCAACCCGCTCATCGACGCGGTGCTGCTCGACGCCGACGCGCGCGAGGGCCGCGCCGGCGTCGCGCCCTCGCTCGCCGAGCGGGTCGTCGCCGAGGCCGGCCACGTGGCGGTGCGGGTGGACGCGCGGTCGGCCGGCGAGGGGCCGCGCATCGCGCGCGCCGCGACGGTGCTGGCCGCGGCGGGTGCGGTCGCGGCGCTGGGCGCGCTGCTGTGGCCCGGCGCGTCGGGCGCGGCGGTCGTGCGGTTCCTGCGGCCGTTCGAGGCCGCGCCCGCGCCGGGCGGGCTGGTCGTCGAGGTGAGCCCCGGCGCGACGCGCGTGCCGACGGGCTCGTCGGTCGACGTGCGGGCGCGCGTGCGGGCCGAGCTCGCCGCGAGGCTCCCCAGCGACGCCGACGTCGAGGTCGAGGTGGACGGCCGCACGGCGCAGCGCACCCCGATGTCGGCGCGCGGCACGCTGTCCACGGAGCGCCGCTTCGAGGCGCGCGTGGACGTGGAGGCGGTGGCCCTGCGCTACCGTGTCCTCGCCGGCGCGGCCGCGAGCCCGTGGTACCGCATCGAGGTGATGCACCGGCCGGCGATCGCGGCCGTCGCGGTCCGGCTCGTCCCGCCCGCCTACACCGGACGCGCGCCCGAGGAGCTCCCCGTGGGCCCCGCGGGCGTGGCCGCGCTCGTCGGCACGGAGGCGACGCTCGTCCTCTCGACCACGCGCCCGTGCCGCGAGGGGAAGGTGACGTTCCCGGGCGCGAGCCCGCAGGCGGCGGAGCGCCTCGCCGACGGGCGCTTCGCGACCTCGGTCCGCGTCGAGCGCGGCGGTCCGGTGACGGCGCGCCTGCTCGGCGAGGACGGCGTGGAGGCGGCCGACGTGCCGGTGACGACCTGGGCTGCCGTCGAGGACGCGCTGCCCGCGGTCCGCCTCGAGGCGTCGGCGCAAAGCCTCGTCGTGGACCCGGGCGAGCGCGTGGACTTCGCCGTGCGCGCCGAGGACGACGTCGGGCTCGCGGCGCTGCGCCTCGTCGGGTCGGTCGAGGGCGAGGCGAAGGAGGTGACGCTATGGCAGGTCCCCTTCCCCGCGCCGGGCCCCGCCGCGGCGCGCGAGCGCCCGTCGGTGGTGCTCGACCCCGGCGGGTTCGAGCCGGGCCGCACGTACCGCTTCGTGGCCGAGGCCGACGACCGCGCGCCCGCGCGCACGAGCCGGGCGCGGTCGGCCCCGGTGCTCGTGCGCGTGCGCGGCCCCCAGGACCTGCGCGCGCCGGAAGGGTCCCCGCTCGCGCGGGCCTTCGAACGCCTGCGCGCCCTCGTGGAGGCCGTGCGGGCCGAGCGCGCGCGGGTCGGGACGCTGCTCGACCTCTACGCCGAGCACGAGCGCGAGGGTCGGCTCGCCCGCCGCGCCGAGGAGGCCCGGGCGGGCCACGAGGCGCTCCCGGCGCGCTTCGCCGAGGTCGAGGCGCTGTTCCGCGCCGAGCCCACCGGCGCGAAGGCCGCGGCGACGCTCGCGGCCGCGCGGGAGGAGGAGCTCGCGACCGCGCGCGCCGCGATGGCCGAGACGAGGCGCCCCGGCGACGCGCGGGGTGCGCTCGCGCGTGCGCGCGACGCCGACGACCGGCTCGTCGCGCGGCTGCTCGCGCTCCTCGGCGAGCTCGCGGCGAAGGCCCCGCCCGAGGGCGCGCCCAAGCCGGTCGCCGAGGCGCCGCGCTCCCCCGCCGACCGCCTCTCGCAGCTCGCGCAGGACCTCGCGCGGTTCGTCTCGGAGCAGCGCAAGGTCCTCGACGCCACCAAGGACGTCGAGAAGCGCGCGAGCGAGGACCTGACGCAGGGCGACGAGGCGCTGCTCGGGAGCCTCGCCGCGCAGGAAGCCGCGTGGGCCAAGCTGTTCGAGGAGGCCTTCACCGACCTCTCGAAGGTGCCGTCGCAGGACTTCGCGGACGGGTCGTTGCTGAAGGAGCTCAATCAGGTCTACATGGAGGTGCAGCGCGCCGCCGAGGCGCTCTCGGACCGCAAGGTCGAGCTCGCGGTGCCCGCCGAGCAGTCGGGCCTCGAGCTGGCCGAGCGGCTCGAGACCAACCTCGAGCGTTGGATCCCCGACACCCCCGACCGCGAGAAGTGGGTCATGGAGGAGCCGCCGCAGGAGTACGACGTCCCGCTCGCCGACCTCCCCGACGAGCTCGAGGACATCGTGGGCGACCTGCTCGACGACGAGGCGCAGATGGACGAGGACGTCGAGGACGTCTCGTCGTCCTGGATGGACTCGCTCGACAAGGGCGCGGGGTGGGACGCGACGGACGGGCCGATCTCGAACATGAGCGCGCGCGGCATCACGGGCAACCGGCTGCCCAACCAGAACGAGATCGGCGGCCGCTCGGGCGAGGGCCGCAGCGGCAAGAGCCACGGGCAGATGGTCGAGGAGACCGCCGAGGGCAAGGGCGGCCGCGAGACCCCGACGCGCAAGACCGAGTCGCCGTTCGAGGCGGGGTCGGTCAAGGACTCGTCGAAGGACCCGCGGGGCGGCGCCACCGGCGGCGGCAAGGTCGCGGGCCAGGGCGACACGGGCCTGCGCGGGACGCCCCCGCCGCCGGTGCAGGCCAAGCTCGAGCGGCTCCGCGGCAACCAGGGCGAGCTGCGCCAGCAGGCCGAGCGCCTGCAGCGCTGGCTGCGCGCGCTGCACCTGCCCGCGGGCGACGTGGACGACGCGATCGCGCGCATGAAGCGCATCGAGGAGAACATCGCCGCCGGCCGCGGCTTCGACCTCCGCCAGGCGCACGCCGACGTGAAGTCCGCGCTCGAGCTCGCCCGCCGCGCCCTCGTGGCCGAGGCCGACACGCTGCGCGCGCAGGGGGCAGCGTTGTCGCCCGAGGTGCGTCGCGAGCTGTTCTCCGGGCTGCGCGAACCCGTGCCGCCGGGCCTCGAGGCGGTGGTCAAGGCGTTCTACGAGGCGCTCTCGCGCGGCGCGGGGCCCGCCCCGGGGAAGTGACATGAAGCCCGTGGCACCCCTCGTCCTCACGCTGCTCCTGCTCGCCGCGGCGTCGGCCCGCGGCGAGGAGTGGCCCACGTGGCCCGAGCGCGTGGCCTCCGCGCGACGGGCAGCGCCGGACGGCATCGTCCTCGCGCTCCCCGACCGGCCCGACGGCGAGCCCGTGCCGTGCGTCCGCGTGGAGCGCGACGCCGAGATCTCGATCGCGCTCGACCACCTCGCGGCCGCGCCCGCGGCGCTCGTCCTCCTCCTGCCGTCGCCGGCACCCGAGCTCGGACGCCTCACGGTCGTGCGGGGGAACGACGCGAACCTCGTCGTCGTCGTCACCGAGCACGGGTTCCGCGCCCCGGAACGAGGGGGCCGCGCGTACACGTTCCGCTCGCCCGCGCTCCTGCGCTGGGCGCTCGACCGACTGACCGCGCCCGACCGGCGTCTCGCCGCAGGCGCGTCCCCCGCCGACGTCGCCCCGCGGGTCGCGGCGTTCCAGGCGGCCACCGCGGCGCTCGGAGCGAGCGCGCCCGCGACGGCCGGCGAGCTCGTCCGCAACGGCTCCTTCGAGGAGGCGCTCACCGGCAAGGCGACCCCGATCGGCTGGGACCGCATGGACGGGCTCACGTCCTTCTGGGTCCTCGACGCGGTGGACCCCGCGCGCCACGGGCACGTCGTCGCTCTCGACACCGACGTGTACGAGCACGAGTGGAAGCGACGGCAGGAGGAGATGGCGAAGGACCCGGACCTCCCGCCGTGGCCCAAGACCCCCGTGCCCGAGAAGGACCAGTACGCCACCGTCGGCGGCAACCACGGCGTGTCGGTGTACTCCGAGGCGATGGCGGTCGAGCCCGGGAGGCCCTACCGGCTTCGGCTCGCGTTCCGCACGGACCTGCCGCAGGGGACGGCGAAGGTGTGGGTGCGCGGCTACGGGGCGCTCGAGAACACGGCGGGCCCCGAGGAGCGCCGGCTCTACGACGCGCTGGTCACGCTGCGCATGGGCTCGCCCGGCTGGAAGACGCACACGATGGTGTTCCACCCGACCAAGAACACGCCGGCCGTCGCGCGGATGCGCGTGATGCTGTACGGCTACTGGCCGCGGGGCCGCTACGCGTTCGACGACGTCTCGGTGGTCCCGATCTCCGACGACGAGTACTCGCAGGCGAAGGCGACCGAGCGCAGCGACGTGAAGTGACGGCGGCGCAGGGCACGCCGCCGTCCGGGGCCCCCTCCGGCGCAGTCGTGCGTCGTGGGATCGGGCGGCCCGCGCGCGGGAGAATGAGGGCCCCGGGGAGGATCTGCGATGCGTACCCGCGCGATCGTGGCCGTGGCGCTCCTCGTCGTCGCCTTCGCGGGAGTCGCGCGCGCCGGGCCCGACCGCCTCCCGGGGACGTGGCTCGCCAGGGACGCGACCGGCGAGGTGCGGCTCGTGCTGCGCGGCGACGGCACCTACGCGTGGACCGTGCGGACGCCCCGAGGCACGACGACGACCGAGGGCACCTACCGCGTCGAGGGCAGCGTGATCGTCGCGGAGCCCCGCGGCGAGGCCGTCGAGCGCGTGCGGTGGGCGATGCCCGCCGACGACCGCCTCGAGCTGACCGACGAGGACGGCAAGGGGCTGTGGCTCGCACGCGACGCGGACGCCGACCGTCCGGCGCCCCCACCCTCGACGACCTCGCCGGGCGGGAAGCTCGCCCCGGGCGGGGCGCCTGCCGCGCGGGCGCCCGGCGTGCCGACCGTGTTCCGGACGTGGCGGCTGCAGGACCCGCAGGGGCTGCGCGACCCGCGCAACGGCGCGGTGCTCGACGTGCTGCGCATGGCGGTCCCGAGCGGCTGGCCGGTCGAGGGAGGCATCCGGTGGAAGATCGCGGGGAAGGACCCGCGGACGATCGACCGCAGCGACCTCGCCTCGCCCGCCGTGGTGGCGTTCCGCGTCGTCGCGCCCGACCGCTCGGCGTGGATCGAGGTGTTCCCGGAGGAGCGCTACACCGACACGAGCCGGATGCCCGCCGCCCCCATGTTCCCGCCCGGCAGCACCTACGCCGGGACCACCGCGTGGCCGCCGCTCGACCCGCGGCAGTACGTCGAGCAGCGCCTCTTCCCGACCCTGCGCGCGCCGCACGTCGAGGGCGCGCGAGTGGTGGCCGCGAAGGCCTCCCCCGACCTCGCGCGCCTCTACCAGGACGAGGCGGCGCGCCTCAACGCGTTCGTCGGCGTCACCGGCGTCACGTCCACCGTGCGCGCGGGCGCGACGACGGTCGAGTACCGCTGGAACGGCGTGGCGTACCGCGAGACGTTCTTCGTCGCGCTGACCTACTTCGACATGCCCGGGACGACGATGTGGTGGCCACGGGCCGCTTGGAGCATCGCGGCCCCGGCGGACCGCTACGACGCCTACCTCCCGCCGCTGCTGGGGTGCGTCTTCTCGATCCGATTCCAGGGCCTGTGGTCGCTGCTCTACCTCCGGCTCGTGCACGAGAACGCCCGCGGGATCGCGATCGTGGACGACCTCGTCGCGAAGATCGACGCCGACATCGCGCTCTCGCGCGCGAAGACGGCCGCGCAGATCCACGCCGACTTCGCCCCGCTGCTGATGCCCTACCGCACGGTCAAGGGCCCCAACGGAGAGGAGGCGTACGCACCGTCAGGCTCGCCCGTGTTCTTCAACGCCGAGCGGGGCGAGTGGTCGAGCGACCCCGGCTTCGACAACCAGCCCGGCTGGACGAAGGCCGAGGGGACGTAGGAGCCCGTCTCGGTGGCGAGCCGCCGAGGGGCCCGTTCCCGCGAGGGAGTCCTCGCGTGCCGAGCTCACGGAAGACGAGGCCTGTCGAGCGCCGAATGCACGTGACGCCCTCGTCGGGGCTCGCCGATTCGGCCCGGGCGCAAGCCGCCGCCCCGACCTCGTGGACTCGTGAATTCGCCGGGCGGGCGAGTCACTTCCCCGCGGGCGGCGCGTCGCCGACGGGGGGCGCGTCCACGTCGAGCGTGAGGCGCGCGACGAAGACGAGGCGGCGGTCGAGGAACCGCCGCCCCTCCTCGAGCACCACCCGCGCGTCGGGCTCGACCTTGCCCCGGTGGAGCACCACGTCGTTGACGACGACCGTGACCTCCTTGCCGAGGTCCACCATCGCCTCGGAGAGCAGCACCGTCACGCGCTGCACGCCGTTCGTGCGCACGACGATCCGGTTTCCGTCGCGCGTCGCCTCGGCGCGAGGGAGGCCCGACCGCACCGCCCCCGCGTCGTCGAAGGTCGCGTTGCGCTCCGACGCCCCCGCCTCCTCGAGCCGCAGCCAGCGCATCGTGTTCGCCGGGAACGCCGTCGCGCCCTCCCCCGCCGACGGGTCCACGCAGACCTCGACGCGCTTGGGCAGGGGGTCGCGAACGTGGGCCTTGAGGAAGGTCCTCACCTCGTCGGCGAAGCGGAGGAAGAAGCGCGGGTCGTGCCCGCCGCCCTCGACGACCTTCCACTGCAGGTCGAAGCCCGCCGCCTTCATCGCCTCGACCTGCTCGCGCACCCGCCCGATCTCGAAGATGGAGTCCTGGTCGCCGTTGATCGCGAACCAAGGCACGTTGCGCAGGTTGACGTAACGGGTGACCGGGCCGGGCGCGCCGATCACCGGGACCGCCGCCGCGACGAAGGTCGCCGCCGTCTCGAGCGTCGCGTAGGTGCCCCGGCCGCCGTCGCTGTCGCCGCACACGTAGACGCGGTCCTCGTCCACCGAGAACGACGTCTTGACCAGCCGCAGCGCGTGCTGCACCAGCGCGCGGCACGCGGGGTGCCCCCACTCGACGCCGTCGTAGGTGGACGGGCCCACGACGATCATCCCGAGATCGTCCACGACCGGGCGGAACATCGCGGCCTCGCCGGCGCCGCCGCCCGGCGCCGGCTGGCGCACCGCGCCGTGCAGCCACACCATCACCCCGGCGGGCTTGCCGGCGGCGTACTTCGTCGGGAGGATCCACGTGAGCGGCCGCGTCTTGCCGTCGGGGCCGACGACGTCGAGCGTCTCGCGGTCCTTCTTGCGGTCGCCACGGGCCTTGCGCCCGCGCAGGGCCTTGGCGAGGTCGAGCGCGGCCTTGGGCGTCGTGGCCTTGCTCAGGAGCGCGGCCAGCATCGGCTCGGCCTTGGCGTCGTCGTCCTCCTCGACGTACTTCGACTCGGGGCCCGCGGCGGCCGGACGCGGAACGACGACGCCTGCGGCCACCGACAGCGAGACGGCGAGCGCGAGCACGCGGCGCATCCGAGCAGCGTAGTCCCGCCGCGCCGACGACGCGCGCTTTGTCACTTCGCCACGGGGACCCACCCGCCGAGCACCCGGCTGCGGACGAAGGACCCGCGGTGGCGCGCGAACCACCGGTCGGCGAGACGGCGCGCGCGCCCCGCGTCGCCCGCGGCCTGCTCGGCCGGGAGCGTCGGGAACGTCGCACGCAGCACCTCGCCCGCGTGCCAGCCGAGGCAGCAGTTCGCGTCGAGCCGGCCCACCCAGTCCGCCACGAGGTCGGGGTCGCCGTCGAGCGTGAACAGCGTCGGCTCCTGCACGTCGTCGAGGAGGAACGTCCGCGCCTGTCCGAGGAAGGCGCGCCACGTCGCCTTCGCCTCGGCGTCGCCCTGGAGCGCGAGGCACGCGGTCGCGACGGCCCAGAGCCCGCTCGCGCGGTCGTCGCGCCACGCGCGCATCCGCTCGGCGACGCGCGGGTCCTTCGCGAGCGCGAGCCCGGCGGTCCACGCGAGGTCCCCCTGCCCCACGTTGGGCCCCTTCGCCGTCCTCACGAGCGCGGCGGCGACCGGGTCCTTGCCGAGCACCAGCGCCTTCGCCTCCGCCCATCCGTCGGCCGCGAGGTCGTCCTCACGACGCGAGAACGGGCCGAAGAGGCCGGTCGCGCCCTCGGGGAGGCCGTAGAACGCGGCGAGCGCCGCCACCGCACGCGACTCGACCTCGACGTCGCTCGACGCGGCCTGCTCGCGCAGGAACGCCTCGACCCGCGGGTCGCCGAGGCGGCTCACGAGGTCGGCCTCCGGGAAGCCCGCGTCGGTCCACGCGGCGAGCGCGGCGTCCACCGCTTCGACGTCGCCGAGCCGGACCCGCCAGCCGGTCACGGCCGAGCGCACGTCGTCGTCCTTCGTCTCGGCGGCCCAGCGCCGCGCGAGCGCGAGCGCCGCCTCGGGGGCCGCAGCCTCGACGAGCGCGAACGCCCGCGTCAGGTCGTCGCTGACGACCTGCACCTGCGCGGCGCGCCCCGCCCATCGGCCCGCGAGCGCCGTGGCGACGGCGGGGGTCAGGCCGTCGGGCCACGCCCGCGCGTACCACCACGCCTCCGCGGCGACGGGCATCGTGCCCTTGCGCACCGCGGCGTCGATCGCGACGAGGTCCTCGTCGCGGACGGCCACGCCGACGTCGTAGGCGACGTACCACCGCTCGGCCTCGGCCAGCTCGGCGGGTGCGTCGCCGTGGGCGAGCGCCCGCACCGCCGCGTCGCGTGCGGCGGCGGGGTCGGCGAGCCAGCGCGCCCACGGCGCCACCCCGGCGCGACGCTTGGCGCCGGCGCCCCCGTCGGCGCGCGCGAGGCGGTCCCACGCCGCGCGGTCGCCGTGCGACGCCTGCTCGGCGGCGGCGACGAGCGACGCGTCGTCGCCGACGTCGAGCACCTTGGCGAGCGGGATGCCGGTGGCGCGCCCCGGGATCGCCGCCAGGCGCCGCGCCGCCCACCAGCGCAGCGGCGAGGGCGTGCGCTCGCCCTGCACCGTCTCGAGGAGGAACGCGACGTCGTCCGCGGTCGGCGACGTCCTCAGCGCCCACCGCAGCAGCCACCGCACCGGGCCCGACGCCGAAGGTCCCGCGGACGCCGGCGCGGGCGGCGTCGGCGCCGCGCCCCCGCGGCCCGGCTCGGCGCGCGGGGGCGCCTTGGCGAGGTCGAACCCGCGCCCCGCGGGTCCCCAGCACGCGCGGGCGAGCTCGACGAGCTCGGCGGGGAGCCCGGGCTTGGCGCGCAGCGGCGCGACGTCGCCGAAGCCCGGCGCCGGCTTCCCCGCGGCCTCGGCGGTCAGCCGCGCGAGCGCGTAGCGGAACGCGCGGACGTAGTCGTCGTGGCGCTCGTCGCCCGCCTCGGTCTCGGCCTCGTTGCGCAGGTCGTCGAGCAGCGCGAGGAAGGTCGGCCGCGACGCGGTGGCGAGCAGCGGGACCAGCGTCGGCACGACCGCGGGCAGCAGCGCGCGGTGGAGCCCGCTCGCGTCCACGCTGGTCGGCCACTCCGGTGCGGTCGCGAGCGCGGCCCAGATCGGCGCGAGCTCCTCCGCGCCGAACGCGGGCGGCGGGAACTCGACGAGGTCGCGCAGCGGCTCGGGCACCGCGAAGGCGGCGAGCGGGTCGCGTCGCAGCGCCTTCGCCCGCCGCGCGAAGCCGTCGAGGTCGAGGCGCCACGGCGAGACGACGGTGGCGCTCGCCAGCGCGAGCGCGGGGTCGTCGGACGCGAGCCCGGCGAGCAGGCGCTCGGTGCGCTCGATCTCGGTCAGCGCCTTCCACGCCGCGAGGGCGGCGTCGCGGCCGGGGTCGGCGGCGTCCGCGATCCGGAGCAGCAGCGGGCGCTCCGCGTCCTCGCCGGCGGCCGGGTGCGACGACGCGAGCCCCGTGGCGACGGGGACGAGGGCCGCGAGGACGAGCGGCGCAGGGAGGCGACGGAAGCGCATCGCGTCGAGGATGCCACGGCGCGGCGCAGCCCGACGGCTTTCGTGGCTTCGTCGGGCCCGCTCGCCGTCTCACTTCTTCAGGCGCAGCTTCTCGAGCTTCGGGGCGATCACGACGCGGCAGTAGCCCGCGGCGCGGTTGGCGCGGTAGTAGTCCTGGTGGTACTCCTCGGCGCCGTAGAAGGCGCCGGCCTTCGTGATCTCGGTCACGATGGGCGAGGCGAACGCCTCCTGGGCGTCGCGCTTGGAGCGCTCGGCCTCGTCGCGCTGCGCCTCGGAGTGCCAGAAGATCGCCGAGCGGTACTGGGTCCCCACGTCCGCGCCCTGGCGGTTGAGCGTGGTCGGGTCGTGCAGGCGCCAGAACCAGTCGAGCAACGTCTCGTACGTCACCTGGCTCGGGTCGAACGTGACCTGCACCACCTCGGCGTGGCCGGTCTCGCCGGAGCAGACGTCCTCGTAGGTCGGGTTCTTGACGGTCCCGCCCATGAAGCCCGACTGCACGTCGAGGACGCCCGGCACCTGCTCGAGCACGGCCTCGACGCACCAGAAGCACCCGGCGCCGAACGTGGCCACCTCGCGGCGGGCAGGCGCGGCGGCGGGGTCGGTGGGCTTGGGCGTGGACATCGGGGCTCCGGCGGCGGGCGGGGTCGGCGACGGGCTCGCGTCGCTCGCGGGGGACGGCGAGGGCGTCGACGGGGCGGCCGCGGGGGCGGTGGGTGTCGCCACGGGCCCCGCGTCGCGGCGCACCCGGTCGCCGCACGCGGTGAGCGACAGCATCGCCGTCGAGACGATCGCCACGAGGACTCTCATCGCGGCGAGGCTACCCGACGTCGCGGGGGAGCCTGCGGGGGCGGCGCCCGTTTGCATTCTGCAACCGATCGCCGCATCGTCGGACCGGCCGGCCGTGGTAGTCGGGGATCGCGCGCGCCCGGAGGCCCCATGACGTTCGACTTCCTCGTGGACACGTACGCGACCGAGCGGCTGAAGACGCTGTCGGTGTGGGCGCAGGTGCCTGCGGACGCCTTCGACGCGCGCCCGGAGCCCCGCGCGCGCTCGCCGCACGAGCACATGGTGCACCAGTGCACGAGCGAGGACGGCTGGATGCGGACGATGCTCGGGATCGACGTGGGGCTCGCGCCGCTCCCCGCGACGGAGACCACGGCGGCCTTCCTGCGCACGTACGCCGAGGCGTCCGGGCGCCGCCTCGACGCGCTGCGCCGGCAGTCCGACGCGTGGTTCCTCGAGCCGACGCGGTTCTTCGACGTCGAGCGGCCGCGCGCGTGGGTGCTCGTCCGGCGCTTCACCCACACGGCGCACCACCGCGGCCAGCTGACGGCGCTCCTGCGCGCGCGCGGCGTCGCGCTGTCGTCCACGTACGGCCCCACGGCCGACACGGGCGGCCTCGCGGCCCACGGGGGCCGCGTCCTCTACCGCGCCCCCGACGTCGAGACGCTGCTCGAGCGCGAGGCCCGGGGCGACGGCGGGCCGCCGCTGCCCGGCCCCGGTCCGGTGCCCCCCACCGAGCGCCCCACCCGCTGAACACCGCCCCCAGCTCGGTGCCAGGCACCGCGTCGCGGTGCCTGGCACCGAGCTGCGCCCTACTCCACCCGCAGGCCGGGCAGCATCGCGCCGTGCTCGACGAGGTTGAGGTGCAGCTCGAAGCAGGTGCGGAGGTCGTGGCGGAGGTGGCCGACCCGCGCGCGCTCGAGGTAGCGCAGCAGGTAGTCGCGGTAGGCCGGGTGCGCGCAGCTCTCGATGATCGCGGCGGCCCGCTCGTCGGGCCCGAGGCCGCGCAGGTCGGCCAGCCCCTGCTCGGTCACGATGACGCGCGTCGAGTGCTCGTTGTGGTCCACGTGGCTGCACATCGGCACGATCGTCGAGATGCGCCCGCCCTTGGCGGTCGAGGGCGCCACGAAGATGGGCACCGCCGCGTTGCGCGCGAAGTCGCCGCTGCCCCCGATGCCGTTGACCAGCTGCGTGCCCGCGACGTGGGTCGAGTTCACGTGGCCGTAGACGTCCACCTCGAGCGCCGCGTTGAGCGAGATCAGCGCCAGCCGGCGGATCACCTCGGGGTGGTTGGACACCTCCTGAGGCCGCAGCACCACGCGCGAGGCGTAGCGGTCGAGGTCGGAGGAGAGGCGCGCCATCGCGGGGTCGGTGAGCGTGAGCGCCGTCGTGCTCGCGCCGAGGATCTTCCCCTCGTCCATCAGCTCGAGCACCGCGTCCTGGAGGACCTCGGAGTACATCCAGAACGGCGGGACGTCGGG
Source organism: Planctomycetota bacterium (assembly GCA_020851795.1). Lineage (GTDB taxonomy): Bacteria > Planctomycetota > PLA2 > PLA2 > JAEUHO01 > JAEUHO01. The sequence continues at coordinate 26,997 of JADZCA010000013.1, read as the reverse complement.
GTCCGACCCGAGCGCGCGCAGCACGGCGTTGGCGACGTTGCCCACCCCGGCCTGCACGGGCAGGAACTCCCGCGGGATGCGGCCCGCGCGCAGCTCGCCGAGCAGGAAGCGCACGACGTGGCCCGCGATGCGCTCGCTGGTCCCGTCGGTCGCGTCGAAGGCCGGGACGCCGTCGGGCTCGTCGGTCTCGACCACCCCGACCACCTTGCGCGGGTCCACCGCGGCGTACGGCCAGCCGATGCGGTCCATCGGGTGGGCGATCGCGATCGGGCTGCGGTGGTGCGGCGGCGGCAGCACCACGACGTCGGTGAGTTCGCGCAGGCGCGGCGCGTGCCAGCGGTTCACCTCGAGCACGACGCGCTGCGCGCACTGCAGCCACGTCGGCGACGCCCCCACGCTGCTCGTGAGGTAGACGCGCCCGTCCGGGGTGACCTCGGTGCACTCGACGACCGCGACGTCGAGGGGCCCGAACTCGCCCGCCGCGACCATCTGCGGCACCGACGAGAGGTGCATGTCCACGAAGCGGGCCCGGCCGGCGTTGACCTGCGCGCGCAGCGCCGGGCTGCTCTGGTAGGGCGCGCGCCACGCGATCGCGTCGGCCCCCGCGAGCTCCTCGTCGAGCGCCTTGCCGGTCGAGGCGCCGGCGAGCACCCGCAGCCGGTAGGACTCGCCGCGAGCGTGCAGCGCCCGCGCGCGCGCCGTCAGCGCCCGCGGCACGGCCTTGGCCGAGCCGGCGGGCGTGAAGCCGCTGAAGCCCACGAGGGCCCCGTCGGGGATCAGGGCGGCGGCCTCGTCGGCCGTCAGCGTCGCGAAGCGGTGCGGGGCCATCCTCGGGCGCGGCGCGACGGGGTCACTTCTTCGTGCCGAGCAGCGCCTTGAGCGTGTCGTCGAGCCTCGACGGCTCCTCCTCCTGCGCGAGCGTCTCGTGGCAGATCTCGCAGTCGGAGGGCAGCACCTTCCCGTCGGCGGTCTTGTGCTTCTCGTCGTGGCAGCGGAAGCAGCCGTGCTTCTCCGGCGTCGCCGACTGGTGGCCGAGGTGGCGCGGGTACGTGCCCCACGTGACCTTGCGCAGCGGGAACACGTTGCGCTTCCACAGCCGGGCGAGGCCCGCCGCGGCGGCGTCGAGCTTGGCGGCGTCGGGCATCGCGTCGGCGTGCGCGGCCTTGTAGGACTCGACGAGCTGCTTGCGCACGGAGGCCGTGACGTCGTCGAGCGGGTAGTCGGTCTTGGCGAGGACGGACTCGCCGACCTCGCGCAGCCACTTCGTGGACCGGTCGAGGATCCCCTCGTCGAAGCCGCGGTCGAGCGCGGCGCCGGGGTCGAAGTCGAAGACGTGGGTCGGACGGTTGTGGCAGTCGATGCAGTCCATCGACCGGGACTCGGCGACCTCGCCCTTCGCCTCGGGCGGCGGGAGGTACTCGCGGACGACCTTGCCCTCCTTGAGCACCGTCACCTTGCCGATCGTCTCGCGCTTGCGGTCGAGCGCCTCGTAGCGGACCTCCATGTCCTTGGCGACGTGCCAGTGGATGCCGTGGTAGTCGCCCGTGGCCTGGTCGCGCCCGCCGACCTTGAGCAGCAGCACCGTCGCCTCGGCGGTGTTGGCCTCGTCCTTGCGCGTGTGGACGAACGACGCGACGCGGTTGCCGTGGAAGTGGTCGGGCCAGTGGCACTTCTCGCAGGTGTCGCGCGAGGGGCGCAGCGTGTGCACCGGCGACGGCACCGGTCGCTCGTACGTGTCGAGCAGCGTGCGCCAGACCTGGCGGAGGCCGTCGATCTTGGCGCGCACCGCGAAGGACGCGCCCGGCCCGATGTGGCACTCGACGCACTTGACGCGCGCGTGGGGCGACTCGCGGTACGAGTCGTACTCCGGCTGCATCACCTCGTGGCACGCGGTCCCGCAGAACGTCGGCGAGTCCATCCACGTCACGGCGCGGTGCCCGATGCTCGCGAGCAGGATGATGTTGACGAGCGTGAGCCCCACGACGAAGTAGAGCTTGCGGCGGCCCTTGGGTGTCGTGAACAGCGCCGAGACGCTCTCCGCGAGCGTCTTGCGCGGGCCCTCCTGGGGCCGCTTGTGATCGAGCCAGATCCCGACCGGGATCAGCAGCAGGCCGACGAGGAACAGCGCCGGCAGCGCGATCAGGAGGAACCCGCTGGCGTACGTGTTGCCCGACGAGCCTGCGAAGTCGGACGCGAGGACGAACACGAGCGTGCAGCCCGTGACCGTCGTGACGACCGTGCCGGCGGCGGCGAGCGGGTGGGCCCAGAGGTTGGGCAGCCACTCCCAGAGTCGCTTCATCGGAGGACCTCCGCGGGGCGACTCTACCGGGGATCCGTCGCGGCGAAAGCGCGGCGGGACCGTGCGCGGAGGCGAGGTCGCAACCGAGCCTTGACAAGTCCGGTCCGATTTCGGGGCGCGGGTCCCGCGGCGTCTTCGCGAAGCGCCCGTCGGGCCCGGTCGGGGCTCACGAATTCGGCGGGCTCGGTGCGGGGCACGGCATGATCGCCGGCCGCGTCGCGGGTCCGGGCGGGCCCGCGGTCGCGCGCCGACGCGCCGCCCCGGGACGACGACCGCGATGCTCGACCGCTACGTGACGCTGGGCCGCTCGGGGCTCCGGGTGAGCCCGCTCTGCCTCGGCACGATGACGTTCGGCGAGGACTGGGGCTGGGGCGCGAGCGAGGCCGAGTCGGCCCGCATGCTCGACCGCTACCTCGAGCTCGGCGGCAACTTCGTGGACACGGCCAACTTCTACACGCACGGCCACGCGGAGAAGATCCTCGGCGACCTGATCGGGGCGGACCCGGCGCGGCGGCGGCGCACCGTGCTGGCGACCAAGTTCTTCAGCAACCTGCACACGGGCGACCCGAACGGCGGCGGCGCGGGGCGCAAGTCCGTCGTCGAGGCGTGCGAGCAGTCGCTGCGCCGGCTGCGCACCGACTACATCGACCTCTACTGGCTGCACTGCTGGGACCGCCTCACGCCCGTCGAGGAGACGATGCGCGCGCTCGACGACCTCGTGCGCGCGGGCAAGGTGCGCTACGTCGGGTTCTCCGACACGCCGGCCTGGAAGACGGCGCAGGCCGTGACGACGGCCCACTTCCGCGGCTGGACGCCGCTGGTCGCGATCCAGGTCGAGTACTCGCTGCTCGAGCGGACGGTCGAGGGCGAGCTGGTGCCGATGGCGCGCGAGCTCGGCCTCGGCGTGACCCCGTGGTCGCCGCTCCGCTTCGGGGTGCTCACGGGCAAGTACCGGCGCGAGAACCGCGGCAGGGACGAGCCGCCGCGCGGGCTCTGGGTCACCGCCTCGCTCTCCGACAAGGCCTACGACGTCGTGGACGAGGTCGTCCGGGTCGCGCGCGAGCTGGGCACGTCGCCCGCCCGCGTCGCGCTCGCGTGGCTCGCCGGGCGGCCCGGCGTCACCTCGCTCATCGTCGGCGCACGCACGCTCGCGCAGCTCGAGGACAACCTCGGGGCGCTCTCGGTGCGCCTGACCGACGCGGCGCGCGCGCGGCTCGACGAGCTCTCGGCGCCGACGCTCGACTTCCCCGCCGCCTTCCTCAAGGGCGCAGGGTCCTTCGGCTACGGCGGCACGACGGTGGACGGCGAGACCTTCAAGGTGAACCCGCTGGCCCCGCGCACCGACGCCGAGCGGTGGTAGGCGCCCCGGGCCCCGCTCCGTCGCCGGGCCCGATGCGCCGCGTCCTCGTCGTGGGGTGCAGCGGCGGGGGCAAGAGCCGCCTCGCGTCCGCGCTCGCGCGCGGCCTCGGGCTGCCCGTGGTGCACCTCGACGCCGAGTTCTGGCGGCCCGGCTGGGTGGAGACGCCCGACGACGCGTGGGAGCGGCGCGTCGCCGAGCTCGTCGCGCGCGACGCGTGGGTCTGCGACGGCAACTTCGCCCGCACGCTCCCGATGCGCGCCGCGCGGGCGGACACCGTCGTGCACCTCGACCTGCCGCGGCGCACGTGCCTGCGCGGCGTGCTCGGCCGGTGGTGGCGCGACCGCGGGCGCGTGCGCGCGGACATGGCGCCGGGATGCCCGGAGCGGTTCGACCTCGCGTTCCTTCGCTGGGTCTGGGGGTTCCGCCGCAAGGTGCGCCCCGACGTCCTGCGCAAGCTCGCGGCCTTCGAGGCGGCCGGCGGGCGCGTCGTCACGCTGCGCAGCCGCGCCGAGGCCGACGCGTGGCTGCGGACGGTCGTGCCCTCCTGAAGCGCCGGCGCGTCAGCCGGTGGCCTGCGTGGGGACGCCCGCGTAGGCACGCCCCGCCAGCAGGCGCTCGTGCTTCATGACGACGCTGTGCGGGGCGACGGTCGTGCCCTCCCCCACGTCGGCCCCGTAGAGCAGCAGCGCCTGGCTCCCCACCGTCGCCCCGCGCCGGACGTGGACGCGGTCGAGCTTGAGGACGCGGTCCTCGAAGCTGTGCGCCTGGACGTAGGCGTTCATCGTGACGCCGTCCTCGAGGTCGAACATGTCGGGGTCCACGACCTGTGCGAAGCCCGGCCCGAGCGTCACGCCACGGCCGATGCGACACCCCATCGCGCGCAGGTACCACGCGAGCCAGGGCGTCCCCTCGAGGTGCGAGAGCGCGCGCCGCGCGTGCTCCTGCCACAGCACGTAGTGGAAGTCCCACCGGCTCGCCCAGCACGACCAGAAGCCGCGCTGGCCGGGCCGCACGCGCCCGAGCAGCAGCCACTTCGCCGCCACCACCCACGCGCAGGGCACGGCCGCGGCGAGGAAGCCGAGCGCCGGCGCGGCGACGAACCAGAGCGCGGGCCCGTGCCAGGCGGTGGCCGCCGCGGACAGCCCCGCGGCCCACGCGAGGAGCACCGCCGCGTTGCCCGCAGGGATGAGGAAGCGCGCGAGCTCCCACAGCAGGCGCGTCGTCCAACGGACGAAGCCGGGACGGTGGGTGAGCCGTTCGTCGGCGACGACGACCTCGCGGCGCGGCAGCTCGAACGCGGGGTGGCCGAACCACGAGGTGCCGGCGGGCATGCGCCCGTCGGCCAAGGTCGAGACGCCCAGCAGCACGTCGTCGGGCAGCTGCGTCCCCGGCGGGACGACCACGTGGTTGCCGACGAAGCTGCGTGCGCCGAGCCTCGTCGCCGCGACGGTCACCGTGCCGGCGACGACGCGCGGCGGGCCGAGGTAGATGCCGTCGGTGAGGAACGAGCCGCCCCCCACCTCGACCAGCTCGGGGACGACCTCCTCGACCGTGCTCACCTCGCAGCGGCGGCCCGCGCGCATCCCCGCCATCGTCAGCCACAGCGGCCAGAGCATCGTGCCCGCGAGGAGGTCGCCCGCGCGGCGCACGGTCTCGGTCTTGGCGAGGATGCGCAGGTAGGCGACGCTCCAGCGCGACCACGTGCCCGGCCGCACGCGGCCGACGAGCCGCAGGCCCACCGCGGCCGCGACGAGCCCCACCGGCACCGACGCGGCGTAGAGGAGCGCGAGCGCCCCCACCGTCGCCGACGGCGTGGGGTGCGCGAGCAGCGCGATCAGCGCGTCGCCGTCGAAGCCGCTGCGCGCGCACCACCACGCGACGACGGCCACGAGGGCCCCGTACGCGCCGACGACCGGCCGCAGGAAGCGCAGCGCGAGCGTGAGGACGGCGTGCGCCGCGGGCGACATCGCGCGGGCGCCGCCGTCCACGACGGGCCGCGGTGCGTCGCCGACGCGGCTCGCCGGGACGCCCGCCCACGCCTCGCCCGCCGGGACGCGCGCCCCGGGCGCGAGCGAGGAGAGCGGCCCGAGGTAGGCCCCGTCGCCGAGCTCGGTGTCGGCGCCCGCTCCCGCCCGGACGTCGAGCGTCGCCCCGCGCCCGAGCGTGACGGGCCCGACGACGAGCTGGCCCGCCTCGACCTCGACGAGGCGCACCGACGACTCCATCCCGAGCGAGGCGTCGTCGCCCAACGTGAGCAGGTCCCACCCGCCGCGCGTGAGGTCCACGCCCTGGTGGACGTGCACGCGCGCCCCGACGCGGGCCCCGAGCGCCCGCAGCGCCACGCCGACGAGGACCGTGTCGCTCACCCACGACCACGGGATCGCCCGCGCCAACGAGGTCACGAGCCAGTGCCGGAGCGCGAACCCGCCCTCGGCCGGGGCCCGCATCGGGCGGTAGCGACCGACGAGCACGCGCTTGGCCGCCGCGACGACGAGCACCGAGCCCGGGAACCACACGAGCTGGAGCAGGAGCGCCGCCAGCGGCGCGAGGAGCATCGTGCCCGCGATGCCGAAGCGGGCGAGCGCGGCGGGCGCGAGCACGAGCCAGACCCACGCGACGGCGGCCGAGGAGAGCACGAGCCCGGCGAGGAGCCACAGCGTCTGCACCGCGGCCGTCCCGACCGACGCGGCCGCGGGGACCGGCGCGGGCCCCGGGGCGCCCCCCGCCGCCGACGCCACGACGGGGCGCCCGGCGCCGATCCGCCGCGCGATGCCCGCGACGGTGCGTCCCTCGTACACGTCGCGCACGGCCGCCGCGGCCGACACCGGGTCACGCCGCAGCGTCGAGACGACGACGGCGGCGGAGAGCGACGTGCCGCCGAGGTCGAGGAAGAAGTCGTCCTCGACCGAGACGTCGGCGTCGAGCGCGAGGACGCTGCGCACCGCGGCCGCGACGCGGCGCTCCTGCGCGTCGCGCGGGGCGACGTGCGCGCGGGCCCCGTGGCGCGCGGGCGCGGCGAGCTCGGGGAGCGCCGCGCGGTCGAGCTTGCCGCTGCGGTTCTGGGGGAGCGCGTCGCGCCACGCCCACCGCCCGGGCACGGCCGCGCTCGGCAGGCGGGCACGCACGGCCGCCTCGAGCTCGTCCACGCGCGGCGGGGCCGCGGGGTCGGTCGGGACGACGTGCGCCGCCAGCAGCTCGGCGGCGCCGCTCCCCTGCACGCGACACCCGACGGCGCGGACGCCGGGGCACGCGGCGATCACGGCCTCGACGGCCGACAGCTCGATGCGGTGGCCGCGCAGCTTCACCTGCGCGTCGATGCGCCCGAGGTAGTGGTGGTCGCCCCCGCCGTCGCGGCGCACGAGGTCGCCGGTGCGGTAGAGCCGGCCGAGGCGCGGGTGGGTCGGGAAGCGCTCGGCGGTGAGGTCGTCGTTGCCGAGGTAGCCGCGCGCGAGGCCCGCACCGCCGAGGAACAGCTCACCGGGCTCGCCGTCGGGCACGGGCTCGAGGCGCTCGTCGAGCACGAAGGCCTCGAGCCCCGGGACGGGGCGCCCGATCGTCACGGGGCCGCCCGCGACGACGTCGCCGCGCAGCGACGTGACGGTGGTCTCGGTCGGGCCGTAGCCGTTGACGAGGCGCCGCCCCGGCGCCCACCGCTCGACGACGTCGGGCGTCAGGGCCTCGCCGCCGACGTAGAGCAGCCGCAGGCCCGGCAGCGCCGCGCGCGGGTCCTCGCAGCCCGTCGCCCGCAGCTGCGTCGGCGGCGGGCAGAAGACGGTCACGCCCTCCTCGCGCAGGAAGGGCACGAGGTCGGGCCCGAGGCGCGCCGTCGTGTCGTCGAGGACGACCAGCGTCGCCCCCGACGCGAACGCGAGCCACGACTCCTCCACCGACGAGTCGTAGGCGGCCGACGACCCCTGCGCGACGCGGTCCCCGGGACCGAGCCCGAACGCCGCGAGGTCGCCGCGGACGAGGTTGACGATCGAACGCTGCTCGATCGCGACGCCCTTGGGACGGCCGGTCGTGCCCGACGTGTAGATCACGTAGGCCAGCGACGACGGCCTCGGCCCGGTGCCCCGCGGCGCCGACGCCGCGGCCGGAGCCGCGTCCGACAGCAGCGACGCGGCGTCGAGGACCGCGACGCCGGAGCCTGCGACCGCCGGCCGTGCGGCCCCCGCGGCGTCGGTGAGCACGGCGACCGCCTTCGCGTCGGCGAGCACGTGGGCGAGGTGGTCCTCCGGGAACGACGCGTCCACGCAGGTCCACGCCGCGCCGGCACGGCTGACCGCGAGCTGCGCGGCGAACAGCGTGGGGTCGTGGCGCGGCAGGTGGATCGCGACGACGCGGTCCGCGCCCGCCCACGGCGCGAGCGCCGCCGCGAGGCGTGCCGCGGCCGCGTCGAGCCGCGCGTACGTCCACGTCGTGCGAGCAGGGCGGCCGTCGCCGGGCGGGACGTCCACCGCGACGCGGTCGGCGTGCCGTCGCACCGTGCGTGCGAAGACCGCCGGGAGGACGTCCTCGGAGAGCTCGTCCGTCGGCCCGGCCCCGCGGTCGCGGTCCGGCGCGGAGGTCATCCGCCGCGGGACCCTCGGACGCGCGGGCTCGGGCCCTCGACGCGCGCGCGCAGCCACGGCGCGAGGTGCGGGAGGCGCCGCCGCTGCTCGTCGGCCTCGAGGTGCAGGAAGCCCCGGATCTCGCGACCGCCGCAGGCGCCGCACCGGCACACGAACGGCGTGGCCATCGCGGCCTCCGTCGTCGTGTAGTCGAAGGTGACGGCGTCGAAGCGCGCCATCCGCCGTAGCGCGACGACCTCACGCCCGCGCACCCACGCGGTCGGCGCGCACGCGTGGTTGAGGAAGCGCCACGGCGCGCGCGCGAGGACCTCCTCGAAGGTCCACGCCGCCGGCACGTCGATGTGGTCCCGCTCGCTCACCTGCACCGAGGTGCGAGAGGGCTTTCCGACGCGCTCGCCCTCGATGGTCATCAGGACCTCGCCGGGCTCGACGTCGCGCAGCGCGACGACGCCGAACTCGCCGCCGGTGTGGAGCACGCCGACGACGGGAGAGAGGGAGGGAGCCGCTTGCGTGGTGGAGACGCGCGGACGCACTGCCGACGTGACGCGAGGCATGACCGGGCTAGCGTAAACGAGACGACCCCCACGATGCGAGGGTCTTCTCGCGGTCGTCACGCGTGCATCGACGGTGCGACGCCGCCCGTCGAACGCGTACGCGGGTCGCGCGCATGCCGCGCGACCCGCGTCGCGGCGTCGAATCGACGTGTCAGCGGCGCAGCACGACCGACAGACCGGCATGGTCGGACGGCCACAGGCCGCCCTGCATGTCACCCGGGTCGTCGCCGTGCACGTCCGCCGACCGCACCGACAGCGCACCGCGCACGAGGACGAGGTCGAGTCGCTGCGAGAGCGACGCGTCGGGGTCGGTCAGCGCTGCGTCGTGCCCCCACGTCGCGCCGGTGCCGGCGCCGTGGCCCGCAGCGAGCCAGGCGTCGATGAACCCGGCCGCCGTGACGTCGAGGTAGGTCGCACCCGGGGGCAGCGCGTTCGCGTCGGAGTTGAGATCGCCGAGCAGGACGGCCATCCCGTCGCCGGCGAGCGGCCCCGCGAGCAGCTCGGTCGCCTGCGCGCGCTGGAGGTCCTCGGATGCGTCCTCCAAGTGGGTCGAGACGACGCGCACCGTCCGCCCCGCGACCCGGACGTCGGCCGCGACCCAGCCCCGCGGCACGACGAGCCCGCCGCCGAGGTCGAGGAAGGTGTCGAACAGGCCCGAGGACCCGCCGTACACCGCGCCGTTCGCGACGAGGTCCCCGCGGGCGAGCAGGACGTCACGGTCGGTGAAGCGCACGTCCATCAGGCTCATCGACTCGTCGAGCGCCGGCAGCTCGACGTCGGCCTCGACGGCCTCCGCGACGACGACGAAGTCGAGGCCGCGACGCGCCAGCGCGTCGAGGAGCAGCGCGACGAAGTCGTAGGCGACGTCGGTCGCCGACGTCGGCGACGGGTCGAGCGTGTCCGACGGCGACTGCACGCGCCAGAGCGCCGCCTCCTGGAGCCCGACCACGTCGGGGCTCGCCGCGACGATCTCGTCGGCGATCGCTTCGGCCCGGGTCGGGAAGTCGGTCGCGACCACCGCGGCGAAGGCCTCCGAAGTCGCGAGCACGATCCCGTCGGGGTCGCCCCCCGCGACGGCCTCGATCACGGGCCCGAGCTCGGCACCGAGGTAGAGGTTGCGCGTCATCACGCGGAGCTCGCGCGGGTCGCGCGAGGCGCCGCCGCCGCCGCACCCGGGGAGCCCCGCGGCCACGACCGCGAGCGCGAACCCGAGCCACGCAGGAATCCACTTCGGCCGTCTCATCGTCGGTCCTCCAGGGAAAGGGGGTACCGAAGGCGGAGATCACGGCGCGTGCCGCTCGTCGCGCCCGAGGGCCGCACGGACGCAACTCCTTGGGCAACATGGCGCTGCGCCTGCGAGCGCCTCGTGTGCGCCGACGTCGTCCGCCGGTCGGGTGGATCCACAGGGTCGCACCGACGACCGGATCGATCCGCCAGCCCGCCGAATCCACGAGCCGACGAGGTCGGGGCGGCGTCTTCGGCCCGGGCGTGGCCCAGGGCCCGTCGGCGATTCGACTCACGTCGCCACGCGTCGTCCGCTCCTCGGCGTGGTACCAGAACACGCGGTCGTCGCGGCCGACGCGCGCCCGGGCCGAATGCGCGAGCCCCGACGGGGGCCTGACGTGCGATCGGCGCTCGACGGGCCTCGTCTTTCGCGGATTCGGCGGGCTCGACGACGCGACCGAGGACGCCCCGTTCCCCCGCAAGGGCCGTCCCGGCATCATGGCCCCCGCCATGAGGGCGACGATGCCGGAGGGTCCGCTGCGCTCGCCCACGCCCCGCGTGGTCCCGTGGCTCGCCGCCGCCGCCGCCGCGTTCGCCCTCAGCGTCGTGGGCTCCGTCGGCGCGGCGTCGCGCGGCGCGCTCCCCGCCGACCTCGCGCGCTCCGGACCGGTCCCCTCGCCCGTCGGCGGGGTGGCGACCGGGAGCTGGGAGCAGGTCGCCTTCGAGGTGCAGCGCCTGCGGCCCGGAACCCCGGTGGACCTGGGTACCCCGCGCGAGGTCGTGCTGCGCCGCGAGGTGGACGGACCCGAGCTCGTGCTGCTCGTCGTCAGCGCGCTCGCGTTCTGCGGCCTGGCGGCGCTGCTCGTCGGCCCTCGTGCGGGCGACCCCGCGACCCGGAGGGTCTTCGGCTGCCTCGTGCTCGGGGGCCTCGCGGTCGCGCTCGTCGGGGTCTACCCGGCGCGCGACGGCGTGGAAGAGGCGTTGGCCCACGCCTACGTCGCGGTGCTCGCGGCGCTGCCCGTCGCCTTCGTCGCGCTCGCGGTCTCCTTTCCCTACCCGGTGGGCTGGGTGGCGCAACGGCCGTGGACGCTGCGCGCGGCGTCCGCGGTGGCCGCCATGGTGGCGGGAGCGCAGATGCTCGCCTGGCACCGCTACTTCGGCGCCCCGTCGCCCGCGACGTTCGCCGCGACGCGCGCCCCCACGGCCGTCGGGCTCGCGCTGCTGGTGCTCGGGATGGGCCTCGGGTGCGTGGTGCTCGCGACGGGGGCGCGGCGGTCCCCCTCGGCGCGGAGCCGGGCCCAGGCGCGGTGGCTGCTCGGCGGCATCGGGGTCGCCGCGGTGCCGTTCGTGCTGCTGCGCGCCGTGCCGCGCCTGCTCCTCGGCACCGAGCCCTCGATCCCGCCGGTCGCCGACCGCGCGGTCGAGCTGGCCGCGCCCGCCGCGTTCGCGGTGGCCGCGGCGCGCCACCGGCTGCTCGGGATCGACGTGGCGGTGCGCCGTGCCACGCTCTACACGGCGACCGCGCTGGCCCTCTGCGCGTCGGCGGGCGGCCTCGTCCTCGCCGCCACCGCGGTCGCGTTCGGGCCCGCGGCGGCCCGGTCCCCGGTGACGTGGCTCGCGACGGGCGTGCTGGCGGGGATGCTCGTCGGCCCCGTGCGCAAGGCCGTCGCGAGCCGCGCCGACGGCACCTTCTTCCGCGTGGGTGCAGCGCGACGTGACGCGCTCCGCGCGCTGGGCGAGCGCCTCGCGCGCACCGCCGACCCGTCCGCCGCGGCCGCGGAGACGCTCGATTTCGTGCGCGCGACCCTGCGCCCCGTCGCCGCCGCCGTCGTCGTGGAGGAGCGCCCCGGCGAACGCGCGGTCGCGGTGCACGGCTTCGACGGCGACCTCGCCTCGGCCGCGCACGCCGCGGCCGTCGCGCAGCGGCTCGGCGCGACGACCGCGCGCCCGGACGCGACCGCGGTCCCCTCGGTCGAGCGCCCGACCGCGTCCCTCGACCTCCTGCGTGCCTCCGTCGTGCAGCCCGTGGTGGTGGACGGCGCGCTGCGCGCGAGCGTGTGGCTCGGGGCCCGGGGCGACGGACGCCACTGGCTCGAGGAGGAGCTCGCAGGCCTCGCCGCCCTCGCCGAGCACGCGGGCCCCGCGTTCGAGCGCCTGCGGCTCGTCCGCGAGGCGACCCGCGAGGCGGCCTCGCGCGAGGCGCTCGCCGACCTCGACCGACGGCGCACCGACTTCCTCCTGCGCGTGGCGCACGACCTTCGCTCGCCGCTCACCGCCGTGCGGTGGAGCCTCGACAACGTGCTCGACGGTCTGTCCGGCCCGCTCGCACCCGCGCAGGCCGCCGACCTCGAGGGCGCGCGCGCGGGCGTGCGCCAGCTGCAAGCGCTCGTCGAGAACGTGCTCACCGCGAGCCGCATGGCGGTGGGCGCGCCGCCGCCGCCGCTCGAGCCGGTCGCGCTCGGCCCCGCGGTCCGCGACGCGGCCGCCGCGCTCGCTCCGCTCGCCGCGGTCCGCGACGTGCGTCTCGCGCTCGCCGTGGACGGCGCGCCGACCGCGCTCGCACGGCGCGAGGGCGTGCTCCAGATCGTGCAGAACCTCGTGGACAACGCGGTGAAGCACGCCCCGCCCGGGTCGGTCGTGGAGGTGCGCGTGACGCGCGCCGAGCCCCGCAGCGCGCGCATCGAGGTCCTCGACCGCGGCCCGGGGCTCCCGCCCGGGGACGCGGCGCGGCTCTTCGACCGCTTCCGCGTCGGCCCGTCGGCGGGCGGCGCGCCGACGCAGGGCCTCGGCATCGGGCTCCACGTGGTCCGCACGTGGACCGAGGCGTTCGGCGGCTCGGCGCGGGCACTCGCTCGCGAGGGCGGCGGGGCGGCGTTCGAGGTGGTGCTCCCGACGGTGGAGGGTTCGACGTGAGCGCACGGGTGCTGGTGGTGGACGACGACCCGGCGCTGCGCCGCGCCCTGCTCGCTCGGCTCGGGCACTGGGGCTACACGGCGGCCGAGGCCCCCGACGGCGAGGCGGGCCTCGCGGCGCTGCGACGGGACGGCGCCGACCTCGTGCTCCTCGACCTCGCGATGCCGGGCCGCGGCGGGCTCGACGTCCTCGCGGCCGTGCGCGAGGAGGGGCTCGCGCCCGACGTCGTGGTGCTGACGGCGCACGGGTCGGTCGAGGCGGCGGTGGAGGCCCTGCGCGGCGGCGCGGCCGACTTCCTGACCAAGCCCACCGACCTCGAGCTGCTGCGCGCGGTGGTCGAGCGCACGCTCGCGCGACGCCGCGGGGCCCGCGTCACGAGCGCGCTCGCCGAGCGCGTCGGCGGGGCGACGGCCGTCGAGCCGGCCGCGAGCCCGGCGATGCGCCGGGTGCTCGACGAGGCGGCGCGCGCCGCGCGCTCCCACGCGGTCGTCCTCATCACCGGCGAGAGCGGCGTCGGCAAGCAGGTCCTCGCCGAGCGCGTGCACGCGCTGAGCCCGCGCGCGGCGGGGCCCTTCGTCTACGTCAACTGCGTGGCGCTCTCCGACGACCTCGTGGAGTCCACGCTGTTCGGCCACGAGAAGGGCGCGTTCACGGGCGCGGTCGCGCGCAAGGAGGGCCGCGTGGAGGCGGCCGCGGGCGGGACGGCGTTCCTCGACGAGATCGGCGACACGACCCCGCGCCTCCAGACGAAGCTGCTGCACTTCCTCGAGACGGGCCAGTTCGAGCGGGTCGGCGGGACGCGCACGCTCTCGGTGGACTGCCGCGTCGTCGCCGCGACGAACCGCGACCTCGAGGCGGAGGTGGCCAAGGGGACGTTCCGCGCCGACCTCTTCTACCGCCTCAACGTGGTGCGGTTGCGCGTCCCGCCGCTGCGCGAGCGCCCCGACGACGTGCTGCCGCTCGCGCGCGGCTTCGTCGAGCGCTTCGCGCGCGAGGCCGGCCGCCCGGCCCCGCGGCTCGCCGCCGCGACGGAGCGCGCGCTGCTCTCGTGCCGGTGGCCGGGCAACGTCCGCCAGCTGCGCAACGCGGTCGAGCGGATGGTCGTGCTCTGCGCGGGCGACACGCTCACGCCCGACCTCCTGCCGCCGGAGGTGCTGCTCCCGACGCCGGCGGGCGAGATCCCCGCGGAGCTACCGCTCAAGGCGGCGGTGCGCGCCTTCAAGCGGGCCCACATCGCCCGCGCCCTCGAGCGCGCGAAGGGCAACCGCACGCGCGCGGCGGCCGCGCTCGGGTTGCAACGCACGTTCCTGTCGCGGCTGCTGCGCCAGCTCGGCCTGCGCGACGAGGACGGGCCGGACGCGTCGCCCGCCGAAGGCGACGGCGACTGACGGACCGCGCGGGATCGCGCCGCCGGGCCCGGCCCCGGCACCCTCGGCTTTCGCTGGGCGGCTCCGGGGGCCGCGGGTCGAGCATGGGGTCGCCGTCGCGGTCCGGCGGCCCGCGCGTCGGCGACGGCAACGGGAGCCCGTCATGACGACCGTCCACGAGCCCGTTCCCCCGGCGACGTCGCGCGACGCCGCCGCGCCCCCCACCGCCGCCGCGATCGAGGCCGCCGCGCCCGCGGCGGGCCCGACGATCGCGTGGCAGATCGACGTGTCGCTGCTCGGCAACCCGGTGCAGCGTCGCAGCCTCCTGCGGGCCCTCGCGCTCTCCGCGGGCCTCGCGGCGAGCCTCGTCGGCCTCGTGATCCTCTTCGCGACGGGCGAGCCGCGGACCGCGGGGACGATCGCGGCCGTCGTCGCGGCGGCCACGGTCGCGCTGTTCGTCGTGGGCGTGCTCGGCTTCTTCGTGCTCATCGGCACGAAGCAGCCCTACGCGTACCGCATGGACGACGAGGGCATCGAGATGATCAACGCGAGCCGCGCCGCCAAGCGCGTCCACCGCACGGCGCTGATCCTCGGCTTCCTCGCGGGCCGTCCGGGCGCGGTCTCCGCCGGGGCCGCCGGCATGGCCACGGAGTGCGTCCACTGTGCCTGGTCGGAGGTGAAGCACCTCGAGGACCGCGCGCAGGACCGGGCGATCTACCTGCGGGGCGACGTGTTCACCCGTCTGTGGGTCTTCTGCACCCCGGAGAACCACGCGACCGTGCGCGCGTTCGTGCTCGCCCACGTCCGCCGCTGAGCCCGGATCGTGCACTCGAGGCGTCGCGGCGGCCGACGACGGTCCGGCGCACCGGACTCGAGCCGCCCGGGTCGCCCGCCGCGGGGCGACGACGTCGATCCGGCGGCCCGGAAAGCCCCGCCTCGGCGGGCCGCCGCGACCCACGAAGGACGACGATGCGGTCGCCGACGACGCACGTCCGGAAGTCTCTCGCGCCCCGCAGGGCGCGACGCGCGCTCGCGTGGGGCCCTCCGAAGGGCCCTGCTCGGACAGGCTCCGAGCCCGTCGAACCGCGAGCCCCGACCGAGGTCCGCCGTCGAAGCTGCGCTCGACGGACGTCGCCGTTCGTGAAGACGGAGGCCTCCGGATCGCGGCTCAGCGGCCGGGACCCACGCGGACCACCGTGAATCGTCCCCGACGGAACAGGACGCGGTCCGCGGGCGGGTCGCGGAGCACGAAGCCCGCCGCCTCGCCGGCCGCGAACGACCGCCGGACCGCCGCGCCGAAGGGCTCGCGCAGCGCGTTGCGCGGACTCGCGCCGTAGCGGCTCGCGTCGGCCACCACCACCGCGACGCCGTGGCGCGCCGCGAACGCGTCGAGCGCGTCCCACGAGGTCGCGAACACCGCCTCGATCGACGCCTCGAGCCGTGCCCGTTCGGCGCGGTAGTAGCCGAGCCAGTACGGCTGCGCCGTCTCGTCGCTCGCGAGCACCGAGCGGCGCGCCCGCAGCGGGATCTCGTCGGCGTCCGTGGGGAAGGCCGCGACCCGCGCGTCGCGGGGCAGCGTCGAGAGGAACGCGTGCAGCGCCCGGCGGTCCTCGTCCACCGGCGCGCGCGCGGCCGCGACCGTCCGGGCCACGCCCCGCCCCGCACCGACGAGCGCGAGGGCCAGCGCGACGCCGGTGGCGAGCGCGCCCCCGCGCGGGCCGCGCGCCCGCCCCAGCCGCCGCGCGAGCGCGGGGAGCACGCTGGCGACCCACGCCGCCTGCGCCACGGGCCACAGCGTCGCCACGTAGCGCTGCGGCAGGTGCAACGCGAACAACGTCGCGTGCGCGGCGGCGAACGAGACGAGGCCCGCCGCGAGGAGCGCGGGCGCGACGAGGTGACGACGCCCGCGCCGCCGCGCGACCAGCGCGCCGACCGCGACGAGCGTGAGCGCGACCTCGGCGACGCCCGCGCCCACGCCCGACGACGGCCCCGACGTCCAGAACCGGCGCTCCGAGCGCGACCACAGCTCGGCGCGACCGTCGGGCCCGAACTCGGGCATCGCCCGCGCCGTGGCGCGGTCCACGCGAGGCCCGTAGCGGTCGTCGGCGCCACGGTAGGCGACGAGCAGCACGGCGATCGAGACCACCGCCGCCACCGCCGGGACGACGCCGCGGCGCAGGGCCGTGGCGCGCGCACGCGGGCGGCGCAAGGCGAGCAGGCCGACGAGGACGGCCCCGCCGACGGCGGGCGGCAGCGCGGGCGGGTACAGCAGCGCCGCGGCGAGGAACGACGCGGCGAGCGCGCCGCGACGTCGCGCGGCGAGCGCCCACGCGGTGGCGAGGTGGAGCGGCAGCGCGAACGAGCGCGGGATGCCCCACGGCGTCGAGACGAGGCCTCGCGAGTGGAGCGCGAGGACGCCGACGACGAGGGCGGCGCCCGCCACGCCGCCGAGGCGACGGCCGAGGGCCGCGCCGAGCGCGGCCGTGGCGAGGAGCGCGAGCGCGCCGAGCGTCCGCGCCGTGGGCTCCGGGCCCAGCGCGGGGACGAGCGCCTCGTACGCCGCGCGGACCCCGAGCGTCGAGAGCGGGGGACCGCTGAAGAACGCGACGTGCGGGTCGTCGGGGAACAGCGTGGGGTCCGCCAGCCGCGCGGTCCACGCGACGTGCTGGCACCAGTCGCCCTCGAAGTCGTCGGGGTCGGCGAGGCCGCGCGCGACCGGCGCGAACACCGCGAGGACGAGCAGCGCGGCGAGCGCGGCGCCGACGAGACGGGGAGGACGACCGGCGAGGGGCACGCGCCCACCGTAGCCCGCGGGTTTCGCGGGCGTCGAGGCCTTTCGAGCCACGCCCGTCCGTCCGGCGCCCGGTGCGTCGATGCGGGCCACGGACGCGGTCGGGCTACCATCGCGCCCCGGCCCCGGGAGCGTGCGCAATGGGTCTCCGACGCTGGATCGTCCGCCGCGGCGTCGTGCGCCATCCGGTCGTGGCCCTGCGCGCCGCGGCCGCGCAGCTCGGGATCGAGGGGGTGGCGGTCCGCGTGCCGACCACGAGCGCGCTGCACCGCGCCGGCGGCGGCGAGCTCGTCGAGCTGCCGTTGGACCCGATCATCGCGACCACGGTGCTCGCGCGGGGCACGTGGCAGCCCGAGACGGTCGAGTTCCTCGCCGCGCACGCGCCGTCGGCGCCCACCGTGCTCGTCGACGTCGGCGCGCACGTCGGCCTCGTCACGCGCGCGCTCCGCCACCGCGTGCCCTCGATCGCGTGGGCGGTGTGCGTCGAGCCTCATCCGGTCCACGTCGAGTACCTGCGCCGCAACCTCGCGCACCTCGACCGGTGGCACGTCGTCGAGGCGGCGCTCGACGCGACGGAGGGGCCGCGGACCCTGCTCGAGGACCGCGAGAACGGCGGCAACTGCTCGATCCACCCCGCCGCGCTCGTCGGCCGGCCCCACACCACGCGCACCGTGCGCTGCATCGCGCCGACGACGGCGTCGCTGCTCGCGTCGGTGCCGCCGGCGCTCGCGGACGCGCCGGTGCTGTGGAAGTCCGACACGCAGGGGAGCGACGAGGCGATCATGACGGCGCTGCCCGACGCCTTCTGGGACCGCGTCGTCGCGGGGTGCATGGAGCTGTGGCGCATGGAGCGCGCGCCCTTCGAGCGCGACCGGCTCGCGTCGGTGCTCGCGCGCTTCGACCGGCTCGTCTTCTCGCACCGCCCGACCGAGCGCGCGACGCTCGACGACGTGCTCGCGTGGGTCGCCGGGCGCGACGACGCCCAGTGCGACCTCTACTTCGCCCGCGGGTAGCGCTCACCGTCCCGCGACATCGGGGTCCGGTGACGTGCGCACAACGTGGGGACATCGGGGTCGGGTGCGCCTCGCGCAGCGTGAGGGCACAGCGGCCGGGCCTCGTCCGCGACGCGACCCGATCCGCCCTCTCGACGGGCTACGGTTCCCACTCGAGCGAGAACGCCGCGAGGAAGCGCGAACGGCGCCCGTCGCCGGCCTCCGCCGCGTGCTCGCCGAGCGCGATCCCGCCCACGGTGGCGATCGCGCTCACGCCGGCGAGGCACGGCGACAGCCGCTCGAGGCCCAAGGTCAGCCGCACGCCGCCCTCGACGTAGCCGAACGTCTCGTCGTCGCCCTCGGCGTCCTCGTAGTAGTCGTGCAGGCTCAGACCCACGCGCAGGGGCAGGGACAGCTCGACGGCGGGCCCCGCGTCGAGCAACGACCACCGTGGCTCGACGCCGAGCTCGAGGTACCACCCCAGCGTGGTCCCCTCGTCGTTCTGACCGCGCACCTCCGCCGCGACGATCGCGTGCGGCGCGAACCCGCGCCAGCGCCCGGCTGCGTCGTCCTCGGGGGCGTCGTCGAGCTCGAGCTGGAGGGCCGCCTCCTCGAAGCGCTCGAACGACCCGTTCGGGCTCCACGACCACTGGTAGTCGAGCCGCACGTCGAGGTGCTCGCCGACGTGCGACGCAGCGCCGAGCCACACGTCGCCCTCGTACCAGACGGCGGGCGCGTGCGGCGCGCCTCGCAGGCCGGACTCGCCGTCCTGGAAGCTCGTCCACACGTCCGCGACGACCCGCACGTCGCGCACCGCGCCGCAGAGCGTGAGCACGCGCGCGTCGATCGACGCCCACGGCTGCACGACCGCCTGCGCCGCCTCGATCAGGAAGCCGCGGTCGTAGTACGCCGACACGACGTCGAGCCCGAGCGTCACCTCGGGCCCCGCGTCGTCGCCGTCGTCCTCCTCCGACGCGACGTCCCGTTCGGCGGTCTCGCTCGGCTCGGCGCCGTCCCCACCGACGTCGGCCGTCGCAGCGTCGGCGTCCGGACGGACGACGAGCCGCGTCGGGGCGGGCGCCGTCGGGGCCGCGCGAGGCGTCGTGGGCGCGACGGGTGACGCGAACGATCGAGCGCCGGCGAGGAGGTCCCCTGACGGCGGCGCCGGTGCCGGGACGACGTGGACGGTGCCCGCGTGCCGCGTCGTGCGACGCGGCGGGGGGAGGCGTGCGTCGTCGGCTCCGCGGGCCCTCGCAGCCGCGGTGAGGAGAGCCGCCGCCACGAGCGCGCCGGTCAGTCGCCGCATGCCCAGCCCCCCGACTCCGGACCCGAGCACCGACGCACGTACGGCGGCCCGAGCCCGACGACACGATCGTAGCCCCACGGTCGCGCCGACGATCACGCCACCGGTCGACGCCACGACGCGGGGCCCGGGGCGACGGCCGTTCCGCCCCCCCGCGGCGCCGACCCGCTTGCGCCGGCGACGGCGGCCGCGGACCATGCGCGGGCGCGGGTTCGCCCGCCGTCGGCGAGCCGTCGGGGTCCGCGCCCGCGATGGATCGACGACGGGCTGGCGATGGCGGGGAGGCCGCAGGAGGTCCGATGAGCCCCGAAGCGACCGACGGAGCGCCGCGACCGACATGGGCGGCGCGCGTGGCGAGCGGGATCGGCGCGCTGGCTGCGCTCGGTGCGTTCGGGCTGTGGGTCTGGTTCGCGATCGAGAACGCCGGGCGGGTGTGGGAGCGGGTCTCGAGCTTCGGACCCGGTCCGGGCCGCGCGACGAAGCTCGAGGTCGCGTGGCTGCTCGTCGGCTGGGCGGTCGGCCCGGTCTTCGTGCTCGTCGGGTGGTCGGCCCTCGTCGGCGGGCTCGGCCGCCTCGGGCGCCGCCTCCGCGGTTCCCGCGGCGACGACGTCGGGCCGGGTGCCTGACGCGCCGCCTCGGCGGCGTCGCGCTGTGGCGAGGGCCGCCGTCGGGTCTAGCTGCGAACCGGGCCGGTGACGCGGGACCAGCCGTCGCCGACATCCACGACTCGCCCGAGCGCGAGTACGTCACGAAGAGAGCGGTCGAGGACGATCGCGTCCTCGTCGCCACCGAGCGCCGGCACGAAGTCCTTCGCGACTCGCAACCATGCGGTCCCGGTGACGTCGATCACGCGGCCGCCGCGCTCGCCGTAGCTGCACTCGCCCAGGGCCATCGCCACGCACAGGCGAACGGCGTCCGGCGACGCGACGCCACGCCGCACCACGTCGAGCACCCGAGTCGCCGTCCCGAGCGGATCCACGGTGCAGCCTCCGGAGCCGAGGCCGACTCGCCAGGCGACGAGAGCGACGTTGCCGACGCTCTGCAGGATGTGGCCACCGGTCGCCAGGGCAGCCTTCCCCACGCCGTCGAGGAACGCGCAGAGCCGATGGACGAGGTCCTCCGGCGACGTCGCCGTCGACGAGGCGAGGCGAGCGACGACGGCGGCGAGCAGCAGCGGCCCCGTGCGGCGTGTCGTCTTCTTGCGTCCGAACACGACCGCATCGTACGCCACGCCTCGCGGGCCCGCGACGCGCCGCCTCGGCGGCGTCGCGCCGTGGCGCGGGCTGCTACCGGACGAGCACGAGATCGAGCTCGGGGTCGGCGCAGACGGGCTGGAGCAGCGCCCGCGCTCGCGCCGCGTCGCGGGCCTCGACCCAAAGCCCGAAGCGGACGCTTCCGAGGGCGTGCGGCGTGATCCCGCACGGGACCAGAGCGGCACGCACCGCCTCGTAGCTGGCCTCGCCCGAGCCGTCGGCGACCGCGACGAGGTCCGGCTCGGCCGCGGGGCGGCACGTCGCGCAGCCACCGAGCAGGGCGGCGACGAGGCCGACGATCGGGACGCAACGCGTCAGCACGCGGCCCCCACCGCGTCGTCGTCTTCGCCATCGTGCGTCGGGATCCCCACCGGACGCCCGCTCCTATCGCCGGATGAACATGAAGTACGTCATCGCGAGCCCCATCGCGAAGAAGCCGCCTCCGACGACGAAGAACATCCACGGCCCGCAGCCCGTCGAGCGATCGAGCACGGCCTTCGTGGGGTCCTTCGGGTCGTAGAACACCTCGACCTTCGAGCCGACGGGGTGGCGCTCCACGATCTTGCGGCACATGCCCTCGGACTTGGACATCGCGTCGGCGAAGGAGTACTTCGTGCCGCGGTGGGTGTTGTCGTCCACCGAGTACGCGTACTCGATCCGGACATGGTGGTCGCGCGGACGCCGGCCGATGCGGATGCCGTCCCCGTGCTCGATGCGCTCCGTCCACGTGACGTCGCTCGCGGTGACCGTGCCCTCGACCGACGGCCACGAGCGGCTCCTCCGCGCGCGCGAGACCATCACGAAGCCGATCGCCCCGACGAGCGCCCCGATGCCCATGAAGCCGAGCGGGAACGCGATCGGGAGCGGGCTCCCCTTCGGGACGACGGGCTGCGCGGGCTGCTCGGTCGAAGGGGCGGTCGGGCTGTCCATCGGCGGCTCCCAGCGCGGGCAAGGACGCGCGGACGATACGCGGCGGCGCGTCGTCGGACCAGAGGCTCCTCGGCGAACGTCGCCGGACCGCGGCCCCGGGACGTGACGGGCCGATCCGGCGCGGCGCGGCGCGGTGCCCCCGCTCCGGCGGATTCGGCTGGACGACCACGGACCGGCGGCGATCCTTGGGTCCGCGACGATGTCGAACCCCGCGCCCCCCCCGCCGCCCGAGAAGTCGGCCCGGGACCTGTTCGGCGGCGGGGCGAAGCCGCGCGACACGCGAGAGCGGATCCTCTACGCCGCGATCGACCTGTTCTACGAGCACGGGTTCCACGAGGTCGGCGTGGACCGCGTGATCGACGCGGCCGGCGTGACGAAGACGACCTTCTACAACCACTTCGAGAGCCGCGACCACCTGATCCTCGAGGCGCTCGAGACGCGCGACGCGTGGGAGACGGCCCTCGTCGAGCGGCGCATGCGCGAGCTCGCGGGCTACGACCCACGCGCGCTCCTGCTCGCGTACTTCGACGTCCTCGACGAGTGGTTCAGCCATCCCGACTATCAGGGGTGCCTGTTCGTGCTGGCGAGCGCCGAGTACCCTTCGCCGAAGCACCCGGTGCACCGACGCGCGGCGCAGAGCTTCGCGGCCGCCGAGACGGCCATGTCGGGGCTGGCGAAGGCGGCAGGGGCTCGGGACCCGACCGCGCTGGGCCGCACGTGCGCGATGCTCGTCCAGGGAGCGCTCACGCGGCGCCTCGTTTCCGGCGACAACGGCGCCGCGCGGGCGGCCCGAGAGGTCGTCGAGCGCCTGCTCGCCGAGGCGACGGGTCGCGCGGCTCCGTGACCTCGGTCGATCCGAGCGACGCAACCCCAAGGCGAGGCCCGAGTTGCGGAGGTGGACCACGAGTCCACCTCCGCTGGACGCCGAGTCACGCGACGGACGCCGCGACCGGGCGCAGGATCGCCCGCGTCGCGTGGACGCTCCCGTCCGCGCCGCACGGAGTCCCGTCATGGTCGAGATCCTCACCTGGGCCGGCTTGCTCGTCGTGCCGGCGTTCCTGCTCCTGGACCTCGTGGTCCATCCCCGTCGGTTCGACACGCCCGCCTTCTGGCGGACCCGCGCCCTGCTCGTGTCGGCGGGCGCGGTGGCGCTCTCGCTCAAGGTCGGGGAGGGGTGGGCGGAGCTCCTGCCCGCCGCGAGCCTGTTCGACCTGTCGGGCCTCGGCACGTGGTGGGGCGCCGTCGTAGGGATCCTCGTCTACGAGCTCGTCCACTACGCCTACCACCGCGCCGCGCACACGTGGACGTGGCTCTGGCGCGCCGGCCATCAGATGCACCACAGCGCGGAGGCCCTCGACGCGTTCGGGGCGAACTACCTTCACCCCGTGGACGTGCTCGCCTTCACGTCGATCGCCGTGCTGGTCACGTATCCACTGCTCGGGCTCGCGCCGGAGGCCGGCGCCCTCACGTCCTTCTTCCTCGCGTTCAACGCGATGTTCCAGCACGCGAACCTCCGCACGCCGCGGTGGCTCGGCTGGGTGATCCAGCGGCCCGAGAGCCACGGCGTGCACCACGCGCGGGGCGTCCACCGCTGGAACTACAGCGACCTGCCCCTGTGGGACCTCGTCTTCGGCACGTTCCGCAATCCGGCGAAGTTCGAGGGCGCGGTGGGCTTCTACGACGGGGCCTCCTCGCGCCTGCCCGAGATGCTCGCGGGGCGCGACGTCTCGACGCCGCGCGCGCCGTCGGGCGCGGCCGACTCGGCTCCGCACCGGGCACCGGTGACCGCAGCCTGACCCCGACCGATCCCGCCCTCCGCCGCCCGGCACCGTCCGCGCGGCGGAGCGGACGGGCGAGTCGCCGCGGGCCCCGCGCGCCGGTCCACCGAGCTCACGAAAGTCGAGACCTGTCGAGCACCGGTCTCACGCCGAGCCCCCGTCGGAGCCCGCGAGTCGGGCGCGAGCGCGCGTCGGACTCGACGACTCCGTGTGCTGGCGCCACGCCGAGGAGCGGACGACGCGGGACGACGCGCCTCGACTCGCCGACGGGCCCCACGCCACGCCCGGGCCGAAGGCGCCGCCCCGACCGACTCGGCGCGTGAGTTCGGCGGGCGAGGTCCCGGGCTCCGTGGCCTTCACGGTCACGGCGAGGAGCGACTCCGCGGCGCGGCTCGCGCCGGCGGCCGAAGCGCCGGCCGGTGCTAGGCTCTGTATCGGAACCCTCCCTGCTGCGTCCGCACGGTCCGGGCTGCGGCGAGGCGTCCTCGGCGAAGAGCCTCCTCAGCGGGTCAGGAACCCGCCTCCGGGGCTCTTCGCCTGCGGTGCCTGGCCTCGCCTCGGCCCGTGCGGCCTCGCGACGGGAATTTCCGAAACAGCGCCTCGCCCGCCGAATTCACGAGCCGGTGAGGTCGGGGCGGCGTCTTGCGCCCGGGCCGAGGTCGCCGGCCCCGACCGCCCTCGCCGACTCGGTCCCGCGACGAGGGCCCTCGTCCCGCGCGAGACCACCGGGCGCACGGCGGCGGCGGACGGCGCCGCGGGCGCGGTCCGCGGGCCGTCGCCGGGAGCCGTCGGCCGTCGCGTCCCGGCCGCGGAGGCTCGGACGCGCCGCGGGCGGGAGGTGGTAGCGTCGCGCGGGTCGATGGCGCCGCCGCCGCTCCACTTCCTCACGATCGTGCTCAACGGGGCGCCGTTCCTGCGCCACCACGTCGAGGCGTTCTCGGCGCTGCCGTCGCGGTGGCACTGGCACGTCGTCGAGGGGGTCGCCTCCCTCGCGCACGACACCGCGTGGAGCCTCGCGCGCGGCGGGCGCGTGGACGACGCGCTGCACCGCGACGGCCGCAGCACCGACGGCACCTCGGAGGCGCTCGACGCGCTCGCGCGCGCCCACCCGGGGCAGATCACCGTCTACCGCAAGCCCCGCGGCGAGCGGTGGGACGGCAAGCGCGAGATGGTCTCCGCGCCGCTGCGCCGCATCCGCGAGCGGTGCCTGCTCTGGCAGGTGGACGTGGACGAGCTGTGGAGCACCGACGAGCTCGTGCGCGCGGTCGCGCTGTTCGAGGAGCACCCGCAGGCGCGCGCGGCGTTCTACCGGTGCCACTACTTCGTGGGCCCCGACCTCGTCCTGACGTCGCGCGGCGCGTACGGCAACGGGCCCTACGAGTGGCTGCGCACGTGGCGCTACCGGCCCGGCGACCGGTGGCTCGCGCACGAGCCGCCCGTCCTCGTGCACCGGCTCGAGGCGTGGAAGCAGTGGAAGCGCCGGCGTCGGGGCCGCCCGCCGAGGCTGCCGTTCCAGCCCGACGACCCCGACGTGCTGTCGCAGGCGACCACCGAGGCGCGCGGGCTGGTGTTCCAGCACCTCGCCTACGTGCTCGAGGCGCAGGTGCGGTGGAAGGAGGCGTACTACGGCTACGCGGGCGCGGTCGAGGCCTGGCGCGGCCTCCAGCGCGCCGCCACGCCCGTGCGCGTGCACGAGCACCTCCCGTGGGTCACCGAGGACGCGGTCGCGCAGCGGGCGTCGGTGCTCGGGATCGTGCCGCGGATCCCGCTCCCCGCGCCGGGGCCCGCGGCGTGACCCGCCCGCGCGCGGTCGCGTTCGTCGCCTCCACGCTCGCCTACGGGGGCGCCGAGCGGGTGCTCGTCGAGCAGGTCCGCGCGCTCGCGCCGTGGGGCGTCCCGACCGACGTCTGGGTGACGCGCCGCAGCCCGATGCACCTCGCGCCCGAGCTCTCGGCCGCGGGCCCGCACGTGCGCGAGGTCGCCCTCGTGCCCTCGACGCTCCGGATCGCCGCGCGCCTGTGGCGGCGGCGCACCGACCTCGTCGTCGCCTACCACGCGCCGCGCGCCTACCGCGCGCTCCTGCGCTTGCGCCGCGTCCCGTTCGCGCCCCGGCCGGTCGTCGTCGAGACGGTCCACGAGCGCTACCGGTGGGCGCTCGCGCGGTTCCGCGACACGCGGCCCCGCGCGATCGACGCGTGTCTCCTGACGCACGACCTGCGCGCGACGGTCGGCCCGTGGGCGGGCCTCCCCTCGTCGCGCCTCTTCGTCGCGCGCCCGTGGTTCCCCTCGAGCCTCGTCGACCTCGACGAGCGGGCGCGCGAGGCCGGGCGCGCCCTGCGTCGCCGCCTCGGCGTCGGCCCGGCCTCGGTCGTGGTCGGCTACTTCGGGCGCCACGGCGACAACAAGGGCCTGCTCGCGCTGGTCGAGGTCGTGCGGTCGCTGGTCGCCGACGGCCTCGACGTGCACCTCGTGCTCGCGGGCCGCGCGTGCCCCGAGCTCGGCGACTTCGACGCGCGCCTCGACGCCGCGCTGCGCGCCGCCGGGGCCGACGCGCGCGGCGCCGGCCGCTTCCACCGCCTCGGCGCGCTGGACGACCCCGCGGCGATGTACGCGGCGCTCGACGTCGCCGTGCTGCTCTCGCGCACCGAGGGGCTGCTCCCGCTGTTCCTCGTCGAGGCGATGTCGGCGGGCGTCGCCGCCGTGACCACCGACGTCGGGGGGATCGCGGAGTGCCTGCGCGACGGCGTGGACGCCGAGGTCGTCCGCAAGCGCCCCGACGACGAGGAGGACGCGACGCCCGACGTGCTCGCCGACGCGCGCGCGCGCCTCGCGCGGCTCGTCCTCGACCCGTCGCGCCGCGCCGCGCTCGCCGCGGCGGGGTGCGCGCGGGTGCGAGCGCTCGTCGGCGGCAACGACTTCGCCGCCGACACCCGCGCGGCGCTCACGGCGGCGCTCGCGCTCGGGCCCCGGCGCGCGCGCGAGGGCGCGGTCAGGGCCGACGGCGCAGGTGCGTGATCTCGAGCGTGACGCCGGCGGCGAGGATGATCGCGCCGACGGCGACCAGCGGCCACGCGTTGATCGACGTCAACATGGACGTCGGGTAGGTCCGCGCGTTGGCGAGGTCGATCGTGCCGAGCGAGGCGGCGACGATCCCGCACACGACGCCGGTGAGGATCAGCACCCACGCGACGAGCCGCGAGACGGTCGTGACGTTCCAGCCACCCTTGCCTTCGTCCATCGCGCACCTCGGTCCCCGAGCCTAGCACGCCGAATGCACGAAAGACGAGGCCCGTCCGGCGCCGAACGCACGTCGGGCCGCCGTCGGGGCCCGCGGATTGCGCCCGGGCGCGCGTCGGACGCGACGACCGCGTGTTCTGGCACCACGCCGAGGAGCGGACGACGCGCGGCGACGCGCTTCGAATCGCCGACGGGCGCTGCGCCACGCCCGGGCGCAAGACGCCGCCCCGGCCTCGTCGGCTCGTGCATTCGGCGGGCTAGGAGCCTGTCGGAGAATGCCACAGGAGCGTAGGGACTGAGGGCTGGCGCCGGTATGCTGCGGCATGGAAAAGTCGTTCCGCGCGGGGGTTCCCGAGCAGGGCTGGTTGTTCCCTCCGTCGGTGCTGGACCTGGTGCCCGAAGGGCACGCGGCGCACGTCGTGCGC
>JADZCA010000012.1 GCA_020851795.1 Planctomycetota bacterium | reverse complement strand
GATTGGATGCGTGTCGCCACGCGTCGTCCGCTCCTCGACGTGGTGCCAGAACACGCCGTCGTCGCGTCCGACGCGCGCCCGGGCGCAATCCGCGCGCCCCGACGGGGGCCTGACGTGCGATCGGCGCCCGACGGGCCTCGTCTTTCGTGAGTTCGGCGGGCTAGGCCCCCCGGGGGCGCTTCGCGTTCAAGGTCGACCCCGGGCCCGGCCGATGGGGGTGCGGTGCCCCGCCGCCTCCCGCCCCCGCTCCGTCTCGCGCTCGCCGGGCTCGTGCTCGTCGCCGCGGTGGCGTCGCTGCTCGCCGGCCCGGCACGGGCCGAGGAGGCGCTGATCCTCGAGAACGGCGCCGTGCTGCGCGGGACCGTGGTGCGGGAGGACGACCGCGAGGTCCTCTTCCAGCTCGCGGGCGTCGGCAAGGAGAGCCGCGTCACGGTCGAGCGCAGCCGCATCGTGCAGCGCTTCACGACGGTGGACCCGCGCCGCGCGGCGACGCCCGCGTCGGTCGAGCCCGACCCGGCGCCGAACCCCGACGGCCCGCCGACGCTGGTGCGCCCGGCGACGCCGCCCGCGACGGCGGCCCCGGCGCCCGAGGCGGGCGAGCCGCCCGCGCGCGCGGAGGACTTCTTCTCCCGCACGGCGCGCCGCGCCGAGATGGCGCTGCCCGGCGACACGGCGTCGCGGGCGTTCCTCTCGGGGCTCGCGGTGCTCGTCGTGCTCGGGCTGGTCGCGCTCGCCGGGCGCATGGTGGACGTGCAGGCGATGACGCTCGGGCGCGCGACGCTGCTCGCGGTGCTCTTCGTCGGGCTGGTCTCGATCGACGTCGCGTGGGCCGACACGATGCTGCGCGCCGACCGCGCGGGCGTGATCGTCCCGGTGCAGCTGCTCGCGTGGGTCGGGTGCGCCGCGGGCTCGCTCCGTTGCGGGCTCGGGCGTGCGTTCAACCTGCTCGCGTTCGTGCTGCTGTCGTCGGCGCTTGTCGTCTTCTCCGCCGGCATCGTCCTCGTCAGCGTGTAGACGGGGAAGGGCGCGGGCCGCGTCGAGCGGCGGGCGCCCGCGCTCGCTGAGGCCCGGGCCCCTCGGTCGCCCCGCGCTGCGCTGGCTCGCGCGGTGCGTGTCGGGACCCGGATCGGGTCCCGTCACCCCTCGGGGAATGCGGTCGTCGGGGCGCGGCGCCCCTCCGACCCTCCTCTCCGGCTCTCGCGCGCTGCGCCGGCTCGCGCGCTCGTGCCCGGCCCGTCGGGCCGGGCACCGCCTCCGTAAGGTCGCGGACTCCTCGTCGTCGGGCCGCGGCTCGGCGTACGGCGGTGCGAGTACGCGGTCGCCGCGGCCGCTCCCGCGGGCCTGAGCGAATCGCGGGCGTTGCACGCGCGGGCGCGCCTCGCGGCGTCGACGGAATCATGATCGGAGCGAGATGGCGCGCGTGCAGGAGTGGCGGGAGGGGAGTGCGCGGCAGGGTCGGAGTGAGTCTGCGCGCACGGCGTTTCACCGGCGCCCGCGCCCGCGCTCGCTGGACGGGGAGCGGCCCCCGGCGTCCCGGGAGGGCCGGGGAGGCCCCCGGGGACGGAATGGTGAAACGCGAGGGCGCCGCGGGGCACTATCCCTGCGTGGCGACCGACCTCGACCGCACCCGGACCGCGGCGGACCCGCTCGGGCTCACGCTCGGGCGCTACCTCCTCACCGGCGACGAGGGCGCCATCGAGGAGATCGTGCGCGCCACGCGGCCGCGGCTGCTCGCCGCCGCCCGCCGCATCGCGGGCCCCGACGACGCCGAGGACGCGGTGCAGACCGCCTACCTCTCCCTCGTGCGCCGGCGCGGCTCGCTCCTCGACGCGCCGGTGCTCCCGTGGCTGCTCACCGCGGTCGTGCGCACGGCGTACCGCCGCCGCGCCGCCGCGCGCCGGCTCGACGTCCTCGCCGACCGCCTCGCGATGGTGCCCGACGACGCCGTCGCGCCCGAGGCCGACGACGCCGACCGCCGCCGGCTGCGCGCGGCGGTGCACCGTCTGCCCGCGCGCTACCGCGACCCCGTCGTGCTGCACGACCTCCACGGCCTCTCGACCCTCGAGGTCGCGCGCCTGCTCGGGCTCACCGAGGGCGGCGTGCGCACGCGCCTGCACCGCGCCCGCGCGCTCGTGAAGGCCCGGCTGCTCGCCCGGGCCGCCAGCTACCTTGTCGCGCTCCCGTGGGCGATCGCCGATCGCGCCCGCGAAGGGAGCCTCGCGCTCGCGGTCGGCGTCGGAGGAGCCGTGAAGCTCGCCCCCCTCGCGCTCGTCGCCGTCGTCGCGCTCGCCGCCGGCGCGTTCGTCGGCCGTCACTTCGTCGCGCCCCCCGTCACCGCCGACGAGCGCGCGACGAAGGCCGACCAGCGCATCGCCGAGCTCGAGACGCAGCTGCGGCAGGTCGAGCGCGAGCGCGACGAGGCCGTGGCCAAGGCCCGCCGCACCCTCGCCGTCCCCGACCGCCCGACGCCGTCCCCTCGCCCGCCCGCGACGGCCGGCGGCGGCGACAAGCCCGCGCCCGCCACGACGCCCGACCCCGCGGCGGAGGCCACGCGCGTGCGCGTCGCGGTGGCGGGTGCCGACACGCTGCTCGCCGGGCTCGACTGGACCTCGGTCGGCGCCAACGTCCAGACGATGGTCCCGATGCTGCTCCCCTTCGGCGAGCAGTGGGCGAAGACGGGCGAAGTGCCGATGGAGCTCGCGCTCAAGATCAACACCGCGAACGCGCCGCTCGTGCAGGTCGCGGTCACGCTCGCCAAGCGCCTCGGGCTGCAGCTGCGCGAGGCCAACCAGGCGTTCACGCACCCGGCGGTCGTCGCCAACGTGATCGCGGCGACGCTCGAGGCCTCCGGCAAGCCGGCGAGCCCCGCGCAGGCCGAGGAGCTGGCGCGCCTGGCGGCGGCGGCGACCACCGAGGAGACCAACCGTCGCGCCGCGTATCCGCCCACGACCTTCGAGCTGCGCAAGCTGGTCGAGGACGCCGAGGCCCGCCGTCGCTACTACGAGGCGGCCTTCGCCGTGCTCTCCGCGGAGCAGCGCGACGTGCTGGTGCCGCCCGCGGCCAAGGGGCGGCTGCAGATCGACCTGTTCAGCGAGGGGCTCGTGTGGGCCGCGCGCGCCGAGGTGGTCAAGTTCGCGACGCGCGAGGAGCTCGAGAAGCGCGCGACGCAGGGGCTGCGCGACCGCCTCGGCTGGACCGAGGCGCGCGAGCCGGCGCTCGCGGCCGCCGTGGCCGCGTGGGTGGCCGCGCTGCCGCGCGAGGTGGTGGACGAGGCCGGCGACCCGCTGTCGCAGCTCGGCATGCTCCCGTCGGCGACCGTGCTCACGGTCGCGAAGGCCGAGCTCGACGCGCTCGAGCGCCTCGGGGACTCGCTGCGCGGCGACGACGCCGCCGTGGACGCGCTCCGGCAGGTGTCGGGCGCGTTCATCCCGGTCCGCGCGCCGGCCAAGTAGGCGCGGGGCGGCCGCGAGCGGGCCCCGACCGGGGCCCGAGGCTCGGACCGCCTCGTCCTTCCTGAATGCGGCGGGCTACGATCGCGCGGATGGCCCCCGGGTGGCTCCTCGCGGTCTCGTCGGACCTGGTGGACGGCGTGCACGTCGCCGCCCTCGTCCTGCTCGCCGCGTGGGGGGCCCGCCGCGGGCTGCCGCGCCAGCTC
Source organism: Planctomycetota bacterium (assembly GCA_020851795.1). GTDB lineage: Bacteria > Planctomycetota > PLA2 > PLA2 > JAEUHO01 > JAEUHO01. The sequence continues at coordinate 47,858 of JADZCA010000012.1, read as the reverse complement.
GCCGGGCTCGCCGTCGTCGCCGCGTCGTTCGCGGCGGCGTCGGCGCTCTCGCCGCGGCTCGTCGGCTCGGTCGAGAAGGTCGCGACGCTCTCGTCCGCCGGCACCGCCGCCGTCGCGTGGCTCGCCGTCTGGGGGGCGACCGCCGTCCTCGGCGGGCTCGGGATCCACCTGCTCGCACCGGCCTTCGACCGCGCGTCGGCCGGGGGCGCGATGGGTCGCGTGGCGGGCGCGCTCGTCGGCGTCGTCCAAGGGGCGGTGCTCCTCGCGCTCGGCTCCTACGCGGTCCTCGGCGCGCACGTCGGCGGGCCGTTCCCCCCGTCGGTCGAGGCCCTGCGCGCGAGCCGCACGGCGCGCGCCGTGACCGCGGCCGAGCTGCGCGTCGGCGGCGCGCTCCGCCTCCCCGCCCCCGTCGCCGAGCGCGTCCGCGACGTCAACGCCGCCGTCCTGCGGAGCGCGCGATGAGCCGGAGCCAGCGCGTCGTCCTGATCGTCTTCTTCGCCCTCGTCGGCTGCTTCGGCGCCCTCGTCGGCCCCACGCTGTTCGCGCCGCGTCGCCGCGCGCCCCGCACGCCCGACCCGACGACGTCGCTCCCGCGCGACCCGCGACCGCCGCCTCCGCCCTCCGCGCCGCCCCCGGCCGTCGCCGCGGACGTGGCGCGTCGCGTGACGACGGCGTCGGGCGCGGTCCTCGACGCCGCGGCGGTGCGCTTCCTCGGGGCCCGTGCGGGCGCGACGCGGCCGGACGGTCGCGTCGTCGCGCGGCGCGTCGCTCCCGTCGCGTGGGTCGGCGCCGCGGGCGCGGGCTGGGCCCCGTGGCCGGGCGCGCAGGACGAGATCACGCTCCCCGCCGCGGGGCCCGTGGCGACCGTCACCGTCGTCGAGCCCGACGGGACCCCCGCGCCCGACGTCGCCGTGCTGTGGCCGGGCCCCGACGGCCGGCCGCTCGCGCGGCGCACCGACGAGCGCGGCGTCGTGGTCGTGGATGACGCGCCCGAGGGCCTCCTCGTGCTGTCGGTGGGCGGCTCCGAGCGGGCCGGGCCCACGCTGCGGCTGCGCATCGGTCCCGACCGCGAGGCGCGCGCGGTGCTCGGGCGCCCGCTCGAGGTGACGGGACGCGTCCTCGACCGCGCGGGGGCGCCGGTCGTCGGCTGCGCGGTCGAGCCGCGCACGCCGGCGGGCCCCGCGGGGCGCGCGGTGCGCACGGCGCAGGACGGGACCTTCCGCGTGCGGGCTCGCGCCACCGACCGGCTCGCGCTCGTCGCGCGCGCCGACGACGGCCGCTGCGTCGCCGTCGAGCCCCCGATGCCCGCGGCGACCGGGCCGTACGCGGTCGCCGCCGACCTCGTGCTCCCGGCCGCCGCGGCGTCCGTGCCCGTGACGCTCGACCGACGGGCGCTGGCGGCCGACGCCGTCGTGCGGCTCTCGGCCGAGCCCTCGGCGCTCGCGCTCGTGCGCGAGGCGTTCGGCGACGACGCGGTCGCGTGGGCGCCCGCCGTCGAGACGGCCCAGGCCGCGGCCCTGCGGCTCGTCGCGGCGGGCTTCGACGGGCCGGTGCGCGTGCAGGTGGAGGGCGACGTGACGCCCGAGGACCACCTCGTCCCCGCGGTGACGCTCGGTGACCGCACGGTGGCGCTCGTGCCGCGGCCGGCCGCGGCACCGGCGCCGGCGCCGGCGCCGGCGGGCTCGCCGACGACGGTGCCACCGGGCCCGGACCGCCCCGCGACGTTGCACGGCTTCGTGCGCGACGCCGCGGGGGCGCCGCTCGACGGGGTCACCGTCGCGGTGGGGCGGCGGCGGACCGTCAGCGACGCGCAGGGGCGCTACGCGCTCGACGGGCTCGCGGCCGGCGAGCGGGTGGACGTGGTGTTCGGCTGGGTGGACGGCGCGCGGCCGTCCGCCGCGGACCCCCGCCCGTTCGCGCCGTGGGCGATCTCGTCCGAGGTGCCCGGCGAGCGGCCGGTGGGGCTCGTGCTGCCCAAGGCGGCCGGCGTGCGCCTGCGGGCGCTGCGCGGGCTCGACGGGACGCCGCTCGCGTGGGTGCGCGCTGTGGTGCTCGACGGGGCGGGCTCGGTGCGGGCCGACGAGGTGCTCGCGCTCGACGACGGGCGCGGCACCCTCGAAGGCCTCGTGCCGGGCACGCCGGGGACGCTGACGCTGCTCGCGCCGGGCCTGCGGCGCGAGGTGCCCCTCGCGCTGCGCGCGGGCGAGACCGTGGACGCGGGCGACGTCTCGCTCGTCGCGGGGGTCCGCGTCGAGGGGACGGTGGTCGGGCCCGACGGGGCGCCGGTGGCCGGCGCCACGGTCGCGCTCGCCGACGACGGGCGGGGCGACGGCGGCGGACGCGGCCTCGTGCGCGAGCGCGACCTCGCGCTGCGGCGGACCACGACCGACGCCGCGGGCGCGTTCGTGCTCGAGGGCCTCGACCCCGCGCGGCCCGCGCTGCTCGCGGCGTGCGCACCGGGCCTCGCTCCCACGATGCGCCGGGCCGAGCCCGGGGGCGCGACGAGCCTCTCGCTCGTGCGCGGCGCGTCGTTTCGCGTGCGCGTCGAGGACCCGCGCGGGGCGGCGGTCGTGGGGGCGGTCGTCGAGCTCCGCGATGCGCGGTCGGGGGCGCGCTGGCTCGAGCTGCTCCACCGGGCGGCGTGGGGAAGCGTGGTCGGGTCGAGCGACGACCTCGCGCGTGCGACCGAGGCGCTGTGGACGGAGAGCCTCGAGCGGCCCGGCTCGCACCGCGTCGGCCCGGCCGAGCCCGGGCCCTACGACGTCCTCGTGATGCGGCCGGGGTACCGCCCGTCGCGGGCGCGCTTCACCGTCGCGCCGGGCAAGGCGGGCAGCACCGAGAACCCCCTGGGCCTGCCGGTGGGCGAGATGGAGTGGCGCGTGGTCCTCGAGCCCGAGCCGGACGCGGGCGCGTCGCGGTGACCGGGTAGCATTCGTCGGGCCGGCCCCGCGGCCGGGCGAGGACGTCATGCCGACCTACAGCTACGACGAGCGGATGAAGGTCGTCCAGTCGATGGAGACGACGGGCAAGGCCACGTGTCCGCGCTGCGGCGGCGTGGTCGAGATGCACCGTCTCCAGACGGCGCAGGACAAGGTGCTCAAGCGCCCGGGCCGACCGCTGTACCGCTGCAGCAACGCGCGCTGCCTGCTCGAGTGCTCGGCCCCCGGCCACATGACCATCCCCCCGCCTCCGAAGACTTAGACGGGGGGGGCGCGACGCGGTGCGAGGCCGCGCGCGGCCGCGTCGGCCGGGCCGCGGGGGACGCGGGGTGAGGGGGCGAGCGGACGCCCGCGCTCGTCGGGCCCGAGACTGCGCCGTCCCTCGGGGCGCGGCGCCCCTCGGTCCCCTCGCCCTGCGTCGCCAAGCTCCTCGGGCTCGGGCCGCTCCTCCGCGGGTCGGCGCGGCTGGACCCGCCATCGTCGCGGCGGCTTGTGCGGGCTCCGACGAATCGCGGGCGACCCCGTGCGGACACCCCACGCCGCGCGGCCCACGGGATGTGATCGGCAAGTCGGTGCCGGCAAGTCCGTGCCAGGCACCGCAGTGCGGTGCCTGGCACCGCGCTGCGGTCCGCGTCAGCGCTCGCGGCGGGGCACGATGCCGGCGGAGAGCGAGGCCTCCTCGGCCTCGCGGGCCGCCTCGGCCTTGCGCGACTCGCGCGACCGCTCGGACTCGATCGTGCGCAGCACCTCGGGCGTGACGTCGCCCGTGGGGTAGCGCCCGTCCATGCACGCCATGCAGAACTCGCGGATCCGCTTCGTCGGGCCCTTCACGGCCTTCACCATCTCCGGGATCGTCATGTAGACGAGCCCGTCGGCGCCGACCGCCTCCGCGATGCGCTCCGGCGTCTTGAGCTTGCGCGCGATGAACTCGTGGCGCGTCTGCATGTCGATGCCGTACACGCACGGGTGCACGATCGGCGGCGCCGTGATCGCGAGGTAGACCGCCGAGGCCCCCGCGTCGCGCACCATGCGGATCACCTCGCGCGTCGTCGTGCCGCGCACGATCGAGTCGTCCACGAGGAGCACCCTCTTGCGCTCGACCTCCATCGGCAGCACCGTCAGCTTCGCGCGGACGTTCTTCACCCGGTTCGCCTGCCCCGGCATGATGAACGTGCGGCCGACGTAGCGGTTCTTGAGCAGGCCCTCGCGGTACTTCAGGCCGAGCACCCGCGCGCACTCGAGCGCCGCCGCCCGCGCCGAGTCGGGCACCGGCACGACGACGTCGGGCTCGATGTTGCGGTCGCGGACGAGGTGGGCGAGCGCCTCGCCCAGCCGCAGGCGCGCGCGGTACACCGACACGTCGTCGATCACGCTGTCGGGGCGCGCGAAGTAGATGTACTCGAACACGCACGGCCGGTGGCCCTCGGCCCCGCGGCCGGCCACCACGCGCGAGACGAGCTTGCCGTCGCCCGAGACGTAGACCACCTCGCCCGGCGCGAGGTCGCGCTCGACCTCGAAGCCGAGCACCTGCAGGACCGCGCTCTCGCTCGCCACGCACCAGGAGACCTTGCGGCCCTCCGCGCGCTTGCCGAGGATCGCCGGCTTGATCCCGAACGGGTCGCGGAACGCGACGAGCCCGTACCCGCCGACGATCGCCGCGGCGCTGTAGGAGCCCTTGACGCGGCGGAACACCTCGGCGCCCGCCGCGAACACGCGCGACGCGAAGTCCTTGCCGTTGGTGCGCGCGAGCGCCGCCGCGAACACGTTGAGGATCACCTCGACGTCGCAGGTCGTGGAGAGGCGGCGGTGGTCCTTCTGGCCGAGCTCGCGCTTGAGCTCGACGTAGTTGGTCACGTTGCCGTTGTGCGACATCGCGATGCCGTACGGCGCGTTCGTGTACAGCGGCTGCGCGTCCTCGGCCGTGCCGCCGCCCACCGTCGGGTAGCGGGTGTGCCCGACCGCCATGGAGCCCTTGAGCCGCGCGAGGCGGTGCTCGTCGAAGCACTCGCGCACGAGGCCCGTGCCCCGCTCGAGGTGGAAGGTCTCGCCGTCGAAGGTCGCGATCCCGGCGGCGTCCTGCCCCCGGTGCTGCAGGACGAGGAGCCCGTCCGCCATCTCGCGGGCGACGGGGCCGTGGCCGAACATGCCGATGAAGCCGCACATGGACGGGGAACGTGCCTCCGGGGTCGCCGCTTCGGGGGCAGCGAAGTGTACGGCACGGGGGGGCCACCGGCGCGTTGTGGCCGGTCGGTGGCCCCGTGGCGCGACCGGGGCGATCAGGCCGCGGGCGGCTCGAGGACCTCGATCGTGGCGGCCTCCGCGCCTTCGGGCCCGCACACGGCCTCGAGCGCGACCACCTTGCCGGCCGACGCCACGTCGGCCGCGACGGCGGCGAACTCGGCGTGGGCCGCCGGGGGCAGGGTCAGGCGCGCCCGCGGGATCGCCTTCGCCGGCGACACCTTGTGCTCGCTGCGCCACCGCCGCACCGCCGACAGCGCGGTCGCCGCGGCGTCGAACGCCTTCAAGCCGGGGTCGTCGTCGGCGGGGCGCGACTCCGTCGGCCACGCGGCCCGGGTCACCGACGCCGTGCGCTCCGCCGCGCCGAAGTGCGCCTGGTAGAGCGCCTCGGCCGTGTGGGGGACGAAGGGCGCGAGCAGCCGCAGGATCCCGTGGAACACCTCGTAGGCCGTGGCCTGGGCGGCGCGCCGCGAGCCCGCGCCCTCCGGCGTGCGGTCGTAGAAGCGGTCCTTGGCCATCTCGAGCCAGAGGTCGCACAGGTCGCCGCGGAACAGCTCCTCGACCCGCTTCTTGGCGAGGCCGAACTCGTAGGCGTCGAGCAGCTCGGTCGCCTCGGCCGCCGCGCGCGCGTAGCGCAGCCGCATGCCGCGGTCCACCGGCCGCTCGGGGGCGCGCGGCGCCGTCGGGTCGAAGTCGGCGAGGTGGGTGAGCACGAGCTTGCCCGCGTTCCACAGCTTCACGCAGAGGCCGCGCCCCGAGGCGAGGTCCTCCTCGTTGAACGCGTAGTCGGTGCCGAGCTTGGCGGAGAGCGCCCAGTAGCGGACGGCGTCGGCGCCGTGCTTGTCGATGAGCACGCGCGGGTCGGTGGGCGCGTTGCCCTTGCTCTTGCTGATCTTCTCGCGGTCGGGCGCGAGCACCCACCCCGAGATCATCGCGTCGGCCCACGGCACCTGCCGGTGGTGCATCCACGACTTCGCGATCGTGTAGAACGCCCACGTCCGGATGATCTCGTGCGCCTGCGGGCGCACCGTCATCGGGAGCGGCGTGCGCGGCGCGGTGCCGCCCTCGCCCCAGCGCGCGTTGATCTGCGGCGTCTCCGAGGACGTCGCCCACGTGTCCATCACGTCGCGCTCGGGCTCGAAGTCCGTGCCGCCGCAGCCGTCGCAGGCCCCGTGCGGGGCCCGCGCGGTCGGGTCCACGGGCAGATCCTCGTCGCGCGCGAGCTTCTCCGCGCCGCAGCCCTTGCAGTACCACAGCGGGAACGGCACGCCGTAGTGGCGCTGGCGCGAGATGCCCCAGTCCCACTCGAGGTTCTCGACCCAGTCGCGGTAGCGCCGCCCCATGTACTCGGGGAACCAGCGCACCTTCTCGCCCTGCGCCACCAGCTCGGCCTTCTTGTCGAGCAGGCGCACGTAGACCTGCTTGGTCGCGAGGAACTGCACGTCGGTCTTGCAGCGCTCGTGCACCGCCACGGGGTGCACGATGTCCTTGGTCGCCACCACGTGGCCCGCGGCCGTCAGGCGCTCGAGGAACGCGCGGCGCGCCTTGTTCACGTGGAGGCCCTTCTCGGGGCCGGCGAGCTCGGTCATCGTGCCGTCGCGCGCGATCGCCGAGCGCAGCGGCAGGCCGTGCTTCTTGAACCACTCCACGTCGGTCTTGTCGCCGAACGTGCAGCACATCACGATCCCGGTGCCCTTCTCGGGGTCCACCTTCTCGTCGGCGAGCACCGGCACCTCGTGGCCGCCCTGCAGCGGCACGAGCGCGCGCCGCCCGACCAGCTCGCCCGCGCGCGGGTGGCTGGGGTGGAGGAACACCGCCACGCAGGCCGGCATGAGCTCGGGGCGCGTCGTCGCGATCTCGAAGGCGCCGCCGCCCACGAGGTCGAAGCGCACGGTGGTGAACTGGCTCGCCTTGTCCTTGAACTCGAGGTCGGCCTGCGCGAGCGCGGTGCCGCACTGCGTGCACCAGAACGACGGCGACTCCTTGCGGTACACCTCGCCCTTGCGCCACAGGTCGAGGAAGCCGCGCTGCGAGACGCGCACGCACCGGTCGTCGATGGTCGAGTAGGCGAGCGACCAGTCGGCGCTGATGCCGAGCGACCGCATGAAGCGCTCGAACTCGGCCTCGTACTTGCGCGACGTCTCGAGGCAGAGCTTCACGAAGGCCGGGCGCGGCATGTCCTTGCCGCGCACGCCGTGCTCGCCCTCGGCGAGCCGCTCGGTGGGCAGGCCGTTGCCGTCGAAGCCGAACGGGTAGAAGACGTTGAAGCCGCGCATCCGCTTGTAGCGGGCGATGCACTCGGCCTGCGTGTACGAGAAGACGTGGCCGATGTGGAGGCTGCCCGAGACGGTGGGGGGCGGCGTGTCCACCGAGAAGACGGGCGCCGCGCTCGCGGGGTCGAAGGCGTGGCAGCGCTCGCGCTCCCAGAGCGCCTGCGCCGCGGGCTCGACCGCCTTCGGGTCGTACGGGCCGGTGAGGGGCGAGGGGATCGACGTGGCCATGGGGGCGCAAGGTACGCGGGTGGCCCGGGGGGCCCAAGGCCGCGCCCGGCGGGGCCCCGGGCCCCGCGCCGTCCCCCCGTCCCTCGACCGCCTCCCCGCCCCGCGGGGCCACGGGTGTCCGCGGCGCGTCGGAGCCCGCCCGCCGCCCGCGTCCGGCGGCCCGGGGCTATTCGAGCTCGACGGGCTTGTTGCGGCGGCGCAGCGCCTCGCGCACGCGCTCGAGCCCCATCGCGTCGGCGACGCGCTGGGCGTACGACTCGATCGTGTCGTCGTCGCGGTGGGGGACGCGCAGCACGTCCCCGATCTCCTTGAGCAGCGCCTGGTCGTCCTCGATGCGGTAGCGGTAGCGCACCACGAGGTAGGCGAGGATCTCGACGAAGGACCGGCGGCTGACCCACTTGCAGACGTAGTGGAAGACGACGGCCAGCACCACCATCGCGAGGATGGTCCCGCCGAGGTACTCGGCGATGTGGCCGTACGCCTCGCCCGGCGCCTTGCGGTCGTAGGACTGGCGCAGGAGGACGTAGAGGTGGATCGACACGCCGGCGAACACGAAGAAGAAGCCGAACGCCGCCTCGAGCCGCTGGACGATGTGGTTGCGGTACGCCTTGAGCTTGTCGATGCGGACGCCGAGCAGCTCCTTCATCGTCCACTTCTGGCCCTTGGACACGATCGCCTTGGCGAGGAAGAACGCCCCGAGGACGATCAGGCACCAGGCGAGGATCTGGCGGTCCAGGTACTGCATCGGCGGGGCGCACCCTCGGCTCGGTTTCGGAACCCTCCCTGCTGCGTCCGCACGGACCGGGCTGCGGCGAGGCGTCCTCGGCGAAGAGCCTCCTGTGCGGGTCAGGAACCCGCCTCCGGGGCTCTTCGCTTGCGGTGCCTGGCCTCGCCTCGGCCCGCGCGGCCTCGCGACGGGAAGTTCCGGAGCAGAGCCTAGCCGTCGAGACGGGGCCCGGCAAGGCGGGCACGCCGCGGCGGGGGACGACGCCCGTGCGCGCGCGGGGCACCCCGGCGCCGGCGGGTAGGCTCCTCCCGTGGACCGTGCCCTCTCCCGCGAGCTGTCCCGGCTCGGCCGCGCCTGCGCGCGCTCGGAGGGCCGCCGCACCGGTCGGCGCGTCGCGCGCGGGCTGCTGGCGGCGTTCCTGCTCGCCTGCCTCGTCCACCGCTTCGGCCCGGGGCTGCCCGGGCTCCACCGCCTCGAGCGGAGCCCGCTCCACGCCGCCGTCGCGGTGGGGGTCGTCTTCCTGCTCGCCGCGGTGGCCGGACGGCTGGCCGCGCTCGACCTGCGCCCGTCCTCGCGGCGCCTCGCACGCCGCCTCGACGACGCGCTCGGGCTCGCCGACGCCACCGACGCCGCGCTGACGGCCGACCCGGCGCGCGGGCTGGGCCCGCTCGTGGCCGAGCGCGCGGCCACCCGCCTCGCGGCGGTCGCGCCCGCGACGGTGTTCGGGGCGACGCCGGGGCGGTCGCGCGTGTCGGTGCTGCTCGCGGTGGCGTCGCTGCTCGTGCTGCTCGCGCCGGGCGTGCTCGGGATCGGCGGCGCGTCGGGTGCGGGCCGCGGCCCCGACCTCGGGCCCGGGCACCGGCCGTCGCCCGATGCGGCGCGCAAGGGCGACGAGCTCACGCCGGAGGAGGCCGACCGCTGGCTCGACGCGCACGCGCGGGTGGACCTCGAGGTCCCCGACCCGGCCAAGGCGTGGAACCGCTGGGTCGCGCGGCTGCGCACCGACGCGCCGCTGCCCGCGGCGTACGGCGCCGACGTCGAGGTCGAGGTGGACCGCCGCGGGCCGTTCGGGCCGGTGGCCGACCTCGTGGCGCTGCCCGCGCTCGTCGCGCACGTCCCGGCCGACGTCGTCGGGGACCGCCCGCCCGAGGCCAAGGCGCTGCTCACGCCCGGGCGCCACGACGTCCGCGTCGTGCTCCGGCCCACGCGCACGCCGTGGCGGCGCGTGCTGACGAGCCCGTGGATCGAGGTGGTCGTGCCGCCGCCCGACGACGGCGGAGGCGGGGCGCCCCCGCCGCCCTCGACGCCGCCCCCGCCCACGCCGCCCCCGCCGTCCGCGCCGCCGCCGCCGCAGCCTCCGCCCCCGACGCCGCCCCCGACGCCGCCCCCGCCGGCCGCTCCGCCTCCGCCCCCGCCCCCGACCCCGCCGGCCGACGCGTCGTTCCACGACGAGGCCGTCACGCCGCTGGTCGGCGCGGGCGACACCGTGCGCAAGGACGAGGCGCGGGTCGCCGTGCGCGACGAGACCGCGGGCGGTCGCGCGCCGCGCACGGTCCCGATCGACGAGGCGCTGCGCGACTTCGAGCGCGTCGTCGAGCGGGCGGTGTCCTCCGAGCGCGTGCTGCCGGCGGACACGACGTTCCTGCGGCGCTACCTCGAGGCGCTGCGTCGCGCGAGCGGGGCCCGATGAGCGAGCCGCTGCTCTCGCCCGCCGACCTCGCGCGGCTCGACCGCCTCGCGCTGTTCTCGCGCCGTCGCCTGCGCGGCGAGCCCGCGGGCGAGCGTCGCACGCGGCGCCTCGGCGCCGGCGGCGAGTTCGCCGACCACCGCGCCTACGCGCCCGGCGACGACCTGCGCTACCTCGACTGGAACGTGTACTTCCGCCTCGGCGACCTCGTCGTCAAGCGCTTCGAGGCGGTGGACGCCGTGCGCGTGCTCGTCGCGGTGGACCGCAGCGCGAGCATGGCGGGGCGCAAGGCGCGGTTCGCGCGCCGCCTCGCCGCGGCGCTCGCCCACGTCGCGGTGCGGCGCCACGACGCGGTGTCGTTCGCCTGGCTGCCCGCGGTGGAGGGGCGCCCGCCGGTCGAGACCTTCCGCGACGCCGCGCGCCTCGTGCCGCTCTTCGACGCGCTGGCCGCCACCGAGGACGCGGGCCCCACGCGTCTGTCGGCCGACCTCGCGCGGGTCGTCGCGGCGGCCGGGCGTCGCGGCCCCGCGGTGCTGCTCTCCGACTTCTTCGACCCCGCGGGCGCGGCCGCCGGGCTCTCGACGCTGGCGGCGCGCGGCTTCGAGACCACCGCGCTCCACGTGCTCGACCCGGCCGACGCCGCGCTGCCGGTGGGCGAGACGCTGCGCTGCGTGGACCGCGAGACGGGCGAGGTCGTGGACGTGGACGTCACGCCCGAGGTCGCGCAGGCGGTCGAGGCGGCGTGGCGGCGCCGCGCCGAGCGCGTCCGCGCCTGGTGCGCGGAGCGCGAGGTCGGCTGGGTGCCGGTCGAGGTCGGGCGCGGCCTCTTCGACGTGCTGAGCGCGCTGCTGCGCGCCGGGGTCGTGGTGGGGACGTGAGCGGCGACGTCGTCCTCACGCGCCCGGACGCGCTCTGGGCGCTCGCGCTCGCGGTCCCGGTGGTGCTCGCGCACCTCTACCGGCGGCGTCGTCGCCGCCTCGTCGTCGCGTTCGCCCCGCTCGTGCGCGAGGCCGTGGGGCCCGTGCGCGCGCGGGGCGCGTGGCGGCGCGTCCGCGAGGCGGCGCGGCTGCTGCTGCGCCTGACCGCCGTCGCGGCGCTCGCGCTCGCGCTCGCCGGCCCCGCGCCGCGCGGCGCGGCGCAGCCGCCGGAGGACCTCGTCGTCGTCGTGGACGCCGACGTGACGACGTCGGCGGTCGAGGCGCCCGGCGGGCTCCTGCCCGGGCGCACCCGCCTGCAGCGCGGCCTCTCGCTCGCGCGCGCCCTCGTGCGGGCGCACCCGCGCGGACGCGTGGGCGCCGTGCTCGCCGGCCCCGTCCCCGAGGCGCTCGCCGCGCCCACCGAGGACCGCGAGGCCGTCGTCGCCGCGCTCGCGCGCGACGGGCTCGCGCCCCGCCCGGGCCGCGGCGACCTCGAGGCCGCCGTCGCCGCCGCGCGCGGGGCCGCGGTCGCGGCGCGCCCGCTCCGCGTCGTCGTCGTGACGTCGCGCGCGCTCCCCGAGGCGCTCGCGCAGGCGGGCGTCGAGGCGCTGGGCGCCGGCGCGGCGGAGGACGACCAGGGCTTCGTGGACGCCGCGCTCGAGCGCCCCGCCGACGACGGGCCGGCGGCGCTGCGGCTCGTCGTGCGCAACGCCGCGTCGGTGCCGCGGAGCCGCACGGTCGTCGTCGAGCGCGAGCGGCGCGCGGGCCCCGACGGCGCGGCCGCGTCCGCCCGCGACGCCGTCGCGACGCGCACGGTGGACCTCGAGCCGGGCGGCGAGGCGACGCTGCGCCTCGAGGTGGACGACGCCGACGCGGCCGGCTTCGTCGCGGCGCTGGCCCCGCCCGCCGACGCGTGGGAGGTGGACGACCGCGTCGTCGTCGGCGTGCCGCCGCGGCGTCGCCCGTCGGTCCTCGTGGTGCACGGCGGGGCGCCGCGCCCCTTCGTGCGCGCGGTGCTCGAGGCGCTGGGCGAGGGCATCGACCGCGCGGGCAGCGGCTTCGTCGAGGCGGGCGCGCTCGCCGCCGCGCGGCCGCGCGACGTGCTGCTCGTGGACGGGGTCGCGCTCCCGCCCGGCGCGTGGCGCGGCGGCGCGGCCGTGTTCCTCGCGCCGTTCCCCGCGGGGGGCGCGTGGCCGTTCGCGGTGGGGCCCGCGGTCTCCGAGCCGATCGTGTGGCGCGCCGACGCGTCGCACCCGCTGCTGCGCGGCGTGGACCTCTCGACCGCCTACGTCGCGCGCGCGTTCCCGCTGCGCGGCGAGGGCGTGCGCGCGCTCGCCTCCGTCGAGGCGGACGCGGTCGTCGCCGAGGGCGAGGTCGAAGGCCGGCGCTGGCTCGCCTTCGGGCTCGACCCCGACGGCTCCGACCTCCCGCTGCGCGCCGCGCTCCCCGTGCTGCTGCGCAACGCGGTGCGGCGGCTGGGCGAGGCGCCGATCTCGCCGCTCGCCCCCGTCTACCGCACCGGGGTGCCCGTCGCGCCCAGGGCGCCGGTCCTCGACGCCGAGATCGCGCTCGAGCGGGAGCGCCCGGCGGGGGGCGCGGGGCCCGTGGCGGCGCGCTGGCGCCCGGCGCGGTGGGCGCCCGACGCGCCCGGCGACGTCGTCGCGGCCACCGACGGCGCGTACGCGCTGCGGGTGCGCACCGCCGACGGCCGCCGCCTCGTCGCGGGCGTCGCCCCGCTCGACCGCGCCCTCGACGTCCGTCCGGCGCGGGGCGTCGCGGTCCCGCCGCCGCCCGCGGCCCCGCCCGAGGAGGACCCCGCCGCGCGGTGGCTGCGGTGGCTGCTCGTCGCGGCCGGGGGGGCCCTGCTCCTCGACCTCGTTCTCGGGACCTTCGGCGGGAGAAAGGTTGCGCCCGCGCCTCGCTTGGCGTAATCTTGGCTCTTTCCCCCCGGATCGAGCGACTCGGAGGCCGCGCGCCCTCTTTTTTTTTTGCGCCCAGCCGGCGGACGACGCCCGCGACGCGCGAAGAGGAAGAGAGCATGAAGGACCGGATCCTCGGCGAGGCCCTCACGTTCGACGACGTGCTGCTGGTGCCCCGCCGGAGCGCCGTGGTGCCCGCGACCGTGGACGTCCGCAGCCGCGTCTCGCGGCGCGTCGGGCTCAACGTCCCGATCGTGTCCGCCGCGATGGACACCGTCACCGAGAGCGGCCTCGCGATCGCGCTGGCGCAGCAGGGCGGCCTCGGCATCGTCCACAAGAACCTCTCCGTCGAGGCGCAGTGCCGCGAGGTCTACCTCGTCAAGCGCAGCGTCAACGGCGTGATCGAGGACCCGGTGACGCTCGCGCCCGACGCGCCCATCGCCAAGGCGCGCGAGCTCATGGAGGAGCACCGGATCTCGGGCATCCCGATCGTCTCGGGCGACCGCGTGGTCGGGATCCTGACGAGCCGCGACCTCCGCTTCGTCGAGCACGGTCACACGGTCTCGGACCTGATGACGACGGCCGACCTCGTCACCGCGCCGCCCGAGACCGACCTCCGCCGCGCGCGCGACCTGCTGCAGCGCGCCAAGGTCGAGAAGCTCCTCCTCGTCGACGCGTCGGGCCACCTCAAGGGCCTGATCACGATGAAGGACATCGACACGCTCGCGCGGTACCCCGACTCCAACCTCGACTCGAAGGGCCGCCTGCGGGTCGGGGCCGCGGTGGGGGTGCTCGACGACGCGCGCGTGGACGCGCTGGTGGCGGCGCACGTGGACCTCGTCGTCGTGGACACCGCCCACGGGCACTCCGAGAACGTGCTCAGGGCCGTCGAGCGCTACAAGGGCAAGCACCCGGGCGTGGACGTCGTGGCCGGCAACATCGTGACGGCCGAGGCGGCGCGCGACCTGATCGCGGCCGGGGCCGACGGCCTCAAGGTGGGCGTCGGGCCCGGCTCGATCTGCACCACGCGCATCGTCGCGGGGGTCGGCGTCCCGCAGCTCACCGCGATCGGCGACGTGGCCGAGGAGGCCGGGAAGCACGGCGTGCCGGTGATCGCCGACGGCGGCATCCGCTTCTCGGGCGACCTCGTCAAGGCGCTCGCCGCGGGCGCGCAGTGCGTGATGCTCGGGTCGCTGCTCGCCGGCACCGACGAGAGCCCCGGCGAGGTCATCTACTTCCAGGGCCGCCAGTTCAAGGCGGTGCGCGGGATGGGCAGCCTCGGCGCGATGGCCGCCGGCTCGGCCGACCGCTACGCCCAGGGCGGCGTCAAGCAGCGCGACAAGTTCGTCCCCGAGGGCGTCGAGGGCCGCGTCCCCTACAAGGGCCGCCTCGCCGACTTCGTCTACCAGCTCGTCGGCGGCCTGCGCAGCGGCATGGGCTACTGCGGGTGCTCGACGGTGCCCGAGCTCAACCGCTCGCCGCGCTTCGTCAAGGTGACCGCGGCGGGCGTGCACGAGTCGCACCCGCACGACATCCAGATCACGAAGGAAGCCCCGAACTACCGCGTGGAGACGCCGTGACCGCCGTCCACGAGAAGGTCCTCGTCGTCGACTTCGGCAGCCAGTACGCGCAGCTGATCGCGCGTCGCGTCCGCGAGCAGGGCTGCTACGCCGAGATCGTCGGCGCCCGCGTGCGCCCGCAGGACGTCAAGGGCGCCAAGGGCCTCATCCTCTCGGGCGGCCCCGCGAGCGTGTACGCGCCCGGCGCGCCCACGATCGACCCCGAGGTGTTCCGCCAGGGCGTGCCGGTGCTCGGCATCTGCTACGGCATGCAGCTGATGGCGCACCTGCTCGGCGGGAAGGTCGTCCGCGCCGACAAGCGCGAGTTCGGCCGCGCGCGCATCGAGGTGACCGAGCCCGAGGGGCTGTTCCGCGCGCTGGGCCCGTCGCTCGAGGTGTGGATGAGCCACGGCGACAGCGTCGCGTCGCCCGGGACGGGCTTCGTCCCGACCGCGACGACGGCGAGCACGCCGTTCGCCGCGGTGCGCCACGCGACGATGCCGCTGCACGGCGTGCAGTTCCACCCCGAGGTGACGCACACGCCGCAGGGTGCCCAGGTGCTGGGCAACTTCCTGTTCGGCGTGTGCGGCATGCGCGGCGACTGGTCGATGCGCTCGTTCGTGGACGAGAGCGTCGAGGACATCCGCCGCAAGGTCGGCACCGACCACGTGATCTGCGGCCTCTCCGGCGGCGTGGACTCGTCGGTCGCCGCGGCCCTCATCCACCGCGCGATCGGCGACCAGCTGACGTGCATCTTCGTGGACAACGGGCTGCTGCGCAAGGGCGAGGCCGACGAGGTGCGCACCACCTTCGCGGCGCACTTCGGGATGCGCCTCGTCTTCGCCGACGCGGGCGCGCAGTTCCTCGCCGACCTCGCCGGGGTCACCGACCCCGAGGAGAAGCGGCGGCGCATCGGGCACCGGTTCGTGCGCGTGTTCGAGCACGAGGCCCGCAGCGTCAAGGACGCGCGCTGGCTGGCGCAGGGCACGCTCTACCCCGACGTGATCGAGTCCACCGCCGCGCACGGCGGGCCCACGGCGACGATCAAGACGCACCACAACGTCGGCGGCCTCCCGAAGGACCTCGGGATGAAGCTGCTCGAGCCGTTCCGCTTCCTGTTCAAGGACGAGGTGCGCGCCATCGGCCGCCAGCTGGGCGTCCCCGAGGCGATCGTCGGCCGCCACCCCTTCCCGGGGCCGGGGCTCGCGGTGCGCGTCGTCGGCCCGGTGGACGCCGAGCGCCTGCGCGTGCTGCGCGACGCCGACACCATCGTGCTCGACGAGATCCGCCGCGCGGGCGTCTACGACCGCCTCTGGCAGGCGTTCGCGGTGCTGCTCCCGGTGCGCAGCGTCGGCGTGATGGGCGACGAGCGCACGTACGACTCGACGGTGGCCGTGCGGTGCGTCGAGAGCACCGACGGCATGACCGCCGACTGGGCGCCGCTGCCGCCCGACCTGCTCGGGCGGATGAGCAACCGCATCATCAACGAGGTGCGCGGCGTCAACCGCGTCGTCTACGACATCTCGAGCAAGCCGCCGGCCACGATCGAGTGGGAGTGACGGCGACGCGCGGGCCCCGCCCGCGCGACGCCCGCCCCGGAGGGCGCCCGCGGTGCTGACGTCGGTCGTGCTCGCCTACGCGCTCGCGAGCGTCGTCGCGCTCGCGCTCTACGCGTTCGACAAGCGCCGGGCGGTGCGCGGGGGGCGGCGCGTGCCCGAGCGCACGCTGCACGCCGTCGAGGCGCTCGGCGGCTGGCCCGGCGCGCTGCTGGCGTCGGCGTGGCTGCGCCACAAGACGCGCAAGACGTCGTTCCGCGTCGTGCGCGCGCTGATCGTGGCGCTCCACGTCGCGGTCTGGGTGCTCGTGCTGCGCGCGCGTCGGGGTTGAGGCTCGCTCCGTCGCCGGCCGACCGGCCGGCGACGCGGGGCCGGGGCCGGCGGGTACGATCCGGCGCCCGTCGTCCCGGAGGCCCGCCCGTGCGCCGCACCCGCCCCGTCGCCCTCCTCCTCGCCGCGCTCGCCGTCGCGGCCGCCCTGCGCGCGCCGCGCGCCCGTGCCGCGGACGCGGCCGAGGGCCTCCCGCCGCTGCTCCCGCGGGCGCTGCTGTTCGGCAACCCCGACCGCGCCAACCCGCAGCTGTCCCCCGACGGCAAGCGCCTCGGCTACCTCCGCGCCGACGACACCGGTGCGCTCGGGGTCTGGGTGCGCACGCTCGGGGCCGACGACGACCGCCTCGTGGCGCGCGGGGGCCGGCGCGGGATCCGCGAGTGGTTCTTCAGCCACGCGGGCGACGCCGTCTACTACCTGCAGGACTCCGGCGGCGACGAGAACGACCATCTCTTCCGCGTGCCGCTCACGGGCGGCGACGCGGCCGACCTGACGCCGTACCCGGGCGTCAAGGTCGGCGTGGAGGCGTACGCGCGCGAGACGCCGGGCGAGATCGTCGTCGGCATGAACCGGCGCGACCGCGGCCAGATGGACCTCTTCCGCCTCGACGCGACGACGGGCGCGGCGACGCTGCTGCGCGAGAACCCCGGCGGCGTCGTGGACGTGGTGCTCGACCGCCGCCACCAGGTGCGCGTCGGCGTGATGGCCCACCCCGAGGGCGGCTCGGTGATGCACGCGCTGCGCGTCCCGCCCGGCGGCGGGGAGCCCGTGTGGACGCCGCTCAAGACGTGGTCGCGCGACGACCAGGTGATGGTCGCGGGGCTCTCCGCCGACGGCCGCACCCTCTACGCGCGGAGCAACGTCGGCGCCGACACGCTCGGGCTCGTCTCGATCGACGTCGAGACCGGCGCCACGGAGACGCTCGCCTCCGACCCGGGCGTGGACGCGGGCGCCGTGCTCTTCGACGAGGCCACGGGCCGGCCGCAGGCGCTGTCGTTCGCCCGCGACCGCGCGCGGTGGACGGTGCTCGACCCCGCGCTGCGGGCGGACTTCGACGCGCTCGCCGGGCTCGCCGAGGGCGGCAACTTCGCGGTCGCGAGCCGCGACGACGCCGACGCGCGGTGGGTGGTCTCCTTCCAGGCCGACGCGCGCGTGCCGCGCTGGGTGCTCTGGGACCGCGCGCGCAAGGCGGCGACCCCGCTGTTCTCGGCGCGCGCCGACCTCGAGGGCGCGCGGCTCGCGGCGATGCGCGCGGTGGACGTCAAGGCGCGCGACGGGCTCGTGCTCCCGGTGCTGCTCTCGCTGCCGCCCGGCGTGGAGCCGAAGGGCCTGCCGGCGGTGGTGCTGGTGCACGGCGGGCCGTGGGCGCGCGACCGGTGGGGCTTCGACCCGCAGGCGCAGTGGCTCGCCAACCGCGGCTACGCGGTGCTGCAGGTGAACTACCGCGGCTCGTCGGGCTTCGGCCGCAAGCACTCGCTGGCCGGGCGCAAGGAGTTCGCGGGCAAGATGCACACCGACCTCCTCGACGCGCTCGACTGGGCGACGGCGCAGGGGATCGTGGACCCGCGTCGCGTCGGGATCATGGGCGGCTCCTACGGCGGCTACGCGACGCTCGTCGGGCTCACGTTCACCCCCGACGTCTTCGCCTGCGGCGTGTCGATCGTCGGGCCGAGCAACCTCGTCTCGCTCGTCGAGTCGTTCCCGCCCTACTGGCGCGCGAGCCTCGGCAACAACTGGTTCCCCTTCGTCGGCGACCCGAGCGTCCCGCAGGACCGCAAGGACATGGAGGCGCGCTCGCCGCTGTTCAAGGTGGACCGGATCAAGGCCCCGCTGCTCGTCGGCCAGGGGGCCAACGACCCGCGCGTCACGAAGAAGGAGTCCGACCAGATCGTGGAGGCGCTCCGGGCCCGCGGGGGCGAGGTCGAGTACGTGGTCTACCCCGACGAGGGGCACGGCTTCGCGCGCCCGGCCAACCGGCTCGACTTCTACGGGCGGGCCGAGCGCTTCCTCGCCAAGCACCTCGGCGGCCGCTCCGAGTGAGCGCACGCGGTCGCCGGCGCGACCGCGGACCCGCCCGCCGCCCTCCGCCCCGCGCGGCGCGTCGGGCGCCCCGTCCCCGGGGGCGGTCCGGCCCGGCCGCGGCCCCGCCTCGCCTTTCCGCCCGCCGACGGGCGGATACCTTCGCGGACCCCTCCGGAGGCTCCCCGTGACCCAGATCCTCGAGAACTACGTCGGCGGCCGCTGGCAGCCCGGCACGGGGCGGCTGGCCGACCTCTGCGACCCGGCGACGGGCGAGGTGGTGGCGCGCGCGGGCACCGGCGGCGTGGACATGAAGGCGGCGCTCGCGTACGCGCGCGACGTCGGCGGCCCGGCGCTGCGGGCGATGACGTTCGCCCAGCGCGGCGACCTGCTGCTGGCCGCGTCGAAGGCGATCTTCGCCCACCGCGACGCGCTGCTCGAGCTGGGCGCGCGCAACGGCGGCAACACCCGCAAGGACGCCAAGTTCGACGTGGACGGCGCCACCGGGACGCTCGCGGTCTACGCCGAGCTCGGCAAGCGCCTCGGCGACACGACGGTGCTCCCCGACGGTGAGGGCGTGCAGCTCGGGCGCACACCGCGCCTGTGGGGGCAGCACGTGCTCCTGCCGCGGCGCGGCGTCGCGGTCCACGTCAACGCGTTCAACTTCCCCGCGTGGGGGCTGGCCGAGAAGGCGGCGTGCGCCTGGCTCGCCGGGCTCCCGGTGCTGACCAAGCCGGCGACCGCGACGGCGATGGTGGCCGAGCGCATCGTGCGCGTGCTGGTGGACGCGAAGGTGCTGCCGGCGGGCGCGCTCTCGCTGCTGTGCGGCTCGGCGGGCGACCTGCTCGACCACCTCGAGAGCCAGGACGTCCTCGCGTTCACGGGCTCGGCCGACACCGGCTACCTGCTGCGCAGCAAGGAGCGGCTCCTGCGCCGCAGCGTGCGCGTCAACGTCGAGGCCGACAGCCTCAACTCTGCCGTGCTCGCGCCCGACGTCGAGCCGGGCAGCGAGGCTTGGGCGCTGTTCGTGCGCGACGTCGTCACCGACATGACGCAGAAGGCGGGGCAGAAGTGCACCGCGATCCGCCGCATCTTCGTGCCGGCGGCGCGCCTGCAGGACGTGCAGGCCGAGCTCGTCGAGCGCCTCGGCGCGGTCAAGGTCGGCCCGCCCGGCGACGAGGCGACGGGCATGGGGCCGGTCGCGACGGCGTCGCAGCTCGAGGACGCCGTGGCGGGGGTGGCCAAGCTGATGACGGAGGCCGACGTCGTGTTCGGCTCGCCGCAGGCGCGCCCGGGCCCCGGCTGGTACTTCGGCCCGGTGCTGCTGCGCGCGCGCGACGCGGCGACGGCGCGCGTCGTGCACGAGCACGAGGTGTTCGGACCGGTCTCGACGCTGCTCGCCTACGACGGCACGGCGGCGGCCGCGGCGGCGCTCGTGCGCAAGGGCGAGGGGAGCCTCGTCGCCTCCGTCTACTCCGAGTCGCGCGACTTCGTCCGCGACATGGTCGTCGAGATCGGGCCGTGGCACGGTCGCCTCTACCTCGGGTCGGCGGCGATGGCGCCGCTCTCGCCCGGTCCCGGCACCGCGCTCCCGCTCACGGTGCACGGCGGTCCCGGTCGCGCCGGCGGCGGCGAGGAGCTCGGCGGCCTGCGCGGGCTCTCGCTCTACCAGCAGCGCGTCGCGCTCGAGGGCGACCGCGCCCTCGTCGAGAAGCTCTTCCCGACGCCCGCGCCGGCCGCCGCCACCCCGTCGGCGCGCTGACCTTCGGCGCGAGCCGCCGCCGAGGCGCGGCGCCCGCGCTCGCAAGGGTCCGGGCCCCGCGCTCGTCTCGCCTCCGGGGCTCGACCCGCCGTCGGCGTGACCGCGGCGTCGTCGCCCGGGGCGACGGCGACCGCGCGAGCGCCCGGGACGGCGGGCTACCCGCCCATCCCCGGGCCGCCAGGCGCCCCGCCGGGACCGCCGCCCGGGCCGCCGGGCCCGAAGCCGGGCGGACGCGCGAACTCGCCCTTGGGCTTGAACTCGTTCTGCTCGCGGTCGCGGCGCGCTTCGCCGCCGACGCCGCCCACGGCCCCGCTGAGGAAGCTCATCCCGCGCTCGACGCTGTCGCGCGACGTCCCGTCGGAGTCGGTCCCGGCGATCACCGAGGCGACGGCACGCGCGTAGGCGGAGGCGCGCAGGTCGGTCTCGTGGGCGAGGATCTCCTCGCGCACGAACTTCGCGCTGTCGGGGTCCTTGATCTCGGAGAGCGTCCACAGCGCGTAGCCGCGCTTGGTGCGGTCGCCCTCCTTCGCCGCGAACTTCTCGACGGCGCGGGCCGCGTCGGCGTCCTTCTCGAAGTAGGCGAGCCCGATGAGCGGGCCCGCGGCCGTCTTGGCCGACTTCGCGGCGTTCATCTCGCGCACGAGCGCCTTGCGCACCGCCTCGCGGGCCGACGGCGCGGCCGCGCCGCAGCGCCCCAGCGCGCGGCACACGTTGTTCCACGCGAGGTCGTCCTTCTCGCGCGGCAGGCGCTTGGTCAGGGGCTCGACGGAGCGCGCGCTCCCGATGTACTCGAGCGTCACCGCAGCGGCGCTGCGCACCTCGACGTCCTTCGCCTCGAGCAGCGCGACCACCGTGGGGACGACGAGCTCGAGGCCGGGCTTGCCGAGCCCCTTGAGGATCGCGACCTGCTTGGGGCCGTCCTTCTTGGCCTCGACGAGCACCGTGAGCAGCGGCTCGATGCAGTCGCCCTTCTCGTCGGCCTTGACGAGCTCCTTCGTCGTGGACTGCCACGTGCCCGCGTCGTCGCCCTTGAGGCGCTCGATCATCGTGCGGATCCACTCGGCGCGCTGCGCGGCCGGGTCGCCCTTCGCGGCGGCGTCGCCGCCGGCCGGCGCGCCCGCGCGCTGGCGGAAGGCCGCGAGCGCCTCGTCCATCATCTTGAGCATCGCGTCCACGGCGGCCTGCCCGGTGCCGTAGGGCCAGTACTCGCGGCGGTCGATCAGGGTGCCGTCGGGGTGGGCGAAGATGTGCTGCGGCGACACGACGAGGCCGTCGATGGAGAAGCGCTGGCGCAGCTCGGCGTAGTCGGCGCTGGTCCCGTCGGGGCGCAGGAGCGCGCAGACGAAGAGCTTGCTCTTGGCGACGACGGCCGGGTCGCGGTAGGTGTTCTCGCGCAGCTCCTTGGCGGCGGGCTCGAGCCGGCCCCCGTCCACGCGCTCGGCGTTGATGGCGACGAAGAGCGGCTTGTTCTCCTTCTTGGCGAGCTCGGCCGCCTCGCCGATGGTCGGCTTCCAGTCGATGTACTCGGGCAGCGCCGGCGGCGTGCCCTTCGTGTCCTCGGCGCGCGCGGCGGGCGGTGCCGCGAGCGGGGCGAGGGCGAGCATCAGGGCGGCGACGGCGAGGGGGCGGCGCATGGGGGGCTCCGAGCCCGTGAAGGCTACCCGCAAGCCGCCGACTCCGGTGCGCACGGGGCCTTGGCCTCGGCCGTCCTCCCCCCGGCGCCGCCGCCGATCCAACGGTGCCCGGCACCGGTGGACCGATCGCCTGCAAACGCCAAGCGGTGGATACAACGGTGCCTGGCACCGTTGTATCGATCGCCTGCAAACGGCAAGCGATCGACACAGGGGTGCCAGGCACCGGTGTACCAGTGCGCCCCGCCGCTTCCGCGGGAGGTCGGCTAGCTGGGCAGGCCGAGGAGCTGGCGGAGCGTGCGCTGGACGAGGGTGGGGTCCCCCTTGCCCTTGAGCGCCTTCATCGCGTGGCCGACCACGCGGCCGCCGGCCTTCTCGTTGCCCGCCTTGAGCGCCGCGGCGGCCGCGGGCTCGGCCGCGATCGCCGCCTCGCACGCCGCGCGCACCGCCTCGGGGTCGGAGACCTGCGCGAGCCCGAGCCGCGCCACCGCCGCCGCCGGGGCCTCGCCCGTCTCCCAGAGCAGCTTGAGCACCTGCTTCGCGGTGGGGGCGTTGACCACCCGCCCGTCCACGAGCGCGGCGAGCTCGCCCAAGCGGGCCGGCGGGAACGGCACCGCGTCGATCGCCTTGCCGGCCGCGTTGAGGCGCGCGAACACCTCGCCCGTGAGCAGGTTCGCGACGGTCTTGGCCGTCCGGTCGGGGCCGAGGGCCGCCTCGAACCAGTCCGCCACGCGGCGGTCCGCCGTGAGCACGCCCGCGTCGTAGGCCGAGAGCTGGAGCGCCTGCACGTAGCGCAGCCGGCGCGTGCGCGGACGCTCGGGGAGCGAGGCGCGCTCGGCCTCGACCAGCGCGGGGTCCACGTCCACCGCGGGCAGGTCGGGCTCGGGGAAGTAGCGGTAGTCGTCGGCGGACTCCTTCGTCCGCTGGTGCACCGTCGTGCCCGTCGTGTCGTCGAAGCCGCGGGTCGAGCGCGGCGTGTTCTTCGACGTGCGCCCGTGCTCGCGGTACTCGCGGTCCTGGCGCTCGACCTCGAAGCGGATCGCGCGCTCGACGCCGGCGACGGAGTTCACGTTCTTCACCTCGACGATCGGCGTGCGGTCGCCGTTCTCGTAGACGAGGTTGACGTTGGGCTCGCAGCGCAGGTTGCCTTCCTGCATGTTGCCGTCGGACGTGCCCGCGTAGGCCACGATGCGGCGCAGCTCCTCGAGGTAGCGGCCGGCCTCCTCGGCCGAGGCGAGGTCGGGCTCGGAGACGATCTCGAGCAGGGGCGTGCCGCAGCGGTTGAGGTCGATGCGGCTGTGCTTGGTGCCCGCCACGTGGAACGACTTGCCCGTGTCCTCCTCGAGGTGCGCGCGCCGGATGCGGACGCGGCGCGTCGCGCCGTCGTCGCCGTCGATCTCGATCGCGCCGTCCGTGCACAGCGGCCGGTCGTACTGGCTGATCTGGTAGCCCTTGGGCAGGTCGGGATAGAAGTAGTTCTTGCGGTCCCACTTCGTGCGTCGGGCGACCGTGCACCCGAGCGCGAGGCCCGTGCGCACGCCGAGCCGCAACGCCTCGGCGTTGAGCACCGGGAGCGCGCCGGGCAGCCCGAGGCAGACGTCGCACACGTGGACGTTGGGCTCGGCGCCGTAGACGGCGAGGCAGCCGCAGAAGCACTTCGTGCGCGTCCTGAGCTGGAGGTGGACCTCCATGCCCACGATCACGCGGTAGGCGGGGGCGCTCACGCGACCTCCTTGGCGATCGCCGGCGCCACGTAGCCGAGCCCGGTCGCCTCGCGCACGGCCGCGCCGACCGAGAGGACGAGGTCGTCGTGCCCCTCGGCGGCCCACAGCTGCGCCCCGACCGGCAGCCCGCCCGCCGTCAGGCCCGCGGGCACGCTCGCCGCGGGCACGCCCGCGAGGTTCGCGGTCACGGTGAGGACGTCGCAGAGGTACATCGAGAGCGGGTCGCCAGCCTTCTCGCCCACGCGGAACGCGGGGAACGGGCTCGTGGCCGACAGGATCACGTCGCAGCGCGAGAACGCGGCGGCGAGCTCGACGCGCAGCCGCGTCTTGACCGCCATCGCGCGCTTGTAGTACGCGTCGGCGTAGCCGGCCGACAGCGCGAAGGTGCCGAGCAGGACGCGCCGCTTGACCTCGGCGCCGAAGCCCGCGTCGCGGGTCCGCGCGTAGAGCGGCTCGACCTCGGGCGCGTCCACGCGCGCGCCGTAGCGCATGCCGTCGAAGCGCGCGAGGTTGCTCGAGCACTCCGCCGGCGCGACCAGGTAGTAGACGGGGATCCCGGCCTTCGAGAGCGGCAGCGAGAGCGGGACGGCCGTCGCGCCCCGCGCGAGCAGCGCGGCGCGCACCCGCCCGACCGCGGCCGCGACCTCGGGGTCGCCGCCGGCGCCCTCGAGCTCCTCGACGACGCCGACCCGCAGCCCCGAGAGCCCCGCCGCGGGCCGCGCCGCGGGGAACGCGCGCGACGTGGCGTCGAGCGGGTCCGGGCCCTCGATCGCGCGCAGCAGGGCCGCGGCGTCCTGCGTCGTGCGCGCGAACGGGCCGACCTGGTCGAGGCTGCTCGCGAAGGCGACGAGCCCGGAGCGCGAGACGCGGCCGTACGTGGGCTTGTGGCCGACGATCCCGCACAGCGCGGCCGGCTGGCGCACCGAGCCGCCGGTGTCGGAGCCGAGCGCGAGCGGCGCCATGCCCGCGGCGACGGCCGCGGCGCTGCCGCCCGACGAGCCGCCGGGGACGCGCTCGAGGTCGAACGGGTTGCGCGTCGGCCCGAACGCCGAGTTCTCGGTGGAGGAGCCCATCGCGAACTCGTCGAGGTTGGTCTTGCCGAGCACGATCGCGCCCGCGGCGACGGCGCGCGCGACGACGGTGGCGTCGCGCGGCGGGACGTAGCCGCCGAGGATCTTCGACGCGCAGGTCAGCGGCATGCCCGCGACCGCGAGGTTGTCCTTGACCGCGAGCGGCACGCCGGCGAGCGGGCCCACCGCCTCGCCGCGCGCGACGCGGGCGTCGAGCGCCTCCGCGGCGCGGCGCGCGCCCTCCTCGGCGACGTGGAGGAAGGCCCGCACGCGGCCGTCGAGCGCGCGCACGCGGGCGAGCGCGGCGTCGACGAGGTCGGCGGCCTTGAGCGAGTCGTGGCGGTCCGCGACGCGCGCGGCCATCTCGGCGACGGGGAGGTCGAGCGGCGACGTCACGGGTCAGTCCTCGAGGACCTTGGGCGCGAGGAAGAAGACCTGGTCGGTCGCGGGCGCGTTGCGCAGGACGACGCGCCGCTCGAGGCTCGGCGCCGCCACGTCGGGGCGGAGCGCGGCCGACGGGACGGCGTCGGCCGACGCGGGGTCCGCGTCGGCGACGTCCACGTTCGCGACGGCCTCGACGTGGCCGAGGATGCGGTCGAGCTGCGGCACCATCGCGGCGACCTCGCCGTCGGACAGCTCGATCCGGGCGAGGCGCGCGACGTGGCGCACGAGGGTCTCGGTGACGTGCATGGGCGCATGATGCCCGACCCCGGGCGGCCGCGGAACGCCCGCCCGAGGGCGCGAGGGCGCGGGCGCGGGCCGACGGGCCCCGGCTCGCCGGACCGACCTCGTCCGGGCGTCCGACCCACGGGGGGCCTCGGACGCGCGCGAGCGAAACAGATCTCCTCCGACGCCGCCCTTGAGGTGCCATGCAGCGCCGAATCCTCGCCCTCGTCGCGTGCTGGGCGTGTGCCGTTCGGCTCGTTCCTCCCGCGCGCGCGCAAGACCCCGTGCCGGCGCCGGGGCCCGCCCCCGACGCGGCCTCGGCGCCCGCTGCGGAGCGGGAAGCGTCGCTCGCGCGGGCTGCCGACCTCGACCGGCGCGTGGCCGAGCTCGTGACCCGGGCGAAGTACGCCGACGCCGAGCCGCTCGCACGGGAGAGCCTCCTGCTCCGCGAGCGTGCGTGGGGGAAGGACCACCTCGAGGTCGCCGCGAGCGTGGCCCGCCTCGCGGACGTCCTGAGCGGCCAGGGCGCGTTCGGGGCCGCGAGGCCGCTGCTCGAGCGCGCGCTCTCGATCCGCGAGCAGGCGCTGGGCAGGGACCACCCCGACGTCGCAACCGCCCTCGACGCGCTCGGCGCGCTGCTGCAGGACCTGGGGCTCGACGCCGCGGCCGAACCGCTCGTGGCCCGTGCGCTGGGGATCCGGGAGCGGGCCTTGGGGCCCGACCACGCGGACCTCGCCCCGTGTCTCGACAGCCTCGCGGGGATCCTCTACCGCCGCGGAGCCTACGCGGACGCGAGGGCGCGCGTCGAGCGCGGGCTGACGATCCGCGAGAAGGCGATGGGCCCGGACCACCTCGCGGTCGCCGCGAGCCTGAACAACCTGGCGTTGATCCTCGAGGCGGAGGGACGCCTGGCGGACGCGACACGACGGATCGAGCGGTCGCTCTCGATCCGCGAGCGGGTGCTCGGACCGGACCACCCCGACGTCGCGCAGTCGCTCCACAACCTCGCCGGGAACCTCGCGGCCCGGGGGCTGCCCGAGCAGGCGAGGCGGAGCTACGAGCGTTCGATCGCGACGAAGGAGCGGACGCTGGGGAGGGATCACCCCTCGGTCGCGAAGAGCCTCCGGGGCCTCGCGCGCGTCCTCCGGGCCGAGGCGCAGTACTCGGGCGCCGCTGCGCTGCTCGACCGAGCGCTCGCCGTCCAGCAGCGGGCGCTGGGGCCGAACCACCCCGAGGTCGCCGAGACGTTGCTCGACCTCGCGCGGCTCCGCGCCGAACAGGGGCTGTTCGCGGAGGCTCGTGAGCGATCCGAGCGCGCGCTCTCGACCTACGAGCGCGCCCTGGGGAAGCACCATCCCGCGGTGGCGGAGTGCCTCTACGACCTCGCCGGCCTGCTCGCCCGCCAGGGCAGCTACGCCGAGGCGAAGCCGCTCTCCGAGCGCGCGCTGTCGATCCGGGAGAACGCGCTCCCCTCGGGCCACCCCGCCGTCGCCGCGAGCCTCCACGGCCTCGGCACGATCGAGTGGTGGCTCGGCGCGCACGCCGAGGCGAAGCGGCACTTCGAGCACGCGCTCGCGATCTGGGAACGCCGATTCGGCGCCGACGCGCCGCTGGTCGCCACGGCGATCGAGGGCCTCGCCGTCCTGCAGCACGGCCTCGGCGCGCACGCCGAGGCGAGAGCGCTCCTCGAGCGCGCGCTGGCGATCCGGGAGGCGCGCAAGGACGTCGACGACCGGGCGCTCGCGGACGTGCTCCACAACCTCCTCCTCGTGGCACAGGCGCAGGGACACCTCGACGAGGCGCGACGCCTGGGCGAGCGGGCGCTGGCGATCCGGGAGGGCAGGCCGGGCGACCTCGCGCGGCTCGCAGAGACCTTGAACGCGCTCGCCGGGGTCCTCGGCGCCCAAGGTGCGGCCGTCGAAGCGAGCCGCCTCCTCGAGCGCGCGCTGCGCGTGGACAGCGAGCGTGCGCGGACCGAGCTCGCGGGCCTGAGCGCCTCGCAGCGACTCGCGTTCGTCCGCTCCGTCCGCCACCGTCTCGACAACTGGGTCCAGTCGGCGCCGAGCGCGGGCCGCTCCGGCCATCCCGAGGTCCTCCGCGCCCGAGGCCTCGTGACGCGCGCCGAGTCCGCCGAGCGCGCGATGGCGCGTCGCACCACCGGCGCGCCGCGGGCGACGTTCGTGGCGCTGCAGGACGCCACGCGGCTGGCCAGTCGGCTGGCCAACGAGGTACCGCCGCCGTTCGACGCGGAGGTTCGCGCCGACTGGCAGGCTCGGTACGCCGGGGCGGCGGCCGCGCGGGAACGCGCCGTCCGAGAGCTCGCGTCGGAGGTCGCCTCCGCGCGCTCGTCGCTCGAGCGCCTCGACCTCACCGAGTCCGACGTCCGCGGCGCGCTCGCACCCGACACCACGCTCGTGGACCTGCTCCGCGCGGGGGACCACTACGTCGGCTGGGTGCTGGGCAAGTCGCGCGAGACCGCGCGGGTCGAGCTCGGTACGGCGGACACGATCGACGCGGCCTGCGAGGCGTTCGTGGCCGCCGTCGCCGACGACGCGGGCGACGAGACGTCGCACGCGGCGGTCGAGAAGGCAGGCGCCGCGCTGCGCGCGCTCGTCTGGGCGCCCCTCGCGGCGCGGCTCGGCGCGGGCGTCCGTCGCGTCGTGGTCTGCCCCGACGCGGCGCTCGCGACGGTGCCGTTCGCGGCGCTGCCGGGCGATGCGCCGGGGACCTGGCTCGGCGACCAGGTCTCGATCTCGTTCGTCTTCCACCCCTTCGACCTCGTCCCCCGCAAGGACCCGTCGGCGTCGGGCGTCGGCGCGCTCGTCGTCGGCGGCGTGGACTACGACCGTGCCGACGTCGGCTCGAAGGAGACGCCGCGGCCCGAGCTCCCGCCGGTCCTCGCCTCGCTCGACCGGGCGCCGCGCGGCGGGTCGTACGCGCCCATCCCTGCGACGAAGGCCGAGGCCGAGGCGCTGCGCGACCGCTTCGGCGAGGACGCGACGACGCTGCTCCTCGGGGCCCACGCCACCGAGGCGCGGGTGCGGGAAGGGGTCAAGGGCAAGCGCTTCGTGCACGTGGCCACGCACGGCTTCGCGCGGACGGACCTGCTCGAGGGCCTCCACGACCGCAAGATCCGGGACGCGTTCCTGTCCGCCGACGCCGAGCGGCAGCTCTCCGGGGGCCACGACCCGATGCTGCTGTCGGGGCTCGCGCTCGCCGGCGCCAACCCCCGCGACGGCGCGGGCGGCGACGACGGGGTGCTCACGGCGCTCGAGGCGTCCTACCTCGACCTCGACGGGGTGGACGTCGTCACGCTCTCGGCCTGCGAGACGGCGCGGGGCACGGCCGAGTCGGGCGAGGGCGTGCTCGGGCTCGTCTCGGCCTTCCAGATGGCGGGGGCGCGGGACGTGCTCGCCTCGTTGTGGAAGGTGGACGACGAGGCGACCCGCCTGCTCATGGAGGGCGTCTACGAGCGGATGCTGCGCAAGGAGCACCCGCTCACGCCGGCCGACGCGCTGCGCGAGGCGGCCGCCGCGCTGCGCGCGACGTGGGACCCTGCGACCGACAGGGCGCGCTTCGCATCGCCCCGCTACTGGGCGGCGTTCGTCGCGTACGGGGGGTAGCGGCGCGTCCGCGGTCGGCGCGGCGCGAGCCGCGGGGGCGCCGCCCGCCTCGTCGTCAGGCGTCGCCGGACCGCGGCGCGGGCGCCGCGGGGCCCGAGACGGCCCGCTCGAGCGCGAGCTGGCCGCAGGCGGCGTGGATGTCGTCGCCGCGCCGCGACCGGAGGCGCGTCGGGACGCCCGCGTCCTCGAGGCGGCGCGCGAAGGCGTGCGCGGCGGCGTTCGACGGCGCGTGCAGCTCGGGGCGGTGCGCCACGGGGTTGAGCGGGATCAGGTTCACGTGGATGTGGCGCCCCACGAGCAGGCGCGCGAGCACGTCCGCGTGCGCGGGACGGTCGTTCTCGCCCTCGATGAGCACGTACTCCACCGTGACGTCGCGCCCGGTCTTGCGCGCGAAGCGGGCCGCCGCGTCCACGAGGTCCTGCACGCGCCCCTCCGGGCTCGTCGGGATCAGGCGCCGCCGCGTCGCGTCGTCGGGACCGTGCAGCGAGACCGCGAGGTGCACGCCGAGGTCCTCCTCCGCGAGCCGGTCCACCATCGCCGCGGTGCCAGCCGTCGAGACCGTGATGCGGCGCGCGCCGAAGTCCATGCCGGCGGGGTCCTCCCACAGGCGGATCGCGGCGGCGAGGTGCTTCAGGTTGAGCAGCGGCTCGCCCATGCCCATCACGACCACGTTGCTGGGGCGGGCCCCGAGGCGCTGGCGGACGCGCAGCACCTGCTCGGCGATCTCGGCGGTCGAGAGGTTGCGCAGCAGCCCGCGCACGCCCGACGCGCAGAACACGCAGCGGATCGGGCAGCCCACCTGCGTCGAGACGCAGACGGTGCGGCGGTCCCCCTCGGGGATCATCACCGTCTCGACGCGCGCCCCGTCGGCGAGCCCGAGCAGCAGCTTCGTGGTCCCGTCCTCGGACGTCTCCGCCTCGACCACGGTCGTCGCGGTCGGCTCGACGGCCTCGGACAGGCGGGCCCGCAGCGCCTTCGGCAGCGTCGAGAGCCCCGCGAGGTCGGTCGTCCCCTCGCGCCAGACGGCCTGGAACACCTGCGTCGCACGGAACGCCGGCTCGCGCAGCGACGCGAACAGCGCGCGCAGCGCGTCGAGCGAGAGCCCCGTGAGCACCGGGCGGCCCGTGGCCGCCGGCGGCGCCCCGGGCCCCGCGTCGTGCGCGGCGCGTGCCGCGCCCCGGTCGTGCGGGGCGGGGGCGGACGCGTCGGGGTCCGTCGGGGCCGGGCCCATGCGGCCCGCCGTCAGCTCCCGGTCTTGCGGCGCTTGGCCGCCCGCGCGACCGGCGCCTTCTTCTCGATCACGTCGCGGCTGATGCGGTAGACGCTGGGCTCGGTCTGGTCGGGGAGCTCGTACATGAGGTCGAGGACGACCTCCTCGAGGATGCTGCGCAGCGCGCGCACGCCCGTGTCGCGCTTGAGCGCGAGGTCGCAGATCGCGTACAGCGCCTCGTCGTCGAACTCGAGCTGCGCGTCCTCGAGCTCGAAGAGCTTCTGGAACTGGCGCACGAGCGCGTTCTTGGGCTCGACGAGGACGCGGTAGAGGTCCTCGCGGGCGAGCGGGTCGAGCGTGGCGATCACCGGGAGACGACCGACGAACTCCGGGATCATCCCGAAGTCGATCAGGTCGTGCGGCTCGATCTTGCGCAGGATCTTCGTGCGCTCGTCGTCGGTGAGCGCCGCGCCGCGCTCGTGCTCGCGGCCGAACCCGATCAGGCTGCGGCCGAGGCGCTTGGCGATGATCTCGTCGATGCTGCTGAACGTGCCGCCGCAGATGAACAGGATGTTGGACGTGTCCATCTGCAGGTACTGCTGCTCGGGGTGCTTGCGGCCGCCCTGCGGGGGGATGTTGGCGACCGTCCCCTCCATGATCTTGAGCAACGCCTGCTGCACGCCCTCACCCGACACGTCGCGCGTGATCGAGGGGTTGTTCGTCGTGCGGTTGATCTTGTCGATCTCGTCGATGTAGACGATGCCGACCTCGGCGCGCGCGCGGTTGAACTCGGCCGCCTGGAGGAGCTTGAGGAGGATGTTCTCGACGTCCTCGCCCACGTAGCCGGCCTCGGTCAGCGTGGTCGCGTCCGCGATCGCGAACGGGACGTCGAGCATGCGCGCGAGCGTGCGCGCGAGCAGCGTCTTGCCGCTGCCCGTGGGCCCGACGAGCAGGATGTTGCTCTTGTCGATCTCGACGTCGCTCGTCGCGCCCGCCAGCACGCGGCGGTAGTGGTTGTAGACGGCGACCGAGAGGATCTTCTTCGCGCGGTCCTGCCCGACGACGTACTGGTCGAGGAAGCGGTGGATCTCCCGCGGCGCCTTGACCTCGATCGGCACGCCGCCCGGGGCGGCCGCGGCCGCGCCCGTGGACGCGCCGCCGGTCCGGCCCTCGGCGGGCGCCGCCGGCGCCTTCGCCTTCCCGCTGCGCCCGCCCCGCTTGAGCTCCTCGAGGAGGATCGTGTTGCAGAGCTCGACGCACTCGTTGCAGATGTAGATCCCGGGGGGGCCCGCGATCAGCGACTCGACGGCGTGGCGGCTCTTGCCGCAGAACGTGCACTTCTCGACGGAGCGGCGCGGCGTCGTCATGGAGCCTCGGGGACCGGACGGACGGGGGGCACGAGCCCACCCGCCGCGACGGTCGGCAGTCTACCCCGGCGTCGGGGATCGCGACGCCGGCGTGGCGGCGCGGAACCGAGGGCCCGCCGCGCGACGTCCTCGAAGACCCGCCCCGCGGCGTCCGCGAACGAGCGTCAGCGGAGGATCGACGGGCTGTCGGGGGCCTTGCCGCCCGGCTTGACCTTGAGCGACTCGACGACCTCGTCGATCACCCCGTACTCGCGCGCCTGCGGCGCCGAGAGGTACTTGTTGCGGTCGGTCTCGCGGTCCACCTGCTCGACGGTGCGGCCCGTGTGCTTGGCGAGGATGTGCGAGAGGCTCGACTTCGCCTCGAGGATCTCGTCGGCCTCGATGGCGACGTCGGCCGCCGTGCCCTGCACGCCGCCCCACGGCTGGTGGAGCATGATGCGCGCGTGGGGGAGCGAGAAGCGCTTGCCGGGCGAGCCCGCGGCCAGCAGCACCGCCGCCATGCTGGCAGCCATGCCGACGCAGACCGTCTCGACCGGGCACGAGACGTACTGCATCGTGTCGTAGATCGCGAGGCCCGCCGACACGCTGCCGCCGGGGCTGTTGATGTAGACGTGGATGTCGCGCGCCTTGTCCGCCTTCTGCAGGAAGAGCAGCTGCGCGATCACCGAGTTGGCGAGCCCGTCGCCGATCGGCGCGCCGATGAAGATGATCCGGTCCTCGAGCAGGCGGCTGTAGATGTCCCACGAGCGCTCGCCGCGCCCGGTCCGCTCGACGACGACGGGGATGAAGTACTCCGCCCGCGGCGCGCTGTCGGGCGTCCAGAGCGCGTCGGCGTCGGGGCGGGGGGTCGGGTCGGACATCGGCAGGCTCCGGGTTCGGGCCGGGATGCTACTTGCCCTTCTTGGGGGCCGCCGCCGGCTCGGGGGCCGGGGCCGCCTCCTCGACGATCGTGGCGGCGCGGCGCAGCGCCTCGCGCGCCTTCTGGTGGCGCAGGTGCGACCGCAGCTCGGAGAGCCGGTTCGGCTCCTCCTGGAAGTGCTGGACCACCTCGCCGGCCGAGCGGCCCGACTCGCGGGCGATCTGCTCGACCGCCCCGACGAGCTCCTGCTCGGTGACCTCGACCTTCTCGGCCTCGGCGACGGCGTCGAGCACGAAGTGACGACGCAGGTCGGCCTCGACCTCGCCGCGGACGCGGGCCTCGTCGGCCTCGATCGACTTCGCCACCTCGTCTTCGGGGAGCCCGCGCTCGGAGGCCTCGTAGCGGCGCCGCTCGGCCCAACGGGTGACGGCGTCGTCGACCAGCTCGGCCGGGATCGCGAAGCTCAGCTGCCCGACGAGCCCCTCGACGAGCCGCATCTCGGCGACGCGGTCGCGGTCGCGCTCTCGCGCGCGCAGGATGCGGCGGCGCACGTCGCGGCGCAGCTCCTCGACGTCGTCGAAGTCGTGGCGCTTGAGGAAGGCCTCGTCGAGCGCCGCGGGGCGGAAGCGCTTCGTGTCGCGCACCTCGAGCTCGACGTCGAACTCGCGGCCCGCGAGCTCGCGGCGCGTGTCCTCGGCCGCGGCGCGGCCGCGCACCGTGACCTTGGTGCCGGGCTTGCCGCCCGCGAGCGCCGCGTCGGCGCCCTCGAGCGCGATCCCGTCGAGCTCGCCGTGGCCCACGCGGTAGTACGCGCCCTCGGCGGCGTGCAGCACCGCGCCGGCGTCGAGCGCCTTCCAGTCGAGCACGGCGACGTCGTCGGGGACGATCGGGTCGGTCGAGGCCTCGAGCGTGCCCTCCGACATCCGCATCGACTCGACGCCCTCGTCCACGTCGGCGTCGGAGACGGCGACCGCGGGGACCTTGACCTCGAGCCCCTTCCACGTCGGGAGCTCGAACTCGGGCCGGGTGGTCACCTCGAAGGCGAACTCGAGGCCCTTGCCGGGCTCGACCGTGACGCCGTCGAGGCTCACGGTCGGCTGCGCGAGCGGCACGACCTTCTTCTCCTTGACCGCCTCGGAGAACGCCGCCTCGACGAGCTTGCCGCGCACCTCCTCGCGGATGTGCGCCCCGAACTTCGCCTCGAGCAGCTTGCGGGGCGTCTTGCCGGGGCGGAACCCGGGCATCGCGACCTGCTTGTTGATCTCGGCGTACTGCTCGTCCAGCGCCTCCTTCACCCGCTCGGGGGCGACCGTGACGGTCACCTTCTTGCGGCAGGGGGCCAGCTCCTCGACGCGGAACTCCATGCGTGCCTCCGGCGGCGCGCCCGGCCGAGGTTCGGCCGTCGCGCGGGGGGGTGGAGGGTATCCGCGGCGCGCGGAGGGCCAAGGATCGCGGGGTGTCCGGGGCCCGCGGCCATCGAATCCTTGCGTCCCCCGCGGGACGCGCTACGCTCTCCCCGTGGACGCAGGGGCCTTGAGGGTCGCTTCCCGAAGGTTCTGAGCGCGTCGGTGGGCCCGATTCCGCGGGCACCCGGCCGCCGAGGGACGCGATCGATGAGGTCCGCTCCCCGACCCCGCGCGGCGGCACGTCCCCGTCGCCCGCCAGCGGGCCGTCGTCCGTCCACGGAGCCGCCCGACTCGTGCGGGGGGCTCCGCCCGTCGGCTGTTCGCCGTCGTCGGGTCCGCGTGGCGTCGCGCCGTGCGTACCCGTGTTCGTGGTTTGTTCGGTTCCCGGCATCCCGGCCGGGCCGACTTGGAGCGTCCGCATGTACGACGACCCGATTCCCTCCCCGATGTCCGGTCCCGGCGGGGGCGGTGGCGGCGGGGGCCGTCGCCGTCGTCGTCGTCGCGGGGGGCGCAACCGCCACCGTGGCGGGGGGATGGGCGGCGGGATGGGGGGCGGGATGGGCATGGAGGCCGACGCGTTCGCGCCGGCGCCGGGGGCCGAAGGCGGCGCCGCGCCGTGGGTCCGCGGCCCCGCGGTGGACGACCTGCCGCCGCCGCCCGAGGAGCCGTTCGTGCCGCCGGCGCCGGCCGACCTCTACAAGTTCCCGATCCTCGAGCTGATGCGCGAGGGGCACGGCTTCCTGCGCAGCCCCGCCAACGGCTACTACCCGACGATGGACGACGCGTACGTGCCGGCGCCGATCGTGCGCCAGTACGGCCTGCGCGACGGCTGCACGGTGGACGGCGAGATCGGCCCGCCCAAGCGGCCCGGCCAGAACCCGCAGCTCGTCCGGCTGCGGTCGGTGTGCGGGATGGCGCCCCACCTCTGGCGCGACACGAAGGGCTGGGAGCAGCTCACCGTCGTCGACCCGGACCGCAAGATCGACCTGACGAGCGGTGCCAACGACACGACGGCGCGCATCATCGACCTCATGTGCCCGATCGGCTTCGGGCAGCGCTCGCTCATCACGTCGCCGCCCCGCGCGGGCAAGACGATCATCCTGCAGCGGATCGCGCAGGCGGTGATGCGCAACCACCCCGACGTGTACCTGCTCGTGCTGCTCGTCGACGAGCGCCCCGAGGAGGCCACGGCGATGCAGCGGGCCGTGGCGGGCGAGGTCGCGGTCTCGACCAACGACCGTCCGCCCGAGAGCCACGCGCGCCTCTCCGAGGTGGTGCTCAAGAAGGCCAAGCGCCTCGTCGAGGCCGGCAAGCACGTCGTCGTGCTGATGGACTCGCTCACGCGCCTCGGTCGCGCCTACAACCTGCTCCAGCGCGGCGGCGGCCGCACGCTGTCGGGCGGCATGGACTCGCGCAGCCTCGAGCGCCCGAAGGCGTTCTTCGCGGGCGCGCGCAACGTCGAGCACGCGGGCTCGCTGACGATCATCGCGACGGCCCTGATCGACACCGGCTCGAAGATGGACCAGCTCATCTTCGAGGAGTTCAAGGGCACGGGCAACATGGAGATCGTGCTCGACCGCAACGCGGCCGAGCAGCGCATCTGGCCCGCGATCGACGTGAACAAGTCGGGCACGCGCAAGGAGGAGAAGCTCCTCCCGCCCTCGACGCTCGAGAAGCTCTACGTGCTCCGCCGGGTGCTCAACAAGGTGCATCCCGTCGAGGCGCTCCAGCTGCTCGTGGACCGCATCGAGAAGACCGCGAACAACGACGAGTTCCTCAAGTCGATCAACAAGGCCCGCCAGTCCGCGGACGACTAGGAGCCCGTCCCCGAGCGCGGGCTTCCGGAAGGCCCGCGCCCCGGACGGGCTCCTATGGGGCCGAGGTGAGGGGGCTCGCGGGCCGGTGACGCGTGCGCGTGCGCCGGCATCGCGGTGGGGGCGGTGTCGTGCCACCGACGACGCCGGGTCGCCCCGAGGCGTTCGTCGTTGCATCGGCTTGCCGAGCCGATGACGTCCTGACGGCGTCGTTGGCCCGCGGGTGACGTGGGATCCGGGGGCGACTCGACGCGCGTGGCGGCGCGCCGATCCGCGGCGCAGTGGCGGAGTACGCCCCCGCCGCGTCCGCCGTGGGTGCGCGGGCGGTGGGCTGCGGGCCTCGCCGGGCGCCGCCACGCGTCGGCCGGCGCGGGCCCCGCGGCTCGGGCCCCCTCGCGGGGGCGAGCCGTCCGGACGGCGATCGGCCGCCGACGCGGGACCGGAAGGCCTTCCGGGCTCGCCCCCGATCGCATCCCCCCGGCCGGGCCTTCCGGTGTAGGTTCAGGGATTCCGGCCCGTCCGAGCGGGCGGGCCGATCCTCGAGGTTCCATGCGCGCGATCCTCCGTACCGTCGTCGCGGCGGCGCTCCTCGCCGTCGTGACCGCCCCCGCCCTCGCCGCCGAGGGCAAGCCCACCCGCGGGCTGCGCTTCCCCTGCCTCACGCCCGACGGCAAGACCGTCGTCTTCGCGTGGCGCGGCGACCTGTGGCGCGCGCCGACCTCGGGGGGGGCCGCGACGCGGCTGACGATCCACGAGGCCCAGGACACGAAGCCGCGCGTGTCGCCCGACGGGAAGTGGATCGCCTTCTCGTCGAAGCGGACGGGCAACTACGACGTGTTCGTCATGCCCCTCGAGGGCGGCGAGCCGCGCCAGGTCACCTTCCACTCGGGCGCCGACCTCGTCACGGACTGGTCGCCCGACGGCAAGCGCCTGCTCCTGACGACGAGCCGCGACCCGTCCCCGCACGGGTTCGACGTCTACGAGGTCGACGCCGCGGGCGGGCCCGCGCGCCGCATCACCACCGACGGCGGCCGCGACGCCTCCTACGGGCCCGACGGCAAGACCGTCGTGTACGTGCGAGGGTTCAACACGATCTTCCAGGACGACTACGAGGGGTCGGCCGCCTACGACGTGTACGTGACCGACACGAGCGGCACGCTGCCCCGCCGGCTCACCGACACGGCGTTCAACGAGATGAACCCGTGCGTCTCCGCCGACGGCAAGACCGTCTGGTACCTCGCCGAGACCAAGGGTTCCTACAACGTGTTCGCGAGCCCTCTCGACGGCGGGGCCGGCAAGCCGGTGACCTCGTGGAGCGACGACAACGCCCGCCGCGCCTCGCTCGGCTGGGACCGCAAGACGCTCGCGTTCGAGAAGGACGGCCGCCTCTACACGGTCGACCTCTCGCTCGCCGACCCCAAGGCGACGGCGCTCGACGTGCGCGTCGAGTCCGACGTCCGCAACAGCGGCTACGACGTCCGCACGTTGACCGACGGCGCCGAGCACGTCAACGTCAGCCCCGACGGCGCCCGCATCGCGGTGGCGGTGCGGGGCGACCTCTGGGTGCTGCCCGCCGGCGGCGGCGACGCCGAGCGAGTCACCAGCGGCCCCGCGACCGACGACTGGCCGCGCTGGAGCCCGGACGGCAAGCGGCTCCTCTACTACTCCGACGCGAAGGGCAACGAAGACGTCTACCTCCTCGACCTCGCCACGAAGGAGACGAAGGCGCTGACCAACCACACGGCCGACGACGCGTTCCCCTCGTGGGCGCCCGACGGCCGGCGGATCGTCTACACGTCGCAGAAGGGCGGCAACAAGGACCTCTACCTGCTCGACGTCGAGAGCGGCGAGGAGCGCCAGCTCACGCGCGACCCCAAGGACGACGACGACGCGACGTTCTCGGCCGACGGCCGTTGGATCGCGTTCGACTCCGGGCGCGGCGGGAGCCAGGCGATCTGGGTGATGCCGACCGACCGCGGCGACGCCGAGGCGCGCCGCGTGACCTCGGGCTCGGGCTTCTTCCAGGTGCCCTCGTTCAGCCCCGACGGCTCGATGCTGGCCTTCGAGGAGATGGACGCTGCGGCGGGCGCCTCCGGAGGCATCTACGTCGTCAAGACGTCGGGCGGGCCGGCGGTCCAGATCAGCCGGGACGGCTCGGCGGCGTGCTGGAGCCCGCGCGGCGACTGGATCTACTTCTCCGCCGAGCGCGACGACGAGAAGAACGTCTACCGCGTCCGCGCGCCGCAGCAGATCGAGGTGGGCGAGCGCGTGCCCTTCCTCGGGCGCGTGCAGGTGGACCGCCGCCGCGAGTTCGGCGACCTCTTCGACGAGGCCTGGCGCAAGCTCAAGGACGGGTTCTACGACCCGACGATGCACGGCGTGGACTGGAACGCGATGCGGGAGAAGTACCGCCCGCTCGCGGTGGACGCCGAGATCAAGGACGAGTTCTACAACGTCGTGTCGCAGATGCTCGGCGAGCTCGACGCGAGCCACCTCGGCATCTACGGTCCCGGCGACGAGGACGCCGGCCCGCGCGGCCCCTCGACCGGCTACCTCGGCCTCGACCTCGCCGGCGCGTCCGAGGCGGACGGCGGCGGGCGCAAGGTCGTCGCGGTGCAGTCGCGCGGCCCGGCCGACGAGGCCGGCATCCGGGTGGGCGACGTGGTCAAGGCGGTGTCGGGCACGACGATCAAGCCCGAGACCGACCTCGACCGCGTGCTCGCGGGCGCGGCGGGCAAGGAGGTGCTCGTCCTCTTCTCCAAGGGCGACGGCTCCGGCGACAAGACCGTGCGCATCAAGGCGACCAACGAGGGCGCGCTGCGACAGCTCGGCTACGCGCTGTGGGTGGACGGGTGCCGCAAGGCGGTGCGCGAGGCGACCAAGGGCGAGGCGGGCTACATCCACCTCTCGCAGATGGACCAGCCCAACCTCGCGCGCTTCAACGAGCAGCTCGCGGCGCTGGCGCAGGACCGCAAGGTCAAGGCGCTCGTCCTCGACGTGCGCAACAACGGCGGCGGCAACATCCACCAGCAGCTGCTGATGGCGCTCGCGTCGCGGCCGTTCATCGCGTTCCAGCCGCGCGGGCTGCCGCGCCAGCTCCAGCCCCAGCTGCACTGGGGCAAGCCGGTCGTGCTGCTCATCAACGAGCGCTCGTTCAGCGACGCCGAGGTGTTCCCTTACGCCTTCAAGCAGCTCAAGCTCGGCAAGGTCGTCGGCGTGCCGACGGCGGGCGGCGTGATCGGCACGAACGACATCACGCTCTCCGACGGCAGCAAGTTCCGCATCCCGCGGGTGGGCTGGTTCGGCCTCAACGGCGAGAACCTCGAGCGCCTGGGCGTGAAGCCCGACGTGCTCGTCGCCGAGACGCCCGAGGACCGTCGCGCCGGCCGCGACCCGCAGCTGCTCAAGGCGATCGACCTCGTCCTCGAGGAGATCCGCCCGGCCAAGCCGGCCGAGAAGCCCGCGGACAAGCCGACCGAGAAGCCGGCCGACGCGCCGAAGGTGGACGCCGCGAAGCCGGCGGACAAGCCGGCGGACAAGCCCGTCGAGCCGGCCAAGCCTGCCGATCCGGCGCCCAAGCCGGCGGCGACGACGCCCGAGAAGCCGGCGGACGCGCCGAAGCCGGCCGACAAGCCTGCCGACGCCCCGAAGCCCGCCGACGCGCCGAAGCCCGTGGAGGCGCCGAAGCCCGCGGATGCGCCGAAGGCTCCGGAGGCCCCCAAGGCGACGCCGACGGCGACGACGCCGGAGAAGCCGGTCGAGGCGCCCAAGCCCGCCGACAAGCCGGCGGACGCGCCCAAGCCGGCGGAGGCGCCGAAGGCACCGGAGGCGCCCAAGCCGGCGGACGGCGAGAAGGCGGCGGTCGCGACGCCGGCGGAGCCGGTGAACCCGATCTTCGACGCGGTCGTGGGCGAGTGGGTGCGGATGCGCACGACCTTCGGCGGGACGCAGCGCACGGCGGTGCAGCGCGTGACCGAGGTGACCGACGACGAGGTCGAGGTGGCGACGACGCTCGAGGACGGCGAGGCGCCGCCCGAGGGGCCGCGCGGGGGCGCGCGGCCGATGACGCGGCGCGAGCCGAAGTCGAAGGCGCTCTCCTTCCGGGGCGAGCGGGCGGGCGACGACGTGCACGAGAAGGTCGAGGTGAACGGCCGTTCGCTCGACTGCCTCGTGGTGACGCTCAAGACGCGCCGCGGGGGCGTCGAGAAGCGCTGGCTCTCCAACGAGGTCCCGGTGACGGGCCTCGTCAAGCTCGAGCGCGACGGCCGCGTCGTCACCGAGCTCGTGGACTGGGGCGTCGGCGAGCCGCCGACGAAGTAGCGGGAGGGCGCGCGGCGCCGGGCTCGACCCGCCGGCGTCGCGGCGGCCTGCCGCGGCGACGGGCGCCGAGGACCGCGCGTCGCGGGTCGCGCACGAGCGCTCGACGTCTCCCGCTTCGATGCGGCGACGACGCGAGCGTGGCGGCGGACCGGTACGCGGGACGGATCCGCTCGGTCGCGCTGACTGCGAGACGGGCCGTTCCGCGGTCGGCGCGGTCCGGCGGACGGTCGCGAGCCCGGCGACCGTGGGCGCCGCCTTCGCCGGCCGGTAGGGGCGTGCGTGCGTGTGTCTCCTGGGCGCGTCGCGAGGACTCGAGGAAATCCGGCGCGCAACGCCGCGCGTCGTCTGTTCGCCAGCGCGGCGCAAGACGACCCATCCGTCCCGTCCGGCGCGCGGTCAGCGTGAGTCCGCAAACCTCGCCAGCGCCGGATGGACGGCCAGTGCTCGGTCCGTCCAGTCCATCCGAGCCGCGCGCCGCGCGCCGCGTGCTCCGCCGCCTCTGCACTCCCTCCGCCTCCGCTCCCCCCCCGCCCCCTCCGCCCCTTCTCTCCGCCCTTCCCTCCTCCATTCCGCCGGTGGAACGTCGCCGGCCCAAAACGACACCGGCCGCGGCTGGGGTCCACCCCGCCGCGGCCGGCGCACGACGCGAGTCCGAGAAGAAGGCCGTGCGGGGCGTGTCCCCGCTCGCGCCTACTTCCTCCCGGCCTTCTTCTCGTCCTCGATCTCCTTGCGGATCTTGACGGCCACCGACTCCGGCGCCGGCGCGTACTTGCACGGCTCCATCGTGTAGTTGCCGCGGCCCTGCGTCATGCCGCGCAGGAAGGTCGAGTACTGGAACATCTCCGCCAGCGGGACCTCGGCGATCACCTGCTTGGTGTCGCCCGAGCCCTGCTCGGTCGAGAGCACGACGCCACGACGGGCGTTGATCGAGCCCATCACGTCGCCGAGGTTCGTCTCCGGCGTCGTCACCGACACCTTCATGATCGGCTCGAGGATCGTGACGCCGACCATCTCCGTGGCGGCGCGCACCGCGAGGCGCGCGGCCTCCATGAACGCCATCTCCGACGAGTCCACCTCGTGGCTCTTGCCGTCGTAGAGCTCGCCCGAGACGTTCATGAACGGGAAGCCGAGCGGGTAGCCCTCCTCGAGCGCCTTCTCGAGGCCCTCGCCGACGGGCTTGATGTACTCGCGCGGCACCGAGCCGCCGACGATCGAGTCGATGAACTCGAACTCCGGCGTCTCCTTCACCTTGAACTTCACGCGCACGATGCCGAACTGGCCGCGGCCGCCCGACTGCTTGACGTGCTTGCCCTCGGCGTCCACGTCCTTGCGGAAGGTCTGGCGGTAGGCCACCTTCGGCTTGCCCACCTCGGAGTGGATGCCGTACTCGTTGACGAGGCGGCTCTTGATGATGTCGAGGTGGAGCTCGCCCATGCCGGCGATGATCGTCTCGCCGGTCTCGGGGTCGGTGAACCGCTTGAAGGTCGGGTCCTCCTTCGCGAGCTTGCCGAGCGCGTCGGAGAGCTTGTCGCGGTCGCCGCGCGACGCGGGCCGGATCGACATCGAGATGACCGTCGGCGGGAACTGCATCGACTCGAGGACGATCGGCTCGTCCTTCGGGCACAGCGTGTCGCCCGTCGAGGTGACCTTGAGGCCGATCACCGCGCCGATCTCGCCCGCCTCGAGCTTCTCGACCGGCTCCCGCTCGTTGGCGTGCATCAGCACGATGCGCGAGATGCGCTCGCGGTCGTTGCGGACGGGGTTCCAGACGAGGTCGCCCGACGCCAGCGTGCCCGAGTAGACGCGCACGAAGGTCAGGTCGCCGTTCTTGTCGGAGATGATCTTGAACGCCAGGGCCGAGAGCGGGTCCTTGGAGTCCACCTTGCGCGTCTGCTCCTCCTTCGTGACCGGGTGCCAGCCGCGCACCGTCGAGATGTCGATGGGGGAGGGCAGGTAGTAGCAGACCGCGTCGATGAGGCGCTGGACGCCCTTGTTGCGCAGCGCCGAGCCGACGAGGACCGGGTTGATCTTGCCCGTGACGACGCCCTTGCGCATCGCGACGAGGAGGTCGTTGCGGTGCAGGTGCTCGCCCGCGAAGTAGCGCTCCATGAGCGTCTCGTCCTGCTCGGCGCAGGCCTCGACGAGCTCGCGGCGCAGGGCCTCGATGCGCGGCTTGAGCTCGTCGGGGACCGGGGCCTCGTGCCACCGGCGGCCCTCGCTCTCCGCGTCGTAGAAGATCGCCACTTCCTGGACGATGTCGACGATCCCGCGGAACTCGCCGCCCTGCCCGATCGGGTACTGCACCGGGATCGCGTTCGCGCCGAGGCGCTTGCGGATGCCCTCGATGCACATCTCGAAATCCGCGCCCGGCTTGTCCATCTTGTTGAGGAAGCAGATGCGCGGGACCTTGTAGCGGTTGGCCTGGCGCCACACCGTCTCGGACTGCGGCTCCACGCCTTCCTTCGCGTCGAACACGCACACGGCGCCGTCGAGCACGCGCAGCGAGCGCTCCACCTCGGCGGTGAAGTCCACGTGCCCTGGGGTGTCGATGATGTTGAGCTTGCAGCCCTTCCACCACGTCTGCGTCGCGGCCGACGTGATCGTGATGCCGCGCTCGCGCTCCTCCTTCATGTAGTCCATGGTGGTCTCGCCCTCATGGACCTCGCCCATCTTGTGGATGCGGCCGGAGTAGAAGAGGATGCGCTCGGTCGTCGTCGTCTTCCCCGCGTCGATGTGCGCCATGATGCCGAAGTTGCGCACGTCGAGCAGCGCCGGCCGCTTGCCGGAGCCGGTCCACGGGACGAGGATCTCGTCGTCCACGGAGACGGGGTGGGGGGTGCCGGGAGAAGTGCTCATGAGCGGCTCCGCGTCGCGGGGCGGGGGGAAAGGGGGCCGAGCGTAGGGCCCCGGCGGCCCCCGTCAAACCCTGCGCGATCGGTCGCCCGGCGGCCGGAGGGGGCCCGGCCGGACCTGTCCCCCCGGCAGCCCACACTCCGCGGCCGGAGGGCGCTCCGCGCGATGTGGCACGACCCCGACGACCGCATCCAGAAGGCGGTCGACCGCTTCGAGGAGGACGACGTCCGCACCGCGCGGCGGATGCTCCGTGCCCTCGAGCGCCAGGGCGTGCAGAGCCCCCGCATCGAGCTCTACCTCGGCCACTGCCACCTCGAGGAGGGCAACGCCGAGGCGGCGCTGCGCCGCTACCGCCGCGCGGCGGGCCTCGCGCCCCGTCGCGCCGAGCCGTGGGTGGGGGTCGGCCTCGCCTACGGACGTCTGGGCAGCCTGCGGCGGGCCCGCGCCGCGTTCCGGCGCGCCGCACGTCTCGACCCCGAGCTCGAGGAGGCGCACTGCCAGCTCGTCCACTGCCACGTGCTGCTCGGCGAGATCGACCAGGCGGTCCTCGCCTCGCGCAAGGTGACCGCGCTCGACCCGCGCTGCGCGCACGTGCACCGTCATCTCGCGATCGGCTACACGCTGGCGGGCCGTGACGGCGAGGCCCTCGAGGCTTGGCGGCGCGTCGAGCGCCTCGACCCCGCGCACCCCGACCTCCTCGTGGGGCTCGCGCACACGCTCGCGCGCCTGCGCCGCACCGCCGAGGCGAAGGCCTGCTACCGCCGGGCGCTCGCACGCCACCCGGGCGATCCCGTCGCGCGGGTGGGCCTGGGCGACCTCGCCGACGCCGAAGGGCGTCCGGAGGAGGCCTTGGCGCACTTCCGCGCGGCCGTCGACCTCGACC
Organism: Planctomycetota bacterium; assembly: GCA_020851795.1. Classification (GTDB taxonomy): domain Bacteria; phylum Planctomycetota; class PLA2; order PLA2; family JAEUHO01; genus JAEUHO01. The sequence goes on along the minus strand of JADZCA010000012.1, from coordinate 4,278 downwards.
CCGAGGACGCCGACGCGCGCCTGCGTCTCGCCGAGGCGCTCGTGGACGCCGGGCAGCCTGCGGTCGCCTTGGAGACGCTCGCCGGCGCACCCGAGGACGACGACGGCGACGCGACCTCGCGCGCGCTGCTCGAGGCGCGCGCTCTCGTGGGCCTCGGCCGCCGCCGCGACGCGCTCGCGCTCCTGCGCGGGCTCGTCGAGCGCGACCGTTCGGCCGCCGCGTGGCGCGCGCTCGGGGACTTCTTGCTGCTCCTCGGGCGCCCGAGAGCCGCCTCCACCGTGCTCCGGCGCGCGCTCCGACGGGACGCGACGTCGAGCGAGACCGCACGGCTGTGGGCGCGCGCGGTCGCACGCTCCGGGGGGCGCAAGCGCGCCGTGGCGATCCTGGCGCGCGCGTCGCGGGCCGCTCCGACGCTCGACGAGCTGCACCTCGACACGGCCGCCGCGCTGCTCGCCCGGGGGCGCACCGGGGGGGCTGAGCGGGCGATCCTCCGCGGTCTGTCGTGGATCCCGGAGTCCTCGTCCCTTTGGGCGGCGGCCGCCGAGATCGCGCTGGACGGTGGGCGCCCGGGGGAGGCTCGATCGCGCCTCCGAGCGGCTCTCCGTCGCGACCCGCGTCACCCGCAGGCCCTCCGGACGCTCGCCCGGTACTGGGCCGACCGGGGGGATTGGCGCCGCGCGGCGCATGCCGCGCGCGCCGCGGCGCGTGTGACGCCGGCGGGCGATCCGGTGGCGCTGGTGCACGGTCGCGCGCTGTTGGCGCTGCACCGCGCCGAGGAAGCAGCTCTGCCCCTGCGGCGTTACGTCCTCGCCAGCCCCGCAGACCCTCTCGGCTACCGCCTGCTCGCCGACGCGTTCGAAGCCGGAGGCGATCGAGCGGCCGCCGATGTCCAGCGGCGGATCGCCGCCGCCGTGGAGGGGGTCCGGTCGTGATGCAAAGATCGACCGGGGGTTGCGCGACTTTGGTCCTGTGCGAAATCGCACGGGGCACCCCGGGTGCGCCGGATGCCGCCGCGACATCGCGGGGCTCGGATCCCCGCGCGCCAGTTTGGGTTAGACACGTCGGGCCTTCGTTTCGTAGTATGGCCCGCGGATTGCCACCGAGGTCGCAGCCCTCGGTCGGGTCTTGGAGCGTTCCATGAAGGTCCCGTTCGGTCTTCGCTCGATCGCCGCCCTTGCGACGTCGTCGGGTCTCGCCTTGGCCTCGGTGGGCTGTGGCGGGTCCGGCGGAGTGGGAGACGGCGACACGCTTCCCGGCGTGGTCCTCGTCGACTTCCTGCAGTCGGGCGTGGACAACGTGCCGCTGAACCGCACCCTCGAGTTCGTGTTCAGCAGCCCGATCGACCCGAATTCCGTCTCCCCGGCGTCGATCCAGATCCGCCAGGGACCGTCGTTCGGCAGCGCCATCGCGGGCTCCTACGTCGTGCAGGCGAACCGCGTGTTCTTCGAGCCGCGCCTCGCAGGTCGCTGCGACCTGACGGACGGCGGCCTCCAGCCTGACACCGACTACCGCGTGACGCTCATTGGCTCGCCCGAAGAGTTCGCGCTCCGCAGCCTGACGCAGTTCCCGCTGCAGTCCACGGTGAACGCCGAGTTCCACACGCGCCTCGACACGGACCCCGCGCTGTTCGAAGACCAGATCCCGGGCGCGCTCCCGACGGTGCTCTCGGTGAGCCCGGCCAACAGCGAGGCCAACGTCCTCGTCGGGCCGAGCAACAAGTGCGTGATCCAGTTCTCCGAGAACGTGGACCCCTGCACGATCAACGAGAACACCGTGCTGCTCTATCAGTACGCGACGGGACCTTTCGCCGCGAACGACGCGACGCCGGGCGACCCCTTCACGTGGGGTACGGGCAACCCGACCTCGCCGCCGCGCCGTGTCCGCGCGACGTTCAGCCTCGTGCAGACGAAGCTCGCGACGACGCTCACGCTCACGCCGATCTTCGGCGAGTGGGCGGACAACGCGCTGATCACGGTGTCGCTGACGAACAGCATCCGTGACTACGGTGGCAACCCGCTCGTCCCGTACGCGGCCGGCTGGACGACCGAGGACCGCCCGCCGCAGACGCGGTCGCTCACGTGGGAGTTCAACGGTGACGTCCCGATCGACCAGAACCTCTCGACCGGTGAGGTGAACACCGCGCGCGCGCTGTCCAAGGCGCAGGGCTTCCTGCTCGTGTCGGGTGACGGCGACAACGGCCCGGCCCCGGGCAACCCGCTGCTCGTGAGCGCGTCGGGCCCGGACAACTCCCGCGGGGCCGAGATCGGCGCCAATCCGTGCGTCGCGCCCTTCGGTGCCGTGGCCAACGACGGCGTCCCGGACGACTTCGACCCGCCGACCGACGCGGTGCTCAACACCGGCACGATCAACACGTGCAAGAACGGGGACGACGGCTCGGCCGCCGTGACCTTCGAGTTCCGTTCGTTCCGGATCCGCAGCGGCGTGACGGTGCGCCTCACCGGCGTCAACCCCGCGATCATCCTGGTCCGCGGTGACATCCGGATCGAGGGGCGTCTGCTCGCGCGCAGCGACGGCGTCGCGACGACGTCGAGCGTCGGCGGCAACGGCATCAACAACAGCTACACCACGAAGACGCCGGGTGGCGTCGGCGTCGCGGGAGGTGGCAACGGCGGCCAGGCCGAGAACACCGGCAACAACGTGGCGATCTACAGCCAGAACGGCGCGCCCGGCTACGGCTCGTCGGACTGGAAGTACCCGCAGCTGGCTCCGGGCGACGGCGGCGCCGTCTCCGCGACGCTCCAAGGGCCCGGCCGCGGCGCGGTCGGCACCTTCTACACGAACCAGCAGTCGCCGGTGAACCGCATCTCCCCCTCGGGTGGCGGCGCCGGTCACACCGCGACGGGCACGGCCGGCGTGGCGAACGGCTCGGGTACCGTGAACCGCCAGCTCATGAACAACTTCACCGACGGCGCCGCCGGCGGCTCGTACGGCGACATCACGAGCAAGATGGCGAAGCCCGAGGCCGGTTCGGGTGGCGGCGGCGGCGGCACGGCCACGTCCTCGCCCTTCGGTACGAACTCGACGTTCGTGCAGGCGACCGGCGGCGGTGGTGGCGCGGGCGGCGGCTTCGTGGACCTCACCACGCAAGCCGACATCTACGTCTCGGGCACGATCGACGCCGCGGGTGGTCGCGGTGGCAACGGCAGCGCGGTCGGCGCCAACGGCGTGCAGTTCGGTGGCGGTGGCGGTGGCGGTGGCGGCGGCTCGGGTGGCGGCATCCGCCTCCTGACGCCGGGCCGCATCGTCGTCGGCGCGGGCGCGGTGATCACGGTCGCAGGCGGCTCGGGTGGCACCAGCCCGGCCTACGCGCCGTACGCGCCGGCCAACCCCGGTGGCAACGGGAGTGTCGGCCGCCTCGTCCTCGAGGATGGTGACAACTTCATCGAGGGCCTCGGTGGTGGGGTGGTCACGCCGGCGCCGGGCCAGCCCGGCTTCTACGCCAGCAGCCAGTTCGACGCGACGCGCTTCCAGGGCGGCGGTCTGCGGCCGGTCGTGATCAGCACGACGATGGACATGGGCCCGGCCGCGCCGGTCTACCTCGTCCCGAGCCAGATCTACAACATGCCTCCCGTGCCGGCTCCTGGCACGCCGCGTCAGGACTTCATCGCGGGTGTGCCCCCGACGGCGAGCCGACTGCCGGGTGGCATCACCTCGATGTTCGTCGAGCTGCAGGGCTTCCCTGCGAACTCCGACGGCACGATCAACACCCTCGCCGGCACCGGGTGGAAGAGCGTCGGTTGGTTCCAGGACTCCGGCGCCGAGTCGTTCCCGACGTGGAACCCGAGCGCGAAGCCGCCGGCGGGCGACATCGCGGCGCTCGGTGGCATCCTCCCGGGCAACACCGGTGACGGCATCACGCAGCTGAACACGACGTCGGCCGCGCCGCCGAACACGGGTCCGCAGACCCAGGGCATGCAGTTCGTTCAGATGCGCATCACGTTCTACCTGCCGTCGACCATCGGCCCGTTCGATCCGGGTCCCTACATCGATCGCTGGACGCTGAACTTCCAGTACGATCAGTAGCCACGCCTCGCGTGCAGTTCGGTCTCGCTGGGGGCGCGTCGCGCGAGCGACGCGCCCCCGGTTTCTTGGAGGCGGGCGGCAGCGTGTTCGCCCCACGGGCTCGACCGTGCACGCGGGAGGAGCGACGCGCCACGGAGGGCCGGAGGCGTGACCTCCCATCGAGGTCCGCGGTGGGTTGACCCGGGTCGGAGAGCGGGCCGCTTCAAGGGACGGGGTCTCGCTGGGGGCGCGTCG
>JADZCA010000011.1 GCA_020851795.1 Planctomycetota bacterium | reverse complement strand
GTGTCCCAAGAACACGCGGTCGTCGGTGAAACCCCGCGCCCGACGACCCTGCATCGGCCCCGACCGCGGGACGCCGCTCGGTCGGTCCACGAAGCCCCTCGTCTTTCGTGGGAAATCCGGGCTGAGGCAAACGGGGCGCCCCCGCGCGGCCCCGATACCGTCTTGGTTTGCTCCGGAGCCCCGCATGCACCGTCCCGCGCTCGTCGCCCTGACCGTCGTCGTCCTCGCGGCCGCCCCCGTCGGGCCGGCGTGCGCCGCCGACGCGCCCGTCGCGCCGCCCGCCCCGGCGCCGGCGCCCGCGCCGGCCGCGCCGAAGGAGTGGGCCGCGCGCCACATCCTCGTCGCGTGGAAGGGCGCGCAGCGCGCCGCCGCCACGCGCACGAAGGAGGAGGCCCGCACGATCGCCGACCAGGTGGCCGCCGCGGCGAAGCAGCCCGGCGCCGACTTCGCGGCGCTGTCGCACCAGTACAGCGACGACAAGGTCTCCGACGGCTCGGGCGGCTTCCTCGGCTTCTTCGTGCGCGGCACGATGACGCCCGCGTTCCAATCGGCCGTCGAGACGCTGGCCGAGGGGCAGGTCTCGGGGGTGGTCGAGACGCCGTTCGGCTACCACGTGATCCAGCGCCTCTCGCGGGCGGACGCGGACGCCCTGCAGAAGGCCTCCCGCGCCGCGGTCGTCGCGGCGGTGTTCCCGTGGAAGGGCGCGCAGGGCGCGGGCCCCAACGTCACGCGCCCGAAGGACCTCGCGCGTGACGACGCCGAGCGTGCGGCCGGCTTCCTGCGCAACGGCGGCACGTTCCCCGCGATCCCGCCCGAGCTCGGCGCCGTCCCGCAGAGGCCGGGCTGGTCCGCTCAGGTGCTCGTCCGCGGCATGGTCGTCCCCGCCTACAAGGCGATCGGGGACGCGGCGTTCGGCACCGCGGTCGGCGCGGTCTCCGCGCCCGTCGAGACGCCGTCGGGTTACATGGTGCTGCGCCGGGTCGAGTACTTCCGCATCCACGTGGAGCACCTCGTCGTGCTCTACAAGGGCGGCGCCGCGGGGGAGCGCGCGAACCTCAGCAAGGACGAGGCGCGTGCCCGCGCCGCCGAGGCGCTGGCGAAGTACGTCGCCGACCCCGCGGCCTGGCGCACGATCGTCGCGACGTACAGCGACGAGCCCGGCGCGGGCGAGCGCTCCGGCAGCCTCGGCGTCGCCGAGCCGGGCTTCGTCCCCGAGTTCGACGCGGCGATCGCCACGCTGACCCCGGGCGCGCACACCGACGTCTTCGAGACGCCGTTCGGCTTCCACGTCGCGCGCCGCGTCGACTAGCCCGCCGAATTCACGAAAGACGAGGCCCGTCGAGCGTCGGACGCGCGGCAGGCCCCGGTCGGGGCGCGCGGATTGCGCCCGGGCGCGCGTCGGCCGCGACGACGGCGTGTTCTGGCACCACGTCGAGGAGCGGACGACGCGTGGCGACACGCATCGAGTCGCCGACGGGCCCTGCGCCACGCCCGGGCGCAAGACGCCGCCCCGACCTCGTCGGCTCGTGAATTCGGCGGGCGAGGAGCCCGTCGGGGGAACGGGCCGCCGGGAAGTGCGGTCCCGGGACGGGCTCCTAAGGGCGGAGGCGGAGGGGCGTAGACACGGATCGCCTCCGGCCTCTCGTCGCTGCGCCGGCCCGTCGAGGACCGAACGCACGTCAGGCCCCGGCGGGACTCTCGGCTCCGTCGGCGTCGCGCGTGCGATCCCGGACAGGGCCCGCTGGGAGCCCGTCGCGGGCTCCCACGCTACTCTTCCTTGCGGTGGTCCTTGTGGCACTCGTTGCACTTCTTGCTCAGCTGCTGGATGGCGAGCTTGCCCGCGGCGACGTCCTTCTTCGCGATCGCCTCGAGCGCGGCGTCGGCGCAGCCGCGGTAGGCGCGGACGTGCGCGCGCCACTTCGAGAGCCCCGCGTCGTCGTCGGCGCCGATCGGCGGCTTCTTGCCCCAGAGCATCACCGCCGTCTCGGCGACGACCGTCGCACGGGCCTTGGCGAAGCCCCACGCCTCGTCGTCGAGCTCCTTCTGCGCGAACGCGTCGCGCAGCTGGCCCACGACGCTCGTGGGGCCCTCGTTGACGGTCAGCATCAGGTCCTTGATGCCGGCGACCGACGCGGGGGGCGCGTCGTCGCCCGCGGCGACCACGGAGGCGAGGCCGCAGGCGGCGACCACCGCGGGGACAGCGATCCACAGGGCACGACGGGCTCGGGACATGGGCAGCTCCGGGGACGACGTGCGCCGCGGGGCGCACGCACGGGGACCGATTGTCGAGGCACGCGCAGGGCCGCGCAAGCGACCCCGCGCCTCGCGCACCGCACGCGCGGGCGCTGACGGCGGCCTCACCCGCGCCGGGCGCTCGACGCGCCGCGTCGGGCGGGAAGACCGCGGACGCGGGTCACTTCGCGGGCGCGGTCGCCGGGGTGCTGGGCGCGCACGGCGCCGTCGCCGGCGGCACGGGCACCTCGCACGTCGGGTTGCGGCGCCACTCCCAGCGCTCGGGCGAGCGGCAGACGCGGTGCGTCACGGTCTCGACGACCGGCGGCACGTCCTCCGTCACCCAACGGCCCGGCTTCACCTCGACCTCGCACAGCTCGGCGCTGTACACGGCGGGGTGGCGCAGCGTGACCTTGGTGGGCGGCGCGATGCAGACGTCGTGGAGCGACGTGCGCGTCGTCGCGGGCACGGTGACGGTCTCGGACACCGTCTTCGGGCAGCCGCACGCGTCGCGCTCGGTCCGGCAGACGACCTCGGTCCGCGCGGGGCAGGCGACCTCGCAGGTCTCGACCGAGCGCGTGACGCCGTCGAGCTCGATCGTCTCGACGCGCTCGGGCTCGACGAGCACGCGCTTGACGCGCGACTCGTAGACCGGCGGGACCCAGAGCTCGCGCTTCGTCGCGCACACCGACGTCACCTGCTCGGTGACCGTCTCGTACTGCGCGGGCACGTACACGCGGCACCAGGCCTCGCCGGGCTTCGCCTCGGGCGGCATCGCAGCGCTCTCCGTCGCCGGGCACGGCGGCGGCGTGGGGCACGCGGGGCGGCACGAGCACCCGTCGCCGGTGCGGCCGCACGAGGTGCACGGGTTCTCGCCGCGCATCACCCGGCCGTAGCGGTCCCACGTCGGCTCGCACGAGCGGCACGGCATGCGACCGCGCATCACGTCGCCGTACCGCTGCCAGTCCGGGTTCTGCGACGGTGCCGGCATCCGCCCGGCGCAGGCCGAGAGACCGACCGCGAGCAGGAGCGCCGAGAACCCCCTCGTCGAACGGGACGTACCGACCATGGACGCGAACCTCCGAGCGGGCCGCCCCCCGGCGGGCCATGCCGGGGGGGAGTATATCCCCGTCAGGTCGGCGCGGCCGCCGTCCATCTGGAATCGGCTCTCACCCCGGGGGGGATGCTCTGCGCCACCGCGGCCCGGCTCGGGCGGGCGCGCGCCCGTCGGTCGGCTCAGCGGGCGAGCCCCTCGAGCTTCTGCTTCGCCCGGGCCTCGAGCGAGGTGTCCTTGAAGTCGCTCAGGATCCGCTCGGCCTCGGCGCGCGCGTCGATGGCCTTCCCGGCCGCGACGAGCGCGTCCACCCGCGCGAACCGGTTGTCCTGGCGCACCTTGGCGATCCCCGCGAGCCGCTGCGCGAACGCCACGACGTCGGCGCCGGCCCCCGCAGCCTTCGCGGCCGCCTCGGCCTGACGGAGCGCGGTGCCGTAGTCGCCGTCCTCGACGGCGTCGCGCACGGCCTCGAGCCCCGCGGGCACGGTGCCGAGCTCGGCGGAGCGCATCTTGCGCAGCTCCTCCTCGATCACCTCGCGCTTGAAGCCGTTGCTCGCGCGCACCACGCCGTCCACGCCGATCACGTAGTCGGCGGGGTAGCGCGTGACCGAGTAGCGCGAGGCGTTGCGCCCGTCCGGGTCGCAGCCGACGGGGAAGGACCAGCCCTTCGACTTCAGGTACGGGCCCACGCCCTCGGCGTTGTCGATCACGACGCCGAGGCAGACGACGCCGGAGCGGCCGTAGCGGTCGTGGATCGCCTGGAACTCGGGCAGCGTGCCCTGGCAGATCGGGCAGTGCGTGAGCCAGAACTTGAGGCACACGACCTTGCCGCGCAGCGACGCGAGCGTCGTCTGCGCGCCCGCGCCGTTGAGCCCGTCCTGCAGCGTGATCTCGGGCGCCGCGCGGCCGGTGAGGTCGGCCCCGCTGCCGGCGGAGGCCGGCGACGCGACGAGGGCGAGCAGCGACGCGGCGAAGGCCGCGAGGAGGGGGCGAAGGCGCATGAGTCGAAAGTCCCTGGTGGCGTGGAGAAGGTGACGTTCTACGACGAGACCGGGGCTCGACAAGGGCCGGGCTACCGGACGGACACGATTCCTTCGCGGACGAGGTAGTCGCGGACCGCCTTCACGCGGGCCTCGAGGTGGGCCGCGCAGGTCGTGCCGTGGAAGTCCTCGGCGGCCACGACGAGCGCCTCGTACGCGCCCACGCGGTCGCCCCGGCTCCAGCGCTCCTCGATCCGCGCCTCGCGCGTCTCGCAACGGCGCTTGGCGACCGTCTGGATGCGCCGCGCGGCGGCGACCACGTCGGCCGGGTCGGCGTCGGCGTCCAAATGCGCCTCCACCACGCGCAGCACCGCGCCGTAGTCGTTGCGCGCCGCGGCGTCCTTGGCGGCGGCGAGCGCCGACGGCACCTCGCCGAGCTCGGCCACGTTGCGCTCGGCCGACGACGCCGAGCTCGAGGCCGCGACGACGGGCGCGGGCGCCGAGACGCCCCCGCGCGCGAGCTCGCGCTCGAGCAGCGCGTCGGAGACGTAGTCGTACGAGCGCACGATCCCGTCCGCGCCGATCAGGTAGCTGGTGGGGTAGGTCGTCACGCCGTAGCGGCGCGGCGTGGACCCTGCGGCGTCCACCGCCACCGGCACCGTGTAGCCGTTGCGGGCCCACATCGCCTCGACGGCGGGCCGGCTGTCGTAGGCGACCGCGATGCAGACGACGCCGCGCGGCGCGTAGCGGCGGTGGAGCCGCTCGAACTCGGGCATCGAGCCCTGGCACGCCGGGCACGTCGTGAACATGAACTTGAGCACGACGGGATGGCCGCGCAGCGACGCCAGCGACGTGCCCGGCGCGTAGCCCGACAGGCCCTCGGGCGCCGCGAGCTCGGGCGCGGGCGAGCCGGTGAAATCGCGGCCGGACGCGCGGGCCGGGGACGCGCCCGCGACGGCGCCGACGGCGAGGGCGATCGCGATCCAGAGGACGGAAGGTCGGCGCATCGACGCGGGGCTCCGAGGGAGGCGGGCGCGGCCGAGGATCCTACCGGGGTGGGCCCCCATCGAGGCGACCCGCCGCGGCGGCGCGGTGGCGTCAGGGACGCAGCGCCGCCGCGCGCGCGGCGACGTGCTCGGGCGTGAAGCCGAACTCGGCGAAGAGGCGTGCGGCCGGGGCGGAGGCCCCGAAGCGTTCGAGCGTGACGGTCTCGACGGGGCCGCCCGCGAGCGCGCCGTGCCAGCCGAAGCCGGTGGCAGCCTCGACGACCAGCCGCGGGACCCCGGGCGGGAGGACCGACGCGCGGTACGCCGTGCCCGCGCGCGCGAAGAGGCACAGGCTCGGCATCGACACCACGCGGGGACGGCGCCCCGCCGCGGCGAGCCGGTCCGCGGCGGCCAGCGCGAGCGCCACTTCCGAGCCGGACGCGACGAGCACGACGTCGGGCGCTCCGCCCACGGCGTCGCGCACGACGTAGCCGCCGTGCGCGACCCCGCGCTCGACGTCGGCCCGCGGGCAGGGCAGCGGCGCGAGGTCCTGGCGCGTGAGCGCGAGCGCCACGGGCCCGTCGGCGCCCAGGGCGACGCGCCACGCCGCCGCCGTCTCGACGGCGTCGGCCGGGCGCAGCGTCACGAGCCCCGGGATGGCGCGCAGCGCGGCGAGGTGCTCGACCGGCTGGTGCGTGGGCCCGTCCTCGCCGAGCCCGATCGAGTCGTGCGTGAACACGTACACCACGCGCGCCCGCTGCAGCGCCGACAGGCGGATCGCCGGACGGAGGTAGTCCGAGAAGACGAGGAAGGTGCCGCCGAACGGCCGGAAGCCGCCGTGCAGCGCGAGCCCGTTGAGGATCGCGCCCATCGCGTGCTCGCGCACCCCGAACGCGAGGTTGCGCGCGGCGAAGTCGCCGCGGGCCACGAGCCCGCCCCCCTGGATCGTGGTGTTGTTGCTGCCCGCGAGGTCGGCGCTGCCGCCGACGAGCGTCGGCACGCGCGCGGCGAGCGCCTGGATCGCGGCCCCGCTCGCCTTGCGGGTCGCGACGGGCTTGCCGTCGGCCCCGACGGCGGCGAGCCCCGCGTCGAAGTCCGCGGGCAGGCGGCCCTCGAGCGCGTCGAGCAGCGCGCGCGCCTCCGCGGGGAACGCCGCGCGGTACGCGTCGAAGCGCGCGCGCCACGCGACCGCGGCCTGCGCCGCGCGCCGGCCCGCGGCGCGCATGTGCGCGAGCACGTCCTCGGGCACGAGGAACGTCGCGTCCGGCGGCCAGCCGTAGCGCTCCTTGGTGAGGCGGACCTCGTCGCGGCCCAGCGGCTCGCCGTGCGCCTTGGGCGAGTCCTGCTTGTGCGGGCTGCCGAAGCCGATGTGGGTGCGCACGACGACGAGCGTCGGCCGGCTGCGCTCGGCGCGGGCGGCGTCGGCCGCGGCGACGAGGTCGGCCACGCCCGCGGTGTCGGACACGCGCAGGACGTTCCAGCCGTAGGCCTCGAAGCGGCGGCCCACGTCCTCGGTGAACGACACGTCGGTCGTGCCGTCGATCGTGATGCGGTTGTCGTCGTAGAACACCGTGAGCTTGTGCAGCCCCCAGTGCCCGGCGAGCGAGCACGCCTCCGACGCGACGCCCTCCATGAGGTCGCCGTCGCCCGCGACCACCCACGTGCGGTGGTCGACGACGTCGTGGCCCGGACGGTTGAAGCGGGCCGCGAGCATCCGCTCGGCCAGCGCGAAGCCCACCGCGGTGGAGATGCCCTGCCCGAGCGGGCCGGTCGTCGTCTCGACGCCGGGCACCTCGTGCACCTCGGGGTGGCCCGGCGTGCGGCTCCCCCACTGGCGGAACGCCTTGAGGTCGTCGAGGGAGAGGTCGTAGCCCACGAGGTGGCTGACCGCGTACTGCAGCATGCTCGCGTGGCCGGCCGAGAGGACGAAGCGGTCGCGGTCGGGCCAGTGCGGGTCCGCGGGGTCGTAGCGCATCACGCCCGTCCACAGCGCGTAGGCCAGCGGCGCCAGCGCCATGGGCGTGCCGGGGTGGCCCGACTTCGCCGCCTCGACGGCGTCGATCGCGAGCGTGCGGATCGTGTCCACGGAGCGCCGCTCGAGCGCGGCGGGGTCGGTCGGGGTCAAGGCGTCCTCCGCGGGCACCCTAGCAACCGCCCCCCCCACGGCGGCCCCCCCCGCCGGGTCCGGTACGCTCCGCCCATGAGCCACGCCGCCCCGACGTCGTCCACCCCGCCCTCGGCCCGCCGTCCGCGCGCCCCCGGCCGGGCCGACCGGCGCCTCGCGGGGCTCGTGGTCGCCTTCGGGGTCCTCGTCGTGCTCGGCGGGGCGCTCGGTGCGCTGAAGGGCTCGGTCGCGTCGCTGGCGGCGGGCGGGACGCTGGGGCTCGGGATCGCGGTCGGGGGCGCGTTCCTCCTGCGCGGCCGCCAGGCGTGGTTCCCCACGATCGCGCTGTGCTTCCTCACCGCCGTCGGCATGGCGCAGCGCCTGCACGCGAGCGGGTCCTTCGTGCCGTCGCTGCCCGTGGGCCTCATGGCGATCGCGCTCGCCTACGCCCTCGTCGCCGACCGTCGTCGCGCGCTGGGGCTCGTGCGCCCGCCCAAGGGCTGAGCCCGCCCCGACGGGCCCCCGGGGCCCGCGCCGGCGCGCGCCCCCACGCTTCCGCCCGACGGGGCTCGCGCCGTACAGTCGGGTGATGGCCTCCCGCCGTCGTTGCGCGTTCCTCCTGCTCGCGCTCCTGCCCGCCGTCGCCGCCCACGCCGAGGACGCCCCCGACGCCGCGCGCCAGGCCAAGGTCGACGCGGCGAAGCGGGCCCTCGCCGAGGACAAGAAGGCCTTCGACGGCAAGGTGAACGAAGCGATCGACAAGGGCGTCGCGTGGCTGCGCAAGCGGCAGCGCTCGGCGGGCAACTTCCCCGCCTACGGCGACAAGCTGCCGGCGAACACGTACCAGCCGATGGACCTCGGCGTGAACGCGCTCGTGATGCTCACGCTGGTCAAGGGCGGCGTGCCCGCCGAGGACAAGGCGATCGAGAAGCTCAAGACGTGGTGCCTCGGCAACTACGCCAACATGAAGGGGCTCAAGAACGTCCTCGTCTACCCGGCGTCGGTGCTGCTGATGGCCTTCGAGGCGGCCTACCGCGAGCCGGGCAAGGACGAGGGCGACGTGCAGCGCGACCGCTACGGGACCACGGTCACGCGCAAGAAGACGCCGTGCAAGTACCCGGCCGCGATCTCCGCGCTGGTGGACGAGCTCGCGAAGTTCCTCGTGAAGAACCAGGTGCCCAAGGTGGGCGGCTGGCGCTACCCCGGCCTCTCCGGCGGCGCGCCCGCCGGCGACGCCGAGATGTCGAACACGCAGTACGCGCTGCTCGGCCTCAACGCCGCGGCGCGCTGCGGGACGTCCGTGCCGGTGGACGTCTGGACGAAGGCGCTCGAGTACGTGCTCAAGGAGCAGGAGAAGGACGGCATCCCGGGCGACCTGTGGGTCGAGAACCCCGCGTGGGAGCCCGGGCTCGACGAGGTGCCCCAGTTCCTCTCCGGCGGCAAGCGCAAGGCGCGCGGGTGGCGCTACACGCCCGACGGCCCGCAGACGCTGACCACGGGCTCGATGACGACCGCGGGCGTCGCCTGCCTCGCGATCGTCAAGGAGCGGCTCGGCGACGCGGGCAAGCTGACGCCCGAGCTGTCGCGGCGCATCGACAGCGCGATGCTCGACGGGCTCGTGTGGCTCTCCGAGGCGTTCACGGTGGACGGCAACCCGACGATGCCCGCCGGCGGCGCGGCGTGGCACCTCTACTACCTCTACGGCCTCGAGCGCGTGGGCGCGCTCACCGGGCTCCCCTACGTCGGCAAGCACGCGTGGTACCGCAAGGGCGCCGAGCTGCTGCTCTCGGCGCAGAAGCCCGACGGCCACTGGGAGGGCCAGGTCGGGACGATGGGCCTCACCGACGAGCACGAGTCCGAGATCGTGCAGACCTGCTTCGCGCTCCTCTTCCTCAAGCGCGCGACCACCCCGCCGCTCGTCCCGCTCACGCCGCCCGAGGTCACCGGCGCCCCGGACGCGCCGCCCGTGGACACGCGCGGCAAGTGAGCCCGGGCGCCGGTCCGCGCCTCGACCGTCAGCGGTCGCGCATCGCCGGGCCGCGCGGCCGCCGGCCGGTCGGCGCGGGGCCGCGGTCGGGCCCGCCCGCGGCGGGGCCCGCGGCGACGCGCGCGAGCCGCGCCCGGTAGCGCCTGGCGAGCGTCTCGTCGGCGTCGGCCGCCTCGACGGCGCGCACGAGCAGCGCGGTCAGCGTGTCGTCGCCGAGCGCGTCGGGGTTGGCGGCGACCGCCGCCTCGGCGACGTCGGCCGTGGAGGCGCGCGTCGGCTCGGAGGCGAGGGACCACACCGCGCGCAGCCACTCGTAGCGCGGCGCGCCGTGGAAGCGCGCGTGGAGGCCCTGCACGTTCGCGTCGTACCAGGCCGGCGGGTTCTGGCGCACGAGCGCCCCGACGGTGCCCGCGTCCACCGCGGCCTCGAGCTCCCACCGGTTCACGTCGAGCAGGAGGTCGCGGGCGCCGTCGTGCTGCGGCGCGCGCTCGAGCGCCTTCTGCGCGAGCTCGCGCGCGGCGGCGTAGTCGCCGCCCTTGGCGAGGGCCTCGACCCCGCTGCGCACCGCCGCGCCGAGGCGCGCGAGCAACGGCTTCGGGACCGACGGCCCGAGCTGGCGCAGCGCCTCGTCGACCAGCGTGCCGGTCGCCGGGGCGGCCGCCGGCGGCGCCGACGGCGACGACGACGGCCGCAGCAGGATCCACGCCGCGCCGCCGCCCGCGAGCAGCAGCAGCGCGCCCACCCCGACGAGCAGCCCCGTGCGCCCGCCCCGCCCGCGGGCCGGCGCCGACGACTCGTGCGCGATGCGGCGGATCTCGTCGGGCGAGAGCAGGCGCGCATTGGCCACGAAGTCGTCGAGGATCCGGTAGACCTTGACCTCCTCGGGGATCCCCTTGAACACGCGGTGCCCCACCTCGAGCGCGGGGATCTCGTTGCGGTTCATGGAGAGGAAGGTCGTCTCGGTCAGGTAGATCGTGCCCGCCTCGGCGATGCCCTCGAGCCGCGCCGCGAGGTTGACCGGCTCGCCGTAGACGTCGCCGTCGTCGTCCTCGGACACCTCGCCCGTCGAGATCGCGACGCGCACGTGCGTCGCCTGCGCCGGGTCGGCGAGCGCGGCGTTCTGCGCCGCGAGCGCCTTCTGCACCTGCACCGCGGCGTGCACGGCGTCGGTGGGGCTCTCGAAGGCGGCGAGGAACGCGTCGCCCATCGTCTTGACGATGCGGCCGCCGAACGCCTCGAGCGCGGGCGCGACGACCTCGCGGTGGCGGCGCAGGGACGCCTCGATCTCGCGCCGCGACGAGCGCGACTGGCGCTCGGTGTAGCCCTTCACGTCGGTCAGCACGATCGTGAGGTTGCGGGTGCGCATGGAGGAGGGCCGCGGCGGCCCTCCTCCTATACCCGGCGCCGACCCGCCGGGTGCGATCGGCGGGGGCCCGACGGCGGACGGCGACGGGACGGCGACGGGAGAGGGTGCGGTGCGCCGCCCTCGTCGTTTGAATGGCGGCATGCGCGCGCGCCCGCCGTCGCGACTCCTCCTCGCCGCAGTGGTCGCGGCGTCGCTGGGGGTGCGCGCCCCGGAGGGCCCCCGTCGAGCGGCGGCGGCGGACGCGCCGGAGCCGCCGCGCCCCGGGCCGGTCGTCGAGCCCGCGCCCGAGCCGGTCGTCGAGCGCGACGTCGTCTACGGCCGCGGCGGCACCACCGAGCTGCGCCTCGACGTGGTCCACCCCGCGACGGGCGAGGCCCCGTGGCCCGCCGTCCTGCTGCTGCACGGCGGCGGATGGCGGTCGGGGGCGCGCGGCGACCTGTTCGCGCGCGCGCTCGCGCTCGCACGCCGCGGCTACCTCGCGGCGACCGCCGACTACCGCCTCGCGCCGGCCGACCCGTTCCCCGCCGCCGTCGAGGACGTCTCGTGCGCGGTGCGCTTCCTCCGGGCGCAGGCCGGCCCGTGGCGCCTGCACCCCCGCCGCATCGCCGTCTGGGGCGACGAGGAAGGCGGCGGTCACCTCGCGCTGCTCCTCGGCGTGCTCGGCGCCGGCGACGGCTTCCACGGGACGGGCGGGCACGCCGCGCACGCGCGCGACGTGCAGGCCGTGGTGGCCTTCCACGCGCCGTCGGACCTGACGACGTGGCGCGCGTGGACGAGCGCCGAGCCGTTCCTCGTGCAGCGCTACGGCAAGGGCTCCGAGGGCCTCCTCGCCGACTTCCTCGCCGCGCGCGAGCGGGCGTCGCCCGCGCTCGCGCGCGCGTCGCCGACGACCTACGTGTCGGCGGGCGACGCGCCCGTGCTCTCGGTGCACGGCGACGCCGACCCGGTGGTGCCGGTGGAGCAGGCGCGCGCCCTGCACCGCGCGCTGCGCGTCGCGGGCGTGGCGGAGCGCCTCGTCGAGGTGCCCGGCGGCGCGCACGGCCTCGGCGGCGCGCAGCGCGAGGCCGCCGACGCGGCCGCGCTCGCCTTCCTCGACGAGCGGCTGCTCGGCGTCGCGCCGGCCGCGGCGGCCGCCGCGCCCCCCGCGGCCGCCGCGCCCGCGGACCCGGGCGGGACGCTCGAGCTCGACCTCGTCTACCGTCGCGTGGGCGCGACCTCGCTGCACCTCGACCTCGCGCGACCCGTCGGGGACGGGCCGTTCCCCGTCGTGGTCGCGTTCCACCACGGCCCGTACACGCCCAAGGCGCGTGCGGACCTCCACGACGACCTGCGCTGGCTCGCCGGCGAGGGGTTCGCGGCCGTCTCGGTCGAGTACCGCGGGCCCGTGAAGGGCGTCTACCCGACGCCGGTCGAGGACGGGCGCGCCGCGCTCACGTGGGTGCGCGAGCACGCCAAGGAGCGAGGCCTCGACGCCGCGCGCATCGCGGTCGCGGGGGCGAAGGTCGGCGGCTGGGTCGCGCTCCACCTCGCGCTCGCGACCCCCACCGACGGCTCGCCGCGGCCTCGCGCCGCCGTGGTCCGCTACGCCCCCACCGACCTCGCCGCGCCCGAGTTCGACGACAACCCGGTCATCGGGCGGCTCCGCGAGGTGCTCGCCGGCACGCCCAAGGCCGCCTCCGACGCCGTGCGGCGCGCCTCGCCGCTGACGTGGGTGGACGCCGCCGACCCGCCGGTGCTCGTGTTCCACCACCCCGCCGACCGCGCGATCCCCTTCTCCCAGAGCGAGCGGCTCGTCGCGGCCCTCGGGAAGGCGGGCGTGACCGCGCGGCTCGAGACGCTGCGCGGCAGCGGGCACGGCTCCGAGCGGGTGCCGCAGACGCCGCAGGACCGCGAGGACTTCAACCGCGTCCGCCGCGAGACGCTCGCCTTCCTGCGCACCGCGCTCGCCCTCCCCGGCGGAGGCACGCCCCCCCGGTGAGGGCGCCGCGACCGCGCAGCGCGGCCCGCCCCCTTGCGCTCGCCCGGCAGTCGTGTAGGATTCCGCCTACAACTGTGGGAGGTCGGGACCCATGGGCTGGCTCGCCGACGTCTACCTCGTGTGCGCGATCGTGGGCGGGACGCTGCTCGTCCTGCAGACGGTGCTGACGGCGATCGGCGGCGGCCACGGCGACGCCGACCTGCACGGCGGCGCCGACGTCCCGCACGACGTCCCCCACGGCGTCGGGCCCGACCTCGGCGCACACGGCCACGCCGGCACCGACGGCCACGAGGGCGTCTTCGTCAAGTGGCTCTCGTTCCGCACCGCCGTCGCCTGCCTGACGTTCTTCGGGCTCGCGGGCCTCGCGGCGCAGCATGCCGGCGTGTCCGACGTGGCCGGCGTCGGGATCGCGCTCGTCGCCGGCACGGTCGCCATCGTCGCGGTCGCGCTGCTCATGGCGACGCTCGCGCGCCTGCAGAGCGGCGGGAACGTGGACCTGCGCAACGCCGTGGGGCGCGTCGGGAAGGTGTACCTGCGCGTCCCCGGCAAGGGCACCGGCCACGGCAAGGTCTCGGTCGAGGTGCAAGGGCGCTTCGCCGAGGTCGCGGCCGTGTCCAGCGGCCCCGACATCCCCACGGGCGCCGACGTCCGCGTCGTCGCCCTCGTGTCGCCCGAGACCGTGGAAGTCGCGCCCCTGGGAGAGCCCCGATGAGCCTCGCTGCGTCGCTCGCCGACAATCCCTACCTGCTGCTGATGATCGTCGCCGGGACGCTGATCGCGTTCGGCTTCGTCGTCTTCCTCGCCAAGCGCTACAAGCGCTGCCCGTCCAACCGCGTGCTCGTGATCTACGGCCGCGTGCGCCAAGGCCAGTCGGCGAAGTGCCTGCACGGCGGCGGCGCCTTCGTCTGGCCGCTGATCCAGGACTTCGACTACCTCTACCTCGACCCGATGCAGATCGAGGTGCCCCTCAAGGGGGCGCTGTCGGCCGAGAACATCCGCGTCAACGTGCCGAGCGTGTTCACGGTCGCGGTCGGCACCGACGCGGCCACGATGCAGAACGCGGCCATCCGTCTGCTCGGGCTGACGCCGCAGCAGGTGATGAAGCAGGCCGAGGACATCATCTTCGGCCAGCTGCGCCAGGTCATCGCGTCGATGGGGATCGAGGAGATCAACCGCGACCGCGACAAGTTCCTCGAGAAGATCCAGGCGTCGCTCGAGCCCGAGTTGCAGAAGATCGGCCTCGTGCTCATCAACGTCAACATCACCGACATCACCGACGAGTCGGGCTACATCGAGGCCATCGGCCGCAAGGCGGCCGCCACCGCGATCCAGCAGGCCGGCATCGACGTCGCCGAGCAGGAGAAGCGCGGCGCGATCGGCGTCGCCTCGGCCGAGCGCGAGAAGCAGATCCAGGTCGCCGACGCGGACAAGCTGCGCGAGATCGGCGTGAAGCAGGCCGAGCGCGAGCGGTCCGTGCGCATCGCCGAGCTCGAGAAGGAGAAGCAGGTCGGCCAGCGGGCCGCCTCGTTCGAGCAGGAGTCGCAGGTCAAGGAAGCCGAGCGCCAGATGCGCATCTCCGTCGCCGAGGCCAACGCGAAGGCGGTGACGGGCGAGAACAAGGCCAAGGCCGACGTCGCCGTCGCCGAGGCCACGCTGCGCGTGGTCGAGGCGGAGAGCTTCCAGCGCGCCGAGACGAAGAAGCGCGAGGCCGACGCCGCGGTGCGCCAGGCGCAGTACGCGGCCGAGGCCCGCGCGGCCGAGGCGCTCGCCGTCAAGGTCGAGCAGGAGAAGCGCGCCGAGCTCGAGGCGGTCGCCAAGGCCGCCAAGGCGAAGCAGATCGTGGACGCGGAGGCGGTCGCCGAGATGACGCGCATCGAGGCCGAAGGCCAGGCGCGCGCGATCTACGCCAAGCTCGAGGCCGAGGCCCGCGGCCAGTACGAGATCCTCGCGAAGAAGGGCGAAGGCCTCCAGCGCATCGTCGAGGCGTGCGGCAGCTCCCAGGCGGCGTTCCAGATGCTCATGCTCGAGCACCTCGACAAGCTCTCGGAGACCGCCGCGAAGGCGATCAGCAACATCAAGTTCGACAAGGTCATCGTGTGGGACGGCGGCTCGGGCGACGGGAAGGCCGGCGCCGCCGGCTTCCTGCGCAGCCTCGCCGGCGCGCTCCCGCCGACGATGCAGATCATGAAGGACGTCGGCGGCGTGCAGATGCCCGACTACTTCGGCACGCTGGTCGGCGACGACAAGGGCGAGAAGGCGGACAAGGGTGACAAGGCGGACAAGGGCGACAAGGGCAAGCCGCCGGCCGACGCCGGGGGCCGCGCCGGACCGACCAAGCCCGCCTGAGCGCCGGGCCCGCCGCCGACGGTCGGGAAGCCCGACGGCGCGTGGCGTGCCGTCGGGCCCGCGCCGGGCCGCGGGTCGCGCCCGCGCGCCGTCACGCCCGCGGCGCTCCCCCCCGCGCGGGGCCGTGGGACCGTGGCACGGGGCCAGCCCCCGCCGCCCGCGGCCCCCCGCGGCCCCGCCCCGCGCGCAGGTCGCGCGTCCGACCGCGGCCCGCTGCCCGGTCGGGAAGCGCCGCGCCCACGGTCGGCTGTCCCCCGGCTCGTCGTGCTGGGTGCGGGCCCGGCGCGCCCGACGTGCCGCCGGGCCGCCCGGATGGGTTCCGGCTGAGCCCTCCGTCGCCTCGTCCACGACCGGTGACCTCGCGGCGCGGTCTCCGCCCGACGACGCCGGGACCGCCGCCCACCCGGCCGCCCGGCGGCGCGACGGACCCCAACGCTGGACGTGGATCTCGAGACCCAGCGGTCCCGAGGCCGAGGCCACGGACCCACGGCGGTTCGGCTCCGTGTCGCGGATACGCTCGCCGTCGGTGCAGCCGGCCGTCCCCGGAGCCCGCCTCGCATCGCCCTACGACGCGCGCCGCGATCGGCTCCCGTCGGCCCGGCACTCCGCCACAGCATTGGTTATCGGACACGCAATACCCTGCATTCGTCCGATAACCCGCCAACGAGGCCCCATCTTGTGGCCCGCCTCCGGCGGACCGAGCCACTTCGCAACGTCGTCGGCCCGTCCGTCCAAGTCCATCCAGCGTCGCACCGTCCGCTCGAGCTCACCTTGGACCGATCGACCCGCGCTCCAAGTACGACCCGCATGGACGGCGATGAGCGGAGGAGGAGCTGTCCGCGGTTGCGGCCGCTCGGTGTCCTTGCGGTCCCGCTGACCCGCCGCGCCCCCGCCCCCGGCCGCGCGTCGGGCCGCCGACTCCACCCCTCACGCGGCCGTGGCGGCTGGCGCGCCGCCCGCTGCATCCGAGCGGGCGACCGATCGCGGACAGGCCAGGCGGTCGCAGGAGGGGCCGTCCGTCCCGCGGCGCAGCGGGCCCGCGGAGTTCGGGACGGCTCCACGTCGGCCGCGCCCCACCGACCGCGCGGCACCCTGCCCCCGTACCGTGGCTGCGCATCTCTGCGTTCGTCCACGCGCGGCGCCCGGACACCCCGCGCGCCCTCCGGCCCCCGGCGCGCCTCTCGCGCGCGCCGACCGCACGCGACGCCCGCCCGCCTTCCCCCGCCGTCCGCTGCGCGCGGTGCGCTCGAGGGGGATCCCGTCCGCGGGATCCCCCTATGAAAACGGCCCCCGCGCCTTGCAGCGCGGGGGCCGAGAGCCTCTCCCGACGGAGAGACGTCGGAGGTTACTTCGGCATCGCCGCGTCGCCACACGGGTTGGTGGCGGCGGGCATCGGGACGGCGCAGGAGGTGTTGAGCTTCCACTCCCAGCGGCCGTCGTTGTTGCAGACCTGTTCCGACACCGTCTCGAACACGGCCGGGATCGGAATGTCCTTGTAGTAACCGCAGGTCTTCTCGACCTGGCGCGTCCGGTCCTCGTAGCGGGCCGGGATGATCTCCTCGCGGCAGGTCTCGGGCTGCTTGCAGACCTGCTTCGTCACCGTCTCGTACTTCGCGGGGATGATCTCCTCACGGCACGTCTCGGGCTGGACGCAGACCTGCTTCTGGCGCTTCTCGAAGACCGGCGGGATCGTCACGAGGGCGTAGCAGTCCGACTTGCCGGCGGCCGCGTCGGCCGGCGGGCAGTCGATCTTCTGCCACTCGGTGCGGGCGCCGCAGACCTCGACGCACTCCTCGACCGTCTGGAAGACGGCCGGGACCGGAATGCGGTTGACCTGCTCGGGGCAGGTGCAGACCTGCTCAGACACGGTCTCGAAGACCGCGGGGACCGGGATGCGGTTGACGCGCTCGCACTCGACCATGACGCGCTCGGTGATGGTCTCCATCACCGGCGGGACCCACTCCTTCTCGCAGCGCTCCGGCGACTTGCACACCTGCTTCGTCACCGTCGCGTACGTCGGGGGGATCCAGACGCAGCACCAGGCCTCGCCCGGCTTCGCGTTCGCCGGGAAGGGGCCGCAACCCGGCTGCGCGCAGGGCGCCGGGGCGGGCGGGGCGCACGGCGCCTCGCAGACAGGCTTCGCAGGCTGGCACGTGCCGCAGGGGTTCGTGTTGCACGGCTGCGCGCACGTGTTGGTGGCGCAGGTGTTGCACGAGTTGCAGCTCGAACAGCCCGCCGCGAGAAGGCCGACAGCGAGAACGAGGGCCACGACGACCCCGACACGCCCGGCCTGCAGGAGCGTAGACCGCATACCGTTGAACCTCCTTGAAACGTCCCCGGACCCCGGGGATTGAACCCCGCGGCGCTCGGAGAGGCAACACTTCGTTCGGTCGGTCACGGAGCCTGCTCGCTTGACCCGAAGTGGGCGGCGTTCAGGGGGGTCGGAACCGACCTCGATGGGCGAATGCCTCTCGAGGACGGGTCCGCGCCCCGCGACCTCCGAAACCGGGGGTAGGTATACCCCGTGTGCCGGATTCTCCACAAAGGATTCGCGCCAGACCGGGGGGCGGTTTGCCGGGCTCAGAGCGTCGCGTAGAGGGCTTCGTGAGCCGCCGCGCTGGCGTCCCACGACTGGGCGCGCGCCGACGCCCTCCCCGCGTCCCCCATGCGGCGGCGTCCGGCGGGGTCGTCCCGCAGCGCGCGCAGCGCGCGCGCCCACGCGTCGGGGTCCCCCGAAGCGACGCACCGCCCCTCGCCGGCGGCCACGCGCTCGGGCAGCGCGCCGCCGCCCGCGACCAGCAACGCGACCCCGGCGGCGCTCGCGTCGAGCGCGGCGAGGCCGAAGGTCTCGTAGTCGCCGCGGGTCGGCACGGCCACCACGTCGGCGTCGGCGAGCAGCGCACGACGCGCGGCGCCCTCCGCGTAGCCGACGAAACGCACGCGGCCGGGCGCGCGTTCGGCCGCGCGCCGCTCGAGCGCCGCGCGCTCGGGCCCGTCGCCCGCGACCACGAGCGTCGCCGTCGGGTCGTCGCCGAGCCCGCGCGCGAAGCCCTCGAGGAGCAGGTCCACGCCCTTCTCGACGACGAGCCGACCGAGCACGAGCACGGTGAACCCCTCGTGGGCGCGCACGTCGGAGGCGACGTCCTCGGTCGCCCCGAGCCCGATCGCGTGCACCGCGCGCCCCGCGACCGCCGCGACCCGATCCGCCATCCAGCGGCTCGGCGCGACGACCTCGGCGGCGCGCGCGAGCACGCGCGCGACGTGGCGCGCGTGGCGCCGCGCGCGCGCGCCGGGCACGCCGCCGGCGGCGCTCGCCGCGGGCCCGAGCTCGTCGGACGCGTGCGCCGTGACCACGAGCGGGGCCCCGCGGCGCGCGCGCGCCGGCACGAGCCAGCGCGCCAGCCTCGTCAGCGTGTGCGCGTGCACGACGTCGGCGCGCGGCGCGACTGCGCGGCGCAACTGCGCGACGTAGCCGCGACGCCCGCCCCACCAGCCGCGGACGTGCTCGAGCCCGACGACGCGCACGCCGGGCGCGAGCGCGCGCGCCGCGACCTCGCGCGCGCCCTCGGCGCGCGCGAGCAGCGTGACGTCGTGCCCTCGCGCGGCGAGCGCACCGCAGAGACGCACGACCGCGAGGCCGATCCCGTAGCGCGGCAGGTTCCCGTCGAGCGTGGCGTGGACGACCCGCACGGGCGCGCTACGCCGCGACCGAGGCCGCGCGCGGCGACGACGAACGGGGCCGCGGTCGCCGCAACGCCTACGCGTCCCTCGTCGTCTTCGGCAGGAAGAGGCCGAACGACGACGTGAAGCCGTGGAGGTGCGTGCTCGAGCCCACCGGCCCGATCTCGCCGCTGCAGAAGAACCCGCCCAGCGGCACGCCCGGGAAGCGCGCGTGGAACGCCCGCGCGTCGTGGTCGGGCACGCCGTAGAGGTGCATCCCGCGCCCGAGGCACGAGAAGACGAGCGCGCCCGCGCACGGCGCCGGCAGCGTCGAGGCGCACGCGTCGAGCGTCTTCTCGAGGTCCTCCGCCGAGGTCGCGCGGTCGCGCAGGTGCATGCGGACGCGCCGTCCCACGCGCAGCCGCTCGCCGACGAACAGCCCGCCGCCGTCGCGCTCGCGCCCGAGGAAGTTGCGCACGAGCCACGGCCCCCCGTCGTCGGTGGGGACGGCGAACGGGTCGGTCTCGACGCCGAGGAAGAGCGCCGACGAGCGCGCCAGCGCGCGGTCGCGCTCGGTGCCCTCGCGGAGGACGCGCTGCACCGCGTCGAGGGCGGGCTGGCCGTCGAGCGTGAGCAGCAGGTGCTCGCGGCACGCGGTGATCGTCATCGTGGGGCCGAACGGACGGCAGCCTTGCGCCACGGCGGGCGCCAGCACGACGTCGCCGGCGAGCGCGACGCCGACCGCGCCGCCCGACACCACGCGGTCCCCCACGAGCAGCACCGTGTCGCCGGGGCCCGCGGCGCCGCTGGCGAGCCCGCCGACCTTTCGCGCGCCGGGCCAGGCGAAATCGAGGCCGCCGACGAGCGTGTCGGCGCGCACCGAGTACGGGTCGGCGACGAGCACGAACCCCGGCGTGGGGGTCGCGGGCACGTCGAGGGCCGCGTGCCACGCCGACGGCGGGGCGTCGGGGCTCGGCAGCCGGTCCTCGGTCACGTGGAAGAGCCGCACGGCGACGTCGGGCAGCCGCGCCGCCGTCACCGAGAGGCCGGTGCGCCCCTCGTGCTCGCGGCCGCCGCCCACCACGCCGAGCGCGGACGCGCCGACGACCGGGACGGGCCCGAGCGCGGCCCGCACCCGTTCGCGCAGCGCCGCCACGCGCGGCGCGTGGTCGGGGCCGAAGAACACGAAGGCGAGGTCGGGCCGTTCGCCCCCGAGCCCGCGCACCACGTCGCCGAGCACGCGGTCGGCGAGCGGGACGAGGTCGGCCGAAACGGCGGCGGAGGCGGCCCAGCGCATCGCCGGGAACCCTACCCGGGCCCCGCGCGCGCTCCACGAACGCCCGCGGCCGGTCGGCCGTTCCGCGCGGGGCGGGGCGCGTGTACGCTCCCGCGGCCCGACGGAGCGCCGCCATGGAGTCCTTCACCCTCACGTTGACCCCCGAGGAAGGCTGGCGCCTGCTCGGGAGCACGCCCGAGAAGGCCCCGGTCGAGGCGGTGCTGCGCTCGTTCGACGGCCGGGTGGAGTTCGCCACCGGGTCGTCGCGGTCCGCCCCCGACGGCGCGCCGGTCGTCGTGACCGCCGGCGGCGGCGCCCGCCTCAGCGGCCTCCACTTCTTCGCGCGCGCGGCCGGCGGCGCCGGCCCGCGCCGGATCCTCGTCCGCGGCGTCTGACGGCGCGGCGCTCGCTTTCCCCCCCCCCCCTCCACCGCGGCGCCTGACGGCGCCGTCCTCCTCCTCCCCGCAGCCCCACCGCTCTCCCCCACGCTCCGGCGCTGCGGCGCCCCTTCGGAGTCCTCGCATGTCCCTGCGCTGGTTCCCGGTCGCGCTCGCGGCCGTCCTGCTCTCGCTCCCGGCCGCCGCCCGTGCGGACGAGGAGAAGGCCGCCGAGGCCGCGAAGACGGCCCCCGAGACCGTCGAGGTCGTCAAGGCCAAGTTCGCGGTGTGGGTCGAGGCGAGCGGCGTCCTCGACCCGCGCGGGGCCACCGAGGTGTCGGTGGAGCCCGACGTGTACGGCGGCGAGCTCGAGGTCGTCGAGGCCTTCCCGGGCGGCACGGTCGAGAAGGACCAGCTCCTCGTCCGCTTCTCGACGGAGACGATCGACGAGCAGCTCGAGAACGCGCGCCGCGACCTCGACGGCTTCAAGCGCGGCGTCGAGGTGCTGCGCGAGAACACGACCCGCAGCACCGCCGGCTCGCAGCTCGCGCGCCAGCGCGCCGAGCTCGAGAAGCTGCGCGCCGAGCGGGCGCTGTCCCGCTTCCAGGCCGAGGAACGCGCGATGCGCGTCAAGGAGGCCGAGCTGCGCCTGAAGGGCGCGGAGGACTCGCTCAAGGACCAGGAGGAGGAGCACGCCCAGCTCGAGAAGCTCTACGGGGCGGGCGACGCGGTCGAGGAGACCGAGCGCATCGTGCTCGGCCGCTCCGCGCGCCAGCTCGAGCGCATGCGCATCGGCCTCGAGTTCCAGCGCCGGCGCACGGCCTGGTACCTCGAGCAGGACCTCGTGGTCGACGGGCAGGTCCTCGAGCTCGAGGCCGCCAAGGAGCGCCTCGAGCTCGAGCGGCTGCTCGCCACGGCCGACCTGCAGCTCGCGCAGGGCCGCATCGAGCTCGAGAAGAACGAGGCCGAGCTCGCGCGCCGCACGAAGGCGTTCGAGAAGCTGCGCGCCGACCGCGACCGCCTCGTCGTCAAGGCGCCGCGCGCGGGGCTCGCCGTCCCCGGCGGCTGCAACCGCGGCCGCTGGCAGGGCGTGGACGAGACGGCGCGGTCGCTCGAGAAGGGCAAGAAGCTGCGCGCCCGCGCGCCGATCTTCACGATCGTGGACCGCGGTGCGGTCGGGTTCCGCACCGCCGTCCCCGAGGCGAAGGTCCTCGACGTCAAGGCCGGCGCCGCGACCGAGGTCCGTCCCGCGGCCGACGAGAAGAAGACGCTCAAGGGCCGCGTGGCCCGCGTCGGGCTGACGCCGGGCGAGGGCGGCTTCGAGGTCGTCGTGGACCTCGACGACCGCGACGACCGGCTCATGCCCGGGTTCACCGCGAAGGCGAAGATCCTCGTGCGCGAGACGGCGGATGCGATCGTGCTGCCCGTCGCCGCGGTGGGCACCGACGGCGAGAAGCGCGTCGTGCACGTCGTGGACGCCGAGGGCAAGGCCTCGCCGCGCGAGGTCAAGGTGGGCGAGACGAACGACGGCAAGGTGGAGGTCCTCGAGGGGCTCTCCGCCGGCGAGAAGGTGCTCGCCAAGGCCCCGAAGGGCTGATGCGCGTCGTCCTGCTCGCCCTGGTCCTCGCCGCGACGGCGGGTGTCGCGCTGTCGGCGCTCTCGGCGCGGGCCCCCCGCTCGGCGCCGCCGGCGCGCGCGGGCGCGGCGCCCGCCCGCGCGGCGGTGGAAGCGGCGGTGCGCCGGGGCGTCGCGCACCTGGTCGCCTCGCAGCAGCGCTCGGGGTCGTGGGGCTCGCCCGCGAGCAACCTCTGGGACATCTACGCCCCCGTGCCCGGCGCGTTCTACACCTTCGAGGTCGCGGTCACGGGCCTCGCGGTCAGCGCGCTGCTCGAGGCCGGCGACGAGGTCGAGGGAGCCCCGGCGACGGCCGAGCGTGGGCTCTCGTGGCTGCTCGCCAACCACCGCAAGGCGCGGCGCAACTCCCCCGACGTGCTCTACAACGTCTGGGCGCACGCGTACGCGCTCGAGGCGTTCGCGCGCGCTCTCGACCACGAGACCGACGACACGCGGCGCGCGGTGCTCCGCAAGGCCTGCGACGAGTGCATCGACTACCTCGGGCGCTTCGAGTTCGTCGACGGCGGGTGGGGCTACTACAACTTCGACATCGTCGCGCAGCGCCCCGAGCACGGGGCGACGTCGTTCACGACCGCGTCGGTGCTGCTCGCGCTGCACCGCGCCGCGCAGCACGGCGTCGCGGTGCCGCGCAAGCTGGTGGACCGCGGGCTCGCGCTGGTGGACATGACGCGCAAGCCCGACTGGAACTTCGCCTACTCCTGGGACCACCGCTACTACCCGCAGGGCGGCATCAACAAGACGGGCGGGAGCCTCGCGCGCGCGCCCGCGTGCATCGGTGCGATGGCGCGGTGGGGCCGCGCGGTGCCGACCTCGGCGCCCGTGGGCGCGCTCGAGCGGCTCGAGCAGCACGGGCACCTGCTGCTCATCGCGCGCAAGTACCCCTACCCGCACGAGAGCTGGTTCCAGAACTCCGGCTACTTCACGTTCTACGGCTACTACTACGCGACGGAGCTCTTCGACCTGGTGCCGCCCGACGCGCGGCGTCGCGCCGCGGCCTCGATCGTCGCCGACCTGCTCCCGCTGCAGGAGCCCGACGGCTCGTGGTGGGACTACCAGCTCTACAGCTACCACAAGCCGTACGGCACCGCGTTCGTCCTGCTGTCCCTCTTGCGCTGCCGCGATCTGCGACCCTAGGCGGACCCCGCAGCGGGGTCCGCCTCGATCCCTCGCGCGCGGCGCACGGCGGACGAGCCCATCGTGCGCCCCTCGCGCGCGACGACCGCCGCCCCCAATCCCGCGACCGGGGTCGCGCCGCGAGGCCCCGAACGGCCGGGCGCGTACCGGGCCGCGTTCCAAAGGGCAGAGGTTGAAGGGCGGAAGCAGAGAGGAGTTGAACGGAGCAGAGGGAGTGCGACGAGGACGGCATCGGCGCGCGACGTGGCCGAAGCCGTTCCGTTCCGTTCCGTGACGTGACGTGACGTTCCACGTTCGCGCTCCTCGGTGCGGCGACGGAGTGCGTCCCCTCCGACGTGGACGGATCCGATCTCCGATCGGGTCCGGCTCCGGGTCCGGGCCCGGATCCGGGACTCGGTTCGGGTCCGGCTCCGGGCCTCGGTCCAAGTCCACGCCCCATCCGCGCTCCGTTCAACTCTTCTCGGTCCCTTCCGCCCCCTTTCCCCTGCCGCGGCCTCTCCCGATCGCCGCGCGTCGCCTCCGCGGTACCTCGAACCCTGCCCGACGGCGCCCTGCCCGATGCACACGGGGCGCGACGCGGACCGCGGCGTCCCCGTGCGACGTCCGTCGCGCGCGCCGCGCGGTACAGGCCGGCGGGGGCGGTCGTCGCGCGCGCCGCCCCTGAGCGGAATCCCGCCGCGGGATTCCGCTACCGGAGCGGCGACCGCCGCTGCGGACCCGTGTAGAAGAGCCCGCCCCCCGCCGCGCGCTTCGGACGGCGCGCCGCGCTGGCGAGCCCGACGCCGACCGCGATCGCGCCCGCGACGCCGGCGACGAGGTGCGCGAGCGGGTGCACGAGGAAGCCGAGCGCGCAGCCGACGACGCAGGCGAGGCCGAACACCACGAACACCGACGCGACGCTCTCGGACGCGACGCCCGGCGGTCGCGCCGCCGCCATCCCGCCCTGCGAGCCGCCCATCCCCTGCGGCGCCACCACGGGCCCCGCGCCCTTGGCCGGCTGACCGACCGTCGCCACCGGCGCGAGGTCGGCCGTGGCGGCCTTGGGGCCCTCGCGGTTGGCCGCGAGCAGGTCCTTCGCCGTCTTGGCGAGCGGGCGCGGGTCGGAGGCCCAGCGCGCGAGGAACGTCTCGCGATCCTTCTCGCGCAGCCAGCGGTTGCCGCGCTTCTCGGCCTTGATCGTGGTTTTCCACCGGCCCATGTCGTCGTGGCCCGGGTGGACGACCGTGTCGTCGGGCAGCGGCTCGAAGAGGCGCTGCATCGTGTCGTAGAGCGCGGCGCCGTCGTCGCCGGGCGCGTCGCGCACGCCGATCGTCCCGACCAGCAGCGTGTCGCCGGTGAAGAGCACGCCCGGCCCCTGCAGCACGATCGCCTCGGGCGCGAGCCCGGGCGCCGCGCGCACCCGCAGCGCCTGCTCGCCCAACGGGAGCGCGTCGCCCTCGCCGACCGGCCGCGTGACGAACGCGGCGCCGGCCGACGCCGCCATCACGACGTCGGCGCCGGTCCGCTCGCGCAGCAGCACCGCGCCCGAGAGGTGGTCGGCGTGCCAGTGCGTGTCCACGATCCAGCGCACCGTCGCCTTCGCGGCCGACAGCGCCTTGAGCACCTCGCCGAGGTCGTCGAGCACCGGGTCCACGACCGCGGCCTCGCGGGAGTCCGGCTCGACGACGACGTAGGTGCGTGCGCCGGTCGGGTGGAGGATCGGGTGGACGTCGAGCGGGACGACGGGCTTGCCCACGGCGCAGGGATCCTGCCACCGGGGAGGGACGCCACCGCCGCCGCGGTCAGCGGAACGCCGCCTCGCGCACCTCGACGGCGACCTGCGGGCCCGGCGCGGCGTCGGTCTCCACGCGGAGCACGTTCACCGCCGACGACGCGACGCGCAGCGGCCGCGTGCGGCGCCCGCCCTCGTGGGTCCAGGTCACCGCGCCCGCCGGGTCCACCGCGCCCCCGGGGTCGGACTCGACCGGGCCCGGCGGCCCGAAGGCCACGCGCAGGCCCGCCGGCCCGTCGAGTTCGACGTCGAGCGTCACGGGGCCGTCGGTCTTGACGCGCAGCGAGCCCGCCTTGGCCGCGCGCAGGTCGATCGTGCCCCGCAGCGTGGCCCACGCGGGGCGCTCGCGGGCGTCCACGCGCGGGGTCCGCGTCCAGACGAACGCGCCGACCGCCACGGCGGCGGCGAGGAGGACGAGGCCGACGGCGAGGTCGCGGCGGCGGCGGGCGGGGTCGGGCGGGGCGTTCATCGACGGGGAAACGCTACGGGACCGGCGCGATTCCGGGAAGGGCGAGCCCACGGCGGGGCTCAGCGGGGCCCGGCGCGAGGGCCGCCCGCGTCGTCGCGCTCGACGGCCACCAGCACGAGGTCGCGCACGCTGCGGTCGCGGCCGAGGACGTTGCGCGAGAACTGCAGCAGGAGGTACGGCGCGCGGTCGAGCTCGGTGACGCGCACCGGCAAGGTCTTCTCCCACGTCACCTCGAGCGCGGGCAGGCGCGGGTCGCCCGCCGAGCGCACGAGGCGCGCGCGCGGCACGGCGACGAGCGCCGCCACCTCGTCGTCCTGCCCGAGGACGAGCGCGCGGCCGCCGGGCGGGATCGCCGCGAGGAGCTCCGCCGGGTTGCGCGCGACCGTCGTGCGCCGCTCGGCGTAGAACATCAGGCTGTGCACCGAGACGCCGTAGACCACGGCGGCGTCGCCCGGCCGCGCCTGCGCGACCAGCGTGCGGGCGAGCCGCGGCACCGGGCGGTACCGCGCGAGCGCCGGGAAGAGGAACGCCGCCACCGTCACCGCCCACAGCGGCAGCACGACGAGCGCCGTCGTCAGCGTGCGCCCCGACGCGCGCGCCGCGGCCCCCGTGAACACGACGACGGCGACGACGCAGCCGACGAGCCAAGGCGTCGTCGCCCCCACGACGTCGTCGGGCGCGTTCCCGCGCGCCGCCACGAGCATCGCGACGCCCGCCGCCGACGCGAGCGCCGCCAGCACGGCGACGCCGCGCACGAGCCGCGGGTGGAGGCCGTCGAAGGCCTGCGCCACGAACGGCGCGATCGCCACGGCCATCATCGGGTAGGCGGGCAGCAGGTACACGTTGCGCTTGCCGAACGGGATGCTGAACAGCACGAGCGGGAACAGCGCCGCCGCCCACGCGAGCACCGCGAGGGGGTCGCGCGCCCGCCCGCGCCCGGCCTCCCGCCGCGCGCGCCAGGTGCGCGCGGCGCCGACGCAGGCGGCCCGCAGGCGGTCGAGCGCCGACGCCGACCGCGGCGCGACCGCGACGCGCGCGGCCCGCGACGCGAACGGGGCCCACGCCGCGAACGGGAGCAGGAGCACCCACGGCTGGCCGTCCCCGGCGAGCGCCTGCAGCAGGAACCACGCAGGGCGCGCCCCGACGTCGTCGGAGACCGCCCGCCGCACGTGGTGGTGGCCGAAGAAGATGCGCAGGTAGTCCTCGTGGACCCACGCCATGTGCACGAACCACGGCGCGGCCAGCAGCAGCGTGAGCACGCCGAGCGCGACCGGCCGCAGCGACCGGAACGGCACGCGCGGCCGCGCGAGCCGCGCGGCGAGCGCCAGCGGCACGGCGTAGAGCGCGAGGATCACCGGCCCCTTGAGCAGGACGCCGACGGCGACGAGGGCGTGGGCGGCGAGCAGGCGTCGTCGGTGCGCGCCCGCCGGCCCCCGCAGCACGGGCGCGGCGAGCGCGAACGCACCCACCACCGCGGCGGCGAGGTAGACGTCGCCGGCGAGCTGGCGGGAGAAGAGCCAGTAGCGCGCCGTCGAGGCGAGCACGAGCGCGGCGAAGAGCCCGGTGCGCCGCCCGCCGAGCGCCGTGCCGAGCGAGCAGGTCGCGAGCAGCGTCGCCACCGCCGCGAGCGCCATCGGGAGGCGCGCGGAGAACGGCGACACCCCGAACGCGGCGTAGAAGGGGACGGTCACCCAGGTCGCCAGCGGCGGCCGCACCTTCCACGGGACGTAGTTCCACGTGGGCACGAGCCACTCGCCCGTCTCGAGCACCTCGCGCGGCGGCTCGGCGTAGAGCGGCTCGTTGGCGTCCCACAGCGGCGGCTCGCCGAGCCCGAGGAGGTACGGCACGCAGGCGAGCACGAGCAGGGTCGCGACGAGGGCCCGCGACGGCTCCCGCCCGGGCGCGAGGGGCGTCACCGCGCCGCCGCCCGCCGCTCGAGCACCAGCGGCCCGAGCCGCATCGTCGGCAGCCCGCTCGCCCGGAACGACCGCACGGCGTCGCGCGCCGACGCGACGATGGGCTCCTGGTGCATGTTGAAGGAGGTGTTCACGAGGGCGGGGCGGCCGGTCCGTGCATGGTAGGCGGAGAGCAACCCGTGCAGGTCGGGCGCCTCGTGCGCATGGACGACCTGCGGCCGCGCCGTGCCGTCCACGTGCACCGCGGCGGGGCAGGCGCGTCGGAACGCCTCGGTCGCCGGCAGGGCGACGGTCATGAAGCGCGCGGAGGCCGCGAGCGGCGCGAGCCCGGGGAACGACGCCTCCGCCTCCTCGGCGCGCAGGATCGGCGCGAACGGCATGAAGTCGTCGCGCCGCAGCGCGGCGTTGAGCGCCGCCGACGCCTCCGGGCGGTCGGCGGGGGCGAGGATCGAGCGGTGGCCGAGCGCGCGCGGGCCGAACTCCATCGCGCCGACGCAGCGCACCACCGGCGCCCCGCCGACGAGACGCTCGGCGAGCACGGCGTCGGGGTCGGCGGGCCGCGTCACGTCGAAGCCGGAGCCCCGCGCCGCGACCTCGCAGTCGCCCGGCCGCAGCGTGGGCCCGAGGTAGGCGTGCGCGAGCGGCGCGGGGACCGCGCCCGCGACGTGCAGCGCCGCCCCCGCCGCGAGGCCCCCGTCGCCCATGTGCGGGAAGACGTGCACGGCGCGGACGCCGGGGAGCGCGCCGAGGCGGCCGTTGAGCAGCACGTTGGCGAACACGCCGCCGGCGAGCGCGAGGCGGTCGCAGCGCGTCTCCTCGAGCCACCGCGCGGCGCCCGCGAGCAGGATCGACTCGGCGCCCCGCTGCACCCACGCGGCGACGTCCTCGCGCGCGACCCCGTCGAGCGCGGCGAGCGTCTCCCGCGCGCGCAGCCCCCACCGGCCGGCGTAGGCGAGCCGCTCGCCCTCCCAGCGGAACGGGAACGCCACCGGGACGCGCGCGGGGTCGCCCGAGGCCGCGAGCCCGAGCACCTTGCCCTCGTCGCGGCCCGGCACGAACCCGAGGCGCTTCGTGACGAGGCTGTAGAACGCGCCCAGCGACGCGTCCACGCCGTAGTCGCGCACGGGGACGAGCGCGCCGCCCTCGCCCACCGACACCGTGAGGCTGCGCCCGTCGCCGTGCGCGTCGCAGGTCACCACCAGCCAGCGGCCGGGCCCCGCGGTGCGCCACGCGCTCTCGGCGTGCGCGACGTGGTGGTCCACGAAGCGGACGGGCACGGCGCGCAGCCCGCGCGGCAGGCCGCGCCGCACCGCCACCGGCGCGAGCGCCGCCTCGACGCGGCCCGCCCGCGCCTGCGGCCGCGCGCGGGAGAGGCGCAGGCGGTAGCGCAGGAGGTCGCCGAGGCGGTCCACGGGGTGCCAAGGGCGGTCGAAGCAGATCCCCAGCGAGGGCGCGAACCACGCCTGCGCGGGGCGGAACAGGCGCGTGCCCACCGTGGGGGTCGCGACGCCCCCGACCGCGACGACGTCCACGTCGCCCGGCGTCGCGCCCGCCGCCGCGAGCACGGCGGCCACGCTGCGCGCGGGCATGCCGCCCTGCAGCTTGCGGCGCGTGAAGCGCTCCTCGTTGGCGGCCGCGACGAGGCGACCGTCGCGCACGAGCGCCGCGCCGGCGTCGTGGAGGCCGTCCACGATCCCGAGCACGAGGCCGGCGACCGGCCGTTCAACGCCCGGCACGGTCGTCCACGCGGCGACCGACGTCGCCGTAGGCGCCGCGCGACGATCGCCAGAGCACCGCGAGCAGCTCCTTCAGGCTCCGCAGCACGTCGGCGGGCAGCCGCACGCGCGAGCCCTCGCCGTCGCGCCACGTCACCGGGACCTCGCGCACCTCGTAGCCGGCGCGGGCCGCGAGGTGGAGCACCTCCGCGTCGAAGCCCCACCGCCGGCAGCGCGCCGCCGAGAACAGGTCGAGCGCGACGCGCCGCTTGAAGCCCTTGAACCCGCAGGTGACGTCGGCGACGGGGATGCCGAGCAGGCCGCGGGCGAGCGCGAGGTAGCCGCGCCCGAGCGCGCGCCGCAGCGGTGACTGCGCCCGCTCGACGCGCGCCCCCGCGACGTGGCGGCACCCGACCGCGACGTCCACGCCGTTGCGCAGCGCCGGGAGCACGCGGTCCACGTGGTCCACGGGGACGGCGAGGTCGGCGTCGAGGAAGACCACGACGTCGCCGCGCGCCTCGAGCACGCCCGCCCGCACGGCGGCGCCCTTCCCCCGGTTCTGCGGCAGGGCGACGAGGCGGACGTCGGTCCGTCGGGCCGCCCACGCCTGCACGGCCTCCACGGTCCCGTCGGCGCTCCCGTCGTCGACGACGACCACCTCGCCCCGGGCGCCCACGAGGCCGTCGAGGTACGCCGTCGCGGCGCCGAGGAACGCGTCCACGCGGGCGCGCTCGTTGAAGCAGGGGATGACGAGGGAGAGGTCCACGCGGCGACCGGCGGCCCAGTGTAGGAGGCGCACCGCGCGCGACCAACGGGGGACGCCCCGCGCCCGACGCGCCGGTGGTCTCGCCGCCGACGCCGCGTAGGATCCGTCCCCGCCCCCCGGCGTCCCCGACGCGAAGGAAGCGCACGATGAGCCCCCGCTACGAGCCCACCGAGATCGAGCCCCGCTGGCAACGGCGCTGGGAGGAGTCCGGGGCCTTCGCCGTCCGCGACGGCGACCCGCGGCCCAAGAAGTACGTCCTCGTGATGTTCCCCTACCCGTCGGGGTCGGGGCTCCACATCGGGCACGCGGCGGTCTACTCGATCTCCGACGTCGTCGCGCGCTACGCCCGGATGCGCGGGTTCCAGGTGCTGCACCCGATGGGGTGGGACGCCTTCGGGCTCCCCGCCGAGCAGTACGCGATCACCCACGGCGTCCACCCGCGCGAGGCGGTCCGGCGCAACGTGGACAACTTCAAGGCCCAGCTGCGCTACATCGGCTGCTCCTACGACTGGTCGCGCGAGATCGACACCACCGACCCGTCGTACTACCGCTGGACGCAGTGGATCTTCCTGCGGCTCCTCGAGAAGGGCCTCGCCTACGAGGCGGAGATGCCGGTCAACTGGTGCCCCGCGCTGGGCACGGTGCTCGCCAACGAGGAGGTCATCGACGGCCGCAGCGAGCGCGGCGGGCACCCCGTCGTGCGCGTGCCGATGCGCCAGTGGATGCTCCGCATCACGGCCTACGCCGACCGCCTGCTCGAGGACCTCGACACGGTGGACTGGCCCGAGTTCGTCAAGCGCATGCAGCGCGAGTGGATCGGGCGCAGCGAGGGAGCCGAGGTCGTCTTCCGCGTCGAGGGAGGCGGCTCGTTCGAGGTGTTCACGACGCGCCCGGACACGCTGTTCGGCTCGACCTTCTGCGTCCTCGCGCCCGAGCACGCGCTGGTGTCGCGCATCACGACGGCGGACCGCCGCGCGGAGGTCGAGGCCTACGTCGCCGCGGCCGCGCGCAAGAGCGAACGCGAGCGCCTCGCGGCCGACGAGAAGGAGAAGACCGGCGTCTTCACCGGCGCGTACGCGGTCAACCCCGCCACGGGCGGCCGCGTCCCCGTCTGGGTCGCCGACTACGTGCTGGCCGGCTACGGCACGGGCGCGATCATGGCCGTGCCCGGCCACGACGCCCGCGACTGGGCCTTCGCGCGGCGCTTCTCGCTGCCCGTCGTCGAGGTGATCTCCGGCGGCGACGTCGCGGTCGCCGCGCACGAGGGCGACGGGACGCTGGTCGCGAGCGGCTTCCTCGACGGCCTCGACGTCGCCGCCGCCAAGCGCCGCATGACCGAGTGGCTCGAGGCCCGCGGCGCCGGCCGGCGCGCGGTGCGCTACAAGCTGCGCGACTGGCTCTTCTCGCGCCAGCGCTACTGGGGCGAGCCGATCCCGGTCCTGCACCGCGCCGACGGGCGCACGGTCCCGGTCCCCGACGCCGCGCTCCCGGTGACGCTGCCCGAGGTCGCGCGCTACGAGCCCACGGGCACGGGCGAGAGCCCGCTGGGCGGCATCCCGGAGTGGGTCGAGACCGTGGACCCGCGCGACGGGTCGCCCGCGCGCCGCGAGACGAACACGATGCCCGGCTCGGCCGGGTCCTCGTGGTACTGGCTCCGCTACATCGACCCGACCAACACGGGCTCCTTCTGCGACCGCGAGAAGGAGCGCGCGTGGATGCCGGTGGACGTGTACGTGGGCGGCACCGAGCACTCGGTGGGCCACCTCCTCTACGCCCGCTTCTGGCAGAAGGTGCTCTTCGACCTCGGGCTCGTCTCGCACAAGGAGCCCTTCCAGCGCCTCTACAACCAGGGCGTCGTCGTCGCCAAGACGTGGCGCGACGCCGACGGCCGCCCCCACCCCGCCGCCGACGTGGACACCTCCGGGCCGACGCCGCGCCTGCGCGCCGACGGACGGCCGTTGACCGTGAGCCTCGAGCGGATGTCGAAGTCGAAGAAGAACGGCATCGGCATCGACGAGGCGGTGGCGCGCACGTCGGGCGACGCGGTGCGGCTCGCGGTGCTGTTCATCGGCCCGCCCGACGCGGACAAGGAGTGGACCGACTCGAGCCTCGAGGGCCCGTGGCGCTTCCTGCTGCGCGCGTGGCGGACGGTCGTCGGACCCGAGGACGGCGCGGTCGCGCTCACCGACGCGCCGGCGACGGGGACGCTGCGCAAGGCGGTGCACCGCGCGGTGGACGGCGTGACGCGCGACCTCGAGGCGTTCGGCTTCAACACGGCCATCAGCAAGCTGATGGTGCTGCTCAACGAGCTGCAAGCCGCCGCGCCGCTCCCGCGCGACGCCGCGGAGACCTTCGTGCGCCTGCTCGCCCCGCTCGCCCCGCACATCGCCGAGGAGATGTGGGCGCGGCTCGGGCACGAGGACCTCGTCTGCACGACGTCCTGGCCGGTCGCCGACCCCGCCGCCCTCGTCGACGACACCGTCACGCTCGCGGTGCAGGTCAACGGCAAGGTCCGCGGCGACGTCACGGTGCCCGCCGCGGCGACCGACGCCGAGGCCGTCGCGGCCGCCAAGGCCGTCGAGAACGTGCGCCGTCACCTCGAGGGCAAGACGATCGTCAAGGAGATCGTCGTCGCCAAGCGGCTCGTCAACCTCGTGGTGCGCTGACCGCGCACCCTGCCGACAGGACGCCGGTCCCGCCGCCGTCCCGCGCCGCAGGTCCGCGTCCGGCGACGGCCGCGCACCCGCGCGAGGCTGGGACCGGCCGCACCGCTCCACCGCTCCGCGCGGTCCGGGCACCGGAAGCCCGCGGCCGACGGAGGCGACGCCTCGGCCCTTCAGGACCCCGTGCCCAGCATGCGATGGACGAACGTCGCCGCGTCCGCCGCCTGGAACACGTCGTCGCGGCGCGCCGGGTCCTTCAGCGTCGTCGCGATGGCGCCCAGGACCTCCACGTGGCGACGGTTGTCGCCCGCGGGCATGAGGATCGTGAAGACGGCGTGCACCGGCTTGCCGTCGATCGCGTCGAACGGCATGCCGCCGCGCGAACGGCCCACGACCATGGCCTCCCGCGGCACGTTGGCGTGGCGGACGTGGGGCACCGCGATCCCGAGCCCGATGCCCGTCGAGAGGATCTGCTCGCGGTCCCAGAGCGCGTCGAGCACGGCCTTGGCGTGGTCGGCGTGGACGCCGGCCGCCTGGCACGCGATGCGCCCGAGGCGCATGACGGCGTCCTTCTTGCCCTCGCCGGTCGGGAGGTCGAGCACACGGTCGGGGACGAGCAGGGTCGCGAGGGCCTTGCGCACGCGGTCCAAGGGGCGGCTCCGGAGGTCCCGCGTCCGACGCGGCCGCGGGAGCGGGACGATATCATCCCGCCCCGCCCCCGCGGCGCGACGCGCGCCCCGGCTCCCCACCGGACTCCGGATGCCCGTCCGCCCCCTCTCGCTCGCGATCTTCGCCGTCGCGTACGTGCTGATCGCCGGGCGGCGCTTCCGCTGGCTGCCGGTCGGCCGGCCGACGGGCGCCCTCCTCGGCGCGGTGCTCATGGTGCTGCTCGGCGTGCTCACGCCGGCGCAGGCCTACGCCTCGGTGGACGGCAACACGATCGCGCTGCTGTTCGGGATGATGGTGCTGCAGGTCGAGCTCGACCGCTCGGGGCTGCTCGACGCGTGGGCGGCGGCGCTCGCCGCCCGCCGCTGGTCGGCCTCGCGGCTCCTCGTCGTGGTGGTCTTCTCGGCGGGCATCCTGTCCGCGCTGCTCGTCAACGACGCCGTGTGCCTGATGGCGACGCCGCTGGTGGCGCGGCTGTGCCGCGCCGGCCGCCTGCCCCCCGCCCCGTTCCTCCTCGCGCTCGCGACCAGCAGCAACGTGGGCGGGACGATGACGCTGACGGGCACGCCGCAGTGCATGCTCGTCGGGCACTTCTCGGGGCTGTCCTGGACGCGCTACGGCGCGGTGATGACGCCGGTCGGCCTCGTGCTGCTCGCGCTCACCGCGGCGTTCTTCCTCGTCGCGTTCCGCCGCTCGCTCCGCGGCGTGGTCGTCGCGCCGGTGGCACCGACGATCCCGCTCGACCGGCCGCGCGCACGGCGGTTCCTCGTCTGCCTCGGCGCCGTGCTCGTCGGCTTCTCCGCGGGCCTGCCGCTGGCGTGGGTGGCACTCGCCGGCGCCTGCCTCGTCGCGCTCCTGCGCCGTGGAGAGCCCACGGAGGCGCTGGCGCGGCTGGACTGGCCGTTGCTCCTGTTCTTCGCCGCGCTGTTCGTCGTGGTCGGGGGCGTCGCGCACGCGGGCTGGGTGGACGACGCGGTGCGCGCCGTCACGCCGACGCTCACGTCGGACCCTGCGACGCGCCCCGTGCCCTTCGCGGCGTTCAGCCTCGTGGCGAGCAACGTCTTCAGCAACGTGCCGTTCGTGCTGGTGCTCGGCCACGGCTACGAGGGCGCCTCGCCGTCGTTCTGGTACCAGCTCGCCCTGACGAGCACGCTGGCGGGCAACCTGACGCTGGTCGGCTCGGTGGCGAACCTCATCGTCGTCGAGGCGGCCGCCCGTGAGGACGTCCACGTCGGGTTCCTCGACTACGCCAAGGTCGGCGTGCCGCTCACCCTCCTCACGACGGCCGCAGGCCTCTTGCTGCTCGCCGCCCTCGGCTTCGCGTAGCGACGACGCGCGCGACGCGCAGGCGCTGTGCGCCGCCGACGGCGGTCGCTATCCCATCGCGGGCGGCGTCTCGCCCATGGCGGGCGGCGTGTCGCCCATCGCGGGGGGCGCGTCGCCCATCGCGGGCGGCGTTTCGCCCATCGCCGGCGGCGCCTCCCCCATGGCGGGAGGCGTCTCGCCCATCGCCGGCGGCGCGTCGCCCATCGCGGGCGGCGCCTCCCCCATGGCGGGCGGCGTCTCGCCCATCGCCGGCGGCGCGTCGCCGCCCATCGCCGGCTCGGGCGGCGCACCGGGCGCACCCGCCAGCGGCTCGCCTTGGTCCGGCGTCAGCGCCACCGAGAAGATCGCGCCCGCGTGGTCCTTCGCCGAGGCCCACATCGGCTTCACCGTCCCCGCCCGCCACAGCCGGAGCACGCCGTCGGCGCCACCGCCGACGACCCAACGCCCGTCCGCCGACACGGCGAGCGACGCGACGCCGCCCTCGGCGCCGGCCTCGTAGGAGAGCCCCGCCTTGCCGTCGGCCGTCGCGACCGACTCGACCTCGCCGGTGTCGCCGGCGACGTAGAGCGTCGCGCCGTCGGGCGCCAGCGCGAGCGCCGTGACCACGTGCTGGTGCACCGCGTAGGTCCCGGCAGGCTTGCCCTCGGTGGTCTCGAAGACGCGCACCGTCCCGTCGCGGCCGCCCGTGTAGAGGCGCGTCCCGTCCGGCGACAGCGCGAGCGCGAGCACCTCGCCCGGGTGACCACCGATGAGGTAGGCCTCCTTCGCCTTCGCCGTGTCCCACGCACGCACCGAACGGTCGCGCGACGCGGAGTAGAGCCTCGCGCCCGTCTTGTCGAGCGCGAGCGCGGTGACGCCGTGGGTGTGCCCCTCGAGGCGCCCCGTGGGCTTGCCGGTCGTCACGTCCCAGACGAGGATCTTCCAGTCCTCGTCGCCCGCGTAGAGCACCGCCCCGTCGGGCGAGACCGCGAGCGCGCCGACGGCGCCGGCGTGCCCCTCGAGCTTGCCCAGCGCCGAGCCGTCGTCGCCCTTCCAGAGGCGCACGGTCTTGTCGGCCGACCCGGTGAACAGCCGCGACTCGTCGCGCGAGAGCAGCACCGAGGTGACCGCCCCGTCGTGCGCGCCGACCACCGGCGTCGCCACGCCGGCGTGGAGGTCGTAGATGCGCATCGCCTTGTCGGCCCCGGCCGTGAACGCCATGAGGCCGGCCACGGGCTTCTCGCGCCGGTCGGGCGCCGGCGTCGGGGCGGGGGCGGGCGCCGGCGGCGCGGCCGGCGCGGGGGACGGCGCGGGCGCGGGCGGCGGCGCGGCCCCGGGCACTTCGTAGACGAGCACGCCGCGGTCGCCGACCGGGTCGCCGGTCCACAGGCGGCCGGGCGTGGTCGGGTCGGCCGACAGCGAGGCGAGCGTCGTGCCCGGGTCGGGCATCACGCTCCACGTCTTGCCGCCGTCGCCCGAGCGGACGAGCGCGCGCGTCGTGAGCCCCTCGAGCTGCATCACGTGCTCGACGCCGCCGTCGGCGGTCGGCACCGTGGCGAAGGTCGTGACCGTCGGGAGCGCGGGCGCCCCGGCGACCGTGACCTCGGCCCACGCGCCCTTGCCGTCCGCGGCCGGCTCGAGCCGGAAGACGCCGACGCCGTGCACGGCGTAGAGGAGCGCGCCGCTCGGGTCGATCGCCGCGGCCGCGCCCTGGTTCCACCGCTCGCGCCAGACGTTGCGGTCGCCCTTGAGCCCCGCGTCGAGCAACGTCCACGTCGTGCCGCCGTCCCGCGACTCGTAGGGCCCGCCGTCGCGGTCGTCCTTCGTGCCGGGCTCGGCGACCGAACGCGTCGCCAGCAGCAGGTGCTTCGGGTCCTTGGGGTCCACGGCGACGTCGGCGGCGAAGGTCGCGCGCCCGGGCGTGGGGCGGCCCATCGTGCCGTTCTCCCACGTCGCGCCGCCGTCCTTGCTCGTCGAGAGCCGGGCCTCGCGCTCCCAGAGCGCGAGCCACGTGCCGTCGGGGAGACGCTCGAGGTCCACGACGCGGTCCTCCGCGTCGGGCGAGACGAGCGTGCGCTGCCACGTGGAACCGAAGTCCTTCGACACCGCGACGCCCGCACCGGCGACGAGCCACGTGCCCGCGGCGCCGGGCACGCCCACGACGCGCGTGACCGAGGCGCCGAGGTTGCCCGGACGGGTCCACGTCGCCCCGCCGTCCTGGCTGGCGAACACGAAGCCCGTGTCCGTCACCGCGAGGGCCTGCTTGGGGTCGGCCGGGTGCACGGCCGCGTGGGTGACCGCGGGCACGGCGTCGGGGAGCTTGTCGGAGAGCGTCTGCCACGTCTCGCCGTGGTCGGTGGACATCCAGAGGCCCGTCGTCAGCGACGTCAGGAACACGGTGTTCTTCGACGAGGGGTGCACGACGACGTCGTGCGGGTCGATCGCGCCCTGGCCGGGCCCCGCCCACTTCGTGAGGTTGTCGGTGTGCCAGAGGCCCTGCCCCTCGATGACCGCCCAGACGGCCTTGCGGTTGCCCGGCTCGACGTCCACGGCGAGGCAGACGCCGGGCAGCAGGGGCTCCTTGCCCCACGTCGCGCCGCGGTCGCGCGAGCGCCACAGGCCCCGCGACTCGGCGAGGAACACCTCGCCGTTGTGCATCGGCGTCATCGAGTGCGCTTCGTGCCGCCCCGCGCCGCCCGGTTGCGTCATCTTGAACCGCAGCCCACGGTCCTCGGAGAGCAGCGCGGAGACGGTGCGGCCGCCGACGAGCACGAACTTGTCGGTCTTGTCGAGCGCGATGGGCCACGCGTCGTGGCTCAGCCCCGACTCCTGGAGGTCCTTGCGGTCGCCCGTGCCCGCGATCTGGCTCCACGTCCGGCCCGCGTCCTTCGACTCGAACAGCCCGCCGTAGTACCCGTCGGCCCGCGTGCCGGCGAGCAGCCGCTTGCTGTTGCTCGGGTCCACCGCGACGCCGGCGACCCACGACCGGCTCTGGCTGCGGTCGATCGAGAAGGTCTGGGTCCCCGCGGCGATCGACTCGAAGGACTGGCCCGCGTTGGTGCTCTTGAACACCTTGCCGCGCGTGACGACGTAGAGCGTCTTCTCGTCCTTCGGGTCCACCGTGATCTCGAACGCGTCACGGCTCGTGACCAGCTCCTCGAGGCCCTGGCGCAGCGGCTTCCACGTCTTGCCCTTGTCACGGCTCTCGCACAGCCCCATCGGCTGCGTCTTCGACCCGTAGATGCTCGCGTACCAGATCTCGGGCGTCTTCGAGACGATCCGCAACGACGAGAGGCCCCGGACCGCGATGCCGGTCGTGCGCGACTCCCAGCGCGGAGCGTCGGCCGCGTCCACCCGGGCGCTGCGGAGCACGACGCCGCAGAGCGCCAGCAGCACGGCCGCCGTCGCGACGCGACGACCCGCCAGACCGACCCGACGACCGGAAGGTCCCATCGCCGTCCTCCCGCGGACGGACCCGACGACGCCCCACCGGCCCGGCACGGCCGGCGCCGAGGTTCGCGGAGCCCGTCCCGCACCCCGCGATCCTACTCTTCCGGGGGGGGCGGGGCCAACGGTCCCTTCCCGGTATGGTGGGCGGTCGTGTCCCCCGCCGCGGCCGCCTCCCCCGACCTCGTCCGCGCCGCCGCGCTCCGGCTGGTGGCGCGCGCGGGCCTCCCCCCCGGATCGCGCGCGCTCGACGTGCCCTGTGGCACGGGGCTGCTCCTCCGCGCGCTGCGCGACCGGGGCCTCGACGCCGTCGGGGGCGACCGCGACCCGGCGCCCGCCGCGGCGGCCGGCCTGCCCGCGACCGCGATGGACCTCGAACGCCCGCTCCCGTGGCCCGACGGCGCGTTCGCCCTCGTGGCGTGCATCGAGGGCATCGAGCACATCGAGGCGCAGGCGGCGCTCGTGGGCGAG
The DNA here is from genome assembly GCA_020851795.1 of Planctomycetota bacterium. Lineage (GTDB taxonomy): Bacteria > Planctomycetota > PLA2 > PLA2 > JAEUHO01 > JAEUHO01. Next base: position 51,151 of record JADZCA010000011.1, on the reverse strand, counting down.
CTCGCCCGGGTGCTCGCCCCGGGCGGGGCCCTCGTGCTCTCGACGCCCAACGTCCTCGGTCGCCCGTCGCGCACCTCGTGGGCCCGCCATGGCTACGCGCGGTTCTTCCGCCCGACGCCCGTGGGCGCACCGACGCCGTTCGAGCACGAGCACCTGCACCCGATCGACCTCGTGCGCCTCGACCACCTGCTGCGCCGCCACGGGCTCGTCCCCGAGGCCTACGACGGCGAACGCGGCCCCGACGGCTCGCCGTCGCTGCGCCGTCGGCTGCTGCGTCGCCTCGAGGCGCCGCGCCTCCGCCGCCACAACCCGCGCGCCGACCTCTTCCTGCAGCCCGCCGTCTACTTCAGCCGCGTGGTCGCCGTCCTCGCGCGCCGCGCGTCGCGGCCCGCCTGACGCGGTCCGCGCGGGCGCCTGCCCCGCGACGCGCCCCGCGACGTGCCCCGCGACGTGCCCCGCAGCACCGCGTCACGCAGGGCGACGGCGGGTGCGGGGGGGGCCGGCCGGCTTGGCCCTCGCCGCGGCGGTCGCGCGGGCCTCGCCCGTGGCCGCGAGGAGGCCGTCGAGGTAGGCCGCCATGCCCGCGCGGTGCTCCGGCGGCGACAGGAGCTCGGCGTCGGCCCCGCAGCGGGCGACGAGGGCGTAGAGCCAGCGCGCGCGCGGGCCGGTGCGGAACGTGCGGACCACCGAGCCGTCGGCGCGCACCTCGAGGTCCTTGCGGGCCACGCCGTCGGCGACCCACGGGGCCGCGCGGCCCGAGAAGCGCACGCGGACGGGCACCTCGTCGCCGGCGTCGCGGTACATCTCGTCGCCGCGGTAGCGCTCGGCGGTGAAGTCGTCGGGGACGAGGTACTCGCGCTCGGTGAGCGCGGCCGAGCGGATGCGGTCCACGCGGAAGGGGAGCTCGCGGGCGCGCAGCGAGTCCCGCGCGACCACGTACCAGGTGCCGCGGTGGTCCACGAGCCCGTACGGCTCGATCTCGCGCTCGGAGACCGCGTCGCGGCCCGCGGTGTAGTACACGACCCGCACCGCGACGTTGCGCGCCATCGCGGCCTTGAGCGTCGCGATCGTCGCGGTCACCGGCTCGGGCACGGGACGTCCCGCGACGGAGCGCTCGAGCGTCTCGAGCACCACGCGGTCGCCGCCCCGCAGCACCGTCCGCAGCTTCTCGCGCAGCCGGACCGCCGCGTCGCCGAACGGGGGCACGCGCCCGCTGCCCACGCCGCGCAGCGCGAGCCCGATGGCGAGCGCCTCCTGCAGCGTCAGGTGCACCGGACGGCGCAGGTGCTCGGCGAAGCGGATCCGGACCTTGTCGCCGTCGATCTGGAACACGAAGTAGTTGTGCGGCAGGTACGGCGGGACCCCGCAGAGCGCGAGGACCTCCGTGATGTCGGCGCGCACGTCGGCCTCGGTGACGCCGAACATCGAGGCCAGCTCGCCGAGCCGGATCCCGGGGCGCGCCCGGATCAGGGGGACCATCGCGAGGCAACGACGGATCCGGTCGAGGGCGACGGACGACATGGGGCGCGGATCCTACCGCCGCGTCGGCGCGCGGGGGAGCCCCGGCGCGGCCCGCCCCGCCCCGCGCCCGCGCGGCTCGACCACCGACCAGGTCCGCGGGCACGCCGCGAGCGCGCGCAGGCGCTCGGTGGCCTGCGCGGGCGTGACCGCGAGCATCGCCTCGAGCGCGTCGCGCAGGCCGATCTCCTTCTCGTGCAGGCCGAGCAGCATCGACGCCGCGCGCTCGGGCGCGTCGAAGGCCCGCAGGTAGCCGCCGACCGCGCGACGCCGCGCCCGCTCGACCTCGGCCTCCCCCACCGGGAGGCGCGCGGCCGCGTCGAAGGCCTCCTCGAGCCGCGCGCGGAACCCGCGCTCGTCGTCCACGTCGCCGCCGACCGAGACGAAGGCGAAGTCGTCCTCGGCCTGGTAGGCGGCGCCGAACGTGTCGTCCACCACGCCGTCGCGGTACAGCACGGCCTCGATGCGGCCGCCGTCGCCGAACAGCGCGTCGAGCACGACGTCGGTCGCCGCCTCCTGCGCCGCCAGCGCCGCCCCCGTCGCGCCCGGCGGGACGTCCTTGATCCCGAGCGTGACCTGCGGCCGGGCCACCGGCAGCGCGCACCGTCGCTCGGCCGACGCGACGCGCCCCGGCTCGTCGGCACGGCGGCGACGGTGGCGCGCGCCCGGGCCCGCCGACGCCGTCGCCGCCTGCGCGGCCGCGAGCACCGCGTCGCGGTCCACGTCGCCCGCGACGAACAGCGCGGTGTTGGCCGGGTGGTAGTACGCGGCGTGGGTGGCGACGAGCAGCGCCCGGTCGATCCCCGCGATGGTCGCCGCGGAGCCGGTGATCTCGTCGCGGACGGGGTGCGCGACGTAGAGCGCCTCGAGCAGCTGCGCGTGCCCGCGCCAGCCCGCGTCGTCGGCGTACATCGCGATCTCCTGGCCGATGATCCCCTTCTCGCGCTCGATGCCCGCCGCGTCGGCGTGCACCGTGCGCACCGTGCCGAGCAGCGTGCCGAGGTTCTCGAGGAAGCGCGAGGTGCACCCGAAGAGGTAGGCGGTGGACGACCACGTCGTCCATGCGTTCGCCGCCGCGCCGCGCTGGGCGTAGACGTCGAACACGTCGCCGTCGGGCGTGGCGAACATCTTGTGCTCGAGGAAGTGCGCGAGGCCCAGCGGCAGCGGCCGGCCGTCGGGCAGCGCCCGGTCGAGCGCACCGAAGTGCACGGTCAGCACCGCGTAGGCCTTCGCGAAGCCCGGCATCGGCCGTACGACGACCGGCATGCCGACGTCGGTGGTGGCGGTCCACACGGCCCCGCCGCGCAGCGGCGCCTCCTCGGCGCGCCACGCGGCGTCGCGGGCCCGGGCGGGGCGGCGGGCGGGGCTCACGCGGCGGGCCCCGTGAGGAGGAACGAGGCCTCCGGGCGCAGGCGGCGCCCGACGCGCGCCACGTCCTTCGACGTCACCGCGCGCAGCGCGGCGAGGTGGCGCGCGGGGCTGCGCGTCGTGCCGAGCGCGAGCGCCTCCTGGAGGAACGCCACCGACGACCCGCGCTCGTCGGCCAGCGCGGCGACGCGCGCGCGGGCCCCTTCGACGACCGCCTCGTGCGCCGCGGGCTCGAGGCGGCCGGCCGCGACCTCGGCGACCAGCGACGTCGTCAGGCGCCGGGCCCGGGCCGCGTGCTCCGGCGCGACGCCGAGCTGGACGAGGAGCAGGCCCTGGCTGCGCACCCAGCCCGCGCTCGCCGCGTAGCAGAGGCCGTGGGTCTCGCGCACCACCTTGAAGAGCCGCGACACCGCCGTCCCGCCGAGCACGCCCGCGAGCAGGAGCGCGGGCGCGAGGTCGCGCGAGGCCGGCTCCACGGGCGCGCGCCACGCCATCACGAGCTTGCCCTGCGCGACGGCGTCGTGCTCGACGGCGCGGACCGGACGCGTGCGGGCCGCGCGCACCGACGCGACGTCGGGCACCGTCGCCGGGCGCGGCGCGCGCCCCGGCCAGAGCAGGTGGCGCGCGACGGCGGCGCGGGCGGCGGCCGGAGCGACGTCGCCGACCACGAACACCTCGACGGGCGCGGTCGAGAGGAGGCGACGGTGCAGCGCGTCGAGCGCACGCGGGGTGGCGGCGGCGAGGTCCTCGACCCGCCCCTCGACGTCGAGCGCGTACGCGTCGCCGCGGCACGCGGCCTCGAGGCAGCGGCGCGTCGCGTACCGCGCCTTGTCGTCGCGGATCGAGGCGAGCGCGCGCCCGAGGTTGCGCGCCTCGGTGGCGACGAGCCCCGGGTCGAGCCCGTCCGCGTCGCGGAGGGGCTCGGTGAGCACCTCGCGCAGGAACGCGAGCCCGTCGGCGAGCGAGGCGCCGCGCCCCGCGAGCCCCACCGTCGGCCAGTCGAGCGTCGCGCTGAGGAGCTGGCGGTTGCCCAGCTTCTCGACGCCGACCGAGAGCCCCGCGCCGTAGAGGTCGGCGAGGCGGTGCGCGAGCGCCTCGCGGGTCGGGTGGCGCGCGGTGGCGGACTCGAGCACCGCGCCGAGCAGCGACGTCGCGGTCGCCTCGGGGCCGAGGTCGCGGTGCAGCGCCACCCGCACGACCGTGGTCGCGAAACGGTCGGTCGGCAGCACGTGCAGGCGCACGCCCCGGCCGAGCGTGACCGAACGGAGACCGGGTCGGGGCAGGGTGGCGTCGCGCACGGGGCGTCCCGCCCGAGGGCGGGTATCCTCCTCCCCTCCGGCGGGGTCTTCCCGTCGGGAGCGGGCGGCCGAGCATCGCACCCGGCGCCCCTCCGTCCATCCCCGCCCGAAGGCCCCCGCCCGGAAGGACCGATGCCCCGGACCGACGTCTCGCCCGCGCGCTGCGCGCGGGTCCTGCTCGCCGTGCTCCTCCCGATGTGCTCGATCCGCGCGGCCACCGCCGCCGACGCGCCCCCGCCGCCCGCGCCGGCGCCCTCGCCCGCGGCCGGGCTCGAGGACACGCTCACGCTGGGCGCGCGCTTCTTCGACCAGGCGATCGCGTGGGTGGCCCGCGGCGGGTCGCTGGGCCGCGCGGTGGACGTCTACGCCCACCTCGACGCCAAGTGGGACCTCGAGGACAACCACCACGAGGGCGAGCAGGCCGTCTGGTTCCTCGCGCCCGACAAGATGCGCAACGAGATGGCGTTCATGGGGCGCGTCTCGACGAAGATCCTCTCGGGCGACCGCGCGTGGGTCGTCACGAGCAACGGCGCGGTCAAGCGCGTGCACGGCACGCCGGGCGCCGAGGTCGAGCTCAAGCAGATGAAGGAGGACATGCTCCGCATCCAGGACCTCACGGCGTTCATGACGCTCGAGGGGCTCAAGGGGCCGGGCATCCAGTTCGAGTACCAGGGCGCGTCGCGCGGCTCCGGCGTCTACGCCGGCGACTGGCTCAAGGTCGCCCGCCGCTCCCCCGACGGGCGCAAGATCACCTTCTGGCTGGCCTACGAGGCCGCGCCCGGCGGCGGCGTCTCCGCCACCTGGCCGGGCGTGGTCCGCATCGACGGCGACGCCGCCACCGGCCTGTGGACGGAGGACTGGATCCTGCAGGAGTGGGACGCGCCGCGCGCCAAGCCGCGCCCGTTCCGCTACCCGTCGCGACTTCAGGCGTGGCGCAGCCATCCCGATCCGAAGATGGCGAAGGACAACCCGCCGAAGCGCTTCCTGACGGCGGTCGTGGACGACCTCGACATCAACGCGGGGATCGGCCCGGACCGGTTCGAGCCGCCGCCCGAGACGCCCCGATAACCCGAGAAACCCAGGCAACCCGAGACGCCCCGGTAGGACGCCGCCCCGCGGGCTCCCCCCGGTCCGCCGAACCCACCCTCGTTCCCCGCCGCCCCGCCCCGGCACGATACAAAGGACCGAATATGAAGCGCACGCTCTCGCTGCCGACGATCCTCGCCTCGCTCCTCCTCACGTCGGGTGCCGTCCTCGCCGGCGACCCGCCGCCCCCCGCCGGTCCCGCGGTGCCCGCGCCCGGCCCGGTCGCGCCGGCGCCGACGCCCGCGCCCGCGCCCCTCGCGCCGGCCCCCGCGCCGGCTCCGGCGCCCGGCGCCGACGACCCCTACGTCGCGGGCGAGCGCGCGGTGGACGAGGCGATGCGCTGGATCGCCAAGGGCGACCAGCCCGTCTCGGCGCTCTCGACGCTGCACGCCGACATCGACTACCGCTACGACGACGGCAGCACGCGCGACGAGCGCCGCATGGAGCTGTGGTTCCGCAACCCCGACGCGTTCCGCGCGAACTTCCAGTACGGCGGGCGCGACTCGTCGTTCCTGCTCGTGGGCCAGCGCGGGTTCATGATCCGCGACCGGATCCGCGTCACCGACCTCAACAACAGCCCGACGATGAAGGAAGTCCTGCCGATGCTGCAGAACTACCGCGCCGTGCTGCAGGAGGTGGGCCGCCTGATGGCGCCGAAGAGCCCGGGCGCGCGCTTCCGCCTCGAGGGCATCGAGCGCAACCCGCAGGCGACGGGCGGGCAGTGGTTCAAGGTGATCCGCACCGCGCCGCGCGAGCCGATGATGTCGTACTTCTTCGGCGCCGCGCCCCGCCGCGACGGCGCGGGGATGCGCGCGATCGCCCCCGACCGCCTCATCATCCACGGCGAGCCGGGCACGAACTACGTCGGCGACGAGTACCGCCTCTTCGACTGGGCGCGCGACGACGCGGTCGCACAGCGCGAGGCGATCCGCTACCCGAAGCGGATCCAGCTCTACGCGATCGGCATCGACGTCGAGGGCAAGCCCACGATGAACGCCGTCGTGAACTCGATCGAGCTGAACCAGTACATCGATCCGTCGTTGCTGACTCCGCCGTTCTGACGGCGGAGTCGGCAACGACGATCGTTCTCGCCGCGCAGTACCGCCCGGGTTCTCTCGCCGCGCAGTACCGCCTCGCCGGGACGACCCGCGTTCTTCGGAACGCGGGTCGTTCTTCTTCGGACGCCACGCGTGGTTCGGAGGGACGCGAGCCTCGGCGGTGCGCGGCGGGATTGTGGCGAGGCGGACCCAGAGCGCTGCGCGGCCACCGAGGCGCGCGTCAGCGGTGGAAGTAGCGCTCGAGGTCGCGGCGGGACATCACGAGGCGCGTCGGACGACCGTGCGGGCACGAGTGGGCGTGGTTGAGCGCCTCCGCCTGCGCGAGCAGCGCCAGCACCTCGTCAGGATGCAGCGCGTCCCCCGCCATCACCGCCCCGCGACACGCCATCCGGTCCACCACCGCCGAGAGCAGCGCCGCGCGGTCGAGCCCGCTGCGACGGCCCGTGTCGAGCACCGCCAGCACCTCGCGCAACATCCCCTCGGGATCAGGACGCCGCAGCACCGCCGGGCACGCCCGCACCGCCACCGCCCCCTCGCCGAACGGCTCGACCACCCACCCCAGCCGCTCGAAGGTCCCGCGCTCCTCCTCCACCCGCGCCACCTCGGCCCGCGAGAGCGACACCACCGCCGGCACGAGGAGATGCTGCACCTCGAGCGCCCCGTCGCGCAACCGGTCGGAGATCTGGTCGAAGAGCACCCGTTCGTGCAGAGCGTGCTGGTCCACCAGCACGAGCCCGTCCTCGCCCTCGAGCACGAGGTACGTGCCCAGCACCTGCCCCACCGGACGCAGTCGCTCGCGCCCGGACACCGCCGTCGCCCCGGGCCCCGCGCTCGCGACGGCGCTCGCCCCACCGGCAGGCGACGCCGCGCGCGAGACCGCGACGTCGGCCGTCGCGTCCGGCAGGTGGTCGCCGCCGCCGGGCCACGCCGGCCCGCGCGGCGCGGACGGCGCGCCCACGGGGAGGCCGGCGCCCTGCGTGAAGGCCCACTCGGCCGCCTCCACCGTCGAGCGCGGGACGCCCGGGCGCTCCCACGGGGCGACGGGCACGCCCGGACGCGCCCCCTCGAGCGCGGCGCGCAGCGTGCGGCGCACGCTCTCGTGGACGGCGGAGGCGTCGCGCCACCGCACCTCGGCCTTCTGCGGGTGCACGTTGACGTCCACGCGGGCGGGGTCGCACGTGACGAAGAGGAACACGATCGGCTGGCGGTCGCCGGGCGGGACGAGGTCGCGGTAGGCCTCGCGCAGCGCGTGCAGCGAGGTGCGGTCGCGCACGAAGCGCCCGTTGACGAAGACCTGCTGCAGCCGCGCGTCGGCGCGCGAGAGCCCCGGCGGGGACAGCCACGCCTCGACCTCGACGGCCGCGCCCGGGGCCGAGCGGGCCTCGAGCAGCGCGCGCGCGAGGTCGTCGCCGTGGAAGCGCCCGATCCGCGCGCGCCGCCCCTCGCCCGCGGCCGTGTCCACGAGCGTGCGGCCCTCGTGCTCGAGGACGAAGACGACGTCGGGGAAGGCGAGCGCGAAGCGCTCCATCGTCTCGACGGCGTGGCCGAGCTCGGTGGCCGCGCTGCGCAGGAACTTGCGCCGCGCGGGCACGCCGGCGAAGAGCCCCTCGACGACGATCACGGTGCCGGGCGCCGCCGCCGCGGGCCGCACGCAGGTCACCGCGCCCTCGCGGTCCTCGACCACGGCGCCCGCGTCGGCGCCGGCGGGCCGCGAGGTGATCGTCGCGCGCGCGACGCTGCCGATGCTCGCCAGCGCCTCGCCGCGGAACCCGAGGCTCGCGATGTGCTCGAGGTCGCCGACGTCGGCGAGCTTGCTCGTCGCGTGCGGGAGGAACGCCGCGGCGAGGTCGTCGGCGTCCATGCCGCACCCGTCGTCGCGCACCTCGATGCGGGCCTTGCCCCCCTCGACGAGGCGGACCTCGACCCGGGTCGCGCCGGCGTCGACCGCGTTCTCGACGAGCTCCTTGACGACGGACGCCGGACGCTCGACGACCTCGCCGGCCGCGATCTGGTTGACGACGTGCGGGGGGAGCTGGCGGATGCGGCCCACGGGCCCGGCACGGTAGCGGAGGGCGGGGACGCCGCCCGCCGCCGGGGCCCGTCGGCCCCCTCGCCCGAAGGCCCGGCGCGCCGCGCGGCACGGGCCCGGTCGCCGGCACCCGCGGACGCCCGCCCCGCCCGCGACGCGCCCCGCGCGTCAGGCCGCGAGGATGGCGACGAGGCGCTCGGCGGCGAGTCGCGGGGGCAGCCCGCCCCCGCGCACGCCCGCCTCGGCCTCCACGAACGCGCGGTGGCGGCGGAGCAGGTCCTCCGGGTCGCGGCGCGCGGCCTGCCGCACGGCGCGCTCGACGACGAAGGAGGGGAGCCCGAGCAGGCTCGGCACCGACGCGGGGTCCTCGCCGCGCGCCGCGGCCTCGGCGACGAGCATCGCGCGGCGCCACGCGGTGAGCAGCGCGCTGACGAGCATCGGGAAGATCGCCTCGGGCCGGACGGCGACGCGGCCCCGCCCGTCGGACAGGCCGCGGTCGAACGCGGCCGCCACGTGGTCGAGCGCCTTGACGACGTCGCGGTCGAGGACCGCGTCGGCGAGCACCCACGCCGGGTCCTCGCGCGTCTCCCCGATCGTCGCGGCCACGTCCGCCTCGGTGACGGCCGGGCGTGCCCCGACGTAGGCCGAGAGCGTCGCGACGGCCTGCGCGAGCCCGGCGAGCCCGCTCCCCCGCCGCAGCACGAGCGCGTGGGCGGTGCGCAGGTCCATCGTCTTGCCGTGCAGCGACTTCGCCCGACGCACGACCCACTGCGACACCTCGGTGTCGAAGGCCGAGCCCCCGCGCGCCCACGGCGGCGGCGCGTCGTAGAGCCGGCGGCAGTCCACGAGCATCGCGCCGGTCTTCGTGATCGCCTCGGCGGAGACGCTCCCCTTGCCGCGGACGGGCTTCTTCGTGACGAGCACGAGCACCGCGCCCGGCTGCGCGGCGGCGGTGGCCTGCTTGACGAGCGTGGTGATGGGGCTCGCGCGGCGGCCGGGCTTCGCCGGCGCGTCGCCCGCGCGCGCGGGGCGCGCGCTCGGGGCCGGCGCCTCGTCGGCCTCCCCCGCGCCGTCCTCGCCGTCGCCCTCGTCGTCGTCGGCGTCCGCGGCCGCGCCGCCCACCGCCTCGGCCCGGCGGATCACGACGAGCTTGCCTTCGCCGAACAGCGACGGGGTCGCGAGCTCCTCGAGCACGGAGGCGACGCGCTCCTGGTCGGCCGGGAGCCCGCCGTCGAGCGTGACGACGGCGCCGCCGGGGTCCCCGTCGGGGAACAGGGCCCGCGCGACCGCGGCGACGCCCTCCTCGGCGAGGAACGACTCCTCGCCCGAGAAGACCACGACCGCGGGCACCTCGCGCGCGCGCACGAGGCGCGCGAGGGCGTCGCTGGCAGGGACGGGGGGCGGGGCACCGGCCACGGCGAGAGGATAGGGCGGGGGCCGGACGGGCGGGGCGGGCGGTCCGGGCGCGCGCCCGGGCCTACCCCGCGAGGCGGTCCGCGATGCCGGCGGCGCCGACGAGCAGCGCGACGACCCCGTTGACGTTGAAGAACGCCACGTTGACCTTCGAGAGGTCCTCGGGGGAGACGATCGCGTGCTCGTACGCGAGCAGCGCCGCGGCCACGCCCACCGCGACGAGGTAGGGCCAGCGCAGGCCCGCGAGCGGCGCGACCGCGACGAACGCCGCGATGCAGAGCAGGTGGCACAGCGCCGCCACGCGCAGCGCGCGGGGCACGCCGAGCCGCGCGGGGATCGAGTGCAGCCGCAGGCGGCGGTCCACGTCGGCGTCCTGGCACGCGTAGATCACGTCGAAGCCGGCCACCCACAGCAGCACCGCCGCGCCGAGCACGAGCGGCACGCGCAGGTCGCCCACGAGGCCGCCCGCGCCGGCCACCCACGCGCCCAGCGGCGACAGCCCCAGCGCGAGCCCCACCCCGAAGTGCGCCCCGGACGTGAAGCGCTTGAGCGTCGAGTAGCCCAGCAGCACCGCGAGGACGACGGGCGAGAGCGCGAGCGCGGTCGGGTTGAGCAGCCCGGCGCAGAGCACGAACACGCCGACGCAGACCGCCGTGAACGCCCAGGCGAAGCCGACCGACAGCGAGCCCACGACGAGGTGGCGCCCCGCGGTGCGTGGGTTCTCCGCGTCCACGTCGCGGTCGAGCAGGCGGTTGAACGCCATCGCCGCGCTGCGCGCCGCCACCATCGCCACGACGACGAGCCCCAGCACGCGCGCCGACGGGACGCCGCCCGCCGCGAGCACGAGCGAGAGCAGGGCGAAGGGCAGCGCGAAGACGCTGTGCGAGAAGCGCACCATCTCCAGCACGAGCCGGAGGCGGTGCGCGAGAGGGACCGCGTCGGTCATCCGCCGCCCCACCGCCGCACGAGCTCGGCCGGGACGCCGAGCCGGTCCATCACCTTCTGCACGACGAAGTCCACGAGGTCGTCCACCGACTGCGGCCGGTGGTAGAAGCCCGGCGCCGCGGGCAGGATCGTCGCGCCGGCCTGCGAGAGCCGCGTCAGCGCCTCGAGGTGGATCGTGGACAGCGGCGTCTCGCGCGGCACGAGGACGAGCGGGCGCCGCTCCTTGAGCGCGACGTCGCAGACCCGCTCGAGCAGGTTGGTCGAGGCCCCCACCGAGACCCGGCCGACGAGCCCCGTGCTCGCAGGGCAGATCACGGTGCCGTCCACGCGGAACGAGCCCGAGGCGACGTCGGCCGCCACGAAGTCGGGCCGGCGGTAGCGGATCCGCTCGACCGCCGCCTCGCCGAAGAGCCGCGCGAGGTCGGGCGCCGTCACGTCGCACGGGAGCCCGAGCTCGGCCGGGAACAGCTGCTCGAGGGTCTTGCTCATCGTGAGGAAGACCTCGACGCCCGCCTGCGCCAGCCGCGCGACGAGGCGCTGCCCGTAGACGGTGCCGCTCGCGCCCGAGATGCCGACCACGATCCGCATGGCGCGAGTCTACGCCGTCGTGGCCGTCGCCCCAGCGAACCGCCGAGCGGATCGCCGGCCCCGTCCCGTCGCGCGCGGCGCGGGGCGGCAGGTCGCCGGGCGGGTCGGAAAACCGCGCCGTGCACCGGCGGGCGCGCGCGTAGCATCCCCGCGTGGCCCACGGACCCGTCCCCGACCTGCGCCGCTTCCTCGACCTGCTCCGCGCCCGGGGCGACCTCGCCGAGGTGACCGTCGAGGTGGACCCCCGCCTCGAGCTCGCCGAGGTGCACCGGCGCACGATCGCCCGGGGCGGGCCGGCGCTGCTGTTCCGCCGCGTCAAGGGCTCGCCCTTCCCGGTGGTCACGAACCTCTTCGGGACCACCGAGCGCACGTCGCTCGCCTTCGGCGACCGACCCAAGCGCTTCGTCGAGCGCCTCGTCGAGGCGGCGCACACGCTGCTGCCGCCGTCGCTCGGCAAGCTCTGGCGCGCGAAGGGCCTCGCCTTCGACGCGCTCCGCGTCGGCTGCAAGCGGGTGCGCAAGGGCCCCGTCGTCGAGGTCGAGGAGGCCCCCGCCCTCGACCGCCTCCCCGCGCTCACGTCGTGGCACAGCGACGGCGGCCCGTTCCTCACGCTGCCGCTCGTGTGGACGCAGCACCCCACGACGGGTAAGCCCAACCTCGGCATGTACCGCATGCAGGTGCACTCGCCCACGACGACGGGCATGCACTTCCAGATCCACAAGGGCGGCGGGTTCCACCACCACGAGGCCGAGCGCCTCGGCCGTCCCCTGCCGGCGACGGTGTTCCTCGGCGGGCCGCCGGCGCTGGTCCTCGCCGCGATCGCCCCGCTGCCCGAGGACGTGCCCGAGATCCTGCTCGCGAGCCTGCTGCTCGGCGAGCGCGTGCGCCGCGTCGAGGGCCGCGGGCCCCACCCGCTCGTCGCCGACGCCGAGTTCGCCCTCGTCGGCCACGTGGCCGCGGGCGAGCGCCGCCTCGAGGGGCCCTTCGGCGACCACTTCGGCTACAACAGCCTCGCGCACGAGTTCCCGGTCTTCCACGTGGACCGCGTGTTCCGCCGCCGCGACGCGATCTTCCCCGCGACGGTGGTGGGCCGGCCGCGCCAGGAGGACTTCCACGTCGGCGACTTCCTCCAGGACCTGCTCTCGCCGCTGTTCCCGCTCGTGATGCCGGCCGTGCACGAGATCTGGGCGTTCGGCGAGACCGGCTTCCACAGCCTCGCGGCCGCACGGGTCAAGCCCGAGCGCTACCCGCGCGAGGCGCTCGTGTCCGCGCTGCGCATCCTGGGCGAAGGGCAGCTGTCGCTCACGAAGGTGCTCGTGGTCGTGGACGACCCGGCCGTGTCCGTGCGCGACGTGAGGACGCTGCTGCCCCACGTCCTCTCGCGCGTGGACTGGCGCACCGACGCGCTCGTGCTCGGCGAGACGTCGCAGGACACGCTCGACTACACGGGCCCGCGCTGGAACCGCGGGAGCAAGCTCGCCCTGCTCGCCACCGGCGCGGCACGCCGCGCGCTGCCGACGGCGTTCCCGGGCCCGCCGCCCGCGGGGACGGCGCGCGTGGCGCCGTTCGTCGCGGGCTGCCTCGTCGCGCAGGGGCGTCCGTACGCGGAGGACCGCGACGCCGCCGCGCGCCTCGCGCGCGACCCCGCGCTCGCGGACTGGCCGCTCGTGGTGCTGGTGGACGACCTCGACGAGGCCACGCGGTCGCCCGAGCTGTTCCTGTGGACGGCGTTCACGCGCATGGAGCCCGCCAGCGACCTGCACGGCCGCGAGCGCGTCACCGCCCGCTTCCACACGGGCCTCGTGCCGCCCGTGGTCCTCGACGCCCGGATGAAGCCCGGCTACCCCGAGGTGATGGAGGTGGACGCGGACACGCGCGCGCTGGTGGACCGGCGCTGGGACGAGTACGGCGTCCGCGTCTGAGCCCGGATTTCCCACGAAAGACGAGGGGCGTCGTGGACCGACCGAGCGGCTCCCCGCGGTCGGGGCCGATGCAGGGCCGTCGGGCGCGGGGTTTCACCGACGACCGCGTGTTCTTGGGACACGCCGAGGAGGTGAAACCCCGCCGGCACGGCGCTCGATCGCGCGACACGCGATTCCTTGCGCCCGACGGCCCGGCGCGGCCCCGACCTCGTCGGCTCGTGGGAGATCCGGGCTGAGCCCGTCAGCGCGGCGCGACGACGAACCGCGCCGCGAGGCCCGGCGCGCCGTCGGCGGCGAGCTCGAGGACCTGACCGGGCGCGAGCGGGCCGACGCCCTCGGGCGTGCCGGTGAACACGAGGTCGCCCGTGCGCAGCCCGAACGCCTCGTCGAGCTCGGCGAGCAGCGTCGCGACCGAGCGCAGCATCCGCGACGTGTCGCCGCGCTGGCGCACGGCGCCGTCCACGGTGAGCGTGAACGCGAGCCGGTCGAGCGGCGCCACCGCCGCGACGGGCACGAACGGGCCGACGGGCGCGGAGCCGCGGAAGCCCTTCGCGCGGGCCCACGGCTCGCCGGCCTTCTTCGCCGCCGCCTGCCGCGGCCGGTCGGTGAGGTCGAGCCCGAGCGCGACGGCGTCCGCGGTCGCCCCGGGCCCGACGCGCACGACGAGCTCGGCCTCGTGGTGGATCTCCGTCGCGCCCGCGGGCAGGTGCAGCGGCCCGGGCGGCGCGACGAGCGCCTGCCACGGCTTGAGGAACACGACCGCCTCGGGACCCGCGTCGGCGGACGCGCCCATCTCGCGGGCGTGCGCGGCGTAGTTGCGACCGATGCAGAAGATCGTCGGCATGCGGGGCTCCCGGGGGTGGCCCGATTCTGCCGCGCACGCCGACCGCGGTCGCGTCGGTGGTAGGCTCCCGACCCGAGCCCGGCCCCCGTGCGAGATCGGGCGAGGAGCGCACCCGATGGCCGAGCCCGACCCGTCCGCCGCCGCCGGAGCCGTCGAGGACGGGGGCCGCCCGACCGCCGCGGCGCGCTGGTCGCGCGGGGCCGCCTTCGTCGTCGCGGGCCTCTTCCTCCTGCTCGCCGGCCTGCAGATCTACTCGGTGTTCGCCGGGCCCAACGTGGACGCCGAGCGCACCGCGATCCTCGCCACGCCCTTCGACCCGGCGGTCGCGCGGTGGGTGCTCTCCGACCCCGCCGACCCCGCCGCACCGCCGCGCGCGGTCGCCTACCTCGACGCGCGCCGCAACCGCATCCTCGTCGGCGGCCGCGGGCTGCCCGAGGTGGGCAAGGACGAGCGCTACGTGCTCTGGGCGCTCGACCGGGCCGACGGCGGGCTGCGCCCGCGCAACCTCGCCTCGTTCGCCGGTGGGGGACCGATCCTCGACGTGTTCGTGCGCGACGCGCCCGCGCCCTCCGACCTCAAGGGCCTCGCCGTCTCCGTCGAGAAGGACGCGAACGCGACCGCGCCGGGTCGCCTCGTCGCGCAGGGCGGGCCCTGACGCGCGCCGCGGCCCCCCTCGGTCGGCGCCGGGCCCGCGGGCTCGCCGCGCTCGGGCTCGCGCTCGTGGTCACCACGGGCGGGCCGCGCGCCGCGCGGGCGGGCGCCGTCGTGTTCGAGCCGCCGGGCACGCCCGTGGCGACGCTGCTCGCGCGCGCCCAGGAGGGCGACCGCCTCGTCCTCGTGGACCTCGTCACCGACACGTGCTCGTGGTGCAAGGTGCTCGAGCGCGAGACCTTCCCGTCGCCCGCGGTCGCGGCGGCGCTCGGGCCGACGCTCTGCGCGCGCCTCGACGCCGAGCAGGGCGACGGCGCGGCGCTGGTGCGGCGGTTCGCGGTGCGCGCGTACCCGACGGTGCTCTTCCTCGACGCGGCGGGCGAGGAGGTGGACCGCGTGACGGGCTTCCTCCCCGCCCCGCGCTTCGCCGCGGAGGTGACGCGCATCCGCGCCGGCGACGGCACGCGCAAGGCCCTGCGGATCGCCCACGAGCGCGACCCCGCGTCGGGCGCCGCCGCGGTGGCGTACGCGCGCAAGCTCGCCCGCGCGGGCGAGACGGGCGCCGCGCGGGCGCTGCTCGAGCCGGTCGCGGCCGCGACGCCGCCCGACCCGGCGCGCGCGGGGGCGTTGCTCGGGCTCGCCGAGGTGGCGCGCACGCTCGGCGACGACGAGCGCGCGCTCGCATTCGCCGCGCAGGTGACCGACGAGCACCCGAAGGCGCCCGAGGCGGGGCCCGCGTGGGTGCTGCGGGTGCGGCTCCACGCGCACCGCGCCGAGCTCGACCGCGCGCTCGCGCTCGCGGCGCAGGCGCGCGAGCGGACGCTCGACGCCGACAGCGCGGTCGCGATCGAGCAGACGACGTGGCACCTGCTGCGCGCGCGCAGCGAGGCGGCGCTCGTCCGGTGGGGCGAGCGGGCCTCGGCCGCGGGCGACGCCGAGGAGATGGCCGACGCCGCGGCCGCCGCCGCCGGCGCCCGGCTCGCGCTCGGTGCGGCCGAGCGGTGGGCCGAGGACGCCGCGCGCCGCGCCGACCGGGCGCCCTTCGCGCTCGTGGCCTGGGCCGAGGTGCTCGAGGCCGCCGGGCGCCGCGAGAAGGCCCGCGCGCTCGCGACCGAGGCCACCGAGCGGGCGCGGCCTTTCGAGCAGGCGCTCCTCGCGCGCGCCAAGCGCCTGCTCGACGCCGCCGACGGCGCGGCGCCTCCGGCTCCGCCGGCGGCGCCCGCGCCCGCGGCGCCGACCCCGCCGCGGACCGCGCCCGCCCCGGCGCCCGCCGCGCCGACGCCCGCGCCGGCGCCGCCGGCACCCGCGCCGGGCCGCCCGTGCGACGGGCCGACGGGGAGCCCGAGGTAGCGCCGTGGGACGTCCGGTCCGCGCGCCGTGGTGGATGAAGGCGTTCTGGGGCGTCCAGTACGGCGTCGTGCGCGGTGCGTCGATGCTCGTCCAGGCGCTGCCGCCCGAGCTCGCCGAGCGGGCCGCCCGCGCGATGGGGCGCCTCTACTTCCGGCTCGACGGGCCGCGGCGCCGGGCCGCGCTCGAGAACCTGCGGGTCGCGTTCGGCGCGACGAAGGACGAGGCCGAGCGGCGCCGGCTCGCGGTCGCGTCGTTCGAGCACGCGTTCGTGCTGCTGTTCGAGATCGTGCTGCGCCAGCGCATCGTGCCCAACCTGCGCGCGTTCCGCGCCTCGACGCGCATCTTCGGCGACGAGCAGGCGGCACGCGACGAGCTGCGCGAGGGCCGCGGCGGCTTCCTCCTGACCGGCCACTTCGGCTCGTGGGAGACCGCGGGCGCCTACCTCTCCTACGAGCGCGTGCCGTTCACCGCGGTCGCGCGCTCGGTCCCCAACCCCTACGTCCAGGACTTCCTGACCGGCACGCGGCGGCAGTCCTTCGGCGTGTTCGGCAAGTCGGGCGCGGTCGAGTCGAGCCTGCGCGTCATCCGCAAGGGCGGGTGGGTCGCGGTGCTCGGCGACCAGAACGCGGGGCGCCACGGGGTGTTCGTGCCGTTCTTCGGCGTGCCCGCGAGCACCTACCCGTTCGTCGCGACGCTCGCCGCGATGTACGACGTGCGCGTCTACTTCGGCGCCGCGATCCGACGCGGGTCGCGGTTCCGCTACGACTTCCACATGCGCCGCTACGTGCCGCCGGCGGAGGCGACCCACGACGAGCGCCGGCTCCACCTCCTCGAGACCTACCACCGGTGGCTCGAGGAGATGATCGCGATGGCGCCCGAGCAGTACTTCTGGATGCACCGCCGCTGGAAGACGCGCCCGATCGGCGAGGAGAACGGGCCGCACCTGCCGCAGTACGACCACCGCGGCAAGCCGCGCGGCGCGGTGCCCGTCCGCCGCGGGATCGCGCTGCCCCGGTAGCCGCGGCGCGGCGGCCCGCCGCCCGCGGCTTCGGCGCGGCGGTCGGCCCCGGCCGCGCGCGCGGTACGATGCCCCGCCGTGGCGTCCCCCGGCGACCCCTCCCCGTTCGACCTGCGCCGTTTCCACGTGCGGCCGCTCTCGGACCGCGCGCACAAGGTCGAGACGGGCCGCTTCGCGCGCCCCGTCCCGCCCGACGCGTCGGTCTCCGCGTTCCTCGACGGGCTGCCCGACTTCCTCGGCGCGGCCGCGCTCAAGGGCCTCGCGTGGGCGATCGCGAAGGCGCACGCCGCGGGGCGGCCGGTGCTGTGGGGCATGGGCGGGCACGTGGTCAAGGTGGGCCTCGCGCCCGTGCTCCTCGACCTGCTCGAGCGGGGGTTCGTGCAGGGGTTCGTCATGAACGGCGCGGCGGCGATCCACGACGCCGAGATCGCGCTGCACGGCACGACGAGCGAGGACGTGGCCGCGGGCCTCTTCGACGGCGCCTACGGCAACGCCGACGAGACCGGCCGCCTCTTCGCCGAGGCCGCCGCCGCGGCGCGCCGCGGGCCCGTGGGCTTCGGCGCGGCGCTCGGCGACGCGCTCGCCGCCCGGCGGCCGCCGCACGCGCGCCTCTCTCTGCTGTGCCGGGCCCGCGCCGCGGGCGTGCCGGTCACGGTGCACGTCGCGGTGGGCACCGACACGGTCCACATGCACCCGGCCTGCGACGGCGCCGACCTCGGCGCGGCCACGCACGGCGACTTCCTGCGGCTGGCGACGCTGGTCGAGGGCATGGACGGCGGCGTCTACGTCAACGTCGGCTCCGCGGTGCTGCTGCCCGAGGTGTTCCTCAAGGCGGTCGCGCTCGTCCACAACGCCGACCCGTCGCGGCGCGTGCGCCTGACGACGGGCACGGTGGACTTCCTGCGCCACTACCGCCCGCGCGTCAACGTGATCGAGCGCCCCGCCGAGCAGGGCTTCGAGCTGACCGGGCACCACGAGCTCCTGCTGCCGCTGCTGCGGATGGCGGTGCTCGACGCGGCCGGGAGGCACCCGTGAGCCGCTCGGCGGCCGAGGTGCTCGCGGCGCTGCGCGCGCCCCGCGTCGTCGTCGTGGGCGACCTGATCCTCGACCGCTACATCACCGGGCTCGTCGAGCGCATCAGCCCCGAGGCGCCCATCCAGGTGCTCGCCGTCGAGCACGACGAGCGGCGCCTCGGCGGGGCCGGCTCGGTCGCCAACGACCTCGCCGTCCTCGGCGCGCGCGCACGCCTCGTCGGCCTGCTCGGCGACGACGACTCCGGCGCGGAGGTGCGCCGCCAGTGCGAGGCCGCCGGGATCGACCTCGTGGCGGTGACCTGCGAGCGCCCGACGAGCCTGAAGACCCGCCACCTCGCGCGCAGCCACTCGACGGCGCAGCAGGTGCTCCGCGTGGACCGTGAGGTGACCACGCCCGTCGAGGGTGCGCTCGAGCGCCGCGTGCTCGCCGCGCTCGACGCCGCCTTCGCCGACGCCGACGTCGTGCTGCTCTCCGACTACCAGAAGGGCCTGCTGACGCCGGCGGTGGTCGCGCACGCGGTCGCGTGGGGGCGGCGCGCCGGGCGCCCGGTGGTCGTGGACCCCAAGGCCGACGACTTCGACCGCTACCGCGGCGCGACCGGCATCAAGCCGAACCGCGCGCAGACCGCCCGCATCGTCGGCCGTCCGGTGCGCGACGCCGCCGACGCCGCGCGCGCCTGCGAGGAGGTCGCGGCGCGCTACGGGTTCGACTTCGTGCTCGTCACGCTCGACCGCGACGGCATGGTGCTCGCCGAGCGCGGGGCGGCCGCGCACGCCTTCCGCACCGAGCCCCGCGAGGTCTTCGACGTGACCGGCGCGGGCGACATGGTGCTCGCGGTCGTCGGGCTCGCGCTCGGCAGCGGCGCCTCGCTGCCCGAGGCGGCCTCGCTCGCCAACGTCGCGGCCAGCCTCGAGGTCGAGAAGGTGGGCTCGGTGCCGATCTCGCGCGCCGAGCTCGCCGCGCGCCTCTCCGAGGGCGCGCCGGTGCTCGGCAGCAAGGTCGTCGAGCGGCCCAAGGCCGCCGCGCTCGCGCGCCGGCTGCGCGAGGCGGGGCGCCGCGTGGTGTTCACCAACGGCTGCTTCGACGTGCTGCACGCCGGGCACGTGCGCTACCTCAACTTCGCGCGCGCGCAGGGCG
Organism: Planctomycetota bacterium; assembly: GCA_020851795.1. Classification (GTDB taxonomy): domain Bacteria; phylum Planctomycetota; class PLA2; order PLA2; family JAEUHO01; genus JAEUHO01. The sequence goes on along the minus strand of JADZCA010000011.1, from coordinate 31,891 downwards.
ACGTGCTCGTCGTCGGCCTCAACGCCGACGAGAGCGTGCGCCGCCTGAAGGGCGACGGACGGCCCGTCAACCCCGCGGCCGACCGCGCCGAGGTGCTCTCGGGGCTCGCCGCGGTGGACCACGTCGTCGTGTTCCACGAGGACACGCCGCTCGCGCTCATCGGCGAGGTGCTCCCCGACGTGCTCGTCAAGGGCGAGGACTGGAAGGACAAGGGCGTCGTCGGCCGCGAGGTCGTCGAGGCGCGCGGCGGCACGGTCGTGCTCGCGCCGCTGCTCGCGGGCCGCAGCACGACGGCGACGATCGCGCGCATCCGCGCGGCCGACGCGTCCTGCGAGGACGTGTGACGCGGCGCCGCCGCGTGGTTCCCTGCTCGCCGTGAACGCGCCCACCGCCCCGGCCCGCCGCGCCGTCTTCCTCGACCGCGACGGCACGCTCATCCACGACCCCGGCTACCTCGCCGACCCCGCCGGCGTCGTGCTGCTCCCGCACGTCGGCGACGCGCTGCGCGCGCTCGCGGCGGCGGGGTTCCTCCTCGTCGTGTGCACGAACCAGTCCGGCGTGGCGCGCGGCAAGTACACCGTCGCGCAGTACGAGCGCGTCGCGCGCCGGCTGAGCGACCTCCTCGCCGCGGAGGGCGTCGAGCTCGCCGCGACGTACTACTGCCCGTACCACCCCGAGGGCACCGTGGCGCCGTGGAACGTGGACCACGACGACCGCAAGCCGTCGCCCGGGATGTGGCTGCGCGCGGCGCGCGACCTCGGCCTCGACCTCGCGCGCTCCTACTCGGTCGGCGACGGCGAGCGCGACGTCGTCGCGGGGCGGCGCGCCGGGACGACGTCGGTGCTGCTCGCCGCGGGCCGCGACAAGTGGCCGCTGCCCGTCGGCGGGCCCTTCGACCCCGACTTCACGGCGCGCGACCTGCGCGAGGCGGCGATCTGGGTGCTGCAGCGCGAGGGCGTGCCGCTCCCCGACCGCCCGGGCGCGCCGCTCTCGCGCGCCCCGCGCCCGGCGGGGGCGGGCGCGTGACGCTGCGCGCGTTCCGCGTCGGCGTCGTGGGCGCGCGGCGCGTGCGCGACGGCACCGGCGCGTTCCTCGCGCGTTTCCTGCACGCGGCCGGCTGCAAGGTCGTCGCCGTCGCCGGCACCTCGGAGGCCACGGCGGCGGAGGCGGCGCGGGGGCTGTCGGCCCACGACGGCATCGAGGCCGCGCCCTACGGCGACGCGCGCGCGATGGTCGAGCGCGAGCGCCTCGACGCGCTCGTCGTCGCGTCGCCCGAGGGCACGCACGAGCCGCTGCTCACGCTCGCCCTCGACGCGGGGCTGCACGTCCTGTGCGAGAAGCCCCTGCTGCACGCCCCCGACGACGACGCCTACCCGGCGCGCGGGGCCGCGCTGGTCGCGGCGTTCGCCGCGCGCGGCCTCTGCCTCGTCGTCGACGCCCAGTGGCGGCACGCGCTCGGCGCCTACATGCGCCTCTTCCCCGACGTCAGCCCGCGCGCGGCCCGCCGCTTCTCGATGCGGCTCTCGCCGTCGGTGGGGGGGCGGGCCGCCGTCCCGGTGGCGATGCCCCACCCGCTCAGCGTGCTCGACCACCTCGCCCCGCCCGAGCGCCCCGGGCTGACCGACCTCGAGGTGGACGTCGGCGACCCCGGGCGCCTGCTCGTGCGCTTCACCCACCCCGGCCGCGGGGTCCGCGCCGAGGTCGAGCTGGTCGTGACCACCGAGCGCCCGCGGCCGTTCTCGTTCGGCTTCGACGGCGCCGTCGCGACGCGCGTGGTGCGCGAGCCGGGGTACCGCGCCGCGCTCGTGGCCGAGGGCCTCGGGCGCGAGGTGGCGCTGCCCGACCCGGTCGAGGCGGTCGTGAAGGACTTCGTCGCCCGGGTGCGGCGCGGGCCGCCGTTCCCGCCCGAGCCGCCGACCGTGCCCGGGCTCGTCCACCTCCGGGAGGTGGACCGCGCGGTGGCGGCCGCGCTCGCCGCGGCCCGGCGGTGAAGCCGCCCGGCGCCGACGGAGCCCGGGTTTCCGCGCTCCGCCGGGCCGGGGTAGCCTTCGCGGCATGAGCCAGCCGGCGCGCGAGGCCGTCCACGACTTCACGAGGAAGCTGCGCCAGCCGGCGCTGTTCCACCGCGTCGTCGACTACGTCGCGTGGCAGCGCGCGCTGCGCGCCGCGCGGGCCTCCGGCGCCGCCGAGCCCGCGATGCCCGACTGGTCGCCGCTGTCGGTCAACCTCGACCTCACCACCGCCTGCAACTACGCCTGCGACCACTGCATCGACTTCGAGATCCTCAACAGCGGGATCTCGTACGAGGAGCAGAGCCTGCGGACGTCGCTCGCCGCGATGGCCGAGCGCGGGCTGCGCAGCGTGATCCTCATCGGCGGCGGCGAGCCGACCGTCTACCCGGGCTTCGTCGCGTTCACCCGCTTCCTCAAGGACCTCGGCCTCGAGGTCGCCATCGTGAGCAACGGCGGCCGCAACGAGCGCATCCTCGAGGTCGTGGACCGCTTCGACGGCAAGGACTGGGTGCGCCTCTCCCTCGACGCCGGCACCGACGACACGTTCCAGCGGATGCACAAGCCCAAGAAGCCGGTCTCGCTCGACCACATCTGCCAGGGCGTCACGCGCATCAAGGAGCGCAACCCGGCGCCGCGCATGGGCTTCTCGTTCATCATCACGTGGCGCGGCTCGGCCCGCGGCACGGGCGAGAAGGTCGTCGAGAACCTCGACGAGATCCCGATGGCCGCCCGCCGCGCGCGCGACCACGGCTTCGACTACATCTCGTTCAAGCCCTTCCTCACCCGCCGCCTCGACGGCGCCGAGGTCATGGACCCCGGCCAGGCCGAGGGCGCCACCGACGAGATCGTGCGCCGCATCCGCGCCCGCGTGGACGAGGCGAAGGCGCTGGCGACGCCGGGCTTCCGCGTCCTCGAGAGCGCGAACCTCAAGGTGCTCGAGTCGGGCTCGTGGGCCGAGTGGACGCACCAGCCGCGCACCTGCCACATGCAGGCGCTGCGCCAGGTCCTGACGCCGTTGGGCCTCTACAACTGCCCGGCCCACCGCGGCGTCGAGAAGGCCAAGATCGGCGGCAAGGACGCCTACGGCGGGGCCGCCGCGTGCCACGAGACGGCCGCCGCGACGGCCTCGATCCTCGACCGTTTCGACGCCAGCGTGGAGTGCCGCGAGGTCACCTGCCTCTACCACGACACGAACTGGTGGCTCGAGCGCGCCATCGAGGGCCAGGGCCTCGACCGCGCCGACGCGGTCGGCGAGGCGGGGGACTGGTTCCTGTGACGGGCCCGGCCCCGGCCCACGACCCCGACGAGGTCGTCGACCTCGAGGTCGTCGAGGACCGCACGGCGGCCACGCGGTCCGACGAGGGCTTCCTGCGCGTGCGCCGGCTCGTGCTGCGCACGGTGTTCGCCGACGGCCGCCGCTCGGCGCCGTACCCGTGCGACGTCGTGTCGCGCGCGCGGGTGGACGCGGTGGCGGTCGCGCTCTACGAGGTCGGGGGGGCGGCGGGGGCCGGGCGCACCGTGCGCGTCCTGCTCAAGACCGGCGTGCGCCCGCCCGTGTGGATGCGCCGGCGGCTCGCGCTCACGCAGCCCGACGCGCGCCGGTGGGACCGTCTCGCCGAGGTCGTCGCCGGGATGCTCGAGCCCGAGGACCGCGGCCCCGACGGGATCGCGCGCCGCGCGGCCCACGAGGCCGAGGAGGAGGCGGGGCTCGCGCTCGACCCGGCGACCGTGCGCCCGCTCGGCGCCGAGTCGTTCCCGAGCCCCGGGATCACCGACGAGAAGGTCCACTTCGCCGCCGCCGCGGCGCGGCTCGACCGGCGCGCGCGCCCGACCGGCGACGGCTCGGCGATGGAGGAGGGCGGCGGGGTCGTGCTGATGCCGCTGCGCGACGCGATCGAGGCGTGCCGGCGGGGCGACGTCCCCGACATGAAGACCGAGGTCGCGCTGCTGCGCCTGTGCGACGCGATCGGCTACGTGCCGACGCTCGACCGCTTCGTCGACGAGCTGCCGCGCGACCTCGCGGCGCGCTGGTCCCCGCTGGGCGTCGCGCGGGAGCCTCGGCGGTGAACGGGGCCCGCGGCCGCGTCCTCTCCGAGGCGGCGCTGCTCGAGGCGCTCGCGGCGCACCGCGCCGCGGGCCGCACCGTCGCCTTCACCAACGGCGGGTTCGACCTCGTCCACGTCGGGCACGTGCGGATGCTCGCGGAGGCCGCGACGCTGTGCGACGTGCTGGTCGTCGGCGTCAACGACGACGCCTCGGTGCGCGCGAGCAAGGGCGCGGGGCGGCCGCTCGTCCCGGCGGCCGAGCGGGCCGAGGTCGTCGCCGGCTTCGCGGGCGTGGACTACGTCGTCGTCTTCGCCGACAAGACCGTGGACCGCCTGCTGCGCGCGGTCCGGCCCGACGTCCACGCCAAGGGGCGCGACTACGCCGACGCCACGCTCCCCGAGGCGGCGACGAACCGCGCGCTCGGCGTGCGCACCGCCTACGTCGGCGACCCCAAGGGGCACGGCACGTCCGACCTCGTCGCGCGCCTCTCCGTGCGGCCGATCGTGCTCGACCGCGTCGAGACGATCGTCGAGCCGCGCGTGCGCGGGCTCGCGCTGGCGGGCAAGCCGCGCTTCCTCGCGGCGCACGGCCTCGGCGACCTCGGCGCGCTGCTCGCGTGCCGGGAGGGCACCGAGGTGTGGAAGCACCGCGGCCGCTTCGTGCGGCGCGTCGAGGTGTCGGGCGAGGTCGTCTACGTGAAGGTCGAGCACACGCCGCGGCGCGGGCCCGGCGCGCTCGACGAGTTCCGCCACCACCTCGCGCTGCGCGCCGCGGGGCTGCGCGCGCCCGAGCCTTGGCTCGCGCTCGAGGGCAAGGGCCCCGACGGGCGGCCGGCGCGCGCGCTGGTGACGAAGGAGGCGCGGGGCGGCGACCTCGCGGCGTTCCTCTCCTCGCGCTACGCGACCGCGTCGGCGCGCGAGCGCGCCGCGTGGGCGCGCGGGCTCGGGACCGCGGTGCGCGCGCTGCACACCGCGCGCTTCCTCCACCCCGACCTGCTCGCGCACCACCTCGTCGTGGACGGCACGCCGGCGGGCGGCCCGTCGTCGCTCGTCTTCCTCGACCTCGCACGCCTGACGCGCGCCCGCACGCGCGTCGTCCCGCGGCTCGCGGCGCCCGGGCTCGCCGCGCTCGCGCTCTCGCTGCGCCCGCTCGTCCCGCTGCGCTTCCGCCTCGCGGTGCTGCGCGCCTACCTCGGGGGGCGCCTGTCGGCCTCGCGCGAGTGGCGGACCGCCATCCTGCGCCGCATCCGGCGCGTCGAGGGACGCGGGACCTTCCGCGCGCTCGGCAAGGCGGCGCCGTGACCGCGCGCCACGTCCGCACGACGCGCGCGTCCGACGCGACGCCCGCGGCCCCGGTCGGGGCGGCGGGGGAGGCGCGCCCGTGAGCGGCGACGGACGGCTCGAGGGCGGGCCCGAGGTGCTCGAGGCGCTCGCCGCCGACGGCGTCCGCACGGTGGCGGACGTGCTCGCGCGCGCCGAGTGCGTGCGCGACCTGCCCGACCGCAGCAACCTCGTGCTCCGCGCGGGCGGGCGCGTCTTCCACGTGAAGCGGCGGCGGGGGCGCGCGGCGTCGCGCGAGGCGGCGGTGATCACGGCGCTGGCGGGCTACGGCGTGCCGGTGGTGCCGCTCGCGTTCTCGGGGCGCGACCGTGCGCACGGCAGCGTCGCGGGCACGCTCGACCTCGCGCCCGCGCGGCCGCTCGACGACCTCCTGCGCGAGGGGGCGCTCGGGCGGGAGGGCGTGGACGCGGCGTTCCGCGCGCTCGCGGTGGCGACGGCGCACCTGCACGACCGCAAGCTGCACCACCGCGACCTCTACCTCTGCCACGTCTTCGTGGACCCCGCCGCCCCGTCGGCGGTCACGTGGATCGACGTCGAGCGCGTCGCGCGTCATCACGGCGTGCTGGGCCCGCGCGTCGTCAAGGACCTCGCGGCGATCGAGTCGTCGGTGCCCGACGGGGTGCTGTCGTGCCCGGCGCGGGCGCGCTTCCTGCGCGCCTACCTCGTCGCGCGCCGCTTCCCGGTCCGCTCGCTGCTCGGGCCGCTGCTCCGTCGCGTCGTGCGCAAGGCCGCGCGGATCCGCGCCCACGTCCCCCGCACGCCCGTCGGCGACGCGGCGCGCCCGGCGGCCGCGTCGAGCTGACCCCGCGGCCACGGCGGGCCCGTGGGACGCGGGGACGTCGTCCCCACGCACGCGCTCCGCGCAGGTCGCCGACGGCATGCGCTCGACGAGCGGGACCTTCGTGGCGCGCACGGTCCCCGGGCCTCGGCGGGCGCGCTCGGCGAAACGCAACCCGCCCGGCTCCCACGCGGGCGGTACGATCGTCGCGTGCACCTCGGCGTCATCCTCGACCGCCTCGGGAAGGACCTCGGCGGCGCCGAGGCCCACACCGACGCGCTGGTGCGGCGCGCGCTCGAGGCGGGCGACCGCGTGTCGGTCGCCTGCCTCGAAGGCGAGACGGCGCCGGGCGCGACGCGCGTCGCGTTCGGCCGCGTGCCGCGGACGCGCCCCGCGCGTGACCGCCACCTCGCCGACGTCGGCGAGCGCGCGTTGCGCGCGGCCGGGTGCGACGTGGTGCTCGCGGTGCGCCACGCGCTGCGCTGCGACGTCTACCTGCCGCACGGCGGGCTCGTCGCCGACGCGTGGGCCGCGCGCGACGCGTCGCGGGGCGGCGCGGGCCCGCTCGCGCGGCTGGCGGCGCGGTGGTCGCGCAAGCGGCGCTTCTTCCTCGACGCCGAGCGGGCGCTGCTCGGCGCGGCGAGCGGGCCCCGCGTCGTCGCGGTGTCGCGCGGGCTCGCCGCGCGGATCGGGGCCGTGTACCCGACGGCGCGGGCGCGCACGGTCGTCGTGCCCAACGGCGTGGACGCGGACCGCTTCGACCCCGCGCCGTTCGCGGCGGGGCGGGCGGCCACGCGGCGCGCGCACGGCGTGCCCGACGACGCCTACGTCGGCCTCGTGCTCGCGCACGACCCGTGGCTCAAGGGTCTGCAGGCCGTGCTCGACGCGATGGCGCACCCCGACGTCGCGTCGCTCTCGCCGTCGTTCCACCTCGTCGTCGCGGGCAAGCGGTCGGGAGCCGACGTCGTGGCGGCGGCACGTCACGGCCGGGTCGAGGCGCGCGTGCACCTTGCGGGCGCCGTCGCGGACCCGCGCCCGCTGTACGCGGCGGCCGACGTCCTCGTGCAGCCGACGTGGTACGACCCGTGCTCGCTCGTCGCGCTCGAGGCGCTCGCGATGGGGGTGCCCGTCGTCACGACGCCCCGCAACGGCGTGTGGGAGCTGATGGGGATGCGGGGCGGGATCTCGATCGAGGCGCCGGGCGACGTGCTCGGCGTCGTGCACGCGCTGCGGGTGCTCGCCGACCCGGCGTTGCGGCGCGTCACGAGCGACGACGCGCGCTACGTCGCGTGCAAGACGCGGCTCTCGACGCGGCTCGACCAGGTCCTCGACGTGTGCCGGGGCCCGTCCGCGCGGCGGGCGCCGGTCGTGGCCGAGGCCGACGACCTCGGCCCGCCGGCCGACCCGTGCCTCGCCTGACCGTGGCCCGCGCGCGCACCCTCGTCGTGGTGACCTCCGACCCCACGGGGCCCGTGGTGCGCCATCGGGTGCTGGCGTTCCGCGAGGCGGCGGCGCGCGCGGGCATCGCGATCGAGGTCGCGGCGTGGGGGAAGCCGTGGCTCGAGCGGCGCAAGGTGCTCGAGCGGGCCGAGGCGGCGGGCCACGCGCTCGTGCTGTCGCGGCTGCTGCGGTCGGCCGACGTGGACCGCCTGCGGGTGCGCGTGCGGCGGCTGCTGTTCGACTTCGACGACGCGTTGCCCTACCGCGACTCGGCGCGCGGGGCGACGCCGTCGCGCACGCGCATCGAGCGATTCGGGGCGATCGTGCGGGCGGCGGACGCGGTGACGGCGGGCAACGCGTACCTCGCGGGGCTCGCGGAGCGGGCGGGGGTGCGGGCGACGGTGCTGCCGACGGTGGTCGAGGTGACCGACGGGCCGCCGACGCCCGAGCCGCCGGTGCCGCCGCCGGTGGTGGGCTGGATCGGGGCGCGGGCGACGCTCGGGTACCTCGAGGGCGCGACGGTCGAGCTGGCGGCGCTGGTCGCGATGGGGCACCCGTTCCGGCTGCGGGTGGTGGCGGACGCGGCGCCGACGATGCCCCCGGGGATCCCGGTCGAGCTGGTGCCGTGGACGGCGCAGGGGGCGGACGCGGCGCTCGACGGGATCCACGTGGGGGTCGCGCCGTTGCCCGACGACGCGTGGACGCGGGGCAAGTGCGGGCTGAAGGTGCTGCAGATGTTGGCGCGCGGCCGGCCGGTGGTGGCGAGCGCGGTCGGCGTGCAGTCCGAGCAGGTGCGCCACGGCGAGACGGGCATCGTCGCGCGGGGCGGGGCCGAGATGGTCGAGGGGCTGCTCCTCCTCTTGCGCGACCCTACGGCACGCCGGCGGATGGGGGAGGCGGCCCGCGAGGACGTCCGCGCGCGCTGGTCCGTCGCCGCCTGGCGCGACCGCGTGGTCGCCGCGTGGTCGTCGGCGCTCGCCTGACCACCTCTCCCGCGTCTCACCCCCGGTATCCCCCCCCTCCAACGGTGAGCGCGAGCTCCGACCCTGCGCTCACCGACCGCGGGGTCGGAGCGGACGCTCACCGACCGCGGGGTCGTACCCCACGCTCACCGTCCCCGCCGCGCCCCCGCCCCCCTCCAACGGTGAGCGCGAGCTCCGACCCTGCGCTCACCGACCGCGGGGTCGGAGCAGACGCTCACCGATCGCGGGGTCGTACCCCACGCTCACCGTCCCCGCCGCGCCCCCGCCCCCCTCCAACGGTGAGCGCGAGCTCCGACCCCGCGCTCACCGACCGCGGGGTCGGAGCAGACGCTCACCGACCGCGGGGTCGGAGCAAGTCGGAAGGACTCCGCCGTCCCCCCCGTACGATCGCCCGACGACCGATGACGACCCCCGTGCCGACGCCCGCCGCGCCGCCCCCGACCGCCTCCGCGCCGCCGATCGCGCCCCCGCGCACCCTCGTCGTCCGCCTGCCCAACCCCGCCGGCGACGTCGTCCTCTCGACGCCCACGCTGCGCGCCCTGCGCCGCGCCCTCCCCGCGACGCGCATCGTGTGGGCGGGCAAGCCCACCGCGCTCGTCCTCCTCGACGGCCTCCTCGACCGCGACGACGTCGCCCCCGTCGAAGGCCCCGCCGCCCGCGGCCTCCTCGCCCCGCGCCGCTGCGGGCGCGCCTGGCGCGCGCTCGGCGCCGACGCGGTGCTCCTGCTCAAGGACTCCCTCGGCGCCGGCCTCGCCGCGTGGTCGTCGCGCGCCCCCGTCCGCGTCGGCTACGCCCGCCACGGCCGCGCCCCGCTCCTCTCCCACCCCGTCGAGCCCCCCCGCGACGCGGCGGGCGAGCGCGTCCCCGAGCCCATGGGCATCCGCTTCGCCCGCCTCGCCGCCCTCTTCGGCGCCACCGACGACGGCCTCCCGCCCCGCCTCGCCGTCCCGCCCGACGGCGCCGCCCGCGCCGCCGCCCGCTTCGCCGCCGCCGGCGGCGCGCGCCCCTACTTCGTCGTCAGCCCCGGCGCCGCCTTCGGCCCCTCGAAGATCTACCCCCCGCGGCTCCTCGCCGACGCCGCCCGCCGCGTCCGCGACGCGACCGGCCTCCTGCCCGTCGTCCTCTGCGGCCCCGGCGAAGAGCGCCTCGCCGCCGAGACCGCCGCCCGCCTCGGCCCGCCTGTCCTCTCTACCCACGACGACCTCACCCGCTGGCCCGAAGCCAAGGCGATCGTCGCCGGCGCCGCGCTCGTCCTCACCCCCGACGCCGGCCCGCGCCACGTCGCCGTCGGGTTCGGCACGCCCGTCGTCTCCGTCATGGGCCCGACCGACCCCGGCTGGACGCGCGGCGACGAGGCCCTCGTCACCGTCGTGCGCCGTGAAGACCTCTCCTGCCTCGGCTGCCACCTCCGCGTCTGCCCGATCGGCCACCCGTGCATGGAGACCCTCGACCCCGCCGTCGTCGCCTCCGCCTGCCTCACGCGCCTCGCGAGCAGCCCGCCCCGCGCCCCCGCGACCACGCCCTAGCGACCGCGATCCGCCTCCCGACGCGGGGCCCGGGGCGCCGCTCCGGCAGCGGGTGCGGTCCGCGAAGCGACGTCCGCGCCGTCGCACCCGAGCGACCGCGATCCGCCTCCCGACGCGGGGCCCGGGGCGCCGCTCGATTCGGGGGCCGCCGTCGCGCGCGCGACCGTCAGCGCCGACGCGGGGGCAGCGGCGGCGGGCGGTGCGCTGCGACCTTCTGCAGGATCGCGCGCATGAGGTCCGGTGCGACGGAGCCGGGCTGCGCGCCGTTCGTCACCGACCCGTGGACGCGCACCAGCACGTTGCCGCGCCACGCCTGCACGAGGTCGGACGTGCTCCCCCGACCGCCACGGTCGAAGCCCCACGTGCTCCGCGCGTGCGTCGAGCGCTCCGCGTCGAACGCCGTCCCGAGCCGCGGCTTGCCCTTCCACGGGTCGTAGCCGAGCACGTGCTCGAACTCGCGCACGCCCTCGGCGAGGCTCGCGTCCCACGAACGGTCGTCGTCGACGAAGTACGTCCTCACGGTCACGCGGTACGTCTCGTTCCATCGCGTGGCGCGGTCCTCGCGGGTCAGCTTCCACTCGGCCTCGTACGTCGGTTCGTCCCACGAGCGGAGCCGCTCGAGCGTCATCCCCGGCCAGTCCACGAGGAACTCGCGCGCGTCGAAGGCGTACTTCGAGAACGAGTACGTCCGCAGCTGCTCCGCCTCCGCGAGCGCCTCCCGCAGCAGCCCGATCGCCACGTCGCGCCGCGCCGCGAGCGCCTCCTCCCACCAGCGGCGCACGAGCGCGTCGTCGTCGAAGCGGATCGACGCCGCCAGCGCGTCCTGCGGGCCCGCGGGGATCCACAGCGCGTGGGCTCCCGCTGTCGCCTGCACGACGAGGTCCACCGAGACCGCCAACGGGCCCACCGCCGCCATCGCGCGGTACGTGTCCGCACGCGGGGCCCGCGCGACCCCCGCAAACGCGCGGTCGCCGACGGGCAGCGTCCCGACGAGCGTCCACTCCGACGCCTGCGCCGGCGCGTCCCACGCCCGCGAGAACTGCGCGAGCCGGTCCAGCGTGTACCGGTTCGTCCCGTCGGCGTCGGTCGCGTGCATCGGCCCCACGTCGGGCGTCACGTACCGCGTCGTCACCCAGAACGACACCGGCAGCTCCTCGAGCGGCTCGTCGGCGCCCCGGGCCCCGTCCCCGTCGCGATCCACCCACGCGCGCACGGTCTCCGAGCGCAGCCGTCGGCTGTACCCGCCGCTCGGCGGCACGTCGGGCCCGATGCGGTCGAACGCGTGGTCGGTCCACACGAGCCCGTACCGCGCCTCGCCCGCGTAGGGCTTGCCGAGCGTCGCCGGCAGCTGCAGCCGGCGGCCGACCTCGTCCCACGAGAGCCCCGCGAGCACCGCCTCGGAGAGCCGCGGGCCCCGCGCCGTGCCCGTGGCGTCGTCGTCGCTCTCCGGCAGCGTGCCGACCGCGTCGCGCAGCCGCGCCAGCGCCGCCTCCATCTGCCGCAGCGCGTCCTCCATGCGCTCGACCGGGCCCCGCAGCCGCGCCCACGCCGCGAGCGCCTCGGCCGACCGCGCCGCGTCCGCGGGCGGCGCGACGGGGACCGGCAGCTCGACCGCGGCGCCACGCTGCGCCGACGTCTTCGCGCGCGCGAGGTCGCCCGCCACCGCGTCGGGCGCGGGGCCCGTCGCGTCGGGGCGCACCGTGCGGAGCACCTCGCGCATCGCGCCGACGAACGCCGCGCGCTCGCCCAGGCCTCCGAGGTAGGCGGAGGCGTCGTCGATCCGCGCGACGAGCCGCGTGAGGGCGGCGTGCTTGGTCGCGACGTCGGCCCGCAGCGGCCCGAGCTGCTCGCCGACCGTGTCGATCTGGAACGCGACGCGGTCCGCCTCGGCCGCGAGCGCGCGCAGGGCCGCGACCGCGCGCTGCGCCGCCTCGCGCGTCGCCGACGGGTCGCCGCGGGCCTGCTCGGCCGCGGCGTGGCGCGCGAGCGGGGCCGTCGCCGTGCGCACCTCCTCGGCCTTCGCGCGCGTCGGCACGACGCGCTCGAGCAGGAAGCCGTGCCGCGCGCGCAGGCCCGTCGCCGTGGACGTCCCGCGCTCGAGCTCGGCCCGCAGCGCGTCGGCGGTCGCGCGGTGGCCCTGCGCCTCGCGCGTCACCTCGTCGGCGCGCGTCGTCCACCGTGCGACGTCCGCCTCGGTGGGGACGGCGAACCCCAGCGGGACGGCGCCCGGCGGGAGCGGCGCGCGCCGCAGCGCGTCGAGCGCCTGCGCGAGCTCGCCGCGCGCCTTGGCCTCGGCCACGACGACCTCCTCCGCACGCGAGCGCCACAGCGACGCCAGCGCGGTGCGCTGGCGCAGCCGCTCCTCGGCGGCGAGGAGGGCCCCGCGCAGCGCGTCGGCCCGCTCGAGCAGCGCGCGCAGCTGCTCGGCCTCGGCGCGACGCGCCTCGTCCACCATCGCGTCGCCGCGCGCGACGGTGGCGAGCTCGCCGAGGAGCTCGGCGCCGTAGGGCACGAGCTCGGCCTTGGGGTGCAGCCGCAGCGCATTCCACGCGCTGCGCAGCGTCGCGCGCCCGATCACCGCGCCGACGTCCCACAGGAGGAACGACGCGTCCCACCGCGAGCCGCCTGCGCCCTCGTGCGCGTCGATGCGGCGCTCGAGGTCCGCGCGCGCGTCGTCGGTGGTGGCGGCGCGGATGCCCTCCCACGCGTCGCGGGCCTGCGTGATGCGGAGCGTCCACTTCACCGCGTCGAGCGCGATCGCGTCGAACGACCGCATCGGCGTGCCTTGCACCCACGCCATCCCCGCCTCGAACGCGAACGCGCCGACGAGGTCTCTCCCTGCGCGACGCCCGGCGCGACCGGCGAGCCCGCGCACGGCCTTCCCGAGGCCCGCGTTCGCGACCTCGGCCGCCGACGTCGCCGCCGGCGCCGCGGGCGCGATCGCCTTGCCGGCGCCCGACGAGCGGCGCACCACGTGGAGCGCCATGTCGTCCTCGGTCTTCCACTGCTGCAGCCGCCGCAGCCGCTCGCGCTCCGCGCGCAGGCGCTTCGCCGCCTCGTCGGCCGCCTCCCGCGCGCCCTTCACGCCGTCGGCCTCGAGCGCGCGGGCGGCGTCGAGCGCGGCCTTGGCGTCGCGCGCGTCGGCGGCGGCGCGGGCGAGCTCTTGCGCGCGCCACGCCTGGTCGATCGGGAGGGCTTGGCGCAGCGCGGGGTAGACGTGCGTCTGCAGCCACGCCTCGATCTCCGCGCGGGCCTGCGCCGGCGACGCGCCGAGCGTGACCACGGGGCCGACCATGCCGTCGCGCGCGCCGAGCCGCTCCATCGCGGCGCGCACGGCGGGGTCGAGCAGCGCGCCCGCGCCCTGCTTCGCCAGCGCCTCGTCGATCTTGGCGAGCGTCTTGCCGTACAGCGCGACCAGCTGCTCCTGCCCCGCGCGGTCGAGCGGGACCCCGCCCTTGAGCGCGCCGTTGAGCTTCTTGAGGTGCTGCGCGACGCTCGGGTCGCGGAAGCGCGCCATGTACTCGGGGTCGCTGACGAGCCGCGACGCCTCGTCGAGCGAGCGCCCCGGCTCGCCGGCCGACTGCAGGTGCGCGTCGAGCTCGTGGAACGAGGTGCGCCCGAGCGTCTCCTCGGGCGTGTAGCCCGCCTCGCGGAGCACGCGCGCGAGGCGCTCGCGCTCGACGGCGGTGAGGGCGAGGTCGGCGTCGGAGAAGCCGGCGGTCCGGCGGCCGAACAGCGCGCCATCGAGCCGCTCCTTGCCGATGCCCGCCTGCTGCGCGCGCCGCACCAGCTCGTCGTACGCGCGCGTGTCCTTCGCCATGGTGGCGCTCGCCGACGCGCGTTCGGCGCGGTAGCGGGCGAGGCGCTCCTCGTAGCGCGCGTCGCGCACGACGCGGCCGTCGGGCGTGCGCGACAGCCCTTCGACGAGGTCGTGCTCGCGCGCGGCGTCGTCGGCGTACCACCGCGCGCGGTCGGGCCGCACGTCCACCGGCGGCCCGTCCGCGCGCGCCGACGGCGCGCCGCACGCGAGCGCGCCGACGAAGACCGCCACCGCCACGGGGCCCGCGGCGCGCCTCATCGGGTGCCTCCCGCGTGCATCCCTGCGAGCACCGCGCGCAGCGGCGACGTGGGGGGCAGCGCGGCCTCCGCGGCGGCGAGCGCAGCCTCGGCTTCGTCGCGGCGTCCCGCCGCGCGCAGCAGCACGGCGAGGTAGGCCTGCGCGTCGCCGCCCCCGCGACCCGACGCGACGAGCCGGCGCACGGCGGCGGTGCCGCGCGCGAGGTCGCCGTGGAGCAGCGTCACCCACACGAGCTGCCCCGCCGTCCCCGCCGCGTCGCACGCGGGCGACGCGGCCCGCCGCTCGCCCTGCACGAGCGCCTCCTCGAAGTTGCCCAGCCGCGCGTAGCCCTCGACGAGGCGCGCGGCGAGGCGGTCGTCGTCGGGCCGCCGGGCCGCGGCGGCCTCGTAGAGCGCGATCGCCGCGGCGACGGTCTCCTCGACGCCGGCGGCGAGGTAGGCGTCGGCGAGGTCCACGATCGCCGTCACGTCGTCGGGCCGCCCGGCGACGGCCTCCTCGAGGCACTCGATCGTCGCGCCCGCCTCGATGGGGGTGCGCGCGCCGAGCGCGAGCAGCGTCCGCCCGAGTTCGTGCGCTTCGCTCGCGCGCGCGGCGGCCTCGCGGGCCGCGACGGTGCGCGTCAGCGCGCGGTCGTGCGCCCCGGCGTCGGGCAGGCCGGCGGCTGCGGGGGTGTCGGCCGGGAGCGGGAGGGGCTCGGGGGGCGGCGGGGGCGGGGGAGGGGCGGGCGCGTCGGGCCGATCGGCGGCAGCGGCGCCCGCGGGCGCGCGATCGACGGACGCGGGGTCGCGCACGGGGCCGGCGACGGTGGGGGCGGCGGGCTTGGCGGGCGCGGCGGGCGCCGACGGCGACGGCGACCGCGGCGGCGGGGCGTCGCCGCACGCGATCAGCGCCGAGGCGAGCGCGAGCCCCAAGGCGCGACGCGCGAGGCACGCGCGGGCCCCGAGCGCCGGTGTGCCCGGCGTTGCGGGCGTGCGCGGGCGGCCCGTTCGCGGTGCCACGGCGCTCTCCGAGGAGCCTTCATGCTACGGCGTGGCAGGCCGACGCGGGCCGAAGGGGCGCCGTGCGCCGCGGATTCGCGGCGCAACGGATTCGATGCGGACGCGCGCGGACGTAGGGCCTCGCGCGGGCGGCGGGGCCTGCGCGGTGGCGGGCGCGAGGGTCGGGGCGGCGCCCCCTCCTCGGCCCCCGGAGCCCCCTCGCTCCTCCCGGCGGCGGGTCGGACCCCCGGGTAGACTCCGGGGCTTCATGGCGACGGCCGCCCCTCCCTCCCCGGCGCAGATCCGCGAGAGCCTCCCGGAGGTTTCGCGCGCGGCGGCGAAGCTGCGGGAGGAGGTGTCGCGGCGGATCGTGGGGCTGGAGGAGACGGTCGAGCAGGTGCTGATCGCGATCCTGTCGGAGCACCACGCGCTGCTCGAGGGGGTGCCGGGGCTGGCGAAGACGTTGCTGGTCTCGACGGTGGCGGGGCTGCTCGACTGCGAGTTCCGCCGGATCCAGTTCACGCCGGACCTGATGCCGAGCGACGTGACGGGCAGCGAGGTGCTGGTGCAGGACGCGACGGGCAAGCGGGAGTTCCGCTTCCTGCCGGGGCCGATCTTCGCGCACGTGATCCTGGCGGACGAGATCAACCGCACGCCTCCGAAGACGCAGGCGGCGCTGATGGAGGCGATGGAGGAGCGGTCGGTGACGAGCCTCGGCGTGCGCCGGGCGCTCGAGCGGCCGTTCTTCGTGCTGGCGACGCAGAACCCGATCGAGCAGCACGGCACGTACCCGTTGCCGGCGGCGCAGCTCGACCGCTTCATGCTGAAGATCCGCCTCGGCTACCCGACGCGGGAGGACGAGGCGCGGATCGTGCGTCTGACGACGACGTCGAACGCGCCGCCGCCGCTCGAGCCGGTGGTGTCGCGGGCGGGGCTCCTGGGCTTCCAGACGGCGGTGGCGCACGTGGACGTGCGCGCCGAGCTGCTCCGTTACGCGGTGGACCTCGTGCGTGCGTCGCGTCCGAAGGAGGCGAGCGCGCCTTCGACGGTGCGCGACTACGTGGCGTGGGGGGCGGGCCCTCGTGCGGCGCAGGCGCTGATCGCGGGGGCGAAGGCGCGTGCGCTGCTCCGGGGCCGTGCCGCGCCCGACTTCGACGACGTGCGGGCGCTGGTGCCGGCGGTCTTCCGGCACCGCCTGATCGTCTCCTACGCGGCCGAGGCCGACGGCGTCACGGTGGACGACGTCTCCCGCGCGCTCCTCGACGCGGTCCCGTACCCCGGCCGCCGCGCCGCCGCGAAGGCAGCCTCCCCGATCTCGCGCTTCTTCCGCTGGCTCGTGAGCGCGCCGCCGCCCAGCCCGTAGGCGGGCGGGGCGGGCGGGAGAGGGCTGGCGTCGGCGGGGTCCCCGCGCCGAGTCCGTCTCGCCTCGTGACGGGGTCGACCGAGCCGGTCGTGCGGCGTGCGGCGCTGCGCCGGTCGCCGACAGCTTGTGCGGAAGCTGACTTCGGCCCGCGAGCTTGGCAGAGGATGGGGGATGATCCTCTTCGCCCTTCCGCCGGACGACCGTCCCTCGCTCCCGCGTCCCGTCGAGGACCCACCGCACGGGTGGGTGCTCGTGATCGGCGACCCCGTCCACGGCTTCTCGTTCTGCGGGCCGTTCAGGACCCGAGAAGAGGCCGAAGACGCGCAAGCCGACGACGCCAACCAGCTTCGGCGGTGCTCTTGGGTCGCGAAGCTCTACGGGGCGGACGAGTAGACTCGACGGCTGACCGAAGTCCGCGCGTCGGGACTACTCCGGCGCCCACTCGAACGGCGGGTCGTTTCGACGATCGAACTCGGCGATCACTTCCGCGAGCACGTCCTCGAGGTCGAGCGATCGATCGGTCGCGGGCGGACCGCGGCGGGGCGGTGCGACGCTCACATCCACGAAGCGCGTCGATGCGCCCGACTCGTCATAGAGCCCGATGAAGAACCGTTCGAACCGGTCCGGCTGCGACGTCGGCTCACTTCGCGGCGCGCGACGTCGGAAGAACCGGACGGCAGCGCCGAACGACGAGACACCTCGGTCGTCCGCCTCCGGACCGCCGTCCGCGCAGGCGTCGAGCGGCAGGAGGAGGACGCCGACGAGGACAGCGTAGGGCTGTCGGACGTGGTAGTCCATGGACTCCGCTCTGAATTCGTTGTCCGCGCGGGAGTAGTTCTTCGTGTAGCGCTTCGACTTCGCGTCGCGTGCGTTGATGGTCTTGATGCTGATGCCGAGGCCGAGTCCGAGTTCGAGGGTGCTGTAGTTGACGTCCAACTTCTTGTAGCCGTGAGACGATCTGGCTCGGCTCTCCTGTTGGCGACCGGCAGCGTCCGGAAGCACGCCGGGAAACCGCTTGCGGAGGCGGTTCGCGAAAACCAGCGCGAGGTTCCGCGAGAACCGTTCCGCGAAGTTCTTCTTGTCTTTGCGGGACTCGATCGACGGGTACGCCTCCTTCGCGTCGCGGAGCGCGTCCATCACCTCGCGAAACTCGGTGGCAGTCGCGGGGGATCGGCGGTGCTTGCGCGAGTGCCCTGTCACGCCGACGACTCCGCGAGACTTCCGCGGGCGAGATGTCGCTGCACCGCAGTCAGCAGGCCCGGCGGGAATCGGAGCACGCTCCGCTCCGTCCGTGCGAGGAAACCACGCGCTGCGCGGTCGGAGAGCGGCTTGGGCGCGAATCGGAGGAACGAGGCGAGGCTGGTGTACGGCAGTTGGATCGGCCAAGTCGTCGCCGTCGAGGTCTTCGCCGACCCGGCGGAGCCATACGCGGAGGACGGCCACCGTTCGTGCCACCCGAGGTCCGCGTCGCCGCTTCCGTCGTACTCCGACTTCGACGACAGGCGCCGGCCGATCCAAGTCGCGACCGGAGCACTGACCGCGTTCCCGATGAGCTTCCAGCGGTGCCCGATCGACCTCCGGTCGGCGGCTGGCGAGGCCGGAGCCGTCCAGTCGGCGGGGAAGCCTTGCAGTCGCTCGGCGTCGCGGAGATCCGGCGTGACGATCGATCCGTCGGGCATCCAGATCGCGGGGGGCGACGGCACGCCGACGGTGGATCCGCCCTTCAACGTCGGAACCGCGTCGACAGCCCATCCCAATCCGCGCACGCCTTCGGTCCAGTAGAAGCCGCAGGCCATCGACTTCCTGCGAACGGTCGGGATCACCGGTTCCACGCTTTCGCCGAGCAGCGGGCCGGTCGGGTCGTCCACTCGCGACGCAAGAAGGAGGACACGAAGCCGACGCTGAGGGATCCCGAAGGCCCGCGCGTCAACGACTCGATACGCCCACCGATAGCCGAGCGACTCCAGCGTCGACGTGAGGACGTGCATCGCACGGCCGCGGTCGAGTTGGAGCATGAAGGGGACGTTCTCGAGGAGGACCCATCGAGGCCCCGGGTCCGCGGAGCGAAGCAGACGAAACACCTCAGCCACGAGTCCAGATCGGTGGCCTTCGATGCCTGCCGTCTTCCCGGCTTGACTGAGGTCCTGGCAGGGAAAGCCCGCCGTCAGGAGATCGACGTCGGGAAGTTCGCGGAGGGTCCTGATGTCCGGGTGAATCTCGACCTGGGGGAATCGCGCTCGGAGCACCGCTGCCGCGCCGGGATCGAACTCGCACAGAAACGTGGTTTCGTGGCCCGCCGCGTCGAGCCCGAGTTCGATCCCTCCGACGCCGGCGAACAGACCGGCCACACGGAGGCGTCGGCCGCTGGATCGGTTCGGGGCGATCACGATGCGAACGAGGTTGCCACGACCGGGGGACAGGAGGCCGCATCGTGCGCGCGGCGACGGGTGCCTCTCGTCGTCGGCGACCGCCCGAGCCGCGTGCTTGCTTGAGCGTGCCCGCTCGGTGCGGGCATCCGAGTGGCGCGGGGCGCGCGTGCGCCGACGGCGCGCGGAGCTGCTCGACGACTCCTGTGGGCGCGGTCCCGCCACGCCGCCTGACGCGGGAACATCCGCCACCGAATCGGGCCGCCGCCCCACGACGTCTCCACGCGGACTGCATGTCCGCCTGTCCCCCCGGGCGGCGACCATGGGCGCCACGGTCGGGGCGCTTCGTCCGCCGCGCGGCTGCGCGGGGGAGGGGCCCCCTCGGCGCTCCACCACCCCACCCCATGATCGGACCCGCTCCCGGTCGGCAGCCCGCGCCCGCCGAACCGCCCCGCGACGCCGCGGGGACGGCGGAGGTGGGCACGCACTTCCGGTTCGTGGACCTGTTCGCCGGGATCGGGGGCTTCCGGATCGGGCTGTCCCGGCTCGGCGGACGGTGCGTCTTCACCTCCGAGTGGGACCCCAAGGCCCAAGAGACGTACCGCGCGTGGTTCGGCGACGAGCCGATCCACGGCGACATCCACGAGGTGTCCGTCGGCGACATCCCCGACCACGACGTGCTCGCCGCCGGGTTCCCCTGCCAGCCCTTCTCCCTCGCCGGCGTCTCCAAGAAGAAGAGCCTCGGCCGCGCCCACGGGTTCGCTTGCAAGGAGCAAGGAAACCTGTTCTTCCGGATCGTGGACATCGCGCGCGCCAAGCGGCCGCCCGTCGTGTTCCTCGAGAACGTGAAGAACCTGCGCTCCCACGACCAGGGCAACACGTGGCGCGTCATCCGCGGCGAGCTCGAGCGGCTCGACTACGTCGTCTTCGCCGAGATCGTGGACGCGATCCACTGGGTGCCGCAGCACCGCGAGCGCATCTTCATCGTCGGCTTCGACCGGCGCGTGTTCGGCGACGCCCCGCCGTTCTCGTTCCCGGTCCCCCCGACGACGACCCCGCGCCTGCGGAGCGTCCTCGAGCGCTCCGTGGACCCGAAGTACACGCTCTCCGACCACCTGTGGGACTACCTCCAGCGCTACGCCGAGAAGCACCGCGCCAAGGGCAACGGGTTCGGGTTCGGCCTCGTCGGTCCCGACGACACCACGCGCACGCTGAGCGCCCGCTACCACAAGGACGGCTCCGAGATCCTCATCCGCCAGGCGGGCCGCAACCCGCGGCGGCTCACGCCTCGCGAGGCCGCGCGCCTGATGGGCTTCGACGACGACGCGGCCGCGCACTTCGGCCACGACGCCGGCTTCCCGATCGTCGTCGCCGACACCCCCGCGTACCGCCAGTTCGGCAACGCCGTGGTGCCGCGCGTCGTCACCGAGGTCGGACGCGGGATCGTCCGCGTCCTGCACTGGCACCTCGACCGCACCGGCAACGGCTGTCTCGTCAAGGGACGCAGCCCCGCGCCCGGAGCGGGCCCCGGGGCGCCGTCGCGCCGCGTCGAGGCCGACGCCGCCTCGCCCACTTCGCGCTGAGGGGCAGCCCGCGGGCGCGGTCCGAGCGCACCGATCGGGCCCCGCGCCGCGCGGGCCTCGCGCCGTCCGGGCGCTCGGGCTACCGCGCCGCGCGGAGACGGTCGCGCACCGTCTCGACGAACTTCGCGACGGTGAGCAGCCGCGGGCGGTCGTCGGGGGCGAAGGCGTCGTGCAGGGCGCGCGGGACGACGAGCGTCACGCCGTTCTCCTGCATCTGGCGCAGCTGCGCCCCGCTGACGCCGGCCTGGAGGGTCAGGAGGTGGCGGCGCCGCAGGCGCGGCGCCTCCTGCAGCACCTGACGCCACCGGTCGCGGCAGGTCGTCTTGAGGCCGAGCATCCACAGCGCGTCGTCGGGGTGCTCCTGGTCGAGGTAGGCGTCGCGGCCCGGGATCAGGAGGTCGGGCCGCGTGCCGTGCACCTCGGCGTCCGGTCCGGTCGAGAACGGGACGCCCGCCTCGGTCAGGATCGCAGCGACGTGGTGCTCGAGCGACTTGCCCGCCCGGGCCTTGCGCCGCTGGAGGTAGGACTGCGCGCGACGGAGGAAGGCGTCGAGGTTGCTCGGGCTCGCGCCGCGCGCCTCCTCGAGGGCGTAGACGCGGCGCTCGACCTCCTGGAACAGCACGTACTCGGCCTCGACCAGCGCGAGCAGCTTCGCGTCGAGGTCGCGTGCCGGGAAGCCGCGGTCCGCCGCGAGTACCGCCTCGCGCGCCTTCGCCGCGAGCTCGCGGGTCGTCGGGAACGTCACGAGCGCCGCGGCGTAGTCCGCGGCGAAGGACGCCACCGTGCGCGCGGGGGCGGGCGCCACCGGGGCCCGCGCAGCCTCGAAGACGGCGTGCGAGCCGAGCACCTCGACGCCGAGGCCCGCTTGGATCTCCTCGATGTCGTCGTCGTGGTCGGCGACGAAGGCGTCGAAGGTCGCGGGTCCCGTCTTGACGAGCACGAGCAGCGACCCGATCTGCGCCTCGGTCAGGTAGGGGAACGCGCGCCCGAAGCCCGTCAGTCGGTACTCGCTGCGCGTGCCGCTCCCGTACCACTTGACGTGGCTCGCCGTCGGGCCGTGCCGCCACCAGCGGACCTCGACGTCCCACGTGCGGTTCTCGCCCTTGACGGGTCCCTCGGGCGCGAACAGCCGCCACTCGCCCTTGGGCAGGTAGAAGCCGGTCTCGTGCGACCCGGTGGCGCCGACGTTGTTCGCTGAGATCGACTTGAGCAGCGCGCGGCCGTGGCGCGTGGCCGACGCGACCGCCGCCGTGGCCACGCCCTCGTCGGTCGGCGCGGGGCCCGCCGGGTCGGGATCCTCTGAGTCCATCGTTCGCCTCCGGTCCGGGGCGGAGTGTACCGACCGAGCGAGGGGCGCTGGGCGGGCGGCGGCCAGGCGCGACGCGGGGGGGCTCGCTCGGATACGCTCGTGACGTGCGCCGCGCCGCTCGCCCTTCGTTCGCGACGAGCCCCGCCGTGCGGGCGCGCATGCAACGCCAGGCCCGCGCGTCCACCGCGCCCGAGGTCGCGCTGCGCCGCGCGCTCCACCGCTGCGGCCTCCGGTTCCGCCTGCACGTCCCGCTGCTCGAGGGCCGGGCCCGCACGGTGGACGTCGTGCTGGCGCGCCACCGGCTCGCCGTGTTCGTGGACGGCTGCTTCTGGCACGCCTGCCCGCGGCACGGCACGCTCCCGAAGGCGAATCGCACCTTCTGGGAGGCGAAACTCGCGCGCAACCGCTCGCGCGACCGCGACACCGACCGTCGGTTGCGGGCGCGGGGGTGGCGCGTGGTGCGGGTGTGGGAGCACGAGGCCGCCGACGACGCGGCGGCCCGCGTCCTGCGCTGGGTCCGCGAGCGCGCCTGACGCCAGCTCGGGCGTCGGAGCTTGCGGCGGCGGGCCGAGCTGCCAAGCTGCGGCGACCGGGAGGAGGACGCCCGGCGGACGCACCCCGTGGCCCGTTGGATCCACTTCCCCCGCTCGACCCCGCCGCCCTACGTCGCCACGGCGGCGGCGGAGGTGTTCAAGGCGGCCTCGGACCGGATCTCGTCGGCGGCGCACGAGCTCTCGAGCAACCAGGTGCTCGCCGTGGTCGAGAAGGACCTGCGGCTGGCCGGTTTCGAGGTCGAGTCGGGCAAGAAGGCCGACGAGAAGATCAACGTGCCCGTCTTCTGGGGTTACCAGGGCGCGACGGCGCAGACCTTCGACGTGGACGCGTGGCACGAGGAGGACCGCGCGGTCCTCGAGGTCGAGGCGGGGCGTGCGGTCGTCAACAACCAGTTCCTCAAGGACCTCTTCGAGGCCTGCATGATGCCGACGGTGGACTACCTCATCCTCGCCGTCCGCGAGACGTACAAGACCGGGCGCGACTTCGAGCGCGTCGTCCAGTTCTTCGAGACGCTCTACGCCAGCCGCCGGCTCGAGCTGCCGCTCAAGGGCGTGACCGTCATCGGGTACTGAGCCCGGATTTCCCACGAGCCGACGAGATCGGGGCCGCGCCGGGCCGCCGGGCGCGACGAGACGCGCGTCGCGCGATCGAGCGCCGTGCCGGCGGGGTTTCACCTCCTCGGCGTGTCCCAAGAACACGCGGTCGTCGGTGAAACCCCGCGCCCGACGGCCCTGCATCGGCCCCGACCGCGGGTCGCCGCTCGGTCGGTCCTCGACGCCCCTCGTCGTTCGTGGGAAGTCCGGGCTCGGGCGAGGACGGCGGGCCGCCCGTCGCCACGGGCCCCGCGCCTACGCCGGCGTCTGCTCGACCTTCGTGAGGGCGGCGTCGAAGACGCGGAGGAACTCGTCGATCTCGCGCGAGAGCGTGTCGGCGAGGAAGAGGACGCGGATCACCGCGACGTCGCCCGAGTAGCCGCAGCCGAGCAGCTTGAGGCCCAGCGGCCACGCGGCCTTCATGATCGCGTCGCGCCGCTTGACGAGGAGGCCGCGCATCAGGCCGAGGCCGCGGTGCCCCACGAGCAAGGTGGGGTGGCGCTGCACCAGGCGGTCGAGGCCCTGCGCGAGACGGTCGCCCTTGACGCGCTCGTTCTCGAAGTAGTCGAGCCCCGAGAAGACGGGGTCGCGGTGGTGCAGCAGCGTGTCGAGCACCGTCCACGCGAAGTTGACGTCGAAGACGCGGCCCGAGCCCCACGTGTTGCTGTGCCAGCCGTTGTGCAGCCACTTCTCGAGGTGCGCGCCCGCCAGCGTCGTGCCGACGACCATGCTCTTCGCCGTCGCGACCACGTCGGGACGCACGCCGAGGTGCTCCGTCGCCAGCAGCGCGCCCGTTCGCGCCACCGACTGCACCTCGTCGCAGACGAGCAGCGCGCCCGTGTCGTCGCAGAGGCGCCGCAGGCCCGCGAAGAAGCGCGGGTCGCCCGGGACGTAGCCGCCCTCGCCCTGGAACGGCTCGGCGACCACCGCCGCGAGCAGGTCCTTCGGGATGCGGCGCCGCTCGCGGACCACCCGGGCCAGCTCGCCCGGGATCGAGAGGAGCTCCTCGATGCCGCGGAAGTCCACGAGCCCCCGCGCGACGTCGTCGGACGTGTTGTAGGGGACGTGGTGGACGACGTGCGACTTCGGGTAGCCGAGCTGGTGCGCGCGCTTGCTCCGCGTCAGGTGCAACGAGCCCAGCGTGCGCCCGTGGAACGACGTCTCGCACGCGATCACCGCGAACGGGTACGTCTCGTAGACGGGATGGTCCTTCAGGCCGGGGTCGCGGTCGAAGAACGGGACCCGCGCGACGCCGAGCGCCTCCTGCACGCGCGCGAAGGTGGCCGCGCCGAAGGTCGCGACGAAGCGCTTGTAGGCGACCTCCCACGCGAGCTTGAGCGCCGCCTCGATCGCCTCCGTGCCGCTGCTGCTGAAGAACGCGCGCCAGCCCTCGGGCTGCGGCCAGCGGGCCTGCATCGCCTCGTTCCACAGCGCGCCGAGGTCGGCGGGCGTCTTGACCGGGCTGCCGGGCCGCACCGCGAGGTAGTCGTCCGTCGCGATCTCGCGCCGCAGCAGCACGTCGTGGTCGAGGAGCGTGCGCACCATCGCCTGCAGCCGCGGGTGGTGCTCGTCGAGCACCTTCTGCGCGACGCCGAGATACCCGTCGAAGTAGACGCCCTGCGGCCCCAGCACGAACGGACCGTGCACCGGCCACCCCAGCTCGACGACCGGGCTCATCGGATCGAGCGTCGTCGAGAAGAGGCGGTCGTTCTGCGCCTTGCGCGCCGCCGCCGTCGCCGGAGTCTCCACCGGCGCGTCCACCCGGACCACCGCCGTGGCCCGCTGAAGCCGCCGCTCGCCCAGCACCACGTCCGCCCATCGGACGCGCGCGGCCTCGCCGTCGTGGTCGTACGCGGGACGGGGGGGCGACTTCGGCGCGACGTCGAGCATCCACCAATTCTACGCCTCGACCACCCGTCCACCCGCGCCGGCGCCACGCGCTCGCGACGGCCCCGATCGGGGCCGCAGCCCCGCCTGCGGGGAGATCGCCGGGGGAGGGCGGGGGCGTGGGGGGAGGGTGGGGGCGGGCCGCGCGGAGATCGCCGCAACGGCCGCGCAAGCCCGCGGCCCGCGAGGCGGCGGCCGCGGTCGCCCGGCCATCACGCGGGGCCCGTGGCGAGAGCGGGGCCCGTGGCGACGGGCGGGATCGTGGGAGGCGACGGCGACCGTGGCCCGACGAGGATGAGAACGACGCGCGGCGGGGCGCGGCCGTCCGGCGATCACGCGGGGCCCGTGCCGAGGGCGGGGCCCGTGGCGACGGGCGGGATCGTCAGCGCGACGCGGGGCCCGTGGCGACGGGCGGGATCGTGGGAGGCGACGGCGACCGTGGCCCGACGAGGATGAGAACGACTCGCGGGAGGGGCGCGGTCGTCCGGCGATCGCGCGGGGCCCGTGCCGAGGGCGGGGCCCGTGGCGACGGGCGGGATCGTCAGCGGGCCGAGCTCGGGTCGGCGTCGGAGGCCGAGATCGAGGCGGCGCCGCCGTCGAGCCGGACGAGGATCCACGTGGGGAGGTGGACCTTGACCGTGTCGGAGGCGACCGCGCGGCCGTCGAGGACGACCGACACCCGTGTCTCGCCGGCGCGGACGTACAACGTCGGCGTTGCAACGCGCGTCGTGCCGGCGGGGAAGCGGACGAGGCGGTCCACCGCCTTCTGGTCGCCGACGTAGACGAGGACGGGGATCGAGAGCTCGCCGCGCGCCGCGGCCGGCGCCTCGAGGACGACGACGACGGGCGTCTCGCGGTCCTCGAGGTTCCAGTGCGTCTTGCACGCCGCCAGGAGCAGCGCCGGGGCGAGGGCGACGAGCAGGCGGAGCAGCGGCGGGAGGCGTCGGGCGGTCATCGATACCGTCGGCGGTCGGCTTGCGAGGGGGGGAGGGGGCGCGTAGACTCCCGCCCGAGCTGGGAGGGCGTCGCGCGCGGGCTGGGTCCGCACGCTACGGCCGGGCTCAGGCTAGCGCAAGGTCCGACGGTCGAAGGAGGGCACCTCCGCATGTCCCCCGCCCACGGGTTCCGCGGGCGTCACGTGGTCTCGGCGGAGGATTTCTCGAAGGACGAGCTGCTCCACCTGCTCGACACGGCGGCGTTCTTCGAGCACGACGTGGGGCCCCGGCTGGCGGGGAAGATCCTCGCGACGCTCTTCTTCGAGCCCTCGACGCGGACGCGGCTCTCGTTCGAGTCGGCGATGCACCGGCTGGGCGGGAGCGTGATCGGCTTCGCCGACGAGAAGGCGACGTCGCGCACCAAGGGGGAGAGCCTGGCGGACACGATCCGCATGGTCGAGGGGTACTGCGACGCAATCGTGATCCGCCACCCGATGGAGGGGGCGGCGCGGCTGGCGGCCGAGACGGCGCGCGTGCCGGTGATCAACGGCGGCGACGGGAGCAACCAGCACCCGACGCAGACGTTCCTCGACCTGTACACGATCCGCAAGGCGACGGGGCGGCTCGACGGGCTGCGCGTCGGCTTCTTCGGCGACCTTCGCTACAGCCGGACGGTCCATAGCCTCGCGAAGGCGCTGCTGCACTTCGACGTCGCGATGAGCTTCATCGGCCCGCCGATGCTGCGGCTGCCGCAGGAGCTGCGGGAGACGCTGGGCGCGCGGGGCCGGCTCGGGCGGGAGGTCGAGGGCCTCGACGACGCGCGGCCGCTCGACGTGCTCTACGTGACGCGGATCCAGAAGGAGCGCTTCCCCGACCCCGCCGACTACGAGCGGATGAAGAACGCGTACCGCCTCGACCGCGCGGCGGCGGAGCGGTTCGGGCCCGACCTCAAGATCCTGCACCCGCTCCCGCGCGTGACCGAGGTCGCCACCGACGTGGACGACCTGCCGGGCGCGCTCTACTTCGAGCAGGCGCGCAACGGGGTCACGGTGCGCAAGGCGCTGCTGTCGCTGGTGCTGGCGGACGCGGACGCGTCGGGAGGCGGCCTTGCCTAGCCCGAACGACTTCCGGCTGCAGGACGGGACGGTGATCGACCATCTGCCGGTGGGGACCGCGGCGCGCGCGCTGGCGATCCTCGGGCTGCCGCGCGAGGGGCCGGTGACGGTGGGGATGAACGTGCCGAGCACGCGCTACGGGCACAAGGACATCATCCGCGTCGAGGGCCTCGAGCTGCGCAAGTCCGAGACGGACCGGCTCGCGCTGCTGGGGACGCACGTGACGGTGGCGATCGTCAAGGGCGGGCGCATCGCGAGCAAGCAGCGCCTCGAGATCCCCGAGCGGCTCGTGGGCGTGCTGCGCTGCCAGAACCCGACGTGCATCACGAACCACGAGCGCGTCCACACGGTGTTCGACCGCACGGCGTCCACGCCGCTGCAGCTGCGCTGCGCCTACTGCGAGCGCGCCTCCGCCGAGCCGTACACGTTCGTCTCCGGCTCGTAGCCGCCGCGACGGCGTCGCGAGGGGCGCGGGGGCGTCGGGGCGCGGGGGCTTCGGGAACGTCCACGGCGCCGCACCCCCCCCGTGAAGGGTGAGCGTCTGCTCCGACCCCGCGCTCACCGACCGCGGGGTCGGAGCTCGCGCTCACCGACCGCGGGGTCGGAGCTCGCGATCACCGATCGCGGGGTCGGAGTTGGTGCTCACCGATCGCGGGGTCGGAGCTCGCGCTCACCGACTGCGGGGTCGGAGCTCGCGCTCATCGACCGCGGGGTCGGAGTTGGTGCTCACCGTTCGCCGCGGCGCCGCACCCCCCCCGTGAAGGGTGAGCGTCTGCTCCGACCCCGCGCTCACCGACCGCGGGGTCGGAGCTCGCGCTCACCGTTCGCGGGGTCGGAGCCCGCGCTCACCGATCGCGGGGTCGGAGTTGGTGCTCACCGTTCGCGGGGTCGGAGCTCGTGCTCACCGACTGCGGGGTCGGAGCTCGCGCTCACCGATCGCGGGGTCGGAGCTCGTGCTCACCGACCGCGGGGTCGGAGCTCGTGCTCACCGACCGCGGGGTCGGAGCTCGTGCTCACCGACTGCGGGGTCGGATCTCGTGCTCACCGACCGAGGGGTCGGAGCGCGCGCTCACCGATCGCGGGGTCGGAGCTGGAGAGAAGCGCTGCGCGGCACCGTGTGACCGAGCGGGGGCCTCGCGCGAGTTGCTGTTGCTTCCCTCAACGGAGACTCCCATGCCTCGACGGCCTCGCCGGGACGGACCCGGGGTCTGGCACCACGTCATGAACCGCGCGGCGACCGGGCGGGCGATGTTCGAGAACCCCGCCGAGGCGGTCGTGTTCCTCTCGCTCGTCGCGCGCGAGGTCCGCGCCGGGAGGATCGCGGTCGTCGCGTTCTCCATCCTCTCGACGCACTTCCACCTTCTCCTCGTCAGCCTGCGCGGCGAGATCTCCCGCTCGCTCCGCCGGATCCAGAGCCGCTACGCGCGGCGCTTCAACCTCTGCCGCGACCAGGACGGCCCGCTCGTCAAGGGCCGCTTCACGTCCAAGCGCGTCGACTCCGAGGCCTACCGTCGCGCGGTCGTCGCCTATATCGACCGCAACGCGACCGCCGCCGGCGTCGCCGCCGACCCCCGCGGGCACCCGTTCGGGAGCGCCGCGCACTACGCACGCCCGTCGGGCCCGCGGTGGCTCGACCGCGCGTGGGTCGAGCGGTACGTCTGCCGGCTCACCGGCACCTCCGCCTACACCCCGCAGGGCTACCTCGACGTGTTCCTGCGCGACACGAGCACGTCCGCGCTCGAGTGGGCCGAGGTCTGCCTCGGGCACCGCAGCCGCCGGCCCGATCGCACCGACCGCTTCCTGGGCTACGGTCGCGCGCGGTTGCTCCGCTGGATGCGCGCGCGCTCCCGCCTCCCCGACGGACGCGACGGCGGCGTCCCGGTCGTCGACCCGGGAGCCGTGCGCGTGGCGCTGCGCGACGAGCGCGCGCTCGCCGGGACGCAGGTCGTGCGGCCGTTCGGGCGCCCCTGCGACGCGTGGACGATCCTCGAGACGGCCCTGCTCCGCGACCTCTGCGGGCTCCCCTTCCCCGCGATCGCGGGCCTGCTCGGCGACAGCGTGCACCGCGTGCGCGACCGGTACCCGCGCCACCGCGCGCTGCTGCACTCCTCGCCCTCCTACGCCGCGCAGGTCGGGGCCGTCGTCCGTGCGGCGCTGGTCCGCTGCCACGGCGCCCTCGCCGTGGACGCCGCCGACCGCGCGCAACGAGGCGGCAATGCAGCCTGACGGGTCGTCGACCACCGCGTCGTCCTCGGCGGTCGGCGCCGGCACGAGGACCTCGTCGAGCGGGCGCACCCCGCGCGGGGGCACGGGGCCCGCGCGTTCGCCGGTCCCGGCCCCCGCGCCTCGACCGCGGGACGGATCCGCCGCGGCTAGCGACGCGCGAGAAGGGTGGCGAAGGCGCGGTCGAGCGACGCCGAGAGCGCCGCGACGTCGGTGGCGCCGGCACCGGCGCCGGGAGCGAAGAAGTGATTGAGGCCGGGGAGCACGTCGACCCGCGCGAGCGGGCCCGCGTGGCGCGCGACCTCGTGCGGCGGTGCGACGACGTCGTTCTCGCCGACGAGGATCACCGTGGGCACCGGGACCCGCTCGAGGCGTTCGAGGACGCGGAGATCGAGCGCCGCGTCGCGGATCGGTCGCCCGAGCAGCAGGTCGCCGAAGTCGCGCGCGGTCCGCGGGACCCGCGTCGCCGGCGCGAGCAGCACGAGCCCGCGCACGGGCGGCGGCGTCGGCGTCCGCATCGCCTCGAGCCAGAGGCGGGCGCCGTACGAGAAACCGACCCCGTAGCGGGGGAGGTCCCGCCCGCCCTCGTCGGCGACGGCGTCGCCGGCGGCGTAGAGGTCCTCGAGGTGCCCCGCCGGGTCGTCCACATCGCCGTCGCTGTGGCGGACGCCGCGGACGTCGAAACGCAGGGCGACGAGCCCGGCGGCGACCGCGCGCGCGGCGGCCGTGCGCACCACCGAGTGGTCCATGTTGCCGCCGTGGGCGGGATGGGGGTGCGCGACCGCCGCGGTCCCCACGGCCGTGCCGCGCGGTCTCGCGATCACCCCGTCGAGGCGGTGACCGTCCGAGACGACGATGCGCGGCTCCTCGACCCCCGCGCTCACGTCGAGCGGGTCCCGCCCGCCGCGGATGCGGGCCGCGGCAGCGCGTTCGGCGCGCGCGTCGGCATCGGAGCGATCGAGAGCGGGCGCGGGCCTCCGCGCAGGACGGGCAGCGGCACCGCGAACGGGCGCGGCGCGGTGGCCGGCGGCGGCCGGCTCGACGGGGTCGCCGCGGGCTCGTCGATCGGGGCGGCGAGAGGCCGCGGCGCCAGCGCGGGGCCCGTGGCGACGGTCGCCTCGTGGCGCGACGCGTGCGCGTCCCCGTCGACGTCGGCGGCGTCGGAGACGGCCTCGGGTGCGAGCTCCGTCGCGGTCCGGGCCGCCGCGTGGTGCGCCGGCGGCATCGCGTCGGGGGCGGGAGGCCTCGCGCGGGCGGGATCGGTCGACTCGGCGGGTGTGGCCCGGGAGGCGTGCGGGCCCGGTACCGCAGGCGCGGCGTCAGGCGTCGCCGACGCCGCGGGGGACACGGCGGCGGGACGCGTGGGGGCCGCGGGCTTGACGGGCTCGCTGCGCGACGCGTCGAGCGCCGCGACGGCCTGAGCGACGGCGGCCGCGAAGCCACGAGCCGGTCGCTTGGCGGCGGCGGGCGCGGGCGTCGCCACGGGATCGGCGACGGGAGCGGGGCCTCGCTCGGGGGCCGTCGGCTCCGCGGCGCCCCCGTCGGCGGGGGTCGCTTCGGCGGCCTCGAGCGCGCTGCGGCCCTCCTCGACTTCTTGCGCGAGCGCGGCGTAGTCGGCCGCGCCGGGGGAGTCGGGCGCGTAGTCGAAGATGTGCTTGCCGTGGCTGGGGGCCTCGGCGAGCCGCACGTTGGTGCGCACCTTCGTCGTGAACATGCGGTCGCCGTAGTGGCCGCGGACCTCCTCGGTCACCTCGCGCGAGAGGCGCGTGGGGTCGACGAGCGTCGCGACGATGCCGCCCAGGCGCAGGCGTGGGTTGATGCGGCGGCGGACGAGGTCGATCGTGCGGTCGAGGGCGGAGAGGCCGCGCATCGCGAAGAACTCGGTCTGCAGCGCGATGAAGACCTCGTCGGCGGCGGCGAGGGCGTTGAGCGAGAGGAGACCGAGGCTCGGCGGGCAGTCGAGGAAGACGTAGTCGAAGGCGTCCGGGCCGAGCTCGGCGAGCGCGTCGCGCAGGAGCACTTCGCGACCGATGACCGAGGCGAGGTCGAGCTCGGCGCCCGCCATGTCCTCGTGCGACGGGACGACGGAGAGCCCCGGGGTGCCCGTCTCCACGAGGCACTCGAGGACGGGTTTGCCCTCGACGATCACGTCGTAGACGGACGGGCGGTCGGTGCCCTCGGGGGCGTCGCCGAGGAGGTGGTCGGTCAGGTTGCCTTGCGGGTCCATGTCGATGAGGAGGACCCGTCGGCCGCGGCGGGCGAGGCCCGCGCCGAGGTTGACCGACGTCGTCGTCTTGCCGACGCCGCCCTTCTGGTTGACGACCGCGATGACGCGCACGCCGGCAATCTACGGCCCCCGTGCGACACCGTCGGCCCCTCGGGTGCCCGGCGTCCGCCCCCGGGGACTCGCCCCACCCGGGGGGGCAGGAACGGTGAGCATCGGGTACGACCCCGCGGTCGGTGAGCGTCTGCTCCGACCCCGCAGTCGGTGAGCGCAGGGTCGGAGCTCGCGCTCACCGTTCGAGGGCGGCGGGGCCGCGGCGGGAACGGTGAGCATCGGGTACGACCCCGCGGTCGGTGAGCGTCCGCTCCGACCCCGCGGTCGGTGAGCGCAGGGTCGGAGCTCGCGCTCACCGTTCGAGGGGGCGGAGCCGCGGCGGGAACGGTGAGCATCGGGTACGACCCCGCGGCCGGGGAGCGTCTGCTCCGACCCCGCGGTCGGTGAGCGCAGGGTCGGAGCTCGCGCTCACCGTTCGAGGGGGCGGGGCCGCGGCGGGAACGG